>JBGTEP010000095.1:0-19703 GCA_041747735.1 Chryseolinea sp.
CAGCAGCTAAAAAATATGATGGAGCTTGTTTGATCTCCATTCGCCCCAAACCCTCCATTTCACCCCAGTCAGATCGACGTTCACGACAAGGAGTAACCGTTCACTACTTTCAACAGGGTTAATTGCATCAATGACATCTCCTTTACGTTCTCGTCTTACAAACCCCTTATGTTATGAAAACTTTATTATTAGTCCTGATTCTCGGAATTTTGGGAACAAGTGAAATTTTCGGCCAGGAAAAGACAGCACCACGCACTGAGTTCACGGTTGACCTTTCATCTTCCAAACTGGAAATAAAACCGGGTAATAATGTTGACGTTACCATCACGTTAAACCGATCCAAAGGGTATTCAAAGTCAAAAGCCGTACTGGGATTATCGTCAGGGCTACCTGACGGTGTGACGGTAACGTTTGAGCCTTCTGAAGGTGTTTTGGAAAGCAGTGTCGCCCGGATTTCCGTGGCTGAAACTACAAAGCCTGGAAATTATATGCTCATACTAAACAGTACCATCCAATACAAAAGCAAGGGCGCTACCCTGAAGCTCACAGTCCTGGATGAGAAAGGTACTGCAGTCGTATCTGCAAAGGAATAGAGATTCCCTTACCTAGACTGTTAGTGGCAACTTAACTATGAGATGAACCTAATTTTTCATTTGTAGTAAAACCAGTTATTCATTGCGCCTGACTAACAGGGAGCATCCGGAAGTTTTTAGCTCCAAACGAACGATGCTTTGTTGAAAAACACGCCATGGATTTTAAACCTACCGACACTGGAATGACGAAGTAAAAATCGTCAGGAAAAGTCAAGCAGCTTGGTTATCAACAAGTCAAATACTTCAACTAAAATCAAGATGATGATTATCAGTTCAAGCAAACTGCTTTCCCTTTGATTGATAATTTCCCGAAAAACGGAAAGATTGTCTTCAATAATCCGCAGGGTGTATTCTATTTCGCTGAACCTGACCCGGAGATCAAAGTGTTTAATCAATCCCTGATGAAGCTTGTCGAGATATTCGTCCTCCCAAACCTGATCAGGTGCATCGAAAATATAGATGTTCTCAGCGATTTCATTTTGTGTGTTCAGCGCCCTTCCTATAAAGCGCATCATATTTTTCCGGCTGATCTTCAATTTACCCGTTTCTTCCAATTGGTTGGCAAAACCTTTCACTTCTGTAAGCAGATTTTCAGCAATACCATGGTAGTAATCTAACGCCACGGATTGTGCCAGGTTAAACATGGCGATACGAATTACTTTTTCATCCACCTTGTCAACAATCAATTTAGCGAAGTCGAACACAATCTGTTTGCCCGTCTCGACCTCGATCATATGTTCATCCCGCAACCAAACCGTCAAAGAATTTCTTTGATGACTTTGTACGGCTTTAACGGCCCACTTCATTTCGTCCTCCGAGTATCCTGCGAAGACGATAATCCCGAAGTTGAAGTAGTACTGATACTTTTCCCCCGCAAATCGATAGAATAGCTCGGAAGAAGTATCAGAAAAAGGTTTGATATCCAAAAATGTCTTGACACCTTTTATATCAAGCTGATGGGCAACAAGAAAAGCAGAAAGTTTTACCGTTTGAGGCATGGATAAGCCTTTCTGCAAAGATATAAATATAAATTAACGGACAGTTAATTCCAGATTGTGAGAAATTGAAGAAATTACTGCGGATTTTGACCAACCTGAAAGATCACTCCCAACAGATTGAATCAAATTAGTTATTCAAATCTTAACTATGAAGAAAATCATTACGACCGCACTTTCCCTATTTTTATATGTAAGCACTTTCGCCTGGGGTCAAACCGGTCATCGCGCTACCGGTCTGATTGCTGAAAAGTATCTTAGCAAAAAAGCGAAGAAAGAGGTGCAAAGAATTCTGAACGGCCAGTCACTTGCGATGGTTAGTACCTGGATGGATGAGATTCGCGCCGACTCAACCTATGATTATATGAGTGACTGGCATTGGGTAACGGTTCAAGACAAACAAACTTATGATCAAAGTGAAAAAAATCCAAATGGTGATATCATCATGTCACTTGAACGAATTGTAGCAGCTCTAAAATCCAAAAAGTTAAGTGCAAAGGAGGAGGCGGAATATCTAAAAGTACTGGTTCATCTTGTCGGCGACATACATCAGCCGCTTCATGTCGGTGGTGGAAATGACCGTGGTGGAAATGATGTAAAAGTGATGTGGTTCAGGGGGGACAGCAATCTTCATCGGGTTTGGGACAGTGATATGATAGATGATACACGGCTTAGTTATACTGAGTTGGGTGAATCACTCGACACACCAGACGCTACAAAGCTCAAAGCTTGGCAACAAGCGACGGTTCGTGACTGGGCTAATGAAAGTATGGGTTACAGACCGCAAGTTTATGATATTGGCAAAGGAAGGTTAGGATACTCCTATTCATATGATAATTTTAATATCGTACGGTTACGCTTATTGCAGGCTGGTGTGCGGCTTGCTGGCGTGCTAAATCAGATCTACGGATAAAAGGTATAGAATCCTGGAAGCCTTCGCGGCTGCTGACATACTGTTGTCACTTGCTAATCCTATCATTGCAAAAAAAAGCTATGCAGACCAGCCACAAAACTGTCTATAGGACTACTTTCAACGCCCCGATTGAAAAGGTTTGGGACGGCTTAACGAACCCGCTAATGGTAAAACAATATTTTTTCGGTTCTGATATGGTCACGACCTGGGAAACGGGCAGCCCGATTTACTTTCGTGGCGAATGGGAAGGAAAATCTTACGAGGACAAAGGTATTGTTAAGGAATTTGTTCCCAATAAAAAACTGGTCTATACTTATCTGAGTGATTGGAGTAATTTACCCGACTCACCTGAAAATTATCTGCTGGTTACTTATGAAGTGGCTACCGTTGGAAATACTTCAGAACTTACCATCACCCAAACAAACTATGATGCTGAGAAAGCAAAGCATTCCGAAGCTAACTGGGGCTCTGTAATGGACGGATTGAAAAAACTTATAGAAAAATGAAGAACTGTTGAGATACGGTTTATTATACAACTGAGTGCTATAAGTTTTTGTTAACGGGGCAAAATCCTCAACGCTCAGAACACTTCGATTTCCGGATCTCCAATTTTTCCGAGGTAGTTGCTCTTGAGATAGTTGTATATTTCCAGGCATACCCAGGCATCGGTGGCAGCGTATTCGAGTTGTTTTTCAGTGAGCGTTGGCGCTTCCCAGTTTGATGTCTGCGCACTCTTTGAAATTCTGAAACCCAACAAAAGACCAGCCAACTTTTTAACACTTTCAACTTGTAATCCTGAAGTTTTCGCCAGAGCCGATAACTCGATAAAAGAAGACGGCTGAAATCGATTGATTTTTTGAAGGGCTTTAATATCATCGCGTATCGCCACACCCGCTTTTATAATATTCGGATTCTCAAAGATTGAAGCGATTTCCCCGGGCAATCCCGTTTGATGGATTCGGATGAGAAAGACATTATCGGGTACTGCCAACTGTAGCAGGGCTACTTGATAGATTTGTCCACGTTTAAAACTGGGCCGGGTTTCAGTATCAAATCCAACGACCTCATGCCTTTCGATTTCGCGCAACACACTTGATAACTTCGAGGGCTCTGTAATCACACTCACTTTACCCTTAAAGGCTTTGAGTGGGAGCATATTCAGTTCCTCGGCAGTAATAGTAATTTTTGCGCCCTGACTACTTTGAGGGCTCTCGTCATTCGGTAAATGCATTAAAAAATCTGGTAATAGCTATGATTAAAAAATACCCAAGGTTAGGGCGCATTTCAGATTGTCGCTAGATGCAAAGACAAGCAGGGCTAAAGCCCATTAAGCTTTTTGCGCAGAAGCCCCACACTTAAGTGTGGGGTTATTCAACAGTCAATAAAAAGGACTTTAGTCCAAAACGACAATTTGAGTACACCCAAGATTAAGGCTCTAATTTAAGTCAAAAAAATCAACTATTTTGAGGGCTCCTAAATCTAAATGAATGGCAAACTCTTTGTTTCGAAAGAAATCACTTTCCACGATCCTCAATACTTCCCAGCATGATACTGATGGCCATGGATCACCTGCGCTAAAGAAAGTATTAGGCGTGCGAGACCTAACTTCAATGGGTATTGCGGCTGTAATTGGCGCCGGTATTTTTTCTACTATCGGACAGGCAGCTTATGATGGTGGTCCAGGGGTAGTGTTCCTTTTTATAATTACGGCAATTACCTGCGGATTCACGGCCTTATGTTATGCAGAGTTTGCCTCACGCGTTCCGGTTGCGGGTAGTGCATACACCTATTCATACGTGACGTTTGGTGAAATAATCGCCTGGATTCTCGGATGGGCTTTAATCCTCGAATACAGTATCGGAAATGTAGTGGTGTCAATTTCCTGGAGCAGCTATTTTGTTAACCTTTTGGAAGGCGTCGGAATTCACCTCCCTGCTTGGCTTGCCACTGATCCAAGCACAGCTCAAGGTTTTTTCAACGCAGCGGTTGCCTCCGGCAAACCCACTGATGGCATGGCATGGACTACCGCACCGACAATCGGGGGATACAGGTTTATTTGCAACCTGCCTGCATTCATCATCATTGTACTCATCACGATGCTGGCGTACGTTGGTATTAAAGAAAGCCGCTCAAGCGCAAACTTTATGGTTGCCTTGAAGTTGGTTGTGTTGGCCATTATTGTTGGCATCGGTGTTTTTTATATTAACACGGACAACTGGACACCCTTTATGCCCAATAGTTTTACAGGTGTTTTAAAAGGAGTGTCGGCAGTGTTTTTTGCCTATATCGGATTTGATGCTATTTCCACCACGGCTGAGGAATGTGCAAATCCTCAACGCGATCTACCGCGTGGGATGCTTTATTCACTTATGATCTGTACAGTGATTTATGTTGTCGTTACACTGGTAATAACCGGCATGGTGAATTACTCTGAATTTTATGCTGTGGCAGATCCTCTTGCATATGTATTCGAAAAAATCAATCTCAGTAAGGTAGGTTTCTTTGTCTCCGTAAGTGCGGTCGTTGCTGCAACGAGTGTATTGCTTGTTTTTCAGATCGGGCAACCGAGAATCTGGATGAGCATGAGTCGCGATGGCCTGATGCCAAAGAAGTTTGGAAAGATTAACTCCAGGTTTCAAACGCCGGGCTTTGCAACGGTCGTTACTGGAATAATTGTCGCGATACCCGCACTGTTTGTTGAAAGTGCATTAATGACCGACCTTACAAGTATTGGAACACTCTTCGCATTCGCAGTTGTTTGTGGTGGAGTATTGATGCTTCCTCCAAAGGAAAAGTCTTCAGAGAAAAAATTCAACCTTCCTTATATAAACGGGCAATGGATCGTACCTGTTCTGTTCTGCGTCTTTTTGTACACCTTCCGAGAGCGGGTTTTGAATGCGGCCACCAACCTCCCGCATGAGTCGCATCAGGAAATTTTGTTTTTGATTTTTATCATAGTAGCAGCCGTCATTTCACTGTTTTCCTTCCTTCGAAAACTTTCACTTATTCCTGTTTTGGGGATGCTGTGCTGTTTGTACCTCATGATAGAAATTCCGACGCGAAGCTGGTTCGTTTTCTTCGGATGGATGGCTTTCGGATTGCTGATTTATTTTTGTTACGGATATCGGAAGAGTAAACTGGCTGAGAAGAGAAGTGTATAGACCTGCTACGCTAAAAGTATCGGATAAATTTTAGTTTAACGATCGGTCTTTTTAATGATATCAATGTAAAAATCAAGACACGTGCTCTCCGTTTTTTCTTACATTAGCTCAACCATTCCCGCACTCGAAAAATGTCTCTATTTGTAGCGTCACTTAATTCCGGAAGCAATGGCAACTGCTATTACATCGGTACAGAAAATGAAGCTGTATTAATTGATGGTGGTATCTCCTGCCGGGAAACCGATAAGCGCCTGAAGCGTCTGGGATTGTCAATAAAAAAAGTAAAGGCTGTATTTATTTCTCATGAGCACGGTGATCACATTCACGGTGTCCCGTCTTTGTCAAAGAAATATCAATTGCCTGTTTATATCACACCACGCACCCTGTACAATGGCAATCTTATTCTAAGAACAGATCAGACTTTTCCATTTCGGGCATTTGAGCCTTTTCAATTCGGAGCGCTTACAGTAACTGCCTTTCCGAAGTTTCACGATGCCGCAGATCCGCACAGCTTCATTGTGTCCAGCAATACGGTTAATGTTGGAATATTCACCGATATTGGATTACCATGCCACAATGTAATCTCTCATTTCAAACAATGTCATGCTGCCTTTCTGGAATCTAATTATGATGAAGAGTTATTGGAGAAAGGCGGCTATCCAATGGCATTAAAGAACCGGATTCGCAGCGGAAAAGGTCATTTGTCCAATAAACAAGCGATGGACTTATTTACCAAACACCGCCCGGGATTCATGAGTCATTTATTCTTGTCACACTTATCCAGAAATAACAATAGTCCGGAAATTGTACAGAATTTATTTTCCAGCATAGCCGGACGAACGGAAATCATAGTTGCTTCCCGGGAGAGAGAATCTGAAGTTTATCACATCAGGAGTGAGGAAGGTGAGATCAATCCGTTAAGGCCAAAGCCGCTATTCAGACAAACACAATTATCCCTGTTTAACTGAAGACAGAATACCGTCCAGCATTTGGATTGCTCTGCTAATCCATCAGATAAATAACAGGTAACGTCAGTCGATATGAAGCGTGTCATACTGTTTTCGTTAACCAATGAAAATATCAAAATATCAATCGAAGCTTATTTTGATGCTCTGGGAAATCTTGTCATTGATGGATATGATATTGGCAAAACTGTAAGTGATTATTGGGGAGATTCTGACTACGAATACATCACCACCATCACTCCGGATGAAGTAGAGAAAATCTATCCCTTATTCCAGTTAGAAGCCAACTCCGGTGAGGCATTACTACTTGCACTGAAAAACCGGTTTAATACCAATACCTGTTACAGTGACTTGCAAAAGTTCCTGGATCTGCATAACATTAAGTATTCTGGTTTTTCATGGAGGTAATCGGCTGGCGGAATTGCAGGTTAACCATTGGGTAAATATAAAATCAGCATTACTATTCAATTTCACATTATGAGAAAAGGACTACTTCTGTTTTTAGTTTGTTTTTTAACGGTTGAGGTATCTCAAGCTCAAAAAATTGTACCAGCGACCACCCCTGAATCGGTTGGATTTTCTGCTGCCCGGCTCAAACGGATTGATGCCAGCATGAAAGCATGGATCGACAGCGGATGGATGAATGGTGCATCTGCCCTTATTATCAGAAATGGCAAGGTTGTATACTACAATTCAGTTGGATATAATGATCTTCAAACAAAAACTCCCCTTCAGAAAGATGGAATTTTCAGAATTGCATCACAGACAAAAGCCATTACCAGTGTTGCAGCCATGATGCTTCACGAAGAGGGAAAATTCCTGTTGAATGATCCCGTTTGGAAATACATTCCAGCTTTCAAAAACGAAACGGTACTTGATAAATTCAATGAAGCTGATAGCACGTATACGACCGTTCCAGCCAAACGAAGTGTGACGATACGCGATCTGCTAACCCACACATCTGGCATCGGTTACGCACAGATCGGCAGCAGGGAGGCGACAGCGATCTACGCGAAAAATAAAATTACTGCAGGCCTTTATGTACAGGACGACAAGCTGGGAGATGCCATGACCCGCCTGGGACCATTACCCCTGATGCATCAACCGGGTGAAAAATGGACCTATGGGTTGAATACTGATCTGCTCGGATACCTGGTTGAAATCTGGTCTGGCATGACGCTGGATGAATTTTTTCAGAAAAGGATTTTTACTCCGCTTGGCATGAAAGACACGTATTTCAATGTACCGCCTGCAAAGGCCGGGCGCCTGGTAAACTTCTTCAATGAAGACTCTTTGGGTGTCTTGCAAAATGAAAAGTATGCGTTTGGACCGGGAGGACTCGATATGGCATTTCCGAATCACAAGAAGGAGTATTTTTCGGGTGGCGGCGGACTCTCTTCCACCATTTATGATTATGGAATATTTCTTCAGATGTTGCTTAACGGCGGTACATACAACGGGCAACAACTGCTTAGCCGCAATACGATACGAATGATGACGATGAATCAGATTGGGGAACTCAGTTTAGGGGAAGACAAATTCGGACTTGGATTTTCAATTGTGACCGAAACCAGCAGCAGAAAGATGCCGATGCAGACCGGTACCTATGGATGGGGTGGTGCATTCTCAACAACGTATTGGGTAGACCCAAAAGAAAAAATGATCGTACTCCTTTACAGACAAATGTGGGGAACGAAAGGAGATATTGATAGTAAATTTCGCATACTTGCCTATCAGGCGTTAAATGACTAGCGATTACTGTGAACTAGATCGGCGAGCATAGCAAGTTTTGAAGAAACTAAATTGGGGACGTGAACGCCTAAGTACGAAGAAACTATTTGAACACCTTATCCATAATTTTTGCAGAGTTCAGGCACATTGGGATACCTGCTCCCGGATGTACAGTTCCACCTGTAAAATAAAGTCCCCTGATTCTATTACTGAAATTCGGATGCCGTAGGAACGCTGCGAATTTATTGTTTGAGCTATTTCCGAAGATAGCACCAAAGGCGCTTGCGTATCGCGTCTTTATCAATGGCGGCGACAAGACATCTTCAAACTCAATAAGTGGCTCAATGTCGATTGACAACATTGTTTTGATTTTATCAATAACATTTTTTCGAGTCCTTTTTACAATCTCATCCCAATCCTGAAGCTGATCATTCGGTGAAGTCACCAGCACAAACCAGTTTTCACAACCGGCTGGTGCATCGCTTTTAATATGTTTCGAGGTAATACAAATATAAACTGAGGGATCGTTGCTGATATTATTGTTATCAAACACCGTTGTGTACTCTTCAAATTCGTTCCTGGTGAAAAGTACATTGTGGATATCCAACTCCGGATGCACACCTTTAACACCCCAGTAAAATGCGATTACCGAACTGGATTTGGGTTGCTCTAAGATGCGCGCAGGCTTTTTACTGTGTGGTAACAATTTATGGTACGTGAAATAAACGTCCATATTGGAAATCACTCTGTCATACCGTATTTCCTGATCGTTAACCTTTACGCCAACCGCCCTTCCATCCCTCACGATAATTTCATCTACAGGGGCATTGAAACGAAACTGCACACCAATATCCTCTGCGAGTTGGGTGATTGCCCGTATTATCGAATACATGCCCTGATCCGGCATACAGGTACCTATATTCAGAACAAGATGAGAAATAAGATTCAGGGTAGCCGGCGCTACAAGTGGGTTTGAGCCAACGTACGATGCATAATAATCGAAAAGCTGAATAAGATTCGGATCCTTGAAGAATCTCTTATTGCCTTCGTGCATCGATTTGAAGGCCTCTATCTTATGAAAATTCAGAATTCCAGAAAGAAATTTTCTCTTGATATAATTTTTGAAAACGTGAAGAGAATTTTCACTGAATACTTCATTAGTGATATCATACTTTACCGCTACGTCATCGATATATCGCCAGAAGCTCTCTTCAGAATCGGTGGTCTTCGCTGCAATCTCTTTGGCGAATTTGTCACGATCAGCATAGGCTGTAATACACTTACCATCTGCAAAAAAATACTTAAAAGATGTATCCAGGCGGGTGTACGAAAAGTAATCGCGTGGATTTTTACCCGCCAGTTCAAAAAGTTCATCAATTATGTGAGGCATTGTAAAAACCGAAGGTCCCAGGTCAAAGCGGTATCCTCCGACTCTTTTTTCCTTCAATTTGCCCCCTGGATAATCGTTTGCCTCAAAAACATCAACGTTAAAACCCCGGGATTTTAGCCGTATGGCGGTTGCCAGGCCTGCAATTCCGGAACCAATGACAACACAGTTCATTAACGAATTCAAGAAAAATTAAGGATACATATTAATGGGAGGCAATATTAACAGAATTTTTGGGTAATCTCGGGCTACCTAACCGGGTTTATTTGGGTTGCTTTACAACAACGCCGATCTGAAGGAAAATGGACAACCGGGTACTCGGTTGACGGGAATTCCTGTCGCCCAAAAAACATACAAAAGCCTGCTGACGCAACCAATAGAAACAAGAAAATAGTGCCGTCTATATTTGTGAATGGTAACTTGCAAACATTACGCGATGAAACGTGCTGTCGCTAAATCTCATTTCATGAACGAAACATCAGTCGATACTATCTGTCAGGAGTTATGCACCTTTATACGTACTAGCGTTGTAGATAAAAATGTTGTTGTTGAACCAAACACAGTGTTCAGTAAGATCGGAATCGATTCATTGTCCATAATAGAGCTGGTGTTGTTTCTTGAACGCAAGTACGCGATCACCTTACCAGAAGAAGAGCTCCTACCTGAAAATTTCCATACTGCCCTGACGCTTGCACAATGTGCTTACCGACACCTATGAACGACACGGCAAACCAAAGAATTTTACTAACTGAAGCAGACTGTTTCTTAAGAGCACTCGAAAAAAGACACATCAACCATACCGGCCTTTCGACCAATATTTGTCACTACCTGCTGGAGTTGGAGGGACGGCTTGACGCTGAAGAGTTTCGGAGAAAAATAAATTTAAACAAAGACGTCTTATGGCTTGCATCCTTAAGCTCCGCTAAAAGCCATCCGCTTGCTATTCCGGAATGGCAGAAGACAAAATCCATTACTACAATACCCGTACTGGTCCATGATAGTGACGAATTGATTCCGGAAGCGATCATAAACCGTACGATGCACGACGACGAATCGCATATTTGCTGTGATGTAGTGTACCGTTCAAATGGCGACTCAGCACTGATTTTTTCGTGGCATCATTTACTGATGGATGGATATGGCGTAATATTATTACTGCGTCAGCTCGCGAGCGATGCAGCATCTCCTTTGCATCATATTCTGGATACCAATCAGAAAGAACGTTTACGCTTGTTGCAACTTGCCAATGCTACACGTGCAAAATTTTTTGTGGATCGCATTTCCCGGAAACCGTTGTCTTCAATTGCACCCGTACAACCAATTAATAATCAGAATCAAAAAATCAGGGTTATCCGATTTACCCCGGAAGAAACCAGCTTGTTTGACAAGATCGGACCATCACTTGGAGCACCCTTTGGGCGAAGTCCGGTATATCTTGCAAGTGCTGCCCGCGGAGTTTATGCGCTCCTTAAAAGTAAGAACATACCCATTCACGATCTTTGGATTCCAGTTCCAAAAGACCAACGCAAGAAGGGATCAGACGGACCTTTGCTGGGGAATCATCTTTCATTCCTTTTCTACAGACTTAAGGCTGGTGAGTTGAATTCGCTCGAGAACACGGTACGCTCAATCAATCATCAAATGGTTGATCAGATAAAAAGTAAGATGTCGCGAGATTATGACCTTTTGATGAAATACCTTCGAAGGACACCGACGCCCCTGTATTATTTTTGGATCAAAGGACCCCAGGGTGGTTCATTATCCAGCTTTCTTTTTACAACGGCGGCAGACCATCCCGACGAATTTCGAGTCTTTGCAGGGCACGCCATCAAAGATGCCTGGAGTTTTCCTTCGAGCATTTATCCACCCGGGCTTAATTTTGCATTTATGCGATTCAGAAATAAACTTCACATTATGATTATGTATTTTGAAGAAGTTATTTCAGAAAGTGATGCAGAGCAACTTGAAAAACAGTTTAGAACTGACCTGCTTGGGACATTACAGTAAAAAGGATTGAGTCAATCAATCAAAAGTGGTTCAACTAATCTTTTTTATGATATTCGATTTTAAGAGCAGGCAAAATTCCTTTGATTGATCCCCGATGAAAATCGAAGCAGATATCGTCGTCGTTGGCGCTGGGATTTCTGGAATTGCAGCATCCCTGGCAGCTGCACAGGAAAAGAAGAATGTTGTCTTATTAGATGAAAACTCTTCTCCGGGAGGAAACTCCGTTCACGCAAATGTTGGCACAATCTGTGGCGCGTACTACCGCTCGTTTTCACCGAACCCAAAACCAGTGGGCAATGTGTTTTGCAGATCGCTATTGGATACGCTTGCCCACGCGGACGAGAAAGCACGGCCTTATGCTTATGCTGAGGGGCTTTATATTATTCCATATGAGTGGACCATCTTACAGCAGGTCTATGAAAAACTTCTGATTCAGGCTGGCATTAAAGTGATGATGAACACTACGCTCGACAGTGTCCGGACGACTAGCAGGAAGATTAACGAAGTTTATGTTTCCCATGCAGACGAAAAATCTTGCATTAACACAAACTCGGTCGTCGACTGTAGTGGGCATGCTATTGTATCACAACTGACGGGCATCGAGACGATAAAAGAAGACACCTATCAGGCGGCTGCACAAATATTCCGTGTTCGAAACATCGACAGCAAGGATGAATTCTCGCTGGACATGGCTATAAAGCGAGCTGTACTAAAAAATCTGAACGCAATGAATTGGCCAATGATTTACGGTAGGGTCAGCGTTGTTCCGGGCTCTTTGGATAAATCTAAAGTGGATATTAAACTCACGTTGCCCAATGTGATCACAGACACTATCCTGACAAACAGGGAAGTCTTCGATGACGTACCGAAGCATATTTCGGAAATATTATCAGTTTTAAAATCTCAATTGGACAGCTTTCGCGAAGCATCACTTGAAATGATTTTTCCACAACCCGGTATCCGCACACTTCAGCGATCCAGGGGAAAATATATTTTGAACGAGCAGGATATTGTGCAGTGCAAAAAATCACCCCGAAGTATAGCCACGGGAACATGGCCGATTGAAGAATGGGAGAATAATGGAAAACTAAGAATGACCTACTTTGAACCCGACAACGGATACAGTATTCCTGCTGATTCCCTCATTTCTGATCAGTTGCAAAATTTATTTTTTGCTGGAAAAAATATTTCAGCAACATCACGAGCAATAGCCAGCGCCCGCGTTATGGGTACCGGCTTGCAAACCGGGTATGCAGCCGGAAAATTAGCTTGTGCAAAATCAATGCAGGAGCAAAGTGACGTTATTAAATCTCTTCACCGTGAATTGAATGAAAGCTAATATTTACAACACCCTGGTTACTTCCGCTTTAAAATGGCCTGATCAACTCGCTATAGCAGACGAACAAGGTGACCTTACTTACAATGAGCTTCTGCAACGTACCGAAATATTAAAACAGACTCTTCTTTCTCAAGGAACCCAACAAGGAAATAGAGTAGCATTGATCACCCAGCACAACCGTTGCTTTATTATCGGATTGTACGCCAGCATTGGTTGCGGCTGCGTCACAATGCCGCTGGCTCATTATCAAAAATCAGAAGAAATAACCAAAGCCCTGAACGAAGCTCGTATTCACTTTATCCTTACAGATAATCATGCCGTAGCATCTTTGGGAAGGAATATCAGGCAAACAGAAATTTTCGGACAGCATCTGTATTTTAGTGAGACAGGATTTCCAACGCAGGAGAAAACCGTCAATTTTATTCCTGATGCCGCCGTGATGCGTTTTACTTCCGGAGTAACCGGTGACGCTAAATGTGTTATCCTCTCACATCAGTCTGTATTAGAAAGAATTCATGCCGCCAATGAAGGTTTTAACCTTTCTGAGAATGACCGGATTGTTTGGGTATTGCCAATGGCCTTCCATTTTGTAGTATCCATTATGTTATACATCCGATACGGCTGCAGCATTATTATCTGTGATGATTTCCTCGCAGACAGTATCCTTGAAAAGGCAAGTCAATATGAATGCACATTTTTATATGCGTCGCCCATGCATATCCGCCTTTTGGCTAGTAATAAAAAACATTATCCCCTACCGCGTTTAAAAAGGGTCATTTCCACAACTACAGCCATTGGTCCGGCAATCTGCAAAGCCTTTGAGGAAAAATATCAGGTTCCGGTGAGCCAGGTATTTGGAATCATTGAAGTCGGATTGCCTATTATGAACCTACACCAATCCAGCGAACACCCCGAAGCAGTAGGCTCAACGTTGCCGTCTTATTCGGTAGCTATTCTCAACGACGAAATGAAACCCTTACCTCCCGGAGAAATCGGACATTTAGCGATTAAGGGACCCGGAATGTTTGATGGCTATTTAAGTCCTCCTACACTCCGGTCAGCAATTTTAAAAGAAGGATGGTTTTTAACCGGTGATTTGGCTTCAATAACAAATGAAGGACTAATTGAAATAAAAGGTCGCACTAAAAACTTAATCAATGTATCCGGGAATAAAGTCTTTCCGGATGAAGTGGAAGAAGTTATTCAACGGTATCCTGGTATTGTCGGCGCCAAAATTTATGGACAGAAACACATGTTGATGGGTGAAATTGTAGTTGCCGATGTAGTACTTGAATCAACTGTAAACTTTGATCCGGAAGAATTAATACTGTATTGCAGGCAATTGCTCTCATCCTTTAAAATTCCGCAGCGCATCAACGTCGTGGACCATATTGAAATGACCGCAAGTGGAAAAATCAAACGGACTTGATCGTGGCTGAATATCCGAAGGCATCGAACGCGAACTTCCATCTCTCCCGGATTTTTGTCTCCTCTTTACTATCCATTTTCAAAAAACTATTGGGTTTATAGCCATCTGTACTTTTGAGTTCTGCTTCAAAAAAAGGAACTGCACTTTCAAAAGTATCTAACTGCAACTGTTCATAGGCATTCCTGACAACTTGTAAGGGAGACTTGATAAAGTCTTCATACGAAAATTCAACCAGTTGATTTGTGGGGACAAGGGATTTTGCAGACAGATATTTTTTATACATCTTTTCATAAGCATAAAGTATATGTTCCTTTATAAAATCAGAACTGACCTTCTGGAAACCAATCAATGGCAATATTTTTTCATACAACCTTTCGTTTGACTGATACACTTGCAAAGGATTTCTGTGAATGTGAATGAATTTTGCTGCAGGATACAACTCAAGCAGTTCTCTCAGCCTTCCGGTATTGGCTGGACTTTTTAGCACCAGGGTTTTCCCGGGATATTTAAAGCTCAGCTTCCTTAAAAAGAAATCAAAGTGCTGTTTCCAGTGCATCTTAATTTCAGGATTGCCTGAACTGAACGTGACGTATTGATCAAATGCTTTATAAATGTTTCGCGGAAAATACAGTCCGTGAACCCAGGATACCTCACTGATATTCCCCATCGCGAACTCCTCCTCTATTGGCAGCGTAGCACCAGCTTTTACATTGTCTTGTGGCCGGGTTTCGGGCATGGCTGCATCCAGTATCCTTTCTGTAAATTTTCCCGCCGTTAAGAAAATGTTCGGTGTCAATCCTTCTACCGTAGAACAAAAAGCAACGTGAGGATCTTTGCTTAACAGATATTGAAGAAAGGTTGTACCGCTTCTGGGATGACCGAGTATAAAAATCAGTGGTGCTACGTTTGTTTTTTTAATTCTTTTGCTGTACCGAAAATGTTCCCAGGCATGCAGCGGAATATTCAACAGTGCCGTACAGGTGATAAAGAGCGCTTTCGGTAAGTAGGGTAGATCGATATCAAACTTGTTCTTCCACAGAAGTTTCAACCACATCCGGAAACTAATCCCCAGCGCTGTGTGGGTTGTTAAATTTAGATAGTCCCGGAGACGATACTGAATTTTCATAATCGGTGAACAAGGTACAAAGGTAATTCATTGTTTTTCCGTTCTGAATAAGCACAATGGCTTATAACTTTAATATTCAATTTCATTATGTTTATTTCACGTTTGGAATACACTATCGATTATCTTTGCTTCGATACATAGTTCATGCAGAATATCTTCCAAATCTTTCTTACACTCGCTATTCTCATTCACACAGCCGCCTTTTCGCAGTCCACCCTCGAGGGGATGGTTAAGGAATCGGGATCTGGTGAGCCTATCGTATTCGCTCACATATTTTTTAAGAGTACACAGATAGGCACCACCAGTGATACAGAAGGTCAATTCAGACTTCAGCTTCCCGCTGATCGAAAAGCAGATACGCTTATTGTATCATGTCTGGGATACCATACTGAAAAAATTCTCATCGGACCCAATACCTCCGCGAAACTTCAGATTGAACTTCGTCCGCAGTTTACACAAATGCAGGAGTTAGTGGTATTGGCTGGAGAAAATCCCGCCTGGGCGGTACTCGAAAAAATTGTTAAACAAAAAGAGAAAAATAATCCCGAGAACCGGCAGAGTTATACGTGTGAAGAGTATTCAAAAATCAGGTTTGATCTTAATCACTTTACCGAAAAGATTAAACAGAATGTAATGCTCCGACCGTTTGATTTTATCTGGGATGACGTAGACACTACATCCGACGGAGTCACCTACCTGCCGGTATTACTGGTCGAGAAAAAAATCGATCACTACTATCAACGTTCCCCTAAAAGAGTCCGCGATGTCGTTGGGGGCATCAACGCCACCGGTTTAAAAGGCCCGAAGATTATGAACTTTGTTGAAGATCTGTACCTCACCCCTAATCTATACGACAATTTTGTAGTTATCCTGGACAAGAGTTTCCCCAGTCCCATAAACGACAACTTCCGAAGCCATTACAATCACTATTTAGATAGTGTCATGGTGGATGGTGTCGACTATTATCAGATCACCTTTCAACCAAAATTTAAACGCGATCTTGCCTTTACGGGAGAAATGCTTGTAGATAAGTTAAGCCTTGCCATTAAACAGGTTGAGTTGCGTTTCGATATTATGGCCAATGTGAATTTCGTACGAAGTTATTGGGTGAGTCAAAAATATGAAAAGGTAAATGGCATCGACTGGATGCCTGTTGAATCGCAAGTCATAGGAGATTTTACCGTCGTCGAAAATTCAGCAGAGCTTACCGGTTTTTTCGGGCGTAAGAATTCCACTTACAAAAACTATCAGCTAGATGTAGCGATTCCACCTTCGGTCTTTAAGGGTAGTGAGATTGTTGTACAGGATGACGATGCGCTGGAACGCCATCCCGAGTATTGGGAAGCAAATCGCCATACTCCACTCACTGAAAAAGAAAACGGTGTTTTTGAAATGGTTAAAAAGCTGGAGAAAGATCCTGCATTTATTTTGCGCAAGAATTTGATTATGGCTGTGCTGACAGGTTATGTTCCGGTGAAGAGCATTGATATCGGAAATTTCTATTCATTCTACAGCTATAATATAGTAGAATATTCACGCCTCAAATTTGGATTCCGTACAGGAAAAAAACTGGACATACCCCTCCGGTTGTCTACGTACGGCGCCTATGGTATGCGTGATGAAAAATGGAAATATAACATTTCCGCTGATTGGACCTTTGGCAAAGAGAAGAAAAAACAAAAACGGATTGGTGCATCGTATAAATACGACATCGAGCAACTGGGACGCAGCTTTCATCAAATAGAGATTGACAACGTTCTTACCTCCTTTATACAATATGGTGAAGTTGCTTCCAGAAATTACGTGGAGGATTTCACCGGTTATATCGAAAACAACTGGACTACCGGACTACTCACCAGACTAAGTTATTTTAATAACACAATCTCCCCCACCCGCGACAATATATTCTTTACAACCAATGAGGGTATTAATACACCTGTCTCATCATTCAACGCGACGGGTGTAGGGTTAACGTTCAAGTTTATTTATCAGAAGTCGGACATAGATGGTCGGTTTTACAGTGATGACGACTCGAAACCTATGTTTAGAAAATATCCTGATTTAGCGTTGGAGTGGCGCCGTGCGGATAAACGATTGTTCAATTCCGGTCTGGATTTTACGAAGTTAAATATCATGTTGAAGCAAAATTTCAGGCTACAAAAATTGGGATACGTACAATACTACATTGAAGCTGGTAAAACATGGGGAACTGTTCCGTATCCTTATCTCAATATTCCTTTCGGTAATCAATTAGTACTTCAGGATGACTATGCGTTTAACCTGATGAATTTTCTTGAATATGCGTCAGATGAATTTGTATCTGCCACGGTACAACATCACTTCGGTGGGTTGATTCTAGATCACATACCATTGATCAACAAATTGAAATGGAGAAATTTCATTTTTGCCCGTGCGTATTGGGGAAGACTATCAGAGCAAAACAATCAAGAACAATATTTATTTCCCGCAAACTTACGTGCCTTGAATAAGGGATACTATGAAGCAGGATTCGGAATTGAAAACATCTTCAAAATTGCGCGCATCGATTTCACATGGAGACTTACCGATACGGATGCTCCTGGTGTATATGCTTTTATTGTGAAGCCATCCTTTCGATTGTCATTCTAGGCATTAAAAGAATTTTTATCTTTTCTTAGATTCCTCTCAATCGTGCTACCATAAGGAGACCCATAACGCTCATACTGTCCCGGATTTCACCGCGTTCCACCATTGCAACAGCTTCTTTTAATGGAAGCTTCCTTACTTTCAAATCAGCTTCGGTTTCTTCCAGTTCACTTTCACCAAAGGTTAAGTCCTCGGCAACAAAAATTTCACATGCCTCATCAGAGACTGAATTAGACGGATTCATCCTGATGATCATTGTCCATTTTTTCGCAGTTATACCGGTTTCCTCCCGAAGTTCGCGCTTCGCTCCTTCAAGTGCATCATCATCAAGCGGTCCTCCTCCTTCCGGAATTTCCCAATGGAATTCATTAAGCGTATAACGGTATTGTCCAACCAGCCAGGTGTTACCTTCATTGTCTATAGGTATGATTCCAATACCGAGGTTTTTAAAGTGTACTTTTCCGTAAATGCCTTCACCACCAGACGGGTTGATTACCTTATACTCTGTGACTTTGATCCAGCGGTTTTCATATTTGTCTTCTCCCGAAAGTGTAGTCCAGGGATTTTTGATTTCGTGTTCATCCATAACAATAAGTATTACTGATTCTTCAGCTGAGGAAAGTTTAAAAATCGGTATTGCTTTGTCAGCCTGCTCAAAGCTATTGAATTAATTTTTGCAGGAAATCATTTCGGGGTTAAGTTTGTATTTATGCTGTTGTCATACTTTACAGATAACCTGATCGAAGCCGGATGCGATGAAGCCGGTCGCGGTTGTCTTGCCGGACCAGTGGTTGCCGCCGCGGTTATCTTACCCAAGCACTATCAGCATGAATTGCTAAACGATTCCAAACAACTCAATAAGGAAGCCCGTGAACTGCTTCGCATTGACATTCAACGCGATGCGCTAGCCTGGGCTGTTGCAGAAGTTGATCATGAGGAAATTGACAAGATTAACATCCTGAATGCATCCTTTAAAGCTATGCACCTGGCGGTCGATCAACTTCGTATTCGTCCTGAACTGTTGCTCATAGATGGAAACCGGTTTAAGCCTTATGGAGAAACCAGATTTGAATGTATCATAAAAGGCGATGCAACTTATCTCTCTATTGCAGCGGCATCAGTGCTTGCAAAAACTTATCGTGATGATTTAATGGTCAGATTATCGGTTCAATATCCAGGATACAGTTGGGAGACAAATGTTGGTTACCCCACCGAGGCACATCGCGAAGGGATCAGACAATGCGGTATAACTCCTTTTCACCGAAGATCTTTTACCTTGTTGCCGGAACAACTTGAATTATTTTGAAGTTGACGAAGTTTAACAAGGTAACTTTCCGTAAATCATCATTGAATTATGTGCCTGATTTTTCTTTCCTTTCAGAATCACCCAACGTATAAGCTAATCGTTGCCGGAAATCGCGACGAGTTTTAT
>JBGTEP010000096.1:0-8252 GCA_041747735.1 Chryseolinea sp.
TCAGCCTTACGGCCAGCTTCATGCTCCTGAATCGCTTTTACGATTTGTGTTTCTGTGAATCTAGATTTTTTCATAATAAACCATTTAAAGTTGAAAATTTGTTCTCAACTTTCAAATGGCCGAACTTTAGGGAAGCTTACAGGTTCACTCCATCGCTAAAATAATTTAAGTGAAAACGAAGTATAAAATGAACAAATGTTCATAACCGAGTAAACAATTGTTAAACGTTAAAAAATATTTACGAAGCGGTAGTGATCGGTTTTATCGCTGGAGGCTAAATGTTTGGCCTGCTGGTCAATGCCAGATGTACCATTTCAAGTGAAATAGTAGACGACATTAAAAGGATTAAAGTAAATCCGCATTTTTATCCATTACTTCGGATACGTCAAGTTTAATATTTCCCTCAGTGAGAACCGATTGTAACTTTTCGGAAATTATGATATCACCATCAAGTGTGGAAAATAAATCTTCTTTTACAGACTTCAATCCTTTGGTGAATAATGGTCCGATTAACACTGAATTAGTACCACACTTTGGGCAAGCGTTATCTAAACTATAACGGCTCCTCACGGATTCACCACTTTCTCCCTTTGGAGCCGAATTGCATTCTAAGATATAGTACTTCATAGTTCTACAAACCTAAGTATTTTGAAGCTTCCTCTATCCATTGAGGAAACTCTTTATAAGCCTGCTTATATGCAGCCATAATTTCTGCCTTTGAATAGGGCTTTCCGTAAGGCATTAAAGAGCGTAGACTCTTTGTAATTTCTAAATGCTTTGCTTTCGATAAAATAATTGAGGGAGCATTTATTACCGAAAGGCCTAATCTTTTCAAATGCCGCACCTCAACAAGATGGTGGGGCTTCTAGTAGTCCTTTCCATCCCTTCGTTGCCTGAGCCAATTTTGAATAGGCTGCAATGGCGCCACCCGGTTCTGTACTGCGAAGATAAAACGATAGGTGATACCAACAAAAACGAAAACAGCTAGTATTTTTTAATGACGGACATTTTGGCGAATACTATCAATTGCGAAAAAAGTACTTTGTTTCGAAGTATAAGTGAATATGAAACCTCTTTTCTCGACAACACTAACTTCAATCTTTTTAAACTCCTCGGCATTCGTCATCTGTGTTACTAAGTCACCAGCCACTTGGCTACCAAACTCCTTGAAACCTCCGCCACGATACTCCGGATTGAGAAATTCTACTTTTAACCAAAAGTCATAATCATCTTTGGAGTAAAAAATCACAGGCCTGCCGATGACGACTGATTCAGAATTATGTGAATGCCGGAGCCTTTTTAATAGTTCATCAAGATTTTCAGTAAAAATCGGGGCTGGGAATCTTACGCAATCATATACAACTTCTTGGATATTCGCCGAAATGTCATTCGAAGAAGGTTTCCTACATTCAGTAAGTATCAGCAAAAAGAAAAAAATTGGGCGCCTAAAAATTGTCATGTTACTCATTCTACTTCTTTCAAGAAATAAAGATACTCTCTACCTTCGTGCTTAATAGTTAAAGTATCAGAGTTAGTTTCTTTGGATATCAAGTCACCAACCGTAATAATTTCTACCAAGTGTGGGTCAACACTATTGGATTTCAAGATCCAAAATATTCGATACTTCTTCTTCGAATCAAATGTAACTAATGCACTTCCCCGTTCTAATCTAACGTCATCTACTACATTATTCAGGGAATCTAATATTACCAAATCAGGGTATTCCCTCTTTCGTAAATAATTAGAGACCAAAATTATACTGACGATAACGGCTAGACCTATTCCCATCAATTTTAGGAAAGAAAACATATTCTTTTCATCGTCACTTGTATATTTCTGTTCCTTCATCGTTCAAGTATTCGCGGGTTGTAGTTTGCAACCTTGTTTTCCAAAACCAAAAAACAAACTCGGGCACGATAATAATCGATGCGGTTGCAATTTCGTAATCGATTAGCATTTGGGCCTTATGCAAAACGAACGATGCAATAATGAAAAATACCACGATCAGTGTTAGTTGTAGAGATTTCAAAATAAAATAACCAAACCGCATTTTTACAAGCGTTCTACAAATTCCAAGACTTGATACTACTATGAGAGTAAAGATTAAAATAGTTGATAGAAGATTTTGTTGATTGATTTGATGTCCTAACAGAGTATGAATAACATTTGCCCAAAAAACGACGCCATACATCATGGCATGGGGTGTTTTATGAGAGTCTATCTCGTCCAAATTATCGGGCTCGGGATACTCCCCTTCACCCAAGTACCCCATTAAAACAATTTTTCCTTTGATTCCGTTAAGTAGTGCAGGTGAAGCCATAGATAAATCCCCTAAATATGTAAAGCCATACGTATTGCCTGCATAGTTGATGATATCATCCCGGCAAATATTAACGTTCTTTTTAAAAAGGTTAGAGTCGTACAGTTGAATAATTTTCGCTGGAAAAGAATAATATGTATCCGTTTTTCTTTGTGCGTGACATGTAAATCTAAAATACGAATCAATATTTATAAAGCCATAATGAGCGGAATCCGTGAACACATTTGGGGCGAAACTTACACTGTCCTCATAAATTTTTATTGGCAATACAACTTTTTCAAACTTAACCTTTTCCTGACTGATGGAATCGGGGTCCGGAAAAAAGTCTACGCCAATTACTGCAGGATCATAATATGACAAAATTTCGATTTGATCCTTAATAATACTGCTAGGGAAGTCCTTAGTATTTACAAGCATTATTTCCCTATTCCCCCTACCTAAGTGAGTGGCTTGGTATCCTTTAATCAAAAACTCATTTGACAGGTAATAATAAGGGTTTAGAATTCCAAAATGTCTAAGGAAGAGAAGTAGGAAAAGAAAAAAAGATGAAAAGACTAAAGTTTTTAGACCCTTCATGCAATTTTCTAAACTTCGATCTTTTTGTAGGTTCAATTTTTTATAGACTTAACTATTGATTGTTGCGCTCTACCGCCCATAATAACTAGGGTGCTCATGCTGAATGGTGAGCAGTGCCTGATTTTCAGTTACTTTAAAAAAGGAACACCGATACATCTCATTGATATCTTTCCTTGTACTACGAAATCATACCTTATAGAATCCTGCTGTAGGCATAATGGTGTCTCAATTCTCCCTAAGTGATTGTAGGCGAAATCTTCAACAGCATGAGTACTAAAAACCTTAAATTGAACCTCCCAGTATTCGGCAAACACCTGCTTTGTGTTATAATCTATATGGTATACCAATTTAGTTGAGTCATTAAGTATTTTTTTCTACATCAAGGACATCAGGTCTAATCACATCTTTAAACCCCAGTAGCTTTATCTCATTATAAGTTAATGCATAGGTTGGCTCGAAGAGTATGAATTCGCGCGTAGAGGGTTTGTTTCCTTTCACAAGGGAATATCAAAATTATAGTGATATGGCAAAAAACCCTCATCGGACAATTCAAAGTCAACATCCTCAGCCCTGTAGACTTCCTTTATTATTTTTGCTATCAGGTATCCAGGATACTTTACCATTGTTCCTACGTCAATAACGATATATGCATGAGGAGAGTCTTCGAACTTAAACTGCTCCATCTCATCCTTTAGCAGGTTAACTAAGCATTCTCGTTGGTCATTCGCAAGATGACCTAATGGTATATATATGGCAATACCAAACTTGACATCGGATGCGTCGGAAATAATCTGAGGAAAATGGGCTCGATGAAGTAACTGCAAGACCGTCTGTTCGCGCACTTTTACATTTAATGTGAAGTCCCGGTTGAATTCTCGAATAGAGGATAATACTATTATTTTGCGAATAATAGTTTTCATCTTCGATTTTAATGGAAGGTTGTTGTATTTTAGGTAATCTCTACCTCGCTTGTCTTTCCGCGATAAAATAAGGAACCTGATAAGCAGTGTGACAACAACACCCGCAATAAAACCGATGATTAATTTTAACATTCTATCAATTTAATGCCCACCCATGAAATGGATAATTTGATAAAAACCAGTCTCACCTCAACCCCAATTTTAGCGACCCCCTCTGATGGGATCGTTTTTGGTAACATCAATCCATTCTTTTGCATAAAACGAATCTACGCATTTTATGAAAGTAGTAAATCCTACTTTTGCCGAAAGGGGTACCAGGCTTTGGGAGTGATTTGCAAGGGGCGCTCATATGGTGAGGAACCTATTGACATCTTGTATCCTTGCATGTATACTTAAAAAACAAAAGGCAGTTACTTTGTCCGTAACTGCCTGATTCTCAGAGCCCCCTGTCGGAACATCGAAAGCATCGAATTCGACAGTACATGACGTTTAGGGTACAATTTAGCTACTTTTTTTGGGACCTTACGGACACTTTGGACGGTCTGGACATCGTTGGGGTCCCTAAACGGGTCCCTAAAAATCGATAGACATTGAAGTCCGTTATGGTGTTTTTTTACATCATTGGTCGCCTGATGGGACTTGCAAAGAACGTGCAGCTATTCTTTAGTCAGCTCAATAAGCTTTGTCCTATATTCCTGATTGTACGGAAATCTCATCACAAGCTTAGTAAGTGCGGCTCGTGCATCTTTTGATCTGTTTTCAGCCATCGCTTTGTTCAAATCTTTTATTAGCGTTTCATCGGATACGCCGGGAAAGTCACCTCTGCCCGATAATTCAAAAAAGGAGTCAGATGATTGGTAAAGATCATTGAGTGTAAAGCTTATTTTAAAATTAAGCCACCCGGCGGTATCACGCTCGCTACATGGTCGCCAGTTGCCTTTAGTCAATTTAATCACACGTTCTATTTCACTCTCTATACCAAAGCCAAGCTTTGTCTTGAACAGAATACTATAGGGTTTGTTCTCACAATCTACCTTAAAGGCAAACACAGACAACCCCATGATTCCATTTGTCCTAGCACTCGCTGGGTAGACCAATCTTCTAGCCAAGTGATGAGCAAATTCGGCTTCGCCACCTTTATAAGACTTGTCGATCCTTTCATCAAAGATCCTCGTACCTTCCTTCGTTATTTGATTCCTTTGGGCAGAAACAGATATTGGTGAAAGCAACACCATAAAAAATAGAACGACACTTGAAACTCTAATCAACATGAAGGAACGAATTATTTCTGGTTAACATTTCTTGTTTTTTTCTTCATCGGAACCTCAAACCCAAACCTCGCATTGATTACATCTGCGTAAGGGCTCTTACGGTGAGGATCGAATAACCTTAGCATTACGCTCGCTGTTCCTTTTACTTTTTTATAGAGGGTGTAATCCCTTTTCATACCCACAAATGCTCCGAAGACCCATTCTCTGACTCCAGGATCTGCTGGAACGGTCTTTAAATACGGTGGAACAAATGTATTCATCATCTCAACTTCGAGCCGTGGAGAAAATCCCTTTCCGAGTTTATATTCAGAAAAAGCTCTCGGACCATAGATACGTGCTTCACTTGAACTCCAGTGATTATTATCAAAGTCATATCCTATTCTTTGATTCCAACCAGCGCCACTGCTGAAGCGTTTTGTGAAACGGTAGGCGATGTAAGGATTGATATCAAGGAAAAAATCATCATTCTTTTTTTGCAGCTGCAACGCCAGGCCTGGAACAATCCTTTCGATCAGTGGCTTGCCTTTCATTTCGTTCGGTGCTTTCTTCGGGATGTCATTCAGACTAGTGATTGTTGAAAACTTCTGTTTGTACTTGGAAATTGACTGCATTGCATTTTCAAGGTGTTCTGTTTTACCAGCAAGTGATCGGTGGCTTGTATTTGGACTTCCTGGACTATTTCCTTTTTGAGCTTTTCCTCATCCTGAAGCATGGCTGCACTTTGGGTCAGTTCACCAACTTTGCCCAGTTCAGCTTCGACGCTGTTTATCTCTCCAGTTTTTCCTGCTTGTTCTTCCGCCAGTGTAACAGCACCATCGAGATCTGGCGGTAGATCTGCTATCGTGCCTTGGTAGTCTTTGATCTGAGTACCGATGCTTCCCGTTTCGATGGAAGGCATGTCCATGTTGGGCACTCCCGTAAGCTGATTCCTAAGGTCAAAGCCTGGGACTGTCGGAGTTTCAATAGAGCCCAGGTCCAAAGAAGATATCTCCAAATACTCCTGAATGCTATTGGGCTTCGCTAGGTCCAACTTGTTCATCATTGACGTTAGCTTATCGGCTTTTTCCTGAAGTGCTGGAGGTAGATCGAGTTCGTTTATCCGACTATTCATTGCAGACGTTAAATCCTCCACTTTCGAGGTGATATCACGAACACTTTTGTCTTTTAGGGTTAATAAACGGTCGAGCTGAGCAGTCAAACGATCCGTAGCTAGTCCTCGTTTTTGGAGGCTGTCGATTTTAACATAAATGCGATCAATATCAACACTCGCGTGATTTCTGATCGAATCGTATGAGGCTTGAAGTTGGGTGTAGCGCGTCGACCCGAAACGGTTAATAGAATCAAGTTTGTTGATAAGCTCGGATTCAACGAAAGCTCCCACATCATTGAGGGTATCTAGAGATTGGGCGCTTAACCCTGCTCTTGATAAAAGGAGGAGTACTATTATAAAAAAGGTTGCGCTTTTTTGATTCATCAATTGATTTTAATCGTTAAGCAAATGCTCAGAATTTCTTGTCTTGCTCAGTAACTCACATTGAGGATCAAGCTCTACCTAAAAACCTCAGAAAGACTCCAAATATTTTCGTTCTTCAAACATAGGAAACTCATTGATCCTACTTTTTTCTCAACTAAGCCATTAAATTCTATAAAATCAATTTCGATCAAACATTCAGAAGAATCAATAGTCATCTTTTTGATGTTCAGATAATATTTGACATCAATCATAAACATCCACCCTTTTGAATTAAATGCTACTTGATCTCCATTCTTCAACAGCAGCAAGTCATGCTCATGGCTAGCTGCGTCAACAAAAGAAAGAATCGCTCCCTCCTTTAAAACGAAAAACGTTTTTACTTGAAACTCTTCTCGATAAAATGCGGAATCAAAATTCTTCGGGCTGAAAACTAGGTCAAAGATTTCTGTGAAATCATCCGTAGCACTCTGAGCATTGAGTGGAAAATTTAACATCACCAAAAAGAACGCAAGACTAAAAAGCTTATTTTTCATTTAGATATTGGGCGGTACATATAACATAATTCCAATCATGTATTTTGAGCCTGCACTATCTTCTAAGTAAATTATTGGCCCATCGGGTTTACCTACAGTGGGGTTAAATGCTGTACCTGGTGGCTGAGACACTGGAGGTGGCTGGTAAACTCCATTTGTCCAGTCAATCTTATTAGAATAGAGAACTTTTGTTACTTCCGCATTTGACTGTTCAACTTTACTAAATGCTATCTTCAATTTTATTTGATAGCCTTTTGAGTTGTCTTCCAACGAACCAAAATCAAACTTCTCGATGTATTCTTCAATATCCATTGGGCCAAATGATTGACCATGAAAGTTAGCCATCAAAGGATTCCAAAACAAGTTGTGAAAACTCTCCCCAAACCTATCTTGAAGCTCTGCTCGAGAAGGCAACCCTTGTGTATCCTCTCCAAGTTCACCTGTCGATTCGGACAGCGCCGCATCCGCACTCCCGCCCAAAACATCAGACGTAACTGTGGATCCCTCATTTTCATCTTCCGTCTTCAACTCTGTCAACGGGCCATACATTTCGGGTGACCCCTGGAAGTGACTCTTGGACAAATCGTCAATATCTGCATGGGTTGAAGATATTCTCGGAAACATGCCATCAGGATCGATGAAGCGTACCGGGTTGTTAAAGGCATAAGTATACGGGCTCCATCTCCTCAACTTATCAGCCATCGGATCAATGGCTCCCCACCTTCCAATATCGCTCATATACATCCTCGCCCCATAATCAAGCCATCCAAGATCTAACTCGTCTTGTTTCTCCATTCCGTTGTATAAGTAATTATTCGTTGCTGAATTTTCTCTCTGATAGGAGTTAAAGGTCAAACCGAGCGGATAATAATCATTCGCCTGCACCACCTTCGATTTTTGGTGGGTGATGGTCATATCATCAAAGTATATTTCCTGTTGCACAGCACCTTCATTGGAGATATAAATATAAACATATCCCGGTTCTTTTATCGTTACACTCCGGCTCAATAGTCCATGAGCACGCTTCACTGGGTCACCTACGTTCTGTACATAAGTACTATTTAATTGCTGAAACGCGATGTCTAAAAGGTTATAGTTCTTGTCGAAAACCAGAATGTTAAGCCACCCTTTTGGCCAGGCAGCATTGCCCGAGTTGCC
>JBGTEP010000097.1:0-2072 GCA_041747735.1 Chryseolinea sp.
CAGTCAAGATTAATATCACTATTCCAGTAAAAATAAATGGAAGGCTTAATATCTGTCCCATGTTTAAGATCATACCGTCCTCAAATTGTTCCTGATTAATCTTAAAGAACTCGTCAACGAATCTAAAACTAAACATGATTATCAAAGCCAAACTAAAAAGGAGTCCGTTTTTCATCCTGTCCTTTTGTCTGAACCAAATCCAAAACAAGATTATAAACGATATAAAGTAGTGAATAGCTTCATATAGTTGAGCTGGATGTCTCGGTATATTGTCCGTACTCGTAAAAATAAACCCCCACGGTAGGTTTGTCGGTATACCAACCATTTCCGAATTCATAAGATTTCCTAATCGTATCATGCAAAAGGTCAATGCTGCCACTATCGAAATTCTATCAAGCGCCCACAAGTAACTTACATTAGTCTTTCGAGCGAATAAGTATATAGCTATCAGAATACCAATCACTCCACCGTGACTTGCAAGTCCACCCTCCCATGTCATTATTATTTTATGAGGATTTTGAAAATAATACATTGGGTTATAGAATAGCACGTGTCCCAACCGAGCACCTACAATTGTTGCGACCACCAAATAAATTGTCAACGTGTCTATCTCTTTAATCGGTCGCCCTTCTTTTTTATAAATGAAATACATTATCTGCTGACTAATCAGAAAGGCAGATGCGAAAAATAGCCCATACCACCTAAGAGGGTGATTAATAATAGGGAAGATAAAAATGTCCGGGTCTATGTCCCAAATTATGTACGTCAATAAGTTTAGTAAATTCATTCCTATCGTTTTATTCTTTATTATTTAGTCTCAATGTCAACAAACCATACGCGCACTGTATCTTTATCTCTAATCTAATAAGATTTTTTATTGATTTTTTTCTTATGCAAACCAACCTTTGTTTACATTTCTTAATAAACAAGTTGGATTAGGATAAATTAAAACGGCAGACAAATCTTAAACTTCGTTCCTTCACCAAATTGTGATTCACAAGAAATTGTTCCTTTTAATCTTTGCAGGGTTTCGCTTACAAGGTAAAGTCCCAGACCTGAACCCTCAGATCGATCAGAAGCACGATAGAACATTTCAAATACTTTTTTCTGGTGCTCTTGTTCAATGCCAATTCCATTATCTGCTATTTCAATGCAGACTTTGCTGCCTACAATTTCAGCATTGCATTTAATAAAGTGCGTTTGTTTCTGTGGATCGGAATATTTTATGGCATTGGAAAGTAGATTGTTAAAAACAACTTTAATCCGATTGGGATCAGAATAAAGTACCAGTCCTTTTGCAATTGTATTTTCAAACTGAATAAAATCTTTCGGAAAAGAGAACTCCAGATTTTCAAACGCCTGGTTAAAAAATTCATGCAAATTGATATCCTGATTGGTAATCTCTAATCTTGAATTTCGGGAGTAATCCGTCACCTCTCTGATAAACCCTTCCATGGTTCCTATTCTTTTCTTCATCATCGAAAAACACATGGGTAAGTCGGCCGGATCATCCGATTTCTCCGCTACATCGATTAGGCCCAAAAGTGAACTTAACGGAGCACGCATATCATGCGATGCACTGTAGACGAAGCGGTCAAGTTCTTTATTTGTTTTGGCTAGCTCAATATTTTTGCTAAGTAATTCTTGTTCTGTAATTTTTCGTTCATTGATATCGA
This sequence comes from Chryseolinea sp., assembly GCA_041747735.1. Lineage (GTDB taxonomy): Bacteria > Bacteroidota > Bacteroidia > Cytophagales > Cyclobacteriaceae > Chryseolinea. The sequence goes on from JBGTEP010000097.1 coordinate 1,677, forward strand.
TGATGGAACCCACGATCATTACCGGCTGGTCGTTTTCCAACTGCACAACACCACTCGCCAAAAACCATTTGTACTGTCCTTTTTTTGTCTTTATCCGAAACTCATGCTGATAGGATTTCTCATTCTTCGAAAATTTAAATACGATTTCATTTTCCTTGTAGTCTTCAGGGTGCAAGGTTTTCTTTAGCGATTCAAGTGTGAAGTCTGTTGTGTCATCTTCACTATATCCCAATAATACTTTCCATTGTGGACTTACGAATGCTGAATTGTTGACTAAATCTAATTCATAAATTCCTGCCCGTGTTCCCTGTACTGCAAGCCTATATCTGGTTCTGCTTTTAGTAAGTTCAGTATATGTTTTCTTCAATTCTGATTGACTGGAGAGCAGGGTGAGTT
>JBGTEP010000098.1:0-2245 GCA_041747735.1 Chryseolinea sp.
TATTTTAATTTACCAGCAAAACCCGGCGTCAAACCTACATGATGAGGAGCAGGTCTTATAAAATCAGTATAAGGAGCCGTAAGCGCAATGCCACTTCGATTATGATACAATCCTTTCATTGCCCAATAAAAAGGCTCATGAAAAGCATCAGCGTCTATGATAAAAGGAAATGAGCTTCCCATCCCATCGACAACAAGTTTGTAGGTACCGGGGGTGTTGAAACCTGAAAAATCACATTCGTAAACATCTGCTGCTGAAAAATTAGCATCCGGGGTATCTGAAAATTGACCTGTCTCTGCGTTTGTTTTTGATTTACGAAATGCAATTGTGCCTGTGAATGCATCTGTTTGGGTGGTGACATTAAAAATCCTGAAAGATTTCCCGGCAAAACTATTGAGATCCAAAGATCCTTTGTCCCCTAACCAATAATACAAATATCCATACTTGGCAGGTGCATCGGTAGAGTAGCCTACGTTATTCACATGGACTGCCTCAGAGTGCTGGTTAGATTCGTTGTATGTAAAATTTACTGTATTGCTATCTTCAGCGAGGTTATCTAAAGAGAGGGTATAGCTTTTACCGGTTTGCATAGCATGGGGCAGAAACAAATATATCCAATGCTCTTTTGCGTGATCCGGATCTGTATTAACACACCCGTTATCCCAGGACTGGCACATCAACCCGAATGATGTGGGCTTCGATTTACGTCCAATATCCAGGGGGTTGATCGCAACTAAATAAGCTGGATCTTCTCCGCTGGAGAGCGAATAGGAGGCCATGAGGGAAGCCCTTACTTCATCAAGGGGAATAACTGCGACCGACTCATTTGTTCTGGCCTGACCGCGCTGGTGATGAATAGCGTTGCCATCTTTGAAACGAACCATTAATATTTTCGCAGTTAGCGGATTTACCTCCACTATTTTCGAGGAGAACGAGGGAATGGTATAAAGCAACAGCCACGATAGCATCAGTACGCTTTTCTTCATAGTTGTTGTTTAGTAATGTGCAGGATTGCAGATTGATTTACATCGACAGGGATGTTTACTCTGGCTAACCCAAATAAAAAGCAGAGAGCGAACCGAAGGTGGCTCTCTCCTTGTAAAAAATCAGAATGATATCACATTCAAATTCAGTAATTACTTTAGTAACCTGAATTTTGTTTTAAATCCGCGCCCACAAGGTCGATCTCGCGTTGAGGAATTGGCTTTAAGAGATGGGTTGGACTCCAATTCTGATTAGCCAATGTACTTCCAAAATCAACATTTGTTTTAATGTCAATGATACCCGCATTATGCCACCTCACAAGGTCATTGTATCGATGACCTTCCAGTGCCAATTCAACCCGTCGCTCATGCATAAGCCAATCCATCATTTGATCTGCACCGGCTGCTGAAGAACGATCAGGAAGTATTGCGCCAGTTGGATCGGCGCGCCGTCTTACAAGATTAATAAGGTCTGCAGCTCTGCTTACATTATTATTTCCCAACAATTCCGCTTCTGCCAGCATTAAATACACATCGGCAAGCCTGATTAATCGTTCGTTATTAGAACCAGCATTGGGTTGTGGATAACTGATGTAGTCTCGAATATACTTTGACGGAGTAGCACCTGTAATAGACCATGCAGGATCGTAGGGAGTGCCAAAATAATTTTCACCAGCCACGAAAAAAGTATGCTGTATTCTGGGATCCCCCGGTTCAAATTCGTCTTGCAAAGACTGTGTAATATGAATTCTTCCATATCCTTCTCCGTTTGCTCCAGGCGCACAATTCCCCAAAAAACAACCAGCTCGGAAATTTATGGTACGACTTGTACCAGCATGCCCAACGTTAGCACTGCTCTCCAAACCAAAATCTACGGACAGCCAAGGGTTAAAATCTCCTCTTGAAAACTGAATTTCAAATATCGATTCTGAATTGTTCTGGTCGCCTTCGGCAAAATTATTTCCAAAATTGTCTGTGAGGGAATAAACTTGACTCGCGATAACCGCATTAAATTCAGTGACGGCATTCTGGTACTTTTCTCTATAGAGATAGACTTTGCCAAGATAGGCGGCGGCGGCTCCGCTGCTAGCCCTACCTACATTTGCATCGTCCCATTCGGCAGGTAGATTCTCCTTCGCAAAAAGAAAATCTTGTTCAACTAAATCCAACAACTGCCCAGGCAATGAGTTTCCAATTCTGGAATCTTCGACGCTGGTGATGGATTCCGTCACAAGAGGTGGCGTACCAAACTGCGTAGCAAG
>JBGTEP010000099.1:0-4612 GCA_041747735.1 Chryseolinea sp.
TGGTCGATTTACAATGACCGTTCCGGAAGACGCGACCACACTTGTGATCTCCTTTATCGGGTACAAAAAGATGGAAGTTGACATTGTGAATAAAACTGAAGTCAGCATTACTTTGGAGACAGACATACAATCTTTAAGTGAGGTGGTTGTTGTGGGATATGGAACGGTAAAGAAAAGCGATCTAACAGGCTCTGTATCCTCTATTGGAGAGGATGAATTTCAAAGTATGCCAATGGCAACGATAGATCAGGGCCTTCAAGGAAGAGCGGCCGGGGTGCAGGTAACCCAGGCAGACGCAGCCCCTGGAGGGGCTATTTCTGTAAGAATACGTGGCGGCAATTCTATAAATAACACCAATGAACCTCTGTATGTGGTTGATGGATTTCCAACTAGGGATATTTCCACTTTAAACCCAGGCGATGTTTCTTCTATTGAAATTCTTAAAGATGCTTCGGCAACAGCAATTTATGGTGCCAGAGGTGCAAATGGTGTGGTAATAATTACGACCTTAAATGCTAAGGAAGGACAATCCACTTTAGCTTTAAACTATTATACTGGGGTACAAAATATTACTAATACAGTAGATGTTTTAAATGGTCAGGAATTTGCAGAAATGGCAAATGAGGCATTCATACAGGATGGACGTGCGGTTCCATTTCCTGACCCTGCAGCCTTAGGCGCAGGAACTGACTGGCAGGATGCGGTATTTAGGACAGGGCGAATCTCCAACTACCAATTAAATTTTACGCAAGGTACTGAAAAAACAAAGTATGCGGTAACGGGCAATTATTTCTCTCAGGAAGGCATCGTCATCAATTCGAAATTCGAGCGTTATTCCGGAAGGTTTAATATTGAAAGTGAAATTAGTGAGGCGTTAAAATTCGGTAGTAATTTATCAATAAGCAGGACGATCAATAACGAAGTGCTTGTCAACAGCGGAGGCGGAGGCGGTGCCGGGGTAGTACACAATGCCTTAACAGTTACCCCTGATCTACCTATTTATGATGATGAAGGCAATTTTTTTATAAATGTGGAGCAGATTGGGCCTGGTTTCCGAAGGGATAATCCCGTTGCCTTGGCTGAAAATGTCACAAATCGAACTACCATCTCCCGGTTTTTGGGAAACAGTTACCTTAGTTATGATATTTTAAAAGGCTTAACTGCAAGGGTAAGTTTCGGGGCAGATATAACTTCAAGGAAGTCAAATCAGTATATCGGAAGTGAGACATTCAGAGCCTTTTTTCAAAAGGGTATTGCCAATGTCGGCACAGTTAATACAATAAATATTTTAAATGAAAATACATTGAATTACCGAAAGGATATCGGTGTCCATAGTATTGATTTATTAGCCGGGATAACAGCTCAAAATGAAAAATTTGAGAGCATGAATGTCTCGGCCTCAGGTTTTATCAATGATCAACTTGAATTTAACGATTTAAGTACAGCGACAATCCAGGAGCCCACAAGAACAGGTTCTGGTGAGTGGAGCCTTTTATCGTATTTGGCAAGGGCGAGTTACACTTTAAACGATAAATATTTATTTACTCTTTCAGGGCGAATTGATGGCTCTTCCCGTTTTGGAGCAGATAATAAATATGGCTTTTTCCCTTCTGGGGCTTTTGGGTGGAGGATTTCAGATGAGAAGTTCATACAACAACTGAAGACAATCGATAATCTAAAACTCAGGTTGAGCTATGGTGTCACAGGCTTTCAGGAAATAGGTTTGTACAGAAGTTTAAGTCGGCTCGGTAGCTACGAATATATTATCGGAGATCAGAGGGTAGTTGGTTTGGGTCCTAATCGTATTGCCAATCCTGATCTTAAATGGGAGAGAACTACCCAATTTAATGTGGGTATTGATTTGGCCATACTATCGAACAGACTAAACTTCACTGCTGATTACTACGCAAAAGAAACTAATGACCTATTACTTGATTCACAATTGCCTTACTATTCGGGTTTCTCAAGTTCCACTCAAAACGTGGGAAGTACAGAAAATAAAGGCCTTGAGTTATCGCTTGGCGCCACTGCCATCAATAAAAATGATTTTAGATGGAACATCGACCTCAATTACTCTCAAAACAGAAACAAAGTGACTGATCTCGGTGGATTAGAAGAATTTTTCGGGCCTAATTCTGGAGCAGATGGTTTCTACAATCCACCAGGGTCACCAGCAATAATAATCCGGAAAGGAGAACCTGTAAACTCATTTTATGGATATGTAGCGGATGGTTTGTTCAGAACACAAGCAGATATAGATAATGGTCCTGACCACAGATTTATGGAACTAGGTGATTTACGCTTTAAAGATATAAGTGGGCCGGAGGGTGTTCCGGACGGAAAAATAACACCTGATGATCGCACTATAATAGGCAATGCGCAGCCGGATTTCATATATGGAATTAGTAATTTTTTCAGCTACAAAGGATTTGATCTTTCGATTTTGATCCAGGGTGTTTACGGAACTGAAATCCTAAATTCGTACAGGCTTTATGAATTGACCTCATTACGCGGTGTGCACAACAACCTGGCAGCAGTAAAGGATAGATGGACTCCGGAAAATATTGATGCGCAGTATCCTAAAGCTGATCAAAGGGGTCAGGAACAGTTCGTGAGCAGTTTGGGGATTGAAGATGGGTCATATTTGCGGCTCAGAAACATTACGCTCGGGTATAATTTTCCAGTACAGTCCGTGAAATGGTTAAAAGAATTGCGATTGTACGTGAGTGCTCAAAACCTTCTGACAATTACCGATTACACTGGGTACGATCCAGAGGTTAATTCCTTTGGGAACAATCCAATAAATCAGGGAATAGATTATGGCGCATACCCACGGGCTAAAACTTTTACTGTAGGCGCAAACATTAAATTCTAAAAAAAGCAAGATGAAAAATATTATATACTTACTATTTGTCAACATCATATTTATGAGCTCGTGTAATGATTTTCTTGAAGAAAATCCTGATGGTTTCTTTTCTTCCAATAATTTCTATAATTCGGAGGGCGATGCCGAAGCTGCGGTGAATGCTATTTACAGCCATTTAAATTCAGGTGCTTACTACGGAGGAACCACTTGGTGGCAGTTAGGGGATATTACCACAGATTTGTTAACTGTTGGGCCAGCACCTACCTCAGAGCGGGTAAATTTGCAAAATTATACTTTCAATTCCTCGGAAGGAGTTTTCGAAGGTTTATGGCAGGAAGTTTATGAGTCTATTAACCATGCTAATGCAGCTATTGAAAGGATCGAAAACACTGAAATTAATGCTGGGGTTAAGGCGAGGCTTATTGGAGAAGCAAAATTTCTTCGCGCTTTGGCATACTTCAACCTGGTCACGCTTTTTGGCGATGTTCCTTTAATAGTTTCTGAAACAAACGATCTGAATATTGACGCCCAGAGAACTAACAAAGCGTTGATTTTTGATCAAGTAATAAGTGACTTAGAGGATGCGGAACAGGCAGGATTGGAAGTAAACAGTGCCAAGGGGAAAGTGACAGATGTGGCAGTAAAGGCTCTGCTAGGTAAAGTTTTATTGACCAGATTCTATGAAGATGGTGACAACTCAAATTTAACGGCTGCAATTTCTAAATTTGATGCAATAGCGCAACCATTATCCCTTTCACCAGCTGAAATATGGGATCCTGCCAATGAAGGCGCGCCTGAGCACATTTTCTCAGTTCAATATGTTACAGGGATTATTGGAAGTGGCTACATGAACCTTTTTGCGGTCAGGGGGGCCCCAGCTCCCTTAACAGGATTTAGCTCGGCACTTGTGGAACAGGCCTTTCTCGATAGTTTTGATCCCTTGGATTTAAGAAAGGATGCAAGCGTAAGAACCTCATACATTTTACCTGATGATACACTCACATTTGCACCACATGTTTGGAAGTATTTTGAGGCTACAGCTACCAACCCTGGGAATACCAATGTCAATTGGCCAATTCTTAGGATGTCTGATGTGTGGCTAATGAAAGCAGAAGCTGCAAATGCGCTGAACGGAAGTCCTAATGCAGAAGCCTATACAGCTATTAATGAGGTGAGAAATAGGGCAGGTCTTGATGACCTTGCGACAGGACTTAGCCAAGATCAATTTTTGGACGCGGTTGTTCAGGAAAGGGCGTGGGAGTTTTGCTTTGAGGGGCAAAGATGGTTCGATTTGAAGCGAACCGGAAAGCTTATTTCAACCCTAACAGCTTATGGCAAACCGATAGATGCGACAAAGCACACGGTTTATCCTATTCCATTGCGCGAGGTGGACGTGAGTGGAATTTCTCAAAACCCGAATTATTAACTAAAAGGCACTTATACCTGAGAAAAGGATAAGTGCCTATTTTTTATCCCTGTTTATCTTAATTTACTATGGCTAATTACATTAAAATTAGTCCTTTCAAAATACTGCAATATCCTTTATACTATTCGATTGATGATTAATTCAAAAAAAACATTGCTATTCCTGCTTGCCTTTTTCCTGTGCGCAAATCTCTCGTTTTCCCGGCAAATAAGCACCGGAGCAAATATTCACGCCATACAGGATTTTGGGGCAGTGGGCGATGGAAAAACGCTTAATACTAAAAGTATCCAAGCCGCTATCGACAAAGCTAGTGAAAATGG
>JBGTEP010000100.1:0-1790 GCA_041747735.1 Chryseolinea sp.
TACTGCGCTCCGGTACATTGATTGGACATTGACCGTACCATTAATGTGCGTGGAATTCTACTTATTAACTAAAGCAGCGGGCGCCAAAGTATCCTTGCTTTGGAAATTAATCTTCGCTTCTGTTTTAATGCTTGTGGCCGGTTATATCGGTGAAGCCTTTACAGACGGTAGCTCCGGCCACTCTGTTTTATGGGGCGTCGTCTCTACGATTGGATACATATACATTTTCATTATTGTCCGACTAAAATTTTAAAAGGGTCGCTTGTTTAGAGCCACCCTTTTTAGTTATGTTGAGTTACCACACAAAACGTAACTATGGTCAAAAGTAAAAAATTTGTCGGACAGCCGATCTTATCTCAAATACTTTCTTGCATATCAACCGATACCATTAAGCAGGCGAGTAAAAAGCATAACAGCAACCGATATTATAAAAGAATACCGGTCCGAGTTCACCTTACCAGTTTATTGTATGGCGTTTTTAGCTATTGCAACGGCCTCAGGGAGCTTTGCGAGGGGATGCTTGCCTGTGAAGGTAAGCTTGCCCATCTTGGATTAGACAAAGCTCCACCCCGCAGTACCTTATCAGATGCTAATAACCAGCGCAGTTATTTAGTCTTCGAAACCATTTACTTTAAGCTACTCAAGCAATATCATAGTTTTATCTCGGACAGCCGGTTGAAAGGACTCAGCATTCGTAACCTGAAAATCATCGATAGTACCACCATTCGATTGTTTAGCGATATCCTTCGCGGTGTAGGTCGTAATCCTCTGGATGGAGCCAGAAAAAAAGGTGGCATTAAAGTGCATGCCCTCATGGATGCCTTTAGCGGAGTAACTGACTATGTAAGGATCACGGCAGCCAAAGAACACGACCGTCAATTTCTCTATCACATCAAGCTTCCATACAACAGTTTTATAGTATTTGACAAAGGGTACAACCTATACCATCAATTTGCCAAATGGACAGCTCAGAAAATATGGTTTGTAACCCGCATGAAGCAAAATGCTGTGTACCATGTAACCAAGGTGATTACCGATAATACGCGAAAGAAAGATGCTAGGGGTGTTTTGAAAGATCAGTATATAACCATCGGATATAAAAACGAAACGGAAGCGAAACGCTTAAAACTAAGACGCATTACCTTCAACGCCGATGACGGAAAGCTTTACGTATTTCTAACCAACAATTTTACTTTACCCGCCTCACAGATAGCACTCATTTACAAATACCGGTGGATGATTGAGTTGCTCTTCAAACAAATCAAACAGAATTTTCCGTTGCGCTACTGTTGGGGAAACAGTGAAAACGCCATCAAGATTCAAGTGTACTGTGTATTGATCGCACAGCTTTTAATGGTGGTGATCAGAAAAAAAGCCGAGACAAAAAAATCGTTTGCCAATATGATTACAGTAATCAGATTGCATTTGATGAGCTACGTGGCACTCTTTGAATTCATCAAGGATTCCTATAAGGCATGGCGTAAAATGAATAGCCCACCAATAATAACAACTTAAAATAAAGCACCCAACTACCCTTGTATTTTGTATCCCGTTTTTCGACACGATCTACAAGGGAAGACGACTTATTTTGAATAACTTTAGTCGGACAATAATGATTGATTTTATAAATGGCTATTCAGACCATTGTCATTGTCTGGTTTCATTGGGAGTTGACCAAACCATACAAAAGGTAACACAATTATTAAAGGGGAAATCCTCATTTTGGATCAACAAAAACAAACTAACCCAAGAGAAATTTGAGTGGCAAGATGAATATTTTGCGCTTTCAG
>JBGTEP010000101.1:0-53906 GCA_041747735.1 Chryseolinea sp.
TATGTATTTTAACCGGTTGATTATATCGTGCCTGACGGCACTTTGTGAAATTTGTTGTGCGTCTTTCTACCCGTATTCCGTCCCCGACGGGACTATCAGATAAATAAAATCAATCTACCAATTTTCCGATGATGTTCGTCCCGTTAGGGACTCAATATTGGTAGAAAATGAAAGTGATCCATTTGCCAAGTCCCGTAGGGGACGATATAGAACCGCGGTGACAAGTAGGTACACCAGAAACACCTCTCACAAATTCATAATTTATACGTTTCAACGGTAATTACAAACACGCTAAAGCAGCGGACCCATATCTTTTGGATAGTTGATATTCAATAGAATTTTTTCGTTCGGAGGAGGTATGGCTTTAATATCTGCCTGTTCCAGAAATGCCCGCGGACTAATGTTTCCAGAATTAGCAAAGTTTAGCAACAAGGGGTAAGCGGATGGTTCCCAAAGTGTAAGCAATGGCTCAGGAAATTTTTCACGCATATTCAAAAAGCAGGTTGCCACTTTGTTTTTATCACGGTTTTTTCCAAGAAAGTCAAGGGCAGTATCGTCGATAAAAGGCATGTCAACGGCCAGTATCAACCAACTTACATCAGGACTAGTTTGAAATGCACTCAAAATTCCATTGATTGGACCCGGGAAATCAAATTGATCAAAAATCGGATTCAGTTCCGGAGGAACCTCCTGGTCCGTGCGGCAAGACGTAAATACTTTTGAACAAACACTCGACAACAGATCAAATAAATACTCTCGCTGTGGTTTACCCTGATATACAAGTAAACTTTTGTCCTTTCCCATGCGCCGGCTTTGGCCACCGGTCAACACGAGTCCATTTGGTTTATCACTGGTCATTGCGCTTATCGGGTTTTGGTGATAAACGATTAAGATAACCATTTCTACTCAAGCAACCGCGATATTTTGTTTTTTATATCCACAACAATAACTGATCGCTCGAAGACGTTGCTGCAATTTCACACTAAATTTCGATTACGGAAAGTAAACCCGCCTTTCCCCGGTAGGCCTGTTCACCAGCAACTAACCAAGCAGCTCCCAGTGCACTTGCTCTGGGATGATCAGAGATAAGGATTTTTCTCGCTGGATCTTCGCGTTTTAGAATTTGAAGAAACAACGGGCTTTTTGTAAAACCGCCAACCACAATTAAATTGTTGATCTTCTTTTGTGGATCGATCAATTGTATGGAAAGAAGTTGCCAGCGTACAAGGTAACGTATCAGTTGATGGTAGGCTTCATCAAAGTTTTGAAAGGCTGAATAGTCAGTTTGTTGTTCTTGTTTTTCCGGTATCGGCCCGGTTCCTTCCATCTCCATTGGAAAGAATGGTTTCGAATCACCAACTTGCGCAGATTCCAAATGCCGGTAAATTTCCTCCTGAAACGTAATCGTTTTATAGTAATCGTCCGAAACGTTGAAGTAACGAGTTAGTGATTCCGTTTGTACTTCATGCTCATGTCCAAGAAAGATTCGGGAAGCTTTCACGGTTTTTCGCTCGAAGGTCAAAAACGAAAGACAATCACCGGATAATTCCTTTTTAGAAAGCGGTTCAGCGTTAAATGGATTGAAACAGATATTCCACGTCCCTGTTGAAAGCAGTAAAAAAGGATCTTGCTGAGTGGCCAGGTAAGGCATAAGCGCAGCAGAACTATCATGAACACCAATACCGAACCGAATGTTCTTGATAGCCGGAGCGCTAAAGGTATGATCGGCATGATAAATTGGTGGAAATAATTTTCTGATATCTTCCAAATCAACCCATTTATGATAATCATCTTTTTGGAAATCCCAGAGCATTGTATGGCATCCGATACTGGTAATATCGGTGAAGGGCTGTCCGGTGAGTAAGTAGGTAAAAAATTGCGGAAGGTGTAAAGACGTTTCTATGCGTTGAAAGTATTCCTTCTTCTCATGCTTTAACCAAAATAATTGCAATCCTGAGTTTAGTAAGCCGAGAAATGGAGATGCTGTCGCGGCTGATATATCGCCTCCGTCGTTATACCGGGAAAGAAATTTTTCTTTGCACGACGCCGGAAAAGTTTTCAGGTAATTGTAAAACGGTACGATGCTTTTTCCTGCACTATCAAGGTGAACAAAACTCGCTCCGTAAGAGGAAATGTTACAATGGGTAATCTCAAATTTCGGGTGTTGGAGGTAATGATTAAAGATTTCCTTTACCCAATCTGATACCATGGAAAGATCTTCCCCTGGAAGTCCATCATCATCCTTTATTTCTTTAAAATTTTCGGTCTGTTCCTCAAGAACATGAAAACCATAATCAAATACCAACGCCTTTTTGGTGGTTTTACCAATATCAAAAATCAGTATTGCTGGATAGGGCTTCAAGGTTTGTAGTTCACGGTTAGAAATATCCGAAAAAATTGGCATTATTTTGACAGGCAGGTGCGTTTCTCTGGCTCAGCGCGTCGGTTAAGGAACAAAATTTATAAACTCCCAATCAAGTACGAGAAGCTTGGTTTTACTGTTGTCCTGTACTATCATGTACCGGGAAAGATCAGGATACCTTGTTATAGATAATTCAATATATTGAACCTTAATGACAATGGATCATGCACAGCTGTCTGAATGAATAGCCTGGCATAAGCTGTCATGAAATCAAAGAAACTGGAACTAATAAAGATCAAATCTATATGAATACTTCAATCCTCGAAGTAAGCAGCGAACAGGAAGTTGCGCGCCATCATCAGAAAGTGGAGCTTACAAAGAATCTTTTATCCCTGGAGGATACTTTCTTTGATAAGATCGTGAAGAAGATAGAATCTTTTCAGGTTGCTATCCCAAGTTGGGCGCTTGGAACAGGAGGTACGCGATTTGGAAGGTTTCCGGCAGGAGGAGAGCCCCGCAATCTGGAGGAAAAAATTGAGGATGTTGGACTCATCCATTCTATCACCCGCGCTGCGAATTCTATCTCTTTGCATATACCGTGGGATATTCCCAAAGACGTAGAGGCACTTCAACAACTCCTTCACATGAATGAGTTAACCATAGATTCGGTAAACTCAAATACGTTTCAGGATCAGATTGAACAGAAGTATTCGTACAAGTTTGGTTCGTTATGCCATACTGATGATACGATCCGGAAACAGGCCGTTAATCACAATATTGAAGTAGTTGAACATGGTGTTAAACTCAACAGCAAGGTACTTACCGTATGGCTGGCGGACGGATCAAATTTTCCAGGACAGCATCATTTCAGAAAAGCCTATGCGCGGACGTTGGATTCGCTTCAGCAAATTTATAAAGCCATGCCTTCGGACTGGAATATCCTGATCGAGTACAAACCTTATGAACCTAGTTTCTATTCCATGGTTATTCCGGACTGGGGTACAGCACTACAGTTGAGCAATTCATGTGGTGACCGCGCCAACGTTTTGGTTGATCTGGGCCATCACTTACCGAACACAAACATTGAACAAATTGTAGGACGACTTCTTCACCTCGGAAGGCTGGGTGGTTTTCATTTCAATGGATCACAGTATGGAGATGACGACCTTACTACGGGCTCAATCAAACCGTATCAGTTATTTTTGATTTTTCATGAATTGGTGACGGGTGCTAATGACAAGCAGGTCAAAAATCCATCAGTTGCTTACATGATCGATGCAAGCCACAACCTGAAGGATCCTGTCGAAGACCTCATCAATTCATTGGAAAATATCCGGACTGCGTACGCGAAAGCATTGCTGGTTGATTTCACCGCGCTCGAAATAGCACAACAGGAAAATGATGCAACAACATGTGAACAAATTCTTCAGACTGCATTTCTTGCTGATGTAAGGCCGTTGCTCGCGGAAGCGCGCTTTCGTGCAGGGGGAAGTATCGATCCGATAGGATACTTCAGGTCACAAAAAGTTCGCGACGGACTGGTGGCAAAGAGAGGTAAAAAATCAATTGCTACAGGTCTGTAGAAACAACAGCCACAGTTAGGTTACAGAATTCCGTGCGGTTTCATCCAGCATGATAAAACCGTGTGGAATTAAATGAACAATACTCGCCGGCAAAGACGTTGCAGGGGGAGAGGATAACACTTTGCTAATGATCGCAGACTTCTTTTCACCGTTTGCAATCAGGATAGGTAACTTAGCTTCGCGGAAATGTTTTAGCCCAAGCGTTATCCCCTTATTTAATTCTGTTTCAGATGGGAAATATTTTTGTCCGACTACCTTCGTTTCTTCTGCGAGCGTACTGATGTGGGCGACACTTTCAAAAGAGGTACCTGGCTCATTCATGGCGATATGTCCATTGGTACCTACACCCACCAGCATAATATCAAGTCCTCCTTTCGATGTAATCAAGTCATTCATTCTGTTTACTTCTTCTTCGGGATTTTCTGCCATTCCGTTGAAAAAAATAATCTGGTTTTCTGGTATTTGAAGGGGTACAAAAAAATCGTCATCCATCATGGCGCGACAAGAGCCTCTTTGGCTACCCGGAATACCGAGCCATTCATCAAGGCTTATAAAAGTACACTCATCAAAATTGATCCGGTTGGCATGGACATCCTGTATCAGGCATTCAAAAACACCACGCGGAGAATGTCCGGAAGCCAGACAAACCAAAGCATCTCTTTTCGACGAAACATACTCTACGATAACATCTGCCGTTGCACGTGATAGGGATTTGTAATCCGGAAATACTTTTAAGTCCATCGCAATGGTGATTTAGGTTTGTAAAGTACAATAATTACAGCGTCACACCGTAAAAAACGTTCACCCTTAACGAATTGACTGATTCTGAATCTCTCCCTTCACGACACTTTCTGGAAAGGAGGCATTTTTGCTTACCAAGTTTGCATAGAATCAATTCTTTTTCGGCATAGCACAGGATGCCATTTTAGGTTACAATTATTAATTTGAAATTGATTTATAACATAAACCCCCATTGATTGAAAAACATAGTCTTTAGCTTATTTGTAGTTCTGACCTTTTCTTTTGTTGAGAGTTCTGCTTTATCCACACTACAGCCGGTTGATCTCAAGTGTGAATATCAACTGAATCCTTTAGGTATCAATACGCAAAAACCAAGGTTTACCTGGAACTTTCTTTCAACAGAAAAAAATCAACACCAGCATGCATATGAAATTTTAGTGAGTGATAACGTTGAAACCCTTGCCAAACAAAACGGTAGTGTATGGAGCTCAGGAAAAGTCGTGTCAGAGATAAACGTTAACATTGAATATGCCGGAGAGACCTTGAAACCTTTTACACGATATTACTGGAAGGTTAGGGTATACGATGTTGACGGTGAAGCTTCATCGTGGAGTCCGCTAGCAAGCTTTGAAACTACAATGTTCGCAGCAACTGACTGGAAAGCAAAGTGGATTGGCGATGGAAGTAAGCAGTTTGAAAAAGACGAAGATTTTTATCAGGATGACCGAATGCCGCTTTTTCGCAAGGAGGTTCCCGTGGAAAAGAAAGTTTCATATGCAAGATTGTACGTTTCCGGCGTCGGATATTATGAAGCTTATCTCAATGGAAAGAAAATTGGCGATCACGTGCTCGATCCTGGGTGGACGACTTACAAAAAAGAAGTGCAGTATGTAGTTCATGATGTAACGGACGCCATCAGACAAGGTAATAACATAGTGGGTGTGATGTTAGGAAATGGTTGGTGGAATCCGTTACCCTTGCGCTTGTTCAGAAGTTTCAATCTAAGGGATTTTCAACAAACGGGAAGACCTTGTCTGAAAGCTGAAATACATATCCACTACGTTGATGGCTCAAAACAAATCATACCAACGGATGAAACCTGGCAAACTGCTCCAGGACCTGTAATTCGCAATAACGTTTACCTCGGAGAGCGCTATGACGCGCGATTGGAACAAAAAAACTGGAATACTGCAAATCCAAATAGAGCAAACTGGAAGAAAGCAACTTTTGCAGAAGGCCCATCAGGAGAACTTCAGATACAGATGCAACCCGCTATTAAAATAACGCGCGTTATTAAGCCTGTCGCTATCAGTGAACTTAAACCGGGTGTATTTATAGTAGACATGGGACAAAATTTTGCAGGCGTTGCCCGCATTAAAGTAAAGGGCAAGGCGGGAACGACAATTAATTTACGGTATGGAGAAGCCCTTCATCCTGATGGAACGTTGAATTACCTTACGACAGTTGCTGGCCATATCAAAGAAATCTGGAATCTAAGCGGTGGACCCGGCGCTCCGAAGACTGCTTGGCAGGAAGATAACTACATCCTCAAAGGAACTGGGGTTGAGGTGTGGTCGGCCCGTTTTACTTTCCATGGTTTCCGATTTATCGAAATAACAGGTTGGCCGGGTAAGCCTACCGCTAGTGATATTGAAGGGTTGCGAATGAATGCGGATCTTCCTAAAGTCGGTGAGTTCGCTTGCTCAAACGACATGTTTAATAAAGTTCATGAAGCTATACAGTGGACTTTTTTAAGTAATGTTTTCAGTGTTCAGTCTGATTGTCCAGGTCGCGAGAAGATGGGCTATGGTGCCGATCTGGTTACCACAGCCAATGCATTCATGTACAATTACGATATGAGTAATTTTTATTCAAAGACTGTCAAGGATTTTGCCAATGAGCAACAACCTGATGGTGGCATTACTGAGATTGCACCTTATTATGGTATTCACGACAAAGGTGTGGGCGGTGAGTCAGGGCCTTTAGGATGGCAACTTGCATTCTCCTATTTACAGAATCGGCTTTATGAGTTTTACGGCGACCGACGAGTCATTGAAACCCAATATCCGGCTGTAGTAAAACAGATGGAATTTTTACAATCGAAAGCTATTGATGGATTGTTTCATTGGGATATCAGCGATCACGAAGCTATTGACCCGAAACCGGAGGCGTTTAGTGCATCAGCATTTTATTATCATCATGCACTACTGGCCGCCGAGTTCGCCGGTATACTGAATAAACCAGAGGATTCCGTTAAGTACGCAAAGCTCAGTCAGCAAATCAAGAATAATATTGTGCGAAAGTACCACGTACCCAATACCGGAAAATTTGACAATGCAACTCAGTCGGCACAACTCTTTGCCCTTTGGTACAATCTTACCCCGGACAAAGAAAAATCAATGCAGGTATTGATGGATGAATTTGAACGGCACAACGGACATGTATCTTCCGGGATATTTGGTGTGATGATGATGTTCGATGTTCTGCGCGAAAACAATCTTAATGAAGTTGCGTACACGATAGCTAATCAGCGTGATTACCCCGGCTGGGGATACATGTTAAGTAAAGGGGCAACTACTTTGTGGGAGTCCTGGGAATATCCTGATAACGCACCGACTCAAAATCATCCGATGTTTGGCTCTATTGATGAATGGTTCTACCGTTCGTTGTTGGGAATTAATCCAGCAGCACCCGGATTCAAAAGAATAATTATCAAACCACAACCTGCCGGTGATCTTACCTGGGCAAAGGGAAGTTTTAATACAATCAGTGGAAAGGTAACAAGCGATTGGAAGAAGGAAGGCAACAGGTTCAAGTTGAAGGTATCGGTTCCCCCCAATACACGTGCAGAAGTATGGGTTTTAAATCCAAAAAATAGCAACGTTACAGAAGGAGGTAGCATAATCAATGCATCAGCAGAGATTAAACTATTAAAAAATGAGGAAGGATATTCCGTTTTCGAAGTCGGATCGGGAGAATATATGTTTGAGTCCATTATAAACTAAGATTTAAAGTTGTTGACTATGAAAATCTCATCTCTATTTTTTGCTTTTCTAATGACAGGAGTTGCAGCGTGTGCTCAAAACCAACCTCGATTAATTGTTCGTGGTGACGATATGGGCTTCTCTCACTCCGGCAACGAAGCGCTCATCAAAACTTTTAAAGAAGGAGTGGAGACCTCCATTGAAGTAATTGTTCCCTCGCCCTGGTTTCCTGAGGCAGTCAAGCTACTCGCGGAAAATCCAACGGTAGATGTAGGCTTACACATTGCTTTTACGAGCGAGTGGGACAATGTTAAATACAGGCCCGTGTCCTTTTGCCCAAGTCTGACTGATGAAGACGGATACTTTTTTCCCATGATCTGGCCTAATAAGAATTATCCTGGTAAAGCTTTGTTGGAGAATAAGTGGAATATCGCCGATGTGGAAAAAGAACTCCGTGCCCAGATTGAATTAGGAATGAAAAGAATTCCAAGAATCAGCCATATTTCTGCGCACATGGGTTGCTACAATATGAGTCCCGAGGTAACAGCGTTGGCTAAGAAGCTGGCAGCGGAATACAAAATTGATATTGATCTCAAAGAATTAGGTGTTAAAAGTGTCAGTTATATCGGTTCCAAAGGAACAGCTGAAGAAAAAACTCAAAGTTTCATTAAAATGCTTGAAAGTCTTAAACCGGGAGAAACATATCTTTTTGTAGACCACCCCGCGCTTGATTCACCTGAACTTCGTGCGATTCATCATGTTGGATATGAAGACGTTGCCACGGACCGGCAGGGTGTAACAGATGCATGGACAGATCAGCGTGTGAAGGATGCAGTAAAAAATCTGGGGATTCAACTAGTGAGCTATGCCGATTTGAAAAAGAAGTAAAAGACGATTCGCTGGTTACAGAGAGGAAGTGTAGATTTCATTTTCCGGGCTCACACCAGCGATGATCTCTGTTTTCTCGCCCTCGCTAAGGGTTAAAGCGACACCCTCACAGTCGTACAGAATACATCCATAACAGCTACTTATCCAAGGTTGATGAAGAAAAACGGTACCACTGCTGTACTGTATGGCATAAATTGAGCCCTTGTGCTGTGGACTCCCTTCAGCAAGGTTTATTACAGACTTCAACCAACCCATTTCAAGCGTATTTTGACACTTCAACGCAGCCTTTCTCAATGCTATTTCCTGCATCTGGAGGGATGTCTCTGCATAATCCTGCTTCGAGCAGGAAAAGGTAAGAGCAACAAAAACGATGATTAGAATGCGTTTCATAGTAGTTCAAGTCTGGAAAAGTAACGTTTTATTTTAAACGCTGCAACATTCCGTTCAAACGTTACCAGATATTTTTGACCAGTGGACTCTGCAGCACCTGATAAAACAAAAGTGATAGGGTGTCAGGGGAAAGATCCTTCCTATCCTAAATGGCTTCTGGAGGCCGAAGGTTATGAAACGGTTACCAATCATACCGAATCTTGAAAAACAAAATCACTTTTCTTAAGTTGGACAGATAGCAGCAAGTAAGCTGTAAAATTAATGGTAGTAAGAAGGCGCGAATGCACTCGTTTTTAAGGATAAACATGTAATTTAAAACAACGAAATAAATGAGCAGAATGAAACGTAAACTTGAAGGACAAATTGCAATAATAACAGGGGGAAGTTCTGGTATTGGGGCGGGTGTAGCAAAAGCATTGGCCCATGAAGGTGCTTCTGTAGTGGTAAATTATTCTTCCAGTCCTGAAAAGGCGGAGAAGATATTGAGCGAAATTCAATCGCATGGCGGAACCGGGATTACAATTAAGGCGGATGTAAGCAAGGAGGAGGATGTGGTTGCCATGTTCGAGCGAACTTTCAGTGAATTTGGCACCGTCGATATTCTGGTGAATAATGCCGGGTTGCAAAAAGACGCGAGTTTTCATGAAATGTCTTTACACGAATGGAACCGGGTAATGGGTGTAAATCTCACGGGTCAATTTCTCTGTGCACGTGAAGCCATAAAAGAATTCTTAAGGAGAGGGATTGTTCCAGAGAAATCAAAAGCAGCGGGCAAAATAATCTGTATGAGTTCGGTTCATGAAGTTATACCCTGGGCGGGTCATGCAAATTATGCGGCATCCAAAGGCGGTGTAATGATGCTGATGAAAAGTATCGCTCAGGAATATGCACCCCTGAAGATCAGAGTAAACAGTATTGGTCCGGGGGCTATTCGTACGCCAATCAATCATGCAGCGTGGCAAACTCCTGAATCCTACAAACAATTACTTAAACTCATTCCTCAAAAAAGAATTGGTGAGGTTGAAGACATCGGTGGAGCTGCGGTTTGGCTTGCTTCCGACGATTCTGATTATGTGAATGGTATTACACTCTTCGTTGATGGTGGAATGTTGCTTTATCCAGGTTTTGAAGACAATGGTTAAATAGAAATCGCGAAAGATTTACCAAGTAACTCGGATGATAAAATTTTGAACTAAGAATAAAACATGACTGTAGAGAAACAACGACTCCTGGATGATCGTGATAAAAAAAAGAATTGGCGCAAATTCGGCCCTTATCTCACCGAGCGTCAATGGGGAACTGTGAGAGAAGACTATAGTCCCCATGGCAACGCATGGGAATTTGTCTCTCATGATGCAGCACGAAGTAAGGCATACCGATGGGGGGAAGAGGGAATAGGCGGAATCAGTGATGAGAATCAGCTACTGTGCTTTTCAATTGCGTTGTGGAACAAAAAAGATCCTATTTTGAAGGAACGTCTGTTTGGGTTAACAGGCAATGAAGGCAACCATGCTGAAGATTGCAAGGAGCAATACTATTACCTGGATAGTACTCCTACACATTCTTATATGAAAATGTTGTACAAGTATCCGCAGCAGGAGTTTCCATATGCGTGGCTTGTACAGGAGAATAAGAAAAGAGGAAAGCGCGATCCGGAATTTGAATTAGTAGATACGGGTATTTTTCATGAGAATAAGTATTTCGATGTTTTTATTGAATATGCAAAAGTCGATACAGATGATTTGTTAATTAAAATCACAGTATGGAACAGAAGTACTGAAGAAGCCGCTCTGAATGTTTTACCTCATATCTGGTTTCGAAATACTTGGGTCTGGGGCGAAGATCCCTATAAACCGGAACTGTATCGCGATGATGAAGGTTGCATTAAAATATCACACCGGGATCTTGGCAGCTATTACCTTGTCGCCGAGGGTAAGCCCCCCGTTGTATTTTGTGAACAAGAAACAAATACCCAAAGGCTTTATAATTTTCCTCATACAGGTACATGCAAAGATGGCATTAATGACTACATCGTTCAGGGTAAAACTGATTCTATCAATCAGATTTCGAAGGGAACAAAAGGAGCCTTTAATTATGATCTGATCATCGCTGCTGGTAAGTCAGAAGTAATTAACCTGAGATTTTCTTCTAAATTTCATCCCGATCCGTTCCTGGAATCTGACACACTATTTAATGAACGTGTTAAAGATGCAAATGAGTTCTTTGGAAAAATGCAGCAGGACGTCGAAAACGAAGATGAAAAAACAATTCAGCGGCAAGCCATTGCCGGGATGATGTGGAGTAAACAATTCTTCTACTACGATGTAGCGAAATGGTTGAATGGTGATCCAGCACAACCTCCACCACCGGAAGAGAGAAAGAGGGGTCGCAACCGGGAGTGGAAGCATCTTAACAATGCAGACATAATTTCCATGCCGGATAAGTGGGAGTACCCCTGGTATGCTGCATGGGATCTGGCTTTTCACGCGATTCCCATTGCGATGGTCGATCCTGAATTTGCTAAACATCAAATCGTACTGCTTACGAAAGAGTGGTATATGCATCCAAGTGGTCAGTTGCCGGCTTATGAGTGGGCGCTCGGCGATGTAAATCCCCCTGTTCACGGGTGGGCTACCTGGCGTGTTTATAAAATTGATAGAAAGCTACAAGGTGGAAAAGGTGATCGTAAATTTTTGGAGGAGGTTTTTCACAAGCTGTTGTTAAACTTTACCTGGTGGGTAAATAAAAAAGATAACGACGGTAACAACATTTTTCAAGGTGGGTTTTTGGGGATGGATAATATTGGGGTATTTGACCGCAGTGCTCACTTGCCTACAGGAGGTTACATTGAACAGTCAGACGGCACCAGCTGGATGGCTATGTATACCTTGAATATGCTTCGTATGTCCCTGGAACTTGCCAAGGAAAATCCAACGTATCAAAGTTTGGCCACTAAGTTCTTTGAACATTTCCTGTACATCGCCAGTGCAATTTCAAGAAGGGGAGGAGGATTGGACCTGTGGGATCCAGAAGACGAATTTTTCTACGATGTACTACACGCTGCTGACAATAGCCGTACCGTAATGCGTATTCGTTCTATGGTAGGACTCATACCATTATTCGCAGTTGAGGTGTTGGATCAGGAATTATTTGATTCCATGCCTGAATTCACGGAACGGTTACAATGGTTTCTTAAAAACAGACCCGACCTCGCCAATCTTATATCCCGGTGGACAGAAAAGGGTAAGGGTGAACGGCATTTGCTTTCCCTCTTAAGGGGCCATCGTATGAAGAAATTACTAAAACGAATGCTCGACGAAACAGAATTTTTATCGGAATTTGGTGTTCGTGCATTATCCCGGCATCATTTAGATCATCCCTATAAGCTTTTTGCCAATGGTAGTGAATTTAATGTAAGATATACTCCTGCGGAAAGCGAAACCAATCTTTTTGGCGGCAATTCAAATTGGCGAGGTCCAATCTGGTTTCCAGTTAATTTTTTAGTGATTGAATCGCTTCACCGATTCCATCACTATTATGGTGACGACTTCAAAGTCGAACATCCTACCGGTTCCGGCAATATGAGAACGCTCCGTGAAATTGCTGATGAACTATCCGGAAGAATGGTAAACATATTTAAAAAGGACAAAGATGGAAAACGGCCGGTCTATGGGCAATGTGAAAAATTTCAAGACGATGAATATTTTCGGGATTACATACACTTCTATGAATATTTTGACGGTGACACTGGTAGGGGTGTAGGAGCGTCACATCAAACGGGATGGACGGGTCTGGTAGCGAAGTTGATTCCCACTAAAAGAAAAAAGTAACGCCGCAAACTTATTATTGTAAACAGCAGTTCTCTCTTAAAGATTATTACAATACCGTTTAGAAATATAAAATTTTAAGGGATGAGATTCGATGTTAATATACTTTCAGATTTTGATAAAGCCCGAAGTCTTGAATGGATTGAAACTAACGGACTGGGTGGCTATTCAAGCAGTACTGTTTCGGGCGCTCACTCAAGGCGGTACCACGGACTGTTGGTAGCTGCGCTAAATCCACCGGTAGGCAGAACTGTATTACTTTCAAAACTGGAGGAAACCATTGTGATTAATGCTTCTGGTAAAAAGGATACGGCGGACGAACAGCGGTTTGATTTAGCTGCAAATCAATATCCGGGTGCAATTTATCCAAAAGGTTATATTCACCTTACCGGATTTGAGCGCGACTTATTCCCCGAGTTTTATTACAAGGCAGGAAACGTCGAAATAAAAAAAACCATTGCTATGGTTCAGGGCGAAAATACAACGTTGGTTATTTACGATGTAATAGATGCTCCGGGTCAGTTTACATTAGAACTTTTGCCACTGAGTACTTCGAGGGACTTTCATAGTCTATCGCATGCAAATGACAGCATAGGTAAACAATATCTTTTTGACAAGGGTATTTTTCGAACGTTGAATTATCAGGGTGGCACTGAAGTTTTTGTCTCTGTTCCTAAATCTGAGTTTATTGAGCAACAAGGTTGGTATTACAATTTCGAGTATTCCCTTGATCACTATCGCGGCCTTGATTTTAAAGAAGATTTGTACACGCACGGAAAATTTTCAGTCAAACTTAAAAAGGGAAGTACACTGGGAATAATAATATCTACTGAGAACCCAGAAGGCAGAAGTGCATCCAAGCTGTTTGCAACAGAAAAAGGACGCAAGGAAAAGCTAGTAAAAGATTCGTTGCACAATGATGATTTGAAAAAGCTTGTACTTGCTGCGGATCAATTTATTGTAAAACGGGGGAAACTTCATTCGATCATCGCAGGCTATCATTGGTTTTCAGATTGGGGCAGGGACACCATGATCTCGCTACCTGGGCTCTGTCTGGTCACTGGAAGGTTTAAAGATGCAAAAGAAATACTTCATCAGTTTGCTGGTAATGTTAGTGAAGGCATGCTGCCAAATCGTTTTCCAGACTCTGGCGAAAATCCCGAATACAATACGATTGATGCTACCCTATGGTTTTTTCATGCAATCCATCAATACTATAAATACACGGGCGATAAGGTTTTTGTAAAATCAATACTACCAGTATTAAAAGAGATCATTGACTGGCATTATAAGGGCACGCGATACGCGATTCAAGTTGATCCGGAGGATCAACTGTTGTCTGGTGGTCAGGAAGGTGTACAGCTTACATGGATGGATGCAAAAGTTAGTGACTGGGTAGTGACGCCACGTCGCGGGAAAGTTGTGGAAATCAACGCGCTTTGGTATAACGCCTTATGTATAATGGGCTATTTGAATGAAGAGATTGGTAAGAAGCAAGTTGGCGAAGAATACCGGCTGACCTCTGAGAAAGTACTTTCAAGTTTTAATGAGAAGTTCTGGAATGAAAAACAGAATTGTCTGTACGACTTTATTGACGGCGAAGATAAGAACGACGATTTACGGCCGAATCAGATTTACGCAGTAAGTCTACCCTTTCAACTGCTTGATGAGAAGCGAGCAGTAAAGGTTCTCGAAGTGGTAACAAAACATTTATTAACACCGAGAGGATTGAGAAGTCTCGCACCATCTCACAAAAGTTACGTTCCTACCTATGGTGGAGGAGTTTGGACGCGTGACGGCGGTTATCATCAGGGAACAGTCTGGAGTTTCTTGCTCGGTCCTTACCTGGATGCGCTTATTCGGATTAAAAAGGACGATGACGGAAGGGCGACAGCTTCTTACATTGCACAAACTTTTTGTCAGCATTTAACCGAAGCAGGTGTTGGAACCGTTTCAGAAATATTCGACGGTGATTCTCCTCACAATCCACGGGGTTGTATTGGCCAGGCATGGGGTGTTGGTGAATTACTTCGTGTGGTAGTGGAACATGACCTACTAAGAATTCATAGAAATGAGATGGTCGCTGAGAAACATGTGATGTGAAATCTTAGGATTTTTTTGGACGCCGTATAAAGAGGACAGTCTATTTTTTACCGATGCTTTTCAGAAATCCAGCTTTATCTTTCGTGTTGATTACAACTTGTTTTGCCTCACCCTTTTCATTTTTGAAGTTTAAGGTTATTTCATTTTTGTTTTCTTTTACGGCTATGATTCGATGAAGCGGTATCTTGTGTAGCAAGTCATGCTGTTTTGTAATACCGGCAAACAACAGAAAGCTCGTCAGCCACAATTCCTTGTCCGTAACCACTATCTCTATAGCCCGACTTGCACCACCAATTTTTGTCTTCCATGATTTTGTCGAATATCCGGATGCCGTTCGGTCGCGATAGATAACGTTTACAGTGTTCAGGTCAGGAAAAATAGAAATAGCTTTTTTTCCTGAATCGTAAAATGTTTTTAACATGATGACACCGAATACTGCCACTACAAGAACTACGAGAGATCCAAAGTCCATTTTTTTGTCGAGGATATATTTACTACAAATCAGCCTGTTTTGAGAAACCTTTTTACTTTCGATCAATCACAATTCACGCCTTTAGCTCCGAAAGCTCGTTTTGTAGATTATTTCGGGCGCTAGCCTCATAGGAGGAGTAAAATGAATCTGTTTTAAAAATTTTGTCCATCAAGAGAAAGTGTAAAAGTACTTTTTTTCTCCCTGCATAGTACAGGATGTCTGGATAGATGGAATACTCTTTTCTGATTTGTTGTGAGTATTGAATGTAGCGGTCTGATTCAGCTCCAAGTATTGATAAGTCGGCGTCAGTAATAAGATTCGTTTCTATATCAGCGGTTTGATGCTTTTTCGTTGCAAGGATAAAAGATTTACATCTATTGATGACATGCTGCGGAATATGAAACATGTTCAATCGCTTTTCCGCCAGGTGGGCACTTTTTTCCTCGTTGTTCGCCTTTAGAGTATTATAAACTATATCATGATAAACTATTGTAAAGACAACTGCATCCCAACTTTCAAAACTTGTTTTAAACGGCAGCAGTTCCCTAAGTAAATTTTCAATATGAGCCAGATTATGGTAGTGCCGTTTTGAATTGTTGTAGTTTTTTACCACTTCATCCCATAATCCTCGAATTCGCGGGTCGTCCTTTGCATAATGGTCGAGGGAGTTGATGAATTCTTCTTTAATCATTATGATAATTCTTTTGTGTGAAATGCAGTGATAAGAATTAAAGTGAATGATTTCATGGCATCAAATTTCAGCAGACTTGTGGCATATTAACCAGTGTTACAACGCGTCTTGATTTATCAGAAATTAAGGCATTTTAGGTGACTTGACCAATAGTGATGCATGGGTATTCTGAGAGACTTGTAGCTTTTAGAATTGATATAATCATAACGAATGCCTCATGCACAATTCAGCATGGTTACAATGCTTACGATTATTTATTCATTAACCCTATATTTTTTTCGCGGAAGGTTTCGCATATGGCAAACGAGCAACCGGCTGTGTGGTATAATACGCATCTATTCCAAGGGATGTAACAGAGTTTATTTTGTGTAGTGACAAGAAACCATCTTCTTCCAAAATTGACGGATCGTATTGTATCTTTTCAATCGATCCAATAACAAAAAAGGTGTTGTTATGACGAATTGGTAGCACTTCCACCAGGGCCATTGAATAGCTGCATAAACTTTCCTTTACAAACGGTACGGTGTCATGGTCGACATATTGAGGTGTTAATCCAACAGCGTCAAACTCACTAATGTTTGCATCATATTTTGCACTAGTTTGATGTGCCTGGCTGACAAATTCCGGATGGATATGATTTATGGTGTATTTGCCAATTGCTTCAATATTCGATAAGGTATGCGGTGCTGCTTCCCGGGGGCGATTGATAAAGCCAACCATTGCCGGGTCTGCACCCAAATGAACAATGTTACTGAAGACAGCGAGGTTTGGTTGCCCTGCGGAGTTAACAGTAGCAATCAAGCTTGCAGACTTATATCCCGACAGACTGTTTACAAAGTTACCGCGATAAAATTTATCCCACGATTGAAGGACGTCTTTTGAAATTATTTCCATATAAGAATTAACCGGAATTTTCAGATAAGGTTTTTGCAATCAGTATCATCAGCTGCTGCGAAAATTAAAATGCCCCCGAGAACTTCGGGGGCATTTATTTGAAATATGAATGGTGCTTTTGTTGGATTTTCTGACCTAAAACTTCGGCAGAATGTCAGATTTGGAATCCAATCAAGGTACTCCTAGGCTTCGACTTCAACCGGCACTTCTTTTTTAACAGGTATAGTAACCACCTTCTTCCTGGTAATATTTGGAAATAACTTCTGAATGATAAAGTAAATTATCAACGCGGACAGGACACCAGTGAGGAAATCTGTCAGGGGTACCATAACCGCAGTGTATATTAACATAGCCATTTCAAATTTACCGGTATGTTTTACTTCTTTAATTTCCGAAGGCTTAACCATATTTGTGGCCACCCAAAGGAGAATTCCACCGATACACGCCATGGGTACCATTTCCAGATAGGGTGCTAAATAATAAGCCATCGTCAGTTTCAGTACACCTTTGAAGTATCCGGCAAGTGGTGTCATGGCTCCAGCTTTTATGCTGGTAGCGGTACGAGCTAAAGCACCGGTACATGGAAATCCGTTTAGCAAGGGTGTTATGATTTGTACCAGCCCTTGTCCCCAAAATTCTTTATCTGGATTAAACGGCGTCCTTTTGTTGTTGGCTAACCGATCAGCCATCGACGAACAAAGCAGACTTTCTATGCCCGAAACAAAAACAATAGCGGCAACAAAGTATACAATGTCAATCAATACACCCATTGAAAAATCAGGCATTTGTGGTCCGGTGAAGACAAAGAAATTGTTTGGTATTGTTCCATAGATATCGCGCACAAGAATGATTCCTTTATCCTTTAACAATGTTGCTGAAACAGCTGTAGCGCCGGCAATTGCAATTAAAGGTGCTGGGATAAAAATTGAAACCCTCAGCAAAGACTTTGTAATCACAAAAGTTC
Organism: Chryseolinea sp.; assembly: GCA_041747735.1. Classification (GTDB taxonomy): domain Bacteria; phylum Bacteroidota; class Bacteroidia; order Cytophagales; family Cyclobacteriaceae; genus Chryseolinea. Next base: position 17,900 of record JBGTEP010000101.1, read on the forward strand.
CTAAGCCGATTACAACGGACCAGATATTTAAATTGCTCAAATTTGACAATGAGGTCTTGATATTATAAACCAACCCTCCTTTAATCTGCTCACCCTGCGCCAGCGTATCGTCGAAATCTTCTATTCCCAAGATGTCTTCGAAATTAGTGAGGGCGATCGCGATAGCAATACCGATTGTGAAACCTACAACGATAGAATTAGGGACCAGCTTGGCATATTTACCCATCCCGGCGACGCCCATTATCATAAGTAAGATACCCGCTATAATGGATACCATAATTAGGAAGCCGTGAGCTTCTGCTGTGGTTCCGCCATTTTGTTCGCCATATTTCAGCATCAACGCAGCGATCACAGGGATGAATGCAGCAGTTGGACCATATACCTGATACTTTGATCCTCCAAAAGTTCGGCCGACAATACAGGCCAAAGCTCCGGCGATAATTCCTTGTTCCGGTCGCAACCCCATGGCCATAGCAAAACCCATGGCCATAGGAATTGCAGTTAAGGCTACGATTAATCCGGCGCTAAAGTCACGGTAAACTGTTGTCTTCCAATTGTGAGCTTGAAGATCTTCAAATCGGCTGTCGAAAAATGTAAAAAACAATTTTAGACGCTCGCGCACATTTGCTGGGTAAGCCGTTTTATTCATATTGTTTGTATTTAAAATTTATTTTGGTTTCATACTGTAGTCAAATGTGAACAACTCTGCCAGTTTGTTTTTCTCCGGCACGTTGCCAATAGGCTGCCATGATACTTCTGTAATGGGTAGATTGGTTTTCAGAATGAATGGCATCGCATCAAAACTTTTTTTGTTTGCCTTTTTAGCTTTGTAATTTTTAGAGATAAATATTTCGTCTATTTTATTTCCCTCAAGAAAATTCTGGAACGCAGCCTGATTATTTCCACTGAAAATTTCTATACGAGTTGAATTAATCTTGGCGGCATATTTGTTTTTGATCACTTTACAGGCATCGTTAAAGTCTTTTGTGGTCAGGGATTCAATAAAATCTTCTTTTGAGAAAAAAAGCAAGTCGACAATTGAGTCAGGTAAATATGCGCAGTGCAGGAAAACAATGTTAACACTCCCAATTGGAACGGATTGAGCTGCATTTATAAGAAGTTTTAAAGATTCAATTGAAAAATCAGTGGGAATAAGTATGGTTCTTTTCATAGCATTGCTTTCAAATTCTGAAGCAATGTATTACACCATCATTAGAGGCGTTTAAGAACAACATTAGAATGTGATGAGAATTCAGGAACTATCAGGTGAAGGTACTGAGCGGTTCTATGTTAATTTAAATGGATGCTATCTCTAGATCGAAATTTGTCTCGTCTCTAAAAGAAAACTCCTTGGGAGGGAAAATTTTCTAAACCTTTGTCCTTGTAAACTGTTACCAGGTTTTTTGCTTGGTAATTTAGTGACACTATTCTTTAGGAAATGGTGTAATTCCCAATTGGAAAAGTGAGTTGTACAGTTGTGCCCTCATTCACTTTCGAAGAAATCAAAATTTCACCTTCATGTAACCGAACAATGTTACGCGTGAGCGGAAGGCCAATACCATAGCCTTCATAGTCTTTTGTATTCGATGCCCGGAAAAAAGGATCGTAGATGTACTGTACTTCATTTTCGGGTATTCCAATCCCCACATCTTTCACCACAATAATTACCGAATTTTCCAGCGTGCCAATAGAAATCATTACGGGCTGATTGTTTGAATATTTACAGGCATTGCTTACAATGTTACTTATTGCTAAAAGCAGCAATTGCTCATTACCTTTGATTTTTAACTTTTCAGGATTCTCAGGCATCAAGCTTAAATTCATCTGAACTTTATTTTTCGGATTAATTTTATCGATAGTGCTTTTTACATCCCAAAGTAATTGGTCGGTTCTGATTTTATCATACTTCTGTGCTTTCCCGTTGAATCCTGTCTGCGCGAGGAACAGAAGTGACTTGGTGATTTTCTCTAGTCGTTCAGCTTCACTTTGAATAACTCTCAGCGATTCAGTGTATTCTTCCGTACTTCTTACCTTTGCAAGGGTCACATCCGTTTCGCCGATGATTGTCGTCAGTGGAGTACTCAATTCATGGGAGGCATTGCTGATGAAATTATTTTGTGTTTCAAATGAAGTTTCAAGTCTGTCGAGCATGTTGTTAAAGGTTGTTTCCAACTCACTTATCTCGTCATTCACTTTGCTTGACTCCAGCCGCAAGTGTAAATTTTGAGCGCTGATTTCTTTAACCCGATCATTTATTTCTTTTACAGGAGTAAACACATTTTTTGAAAATGCAATTGAAATGGATAACGAAAAGATTGACGAAGCAATTATTCCAACCAAAAAAATATTGCGCAAATAAGTAAGGTGATGAGAGTTGTAATAGTTATCGGCTGATACAATTACAATATGGCTACCACTTTTGCCTTCATATTTAATACCCGCAAAAAATGTATTATTATCCTGATGCGTTGCTTCCCCTTCTTGAAGAATGTTTGAGAAAAATGAAAGTGGTAAGTTTAGCACTCTGGCTTCCTCGGAAAAATCCTTACCCGGTGTTATCTCATAAAAGTATTCTTTTTCCTCTGGCAGTTTTTCGAGGTGAAGATCTCTCATTTCCTGTAAAACCGACAAACTGGCTACTTCGTTGTCAAGGATTGATTTGGCCGTTACGATTGCCCTGATTTCTAATCGCTTGTAAAAATCGGTGAAAGAGTAACGAATGATAAAGAAGTACACACTCGCGCTCAACAAGACGATGGTCGATAGCGATACCAAAAAGAATATTGCAGCTATTTTAGTTTGAGTCCTCATTCATTTCTTTTAAAACATATCCCATCCCAATTACGGTGTGGACCAGTTTGTGATTTTTGTCTTTATCTTTATCAACCTTTTTCCGAAGGTAGTTAACGTATACGTCTACTACATTAGTCCCCATATCGAAATCTACATCCCACACTTTCTCTAATATTTCTAAACGTGACAAGACTTTTCTGGGATTTTTAATGAACAACATCAAAAGCCTGTATTCTGTGGAAGTCAGAGAAAGTGTTCGTTCACCGCGCGTTACAGTCTTCGTATAGTCGTTCAATACTAAATCAGCTACCTGGTATATCTCTTCATCAACTGATTGCCCTACCTCCGGCTGAAGATTACCTCTTCTCAGCAGTGATTTAATCCTGGCAATAAGTTCAATAAATTTAAAAGGTTTAATCAGGTAGTCATCTGCTTCTGATTCTAACCCAATCACAACATTTTCGGCTGTACCGAGTGCGGTTAGAAAGAGGATAGGTACATTCTTGTCTTCTTTCCGGATAGAACGGCAAACTTCCAGGCCGTTTACACTGGGGAGCATAATATCGAGAATGATCAGATCAAAACTATTACCTAACGCCATTTGTGTGCCAGTGCTTCCGTCAAACGCTATACTTACTTCATAGCCCTCTTCTGTCAATCCTTTTTTGATAAAGGATGCTACGGCTGATTCATCTTCTACGAGTAGGATTTTTTTCATCCTGATTTAGCATTTAAAGTATTTCGAACAACCGCCGCATGATGATGCGGTAATTGTTAAGTTAAACAGTATTTTTCAAAATAAAGTATGAAGAGTGGTGATTTCTTCGTATTCAATTAATTTAATCTGAGTAGTTCAAATCGTAGTGTTGCGACTAAGTCCCGATCTGCTGATCTGGAAAGTCGTATCTATTTGAGTCCACCCAATTCCGTGTTCGATGCAATAAGGATCGTCCTTTTTTAAGAGCATTTTCGCACTCTTTAAAAGTATACTTTAAAGCTTGTTTAAACTAATCTGGATTATTTTGAAGCCCATCATTTTTCCGAAAACTTTTGAGCCATCTCAGTTAAATGTTTCATTAGTTTAAAGGACGGATTACACGGCTGCATTCAATTCATTTATTAATTTCGCCAAACGCTGGACCAGTTATACAATGGAATGTACACTCTGCGGAAATAAGGAATTGTCGCGCATACCAGCCGTTACAGACCGGAGAATGTATTACCACTGCGAACAGTGTTCTCTGATTTTCGTCGACCCTTCCTTTCATTTGTCGCCTGACGTGGAAAGACTGAGATATGAACAGCACAATAACGGTATAGAACATCCTGGTTATGTTGCTTTTTTGAACCGTGCTATAGACCCGGCACTAAAGTTTCTAAATCGTGATATGATTGGGTTGGACTACGGGTGTGGTCCTGCACCCACGCTTTCTAAGTTACTGGCACGAGTGCAGATTCATTGCAAGGATTATGATCCGTTATTTGGGTTTGACCACGCTCATACCATTTATGACTTTATTTTCGCAACTGAATGTTTCGAGCATTTCTTCAGTCCTGCCCTTGAATTTTTAAAGATTGATAATCTTCTGAAACCTGGTGGATACCTGGCAATTATGACAGAAAGATGGACAGACCAGAATACTTTTAATACCTGGTATTACAAGAATGATCCAACCCACGTGAGCTTTTATCACACACGAAGTTTTCATTACCTGTGCCAACAATTCAGATATCAAATCGAGTTTGATGACAAAAGCCGTGTCATAATACTTCGGAAAACGTAATTTAAAATGTAGTCAAAATGTTAGCTATTCTTCTGGACGTTTCACCGGAAAGGATAACAGTGGTATTTGAACTTGCAATGACATTTTTGCGGTCTTGCTTCCGTCAATGATCTTATCCAGTAAACCACGTTCTCTTGTAAACATGATTAGTAAATCAGGTTTGTGTTCATTCAGATAAGTCTGAAGACCATCAATTACCTGGTTCTGTCTATCTGTCTTTTGAAAACGTATTTCGAGTTGAGGATAGCTGTGTTTTGCTCTAAAGGTATTAACGGTGTCTTCGGCAGGAAACGTTTTCAGGTCAACCCGTTCCGGATAAACAGGATGTATATGTAAAATCGTTATAGTGGCATTAAAGATTTTGGCAAAAGGAATTATCTGGATGAGTTCATCATCAAGCTCTTCTAAATCTGATGCATAAGCAATTGCTTTAATAGGATCCTTTGAATATTCATCCGGCACAATCATCACCGGGCAATAAAGTTCATTGATGACCTTCGAAGTTTGACTACCAATTATTGTATTTAAAAAACCTTCCCGGCCTTCTGTTGCGAGTGCGATCAGATCAATACTTAGTTCATCGGCGATCTCATTTAACATCGAGCTTGTGAATTCTCCTTTCTTTACGATGCTGTGTACTTCCACCGAGGGATCGATATCTAGGGTTTGTATATACGATGACAAATTGTTTTCGGCATGATCGTTTTCACTGAGGTGGATGAAAAACAATTTGTTCGTATCTGCTTGATGAATGTGTAAAGCAAAATCAACAGCCTGCCTGGCGATGGGGGAAAGGTCTGTTGGAATTAGTATGTTCATAGCGTGTTATCTTTTTGTTAACTTAATTAAGGGCGAAATTTTACATTTTATCGAACGACAATTTGCCGTGCCTAAAAATAGCAGAAAAACACTTCCAGTGAGCAGACATTGAAAAATTTTAGAACGTTCCAATCCACATACTAAATCTTTATGTGCGCAAATTCTAAATGAGATTTTAAAATGATTCGGGAAGTGGAATGAGCTCTTGTTTGTATATAAGCACGAACATTTACCCGTCATGCCTTTGGTAACGTAATTGACCATTGTGACCACAGTCCAATAATTATTGCTATCGTTGTCACGGTTCAGAGTTGCAGACAATAATTAGTGAGAAACATTCGGGTGTTTTCTCTGATTGCAACCGTGGTTCTAATTTTCGGAAATAATTATTGTTGTATTTTATAGAAACCTAATTAACTTTACACCGTTAAGTAAATTACTATCAGTAAGATGACGATTGCTTCAAGAAAAGAACGCCAAAAGGAAGAATTAAGAACCAAAATCCTTGAGGCTGCCAGAGAGCTGTTTATTGAGCGAGGCTATGAAGAAACGTCCATCAGGACGATTGCGGAACGAATTGAATATTCGCCAACCACTATATATCTGCATTTCAAGGATAAGGACGATATCTTCTATGCACTTCACCAACAGGGATTTGTATTGCTAAATAAGTATTTCAGAGTGCTTGAAAATGTTGCGGATCCATTTGAAAGATTGAAAGCCATTACAAGGGCTTATATCAATTTTGCGCTCGAAAACCGTGAGTTTTACGATTTGATGTTTATCAGCCGTTCGCCAATGAATGCTCTGAGTAAAGAAGAGCACGATGAAAAATGGGAAGAGGGCGATAAGGCTTTTGGATCACTGTTCAATACAGTTTCCGAATGTATATCCCTAGGCTATTTCAAAGGTATGGATCCCGAAGTACTCTCATTTACATGTTGGTCAATGGTTCACGGAATCTGCGCACTTGAAATCAGAGGCCGGTGTTTGGTGATTAGTGAAGAAAACCAGGCAGACTTAAGCCAGAATGTCGGCTCTATTATCATCGAAATGCTGGACCGAATGCATCAAAATAACAAACAATAAAAAAATTTGCTTTACGACTTAACACTGTAAACTTTATGTTCAATGAAAACTAAATCATTTCTAACCAAAGGTTTGAGCCTGCTTTTTGTGTTCGTATCAGTCGCCGTGAACGCTCAATCGGTGCTGGATGATTACATCCGCGAAGGCTTAAAAAGGAATCTTGTATTACAGGAAAAAAATCTCTCATGGCAGCAGTCAGAGCAATCGCTGCAGATCGCGAAAAGCTTCTTTCTACCCTCGGTAAATCTGCTCGCCGATTACATATCAGGGGATGGTGGTCGTGCGATATCTCTTCCTATCGGAGATTTACTCAATCCCGTGTACTCATCGCTTAATCAGATAACCCAAAGTGATGCATTTCCGCAAATACAAAATGTGAATGAGAATTTTTTTCCAAAAAACTTTTACGATGCAAGGGTTCGTACTTCTCTTCCTCTTCTAAATACAGATTTATATCTGAACCGATCCATACAGGCACAAAATGTAATGATGAAGCAATACGAACTGGAAGCATATCGCCGACAACTTGTTTATGATATCAAGGCAGCTTACTATTTGCACCTTGGTGCGATGTCAGCGGTACGGATATACGAAAGTGCACTAGTACTGGTGAACAAAAATGTAGAAATCAATGAATCACTTTTGCGGAATGGTAAAAGTCTTCCGGCATACTATCTGCGTTCCAAAAGCGAAGCTGAAGAGGTTAAAGCTGATTTAAATAGCGCAAAAAACCGTGCATCGAATGCCAGGCAATATTTCAATTTTCTGCTCAACCGAAATCTTGAAAGTGAGGTTGACGTAAACTATACAGTCCATCCGTTGCTTGCCAGTGATACAGTCTCCACTTCTGTCGAGGCGCGCGAAGAATTACAAATGATACGATCACTTCGTGAAATCAATAATTCAGCCTTACGGATGAACAAGTTAAACCGGGTTCCAAAAGTAAATGCATTTCTCGACTTAGGATCCCAGGGATCGGATTGGGAAGTAAACAGAAATGCACAATATTATCTGGTAGGGGTTCAGCTTTCAATGCCGTTGTTTCAGGGATTCAGGAACAATGTTTCCGTCAGGCAAAGTAAACTTGAAATTCAGAAGACCGACTTGAATTTGATTCAAACCACGAACCAACTGAACCTTGCTTCTTCCGTTGCAATGAACGATCTGAAGACTACGAAACAGAATTACGCTGCATCACAGGAACAGCTTAAGTCTGCCCAAAGCTATTTTAACCTGATAGAAAAGGGCTATCAACAAGGTATCAATTCATTGATAGAATTCCTGGACGCTCGTAATCAACTTACGTCGTCACAACTCCAGCAAAACGTGAAACTTTTTGAAATGCTTATCGCCAACGCTAAAGTTGAACGGGAAACCTCTGCTTATACCTTCCAAAATTAAAATTATTACTAAATGAAAATTCCTATCATTAAAATCGCTCTTAGCTCTGCTTTGGCTGTGATGACAGTCGTAACCCTTCAATCTTGTACAGATGGTAAAAGTGCACCGGGTTCGATACCCCGTACATCCGATCCCATTCCGGTTAAGGTTCTACAGTTGGAAAAATCGGGTAGCGCCATGGTGATCTCTGCGTCCGGACAACTGACAACGGAAGATGAAACAGTTTTGGCCTTCAAAACCGGCGGCGTCGTAAATGCTGTTTGGGTAAAAGAAGGTGATCAGGTAAAGAAGGGTCAACTACTGGCAAGGCTTGATCTTACAGAGGTTAACACTTTCGTTGCGCAGGCACAGTACGGCTACGAGAAAGCAAAACGCGATTTTGATCGGATAACAAATTTATATCGCGATAGTGTTGCTACCCTTGAGCAGCTTCAAAATGTTCAAACTGCTTTGAGCCTTGCAAAAGAACAGTTGGACGCAGCAAATTTCAATAAGAGTTTTTCTACTATACATGCACCTGCAAGTGGATTTGTTCTTCGGAAGTTTGTCAATGCCGGACAGGTTGTAGGTGTTGGCGATCCAATACTGCTTACTAACGCAGCCGTTAAAGGAAAGTGGATTTTAAAAGTTGGTGTAAGTGATAAGCAGTGGGCCCTGGTGAAAACCAACGATAAAGCTACGGTCAAAATTGATGCCTTCCCACAACGTTCATTTCAGGCAACGGTGAGTCGTAAATCTGAAACCGCTGATCCTGCCACCGGTGCGTTCACTGTTGAACTTCAACTAAAAGAAGCTGGTGAAAAGTTGGCAACCGGAATGTTTGGGTCTGCTATCCTAGAACCGGACGTAAACGTTTCGTCCTGGAGTGTTCCATATGAAGCCGTATTAGACGCTAATGGAAACGAAGGATTTGTGTTCGTTACTTCGGATAATAAGACTGCGAAAAAAATTCCTGTCGTTATTGAATCCTTCAATGGAAAAAATATGCGCATCAGTAGCGGTCTTGAAGATGCTGGGGCGTTGATCATCTCCGGGAGTGCTTATCTCACCGATAACTCACCTATTCAAATCCTTAAATAACCAATATGAAGATCTCAGAATTTTCGGTGAAAAATTATCAGTTTACGCTGATCATGTTTTTGATGGCTGTGGCTGTCGGGATCACCACACTCTTTACAATGCCGAGAAGTGAGGATCCTGAAATAGAAGCACCTCAATTTTCAATTGTTATCGTCTATCCCGGAACCAGTCCAAAAGACATGGAAGAACTTGTGGTTGATCCAATGGAAGAAAAGATCAACGCCCTTGAAGATATGAAGCGGATAAAGACAACTATCAGTGATGGCCTTGCCGTACTTCGGATTGAGTATAAGTATGAAAGTGATCCCAACGATAAATACCAGGAACTCGTACGGGAAGTAAACAGCCTTCGTCCCGAGTTGCCGCGTGATATTTATAACATTGATGTAAAGAAATTTCAACCTTCGGATGTCAATATAATACAGGTCGCATTGATTTCAGAAAATGCCTCTCGCTCAAAACTGAAATTTTATGCTGAGTCGCTGAAGGACGAATTGGAAAAAATTAACAAGCTTAAGAACGTTGAAATTCAGGGTATACCAGAACAGATTGTAAGAATAGAGTTACGCCTGGAAAAGATCGCCCAAATGCATATTCCTTTAGATGCAATTATCGGTAGTATCCAAAGTCAAATGGCGAATATTCCCGGAGGAAGTGTTATTGCAGGTTCGAAATCTTTCAGCGTAAAAACAAGCGGTAATTTTACTTCTCTCGACGACATAAAAGCTACCATTGTTTATGCGGCCAATAACAAAAATATTTTGTTAAGCGATGTGGCTGATGTTCACAGTACATTTGATGAATCAAAACACATCACACGACTCAACGGACACCGGTGTGTATTTGTAGTAGCAGCGCAGAAGCCGGGTCTGAATATTACGAGTACACAAAAGGAATACAAACCAATCCTTGAAGCTTATGCCAGAACGTTGCCCGCTAACATCGATATGGTTCACCATTTCGATCAGGCGGAAAATGTTAATAGCCGTTTAGCAGGGTTGGGAAAGGATTTTCTCATTGCTATCCTCCTTGTTTCGATAACACTGTTGCCCCTCGGTTTACGAGCAGCCTCCATTGTCATGATATCTATCCCGTTGTCACTTGCAATTGGATTGGTATTGTTAAATATGTTGGGTATCAGTCTGAATCAGTTAAGCATAGTAGGGCTCGTTGTAGCGTTAGGACTACTGGTAGATGATTCAATAGTTGTAGTTGAAAACATAGAGCGATGGATGCGGGAAGGACATTCACGAATTGATGCGAGTTTAAAAGCAACCCGTCAGATTGGTCTTGCTGTTGTAGGCTGTACGGCCACATTGATTATTGCCTTTATGCCCCTTGTATTCCTACCCGAAGGTGCGGGTGATTTTATCCGGGGTTTACCTTTGGCGGTAATCATGTCTGTATTAGCGTCGATGCTTGTGTCGCTTACCGTTATTCCGTTCTTATCAAGTCGGGTATTAAAAGACCATGGAAAAGACGGAGGCAATATCTTCATGCGTGCCTTGCAAAGACTGATTCATGGAAGCTATGCTCGTTTGTTGGATAAAGCATTGAGCTTTCCCAAAATCACGTTGATTTTTGCCGGGCTAATTTTCTTTGGCTCGCTCCAACTCTTTTCAGTAATTGGTTTTGGTCTTTTTCCAGCATCAGAAAAACCTCAGTTCATTATTAACACTATCACGCCATTGCAAACCAATATCGAGAAAACCGATTCTGTAGCAAGCTTTGTCGACGGCATTGTAAGTCAGATACCTGAAGTAAGTTTTTTCGCTACTAATGTGGGAAAAGGAAATCCACGGGTCTACTATAATGTGATTCAAGAAAATGAACGAAGTGATTTTGCGCAGACTTTTGTACAGCTTGAGGAACATACTTCCCCGGTAAGAAAGTTGGAAATCATTAATGAACTACGCGACGAGTTCGCGAACTACTCAGGCGCAAAAATTGAGGTAAAAAACTTTGAACAAGGTCCCCCTGTTGTTGCCCCTGTCGAAATCCGTCTGTTCGGCGACAACCTTGACACGCTCAGGGCAATCGCAAGTCAGGTTGAAAATCTGCTGAAACAAACTGAAGGAACCATTTATGTTAATAATCCGGTCAGTAATCTGAAGAGTGACCTTCGTGTAGTCATCAACCACGAAAAAGCACGGATGACGGGTATCAATACCGTTGATATCGACCGAACAGTAAGACTTTCAGTAGCGGGACTTGATATGGGGAAATTTTCCGATATGGAGGGAGAGGACTATAACATTCATCTCACTACTCCAAAACACGGACGTGCTACCCTGGAGTCACTTAACAATTTATTTGTGAATAACAGAACAGGGGCCGCTGTACCACTTGAACAAATTGCCTCTCTGCGATTGGAAACCTCTCCATTGAGTATAGATCACTATAATAAAAACAGAATGGTGTCGGTTTCTGCGTTTGTTCAAAAGGGATTTTTGAATGATAAGGTTATCGATGAAGCATTACGTAAAATGAATAGCACTAAACTTCCTGAAGGCTACAGTTTCATGATGGGCGGTGATGTTGAAGCGAGCAATGATTCCTTCGGCGGGCTGGGTACCATAATTATCGTTACTGTATTTTTATTTGTTGCCGTATTGGTTTTGATGTTCAAGACGTTTAAAAGTATGCTCATTGTTTTAAGCGTTATTCCATTGGGAATTGTTGGAGCTGTACTGGGTTTGTTCTTCACCGGAAATCCACTTTCGTTTGTAGCAATCATCGGACTAATTGCGTTAGCGGGTGTAGAAGTAAAAAATTCAATTTTGTTGGTGGACTTTACCAATCAGCTTCGTCAGCAAGGTAAATCGGTAGACGAAGCCATCAGAGAAGCGGGGGAAGTACGCTTTCTCCCCATTGTATTAACATCGCTTACAGCGATAGGAGGTTTGTTACCCATAGCACTTTCCGTGAATCCGTTAATTTCTCCTTTGGCTATTGTGCTCATCGGTGGATTAATCAGCTCAACTGTTTTATCAAGAATTGTAACTCCGGTGGTGTATAAACTCATACCGCCAAAGGTGCAGGAAGTGAGTGTTTAGGTGCGACCGTTTTGGAACATTTCCTTAAACGATACATTTGAGTAAAGCCACGGGTAGTATGTTTGTTAGCAAGACGATGTATTGCCCGTGGATATTTTTCTTGAAAGATTTGCCAGGTGAATGTCATGTGGAAAATTCAATGGAGGCAAGTATATCCATCAGGCAAAGTGGAACTTATTGTCTTTCGAACCGACCGGTTTTTTCTTTCAGACGAATGCGGTAGATTATTGGGTTAGTTCCCTGCGTGCGTGTTCGTGAAGCTGGGTTTTGGCCCATGCGTTGTGGATGACTCGTTTCACTCGCCATTAAGGGTTCTAGTTTTGTTAGCAGTTTATCCAACGCTTTTTCTGCTTCTTCTCCTTTCAGTTCTTCAAAAGTTCCCCAGGCCATTACACTTTTCCAGTTGGAAATACTTTCCATCATATCCACCTCGAAACAACATTCAGGATTTTCACGCAAGACTGTTATTTTTACTCCCTCCTGGGTATGGCCAATGATAAACTCTCCGTCGTAAACATAGGTGATCGGAACAACATAAACTTTTTCTTTAGCACAGCAACCAATCCTGCCAATCACATTCGTGTTAAGAATAACGTCAATCTCATCCTGACTTAATTCTCCAAGCATAGTTTTTCAAGTTTTAAAGAATATCTCGAATGTAGGATATTTAAAGTTGATCATTGCAATATCAGGTTTACAAAAATGGCTCGCTATGGAATTCGACTTAAAATGATCTCGTAAAGTACTTTGTATACGATGACAAGATCTTCATTCCATATTTATGGTCTGTAGGACGATTTCATGTTAGAATAATACCAGACTTGTCAAGTTTTGATGTAGCAAACGATTGAGCTTAATCTGTACTTGGATGATCAAATTTCTGATTCTGATCACCTTTCTATGAGAATGAACACCAAACTATTTGTTGCGTACATGTTGTTTCAAGCAACTCTTCTGCATGCGGCAGGCAAACCGTTTGCAAAGTGGACTTCTGCAACACTAACGCTTAACAACGGACTGGTAGAGCGCAGCATCAAGCTTCCAAACCCGACTGGGAGTTTTCTTACAACGGTATATAAGCCGGTGGTAGGTGAGTTCAGCTATTTTCAACCGGCAATGTCGGATTTTCAATTTGAAGTAAGTGGGACAGTATATTCAGGAAAAGACAACTGGACGTTATCTGATATTCGTGCCTTTACAGATCAACGAAAGGGTGATGGTGCTGCGATAACCTTGGTAAGTCATGACAAGAAAGTAGAGGTCACTATTCAGTTCTTGTTATATCCGGACAATCCTGCTATTCGGAAGAATCTGGTGGTGAAAAATCTTACTGGTGAAGCCGTAAAACTAGAATCTGTAGATATTGAAAAATTTGAGGTGGTAGGGTATCATCCTAATACGTTCAGTTGGATATGCGGTAATTACGGTCGCCGTCGTACCATTGGAACTTATGAAGGCAATATGCACGATGCATTACTTACCATTCACAATAGTAATTGGAAACAAGGTATCGTGATTGGAAATGAGGTATCCGGCGTCCTGAAACGTACGGCTGCTTTTTGGGGATCAGAGGAAATTGTAAGTGGCTTCACGCATAAAGAAGCACGATATCCATTCCGGAAATGGATTAAGCCAAACGATAGCTTTTCCACCCCTCAGGTATTCACCATGGTATACAACGATCATAAGGATCCGGTTGAAATGCTCAATACTGCGGTGCCACATTTTGTAAATCACTATATGGGTATCCGCCTCGCAGAACTGGAGCAAAAGCCCACGTTTGTTTATAATACGTGGGTGCCCTTTAAAAAGGACATTAACGAAAAAATGATTATGGAATTGGCAAAGTCAGCAGCGGATGCCGGTATGAAAGAATTTGTTATCGACGATGGCTGGCAAGATGGATATGGGGATTGGAATATTGATACCAAAAAATTTCCAAATGGATTGAAACCGGTTTTCGATTACATCAAATCACTCGGTATGAAACCTGGCTTATGGGTAAGTGTTGGCAGTGCATCGTCGGAGAGTAAAGTATATCATGAACATCCCGAGTGGTTTGTCCACGATAAAGATGGAAATTTTGCAAACCTCCAGTTAGCAGGAGATGTAATGGATGTCCGGTCAGCTTGCTTCAGTACGGGGTGGAAGGATTACATCAAAGAAATATTGTTGCGTCTGGCGGTAGATTACGGACTTGAATATCTGAAGCTTGATTTTGCTGTCGTCACCAGTGCCTATCGGTTCAATCATGAAGAATCCGGTTGCTATTCCACAAGTCATTCTGGCCATAAAGATCACCATGAATCAATGTATGTAAACTATGAAAGGATGTGGGAGCTTTTTGATGAGCTTCATGCTGCTAAGCCCAATCTTTTCATAGACTGTACCTTTGAAGCGATGGGAGGGCTACAACTGATTGACTATGCTATGGTGAAACATGCTGAAGGAAACTGGCTTTCAAACTTTAATGGGCCCGACGAAAAGATTGATCTGCGTATCCGTAATATGGCATGGTGGAGATCTCCTGCAATGCCAGCGACGGCATTAGTAATTGGCAATCCGGAAATGCAGGATAAAGGCTGGGAACTTCACATTCAATCGCTTGCCGGAGCATTACCTATTATGTTGGGTGATCCGCGAAAATTATCAATTGCCGATTTTAAAAAATATCGCGCATACGCCGACTGGCTTCAACTAATGGAAGAAAGACATAGTGTGATGATGTATCGACAGGATCTTATCGGGTTTGGTGAACCCATGGAAGGTATGTGGGATGGTTTTCAACGTATTAACACCGATACCAACAGCGGAGGGTTGATTGGAGTATTCAGACACGGCGCGCTTGAAATGAGCCGGCAGGTATACGTTAGGTATCTCGAGTCGGAAAAAAAATACGTCATTAAAGAAGCCTTAACCGGTAAGGTAATTCTGAATGCAACAGGAAATACACTGGCTAAAAAAGGTTTTTCATTAACCATTTCTGAAATGTATGGAGGAAAGCTTTTTGAGATTTCTGCGCAGTGAGATGTCAGTTCTCCGATCGATTTTATTTGTGGAATTGCTTTGCGTACGTCAGCGGACTTACCTGGTAGACGTTCTTAAACTGTCGGTTAAAGTTTGAAAGATTGTTATACCCTGAAGTATAGCAGATTTCCGAAATACTCATTTTGTTTTCTTGTAATAGTTTCGTGGCATGACTCAGCCTGACTTCATTGACGAACGTGATGAATGATTTTCTTGTCCGCTGACTGAAGTATCGAGAGAAAGAATTGGTAGCCAGATTTACATGGTTTGCTACTTCAGCAACAGTAATCTCATGATTAAAATTTTTCATTACAAACTCAAAAATCTTATTCATGCGATCTGATTCCATTTCATTTTTTCCAACTACCGGTGTTCGGGAGATATTTTTTAAATCGGTGGACTCCGACAGATATTGCAAAAGTTCCAGCAATTTAACCCAGCGAGGAAATCCTTTCAGGGCACAAAGCTCATGCAGTTTCGGGATAGCCGTTTCGCGGGTGTTGCCCATTACATCGAGACCTAGTCTTGACTTTAAGAATAGATTTTGGATAACTCTGGTTTCCGGTAGCGACAGAAAATTTTCACCAAATGAGCTTTCCAGAAAATGTACAACGATAGAACGAGCACGGATTTTGGACTTTTCTGAGCTGTAATATGCCGCATCATTCCGATATAGGTGCGGGAGGTTAGGCCCGATAAAAGCGAGATCACCCGGTTCAAAATCTGAGACGCTATCGCCAATAAAGCGTTTACCTGTGCTTTCGGTTACAAGCACAATTTCATATTCCGGATGGAAGTGCCAGGGGGTAGGGTAGAAGGGATATTCGAATTCTTTCACCACGAAAGATTCCTCTGGCTCTAATGGTAAATGCTCTAGGATTGGCTTCAAAATTCAAGTATTATGTATGGCTATTTGGTAAATATACTATCTTTATGATAGAATAGTATCAAATATAACGTGATTTCGTGTAGCAATCGATTTCAGTAAGGGCTTACCTTGTTGTAAAAAACGTAAGCGATGACCAGTCTTAAATTAACTCCCGAACAGATTCAGAAATACCACAACGACGGGTATATTCTGATCAAAGGTTTCTGCACAGCTAAAGAGATTGACAGACTGTACAATGTAGCGATTGAAGACAGTGCAATGCGTAAACATGCCATTGAAGTTGATGATAAGTCCGGAAAGAAATCGAAATTATCGTTATGGTATACACCCGGAAACGATGTTTTTGGCTACTTAACCCGAAGTGAAAGAATGGTGAATTCGGTAGCTCAATTACTGGATAGCGACTCACCGGTTTGCCATTTTCATTCCAAGCTGATGCAGAAGGAACCGCGTGTAGGTGGAGCGTGGGAGTGGCATCAGGATTATGGATACTGGTATAAAAACCAATTTATGTTCCCGAATCAATTGCTGAGTGTAATGGTAGCCCTTACCAAAGCAAATCGTGAGAACGGTTGTCTTCAGGTTATCAAAGGGTCTCATAAGCTAGGACGGCTGAACCATGGTTTTTCAGGAGAACAAGTAGGTGCTGACATGGTGATGGTAGAGAATTCTTTGAAAACCATGCAGTTGGTGTATGCTGAACTTGAAGCGGGTGATGCATTGTTCTTCCATAGTAATTTATTGCACAGGTCCGAGGCAAATCTGTCAGAGTATCCCCGCTGGTCAATTATTTCGTGCTATTCATCCCAATCTAACCTTGCGTATAACGAGGCTTCAACGGCATGGAAAGTTCCCGTTGATATTGTGCCCGATGCAGCGATATTGGAGTGGGATGCCGAGTCATTGTCTGCGGCCGACTTTTTGATAAAGGAAAATGACCTGGCCTTGAAAAAAACAGGATGGGAATCTGAAGTGAAGAGTTAATAAGCGTATTCAGGATGGCAGTTTTTGTTCCGCCTGTTCATGCAGGACAGGTAAATGACAGTATTCGTTACAATCACCCTTATGTTTACATAATTTCAGCAGTGGTTGCATTAGGTGGAATTTTATTTGGATTCGACCTTGTGATTATTTCGGGCACGGTTCCATTCTTTACAAAATATTTTGGGCTTAATGAAGCGAGTACCGGGTGGGCTGTGGGCTGCATAAATCTTGGTGCTGCGGCAGGGGCATTGGTTGCCGGTAAGTTAAGCCGCGCTATCGGTCGAAAAAAGTTGTTGATCATGTGTGCCTTTCTTTTCGCCGTTACCGGTGTTGCAACAGGATGGGCTAGCAGTTTTAATGCATTCATTATTGCACGAATACTTAGTGGTGTTGCCGTAGGCGTGGCAGCTTTGGTGTGCCCCATGTACATCGCGGAAGTCGCACCATCAGGTATTCGGGGAAGGTTAGTGGCACTTTACCAACTGGCAATTGTCTCAGGTCTGCTGTTGGCGTACTTGTCGAATTATATATTACTTGACAGTGGCGAAAATAACTGGCGTTGGATGTTTTCTTCACAAACAATTCCTTCCTTATTATTTTTTGCCGGACTTTTTTTTATCCCTGAAAGTCCTCGGTGGTTGATTGAAAAAAACAAAATTCCGGAATCATTGCGGGTTCTATCCCGAATTGGAGGTAACATCTATGGCCAAAACGAGGTTGCATCTATTCAAAATAGTTTTCTGAATACGATTAAGGAAAATATTAGAGACTTATTTAAAGGGGATGTCAGACATATTGTGTTGATCGGGGTGATGGTAGCAATTTTTTCACAGGCGGATGGACAAAACTCTTTATTTTCTTATGCACCTGTAATTTTTCAGCAGGCTGGATTTGCAGCGGAAACTGCCTTTTTGCAATCCATCATTATTGGGATAATCAATTTTATTTTTACGTTCGTTGCTATACTGTTTATCGATAAAGTAGGAAGAAGAAAACTCCTGCTCTATGGATCAGTTCTATTGTGCCTCGATGCTTTTGCTTTGGCCGTTTCGTTCTACGCAGAAGCGCCAGGGTATTTGATGTTGATATTTGTGCTAACCTTCATTGCTATTTATGCTGCAACGCTCGGGCCGGTCACGTGGGTTATTTTGTCTGAAATCTTTCCGAATCGTATTCGAAGTAACGCGATGGCCATTGCGACCCTGAGTCTGTGGGTTGCGAATTTCTTCACAACAGCTTCTTTTCCAATCATGAAACAACAATTCGGACTAGATATAACCTTCGCTATCCATGCAGTTATTTGTCTGGTTTATTTTTTCTGTATAATAAAATGGGTCCCTGAGACAAAAGGCAAGTCTTTGGAAGAGATTGAAAAGGAATTGGTTAGAAAATAGAATATAAAACCAGGTATTTAAACTCGATGAAGCTTAAGTTTTTTTGTCCGCTCTGGGGTTCGGAACATTTGCCCTTTGAAACTTTCTTAAGAAATGTTGTTCAGGCCGGATATGATGGAGTGGAAATGAGTTTTCCTCTTATTACGCGGGAGCGGGATGAAATGACCCGCTTGTTGAAGGAGTTCAATCTTCAGTTAATAGCCCAACATTGGGAGACTATCGATTCGGACTTTACGTTACATGTCATAAATTTTGAAAGGCGACTCCGGAATCTTGCTGCGACAAAACCACTTTTTATTAATTCGCAGACAGGGAAGGACTATTATTCATTCGAACAGAACGGCACCCTTTTCAAAATTGCTCAGAAGATTTCTGTTGAATCAGAGGTTCCAATCATTCACGAAACCCACCGTGGAAAATGGAGTTTTGCAGCGCATATCACCAAGGCATACTTAAAGAAATTGTCCGACTTAAAAATCACGCTAGATGCATCTCATTGGTGCAATACTGCTGAATCGTTCCTGGAGGATCAATCAGAAGCAATTCATGATGCTATTAAGGCAACGGCTCATATACATGCGCGAGTTGGTTATACTGAGGGGCCTCAGGTTCCTGATCCGAGAATACGGGAATGGCAATTTGCACTGGACAAACACCTGGCGTGGTGGGATGCAATTATAGAGTTGAATAAAAAAAGGGGTAGACTTTTATTTACTATTACACCTGAATTCGGTGCGCCACCGTACATGGTTCTTAACCCAGGTACCGGTCTTCCTTTGGTCAATCAATGGGACGTAAATGTCTGGATGATGAATTATTTACGGAAAAGATATCAGGAGCCAGTCTTTACTGGCCCTACTTCAAAACAAACCTTTGTTTAAAGATATGGTCATCTGTGCGGGCTGTACTTTTCAGCACATTGTTAGATTAACTGTGGACAGGCTTTAAAAAACTGTAAAACTTGCTATTGGATATGAGCTCAGTTCAAAAAATGCACTACTGATATTGTTTCAAACCGATGTATTTCCCACGGGCGTGAATGCGTTGTCATACGAAGGATTATTTCGCCCATTGTGAACACTTCATAAATAGAGCCAGGGGCAGAGCCGGCCATTCTGTAACGTCTTATTTTTTTCATGGATGCTTCTTTTTAGCCAGGTTGATTAAGTGTTGGTGAAGTTATTTTTTTTATCCATACGAGGCCGCTTTATGTATTGTTAACCTGTAAAGTATTGATAATCAAGCCCTGTTCATTTATTACAAAGTAATGTTTTAGGGTAAAGGATCAATATCTGACGCAAACCCTGCCATAGGGTAACGGAAGCAGAGCGTCAACCTAGCTTTGTTGTGGCGAAGTGTTCATCCGAGGTTAGAGTACTTGAATTTTGATTGAATTTCTTTCGGAGCATCAATGGATCCTTTGGTGATCATCGAAGCTCAATGATGTATTGTGCGGATAAGAATCCTTTATAAACGGAAAATCAATATTGAAAATCGAAGCTTTTCGATATGCTTGTCCCAAAAAACGAAAGCAATCATTTTTTGTAAAATATTTTTCATGAAAAGATTCAAATTGTGGGTATTGCTGGCTGCCATTACGATAGCAGCTTCCTGTTCCAAGGAAAAACCTGGTGTATCTAACCAGCCAATTCATAAGGACATTTCCTTTTCACAGGAATATAGTATAAAATACGATCTGCTAAAAGAAGGTGTAACGCTTCAAAAAGTCTACAGCGACCGTAATGCTGCAATTCAAATTTATTCTTCTGCGGGTCTCCTGAAGACCTATGCAGGTGAACTGCTTTATCCTGGTACTCTTGTACCGGACAAAACGTATCGGCCCATGGCTGAAAAGAAAATTTTGAATCTCAATGTTTATCAAGGTCAATTCGTTTACCTCGACGAAAAAGCTGTGCTGAGTAACGCATGGGCAGGTAACCTTTATTCGAGGTATGCTTTACCCAATGCTTCACTGTTTTGTGGTGGCGAAGATTTTGCCTTTCTCATCTCAGATGGATTTTTAATTCAGTATCTGAAGAATTCAAACGTATTGTGGCAAACCAAATCCGAAGAAAAAATTCTGGATATTCTATTTGATGGAAGAGCTAATGCCTTCTGGCTACTTTCCGAACAATCACTATTTTTCCTTTCCGTGGAAAACCAGTCGCTAACGAAAGTATCTGGCGGAAGCGATTTCACCAGCTTCACCGTTGCTAACGGCGGAAAAGACATTGTGATTGGTACCACAGAAGGTTACCTGAGCTTCGACATCAGCGCGAAAAAGGTAAAAGGTGAAAGAATTAAAAAATTGCCTTGGACGGAAATTACCACAGTCACAGAAATTGATGGAAAGCTTTGGTTTGGTACAACGCGGGGTGCTTTCAAAATAAAGGACGATGGTAAGTTTGATTATTACGCCTCGAAGCGATGGCTTCCTTCCGATATAGTAGTGGATATCGAAGCCGGTCCGGATAATTCTGTTTTGATTTTAACGGACAAAGGGTTGGGCCAGATCGTTTTCTGCGAGATGACTTTACATGATAAGGCGATGTATTTTGAGAAACAAGTACGAGCCCGCCACATACGGCACGGGTTTAACGCAACACTCGGCTATATGGAGGATGGTAGTCTGGCGACTGGTTCGCTAGAAGATTCTGATAATGATGGGCTGTGGACATCTATGTATATGGGAGCGGAAGTGTTTCGATATGCTGTGACGAAGTCAGATGAAGCATTGCAAAACATTCAGGAATCGATGGATGCTATGGAGAGGTTATACACTATCAATGGTGTCAAAGGTTTTCCATCGCGGTCATTTGAAAGAAGGGGTTATAAATATGATGATGAGCCCTGGCGCAGGGCGGAGGATCCGGAATGGGATTGGAAATCAACAACAAGCAGTGATGAGGCGATCGGCCACATTTTTGTCTTTGCAGTCATGGCTGAACTTATGGACGATCAACCCGATTTAAAAACAAGAGCTGTCACGTTGATTGATTCACTGATGCAACATACTATTGATCATGACTTTTACATGGTGGATTGGAACGGTAAACCCACGACATGGGGTAGATGGAATCCGGAATATGTCAATGCCCGGCCGGTTGGCGTTGGCGATCGAAAAATAAATTCTTCCAATTATATCGCCATGTTGCAAACAGCCTATCATTTCACAAAAAAGGAAATTTATAAACAGAAAGCCTTTGAGTTAATGGAAAGGCATGGATATTTTGACAACCTGATGTTACCTATGGCACAGGTTGGAAAAGCAGATGAAGGTGCTGATGATTGGAGCAAAATGCTTTCAGAGTCATGGAATCATTCTGATGATGAAATGTATTTTCTGGGCTATTGGGGATTATACCGTTATGCTTTTAACGATACATTAAAACTAAGATTTAAGGAATCCATTATTGATCATTGGGAGATTGAACGCCCGGAAAAGGATGGTGCCTGGAATATTATCACGGCGTTGACCGGCATAAATGACTTTGATCTCGATGAGGCTATCTGGTATCTGCAGGAATTTCCTATGGATTTAGTGCATTGGCAAGTGACTAACAGTTTTCGGCGTGATATTGAATTGATTGAACCGAACTTTCGTAAACAAACAACCAGAGAAGTACTTCCTCCTGACGAGTTACCCATGAATCGACATAATGCAAATCGGTTTAACCTTGATGGCGGAGACAATGGTACCTCTGAATACAGCGCCGGAGATATCTGGCTTCTGCCGTACTGGATGGGACGATACCTGGAAGTAATTAGGGCGCCGGAGTGATGCCTGACTTTTTCGCTTTACGCAAAATGAAGTTTTTTTGACGCAAAACTTTATTACAATCTGACGTGCCGAAACATATTTTTATTTTCTATCCAGGAAAAGTATGGTAATTGGAGTCGATCTGGGAGGTACGAATATACGAGCAGGAGTTGCCAGCAATGGAGCCGTTGTGCATCAGCGAAGAGAACTGTTTAATACAAAAGGTTCATTACGGGATACGATTACTCAGCTTATTGAATTTATTAATCCACTTATTCAGGAAGGTGTCCAGGGCATCGGCATTGGTGTGCCGTCCGTTGTAGATGTTGACAATGGAATCGTTTTTAATGCTGCAAATATTCCCGCGTGGGAACGTGTCCCACTCAAATCTATTCTTGAAAATGAATTTGGCATACCGGTGATAGTAAACAATGATGTGAACTGCTTTATTATTGGGGAGCATCGTTTTGGCCATGTGAAAGGATTAAAAAATGTAGTGGGTGTATCATCCGGCACCGGTCTTGGTTCTGGGATTATTATCAATAATGAGCTTTTTAATGGAAATAATTGTGGTGCCGGCGAGATCGGCTTACTCCACTACCTTGACCATAATATGGAGTATTATGCAAGTGGAAATTTTTTCCAGGCATTTTACCAAACGACTGCAGAAGAAGCACATCGCCATGCTTTAAACGGAAAAACTGAGGCCCGGCAATATTGGCAGGAATTCGGTGTGCACTTCGCGCAGGCATTGAAGAGTGTTGTATATGCCTACGATCCTCAGGCAATTGTGCTGGGTGGATCCGTATCAAAAGCCTATAATTTGTTCGAATGCGCAATGCATACTTCTCTCCGCGATTTTTCTTATCCGGAAACGATCAAACGGTTAAAGATCTATCAATCAACGAATGAATACATAACCTTGTTGGGAGCAGCTTCACTCATCAATTGAAGTGGATCGCTTAACAATTACCATCGTCAGTACTTTTTTCGTTATGGCGATGTCTCCAGTGTTATCCTTATAAAAACTTGAAATCCATTTTATTACGGCAAGGTTAACAATAGCACTCTTGCGCAAACCCTGCCATGGTTAACGCAAAATGCGGGTACGGGATGGAATGTGATCATCGAACTTTAAACAATGTAAGAGAAACGGCGATCAGCTGCTTAACCACTTGTTGCAACAAAAAAATCAAGACCCTACACCAACCCCCATTCAAAAATGAACTTAAGTGAGAATTTTCAACATCGAAAAGTTAAAGTCAACCTGTAATCTTAACCCACTAGCTATGAATCTAAATTTTTACCCAAGAATTTCCTGTAAGGGATACGTTTTGTCTCTACTCACGGCTGCGCTGATGGTCAGTCAGGTATTTGCAGGCACTATTCGTGCTGAAATGACCGTTATGGGAAAAGTCACTGATGCTGAGAGTGGCAATACACTGCCTGGTGTTAACGTGTATGTCAAAGGCACCCAGATTGGCACAATTACCGATGGTTCCGGAGCGTATACCCTATCCGTTTCAGACGAGAATAGTACACTGGTATTCTCCTATATTGGTTTTACCACACAGGAAGTTAGTATTGGTGGAAGGACAACGATTGATGTTGTACTTCAATCAAATGCCGAAGCTCTTAGTGAGGTTGTAGTAACTGCGTTGGGCATTCGGCGCGAACAAAAATCACTTGGATATTCTGTTGGAAAGGTGGATGGATCAAGCCTCACTCAAGTCGCGCAGGAAAACGTGTTAGGCGGAATGCAAGGAAGAATTGCTGGTGTTACGATTAACCAGATCGGAGCAGTCGGATCGTCCACAAGTGTTATTATTCGTGGGGCATCGTCGTTGTCCACCGACAACCAACCGCTATTTGTTATTGATGGTGTTCCTGTGTCAAACCAGATGAACAATTTCCGCGTAATGGGTGACCGAAACGAAGTGGATTATGGTAATGCAATTAATGACCTCAATCCAGATAACGTTGAAAGTGTTACCGTTCTGAAAGGTCCATCCGCTGCCGCTCTATATGGATCACGTGCAGGTAATGGTGTTATTTTAATTACAACCAAGAAAGGAAAGACGGGTGAAGGTCTCGGCATTTCATTTTCGACAAGCAATATTTTCGAAAAACCTGTTGAATTTGTGAAATTTCACTACGCATACGGCAATGGGCAACGTAATAATCAACTGGACGAAGGGTCAGCCTATTGGGGCGGTCCAGAACTTGACAAAGGACTAACAGCAGCCCAATGGAACAGCCCTTTGGATGCGAATGGCGATCGTATACCCACTGAGTTGCGTTCTTATGAAGATAATATGAAGAACTTTCTCGAAACCGGAATTACCTCTACAAATAATTTGTCGCTGTCAGGTTCTTCAGACAAGGTGACTTACCGAGTCAATTTGGAGCATATGAGCAACAATGGCATGATTCCAAACTCTGATTTGAAACGAAACTCCATTTCTACGTCAACGACTTTTGACATAACAAAAGCAGTTAAGTTGTCAGCAAACATCAACGTATCACGCACAGGATCAAACAGCAGGCCGTCCACAGGAAACCGGGGTGGCAATCCTCTTGAAGCGGTTTATTTTTTCCCTCACGTAGACGTTCGTGAGCTGGAGGATTATTGGGTTCCTGGATCGGAAGACATTCAACAAAAAGCAGTCCACAACAATTACGATAACCCATATTTTCTTGCATATGAGTTGACCAATGGATTTCAACGCGACCGCGCCTTTGGAAATCTTAAACTTGATTTTCAAATTACTCCTGAGATCAGCGGTTTTGCAAGAGTTTCTCAAGACTACTTCAATGAGAATCGGGAAACAAAAATTGCAAGAAGCTATTCGCGTGTTCGAGGCGGTGGATACCACATGCAGGATCTTGCATTCAGGGAAACAAATGCTGATGTTCTTTTTACCTACAAAAAGTCAGTTACGCCTGATCTTGATTTCAGCGTTTCTGCCGGTGGAAATTACATGAAGCAACATAACTCCGATAATTATACTGGTAGCGCAAACGGACCTAATGTGTTGACCATACCCGGACTTTATAGATTAAGTAATATTCCGAACACCTTACTGCTGGCCAGTAATTCAGATTCCGAGAAAGCAATCTACAGTGTATACGGGATGACATCTTTGGGATACAAGGGTCAGCTATACCTGGATCTGACAGCTCGTAACGATTGGTCGAGTACACTTCCTGCAGAAAACCGTTCTTACTTCTATCCAGCAGCATCCCTTAGCTGGCTTGCTAATTACACATTCAACCTGCCAGATGCTGTTTCATTGCTTAAGTTCAGAGCTGGATGGGCTCAGGCTGGTAATGATACAAGACCATATCAGTTGGAAACCCAACTTGGCACTGGTTCGTGGGGTAACCTGGTTACTACAAACGTGCCAGCCAATTTGCTCAACCCTCAGCTAAAACCGGAAATAGCAACTTCACAGGAGTTCGGTCTCGATCTGAATCTTTTCAATAATCGTGTCAGACTCGAAGCAACTTATTATTCAATGACGAATAAAAACCAGATCTTCTCTATACCATCACCAGCTTCTTCAGGTTACACGACAAGGTTGATCAATGCGGGTGAAATCTTAAGCAAAGGTTGGGAAATACAGATTGGTGGCACGCCGCTTCAATCTGCCAGCGGATGGAAACTAGATCTTAATGTAAACTTCTCTCGAAACAGAGTTACACTGGAGGAACTCGCTGACGGACTCGATTACATTACTATGTGGGATGACAATGGTGGTGGATCTTTTGCCCGCATAGGTGACGAGTTGGGGAATTTGTACAGCCGCGGTTACGCCAAGGTTGAGGATCCCAATTCACCCTATTACTTATGGCCAATACTGGATAATAATGGAGGATGGATCAGGGTAAATGATCATACGGAAAGAGAGAAAGTCGGAAACTTCAATCCTGACGTGCTGATAGGCTTTCAACCAACGCTTTCTTACAAACGATTTACATTGAGCGCTTCTTTTGACTGGCGTATAGGAGGTCAGTTCCAGTCATACACGTACCGCTACGGAGAATCGGATTGGAAATCTCAGAGGCAAATCGACAACCTCATCGCCGCTGGAATCAGCCCGGAAGAACTGAAAGCCAATCCTGAAAAGTATATTATCCCTTCGAATGGTAACTTCCCTCGCGTTGGAGGGTACACACAGGAATCGGGTGGTGTGCTGGGTGCAGATGAAACGTATGATAATGGATTTATCCCTGGAGTAATTGAAGTTTCAGAGGGTGTATATGAAGAACACCTTGGAGGACCTAACACGAAGGTTTACCCGATTACATCTATGTATCCATGGAGCTTTAACAAGCAGATTACATTTGATGCCGATTTTTTGAAACTCAGAGAGCTTGCGATAAGTTACAGCATCCCACAGGTATTAGGGCTGCGTAATGCAAGTGTATCAATCTTTACCAGAAATATTGTGATGTGGACAAAGGCAGACATTGGAATTGATCCTGAGCGGGCATTCCAAGTTATTGGAAGTTCGCAAGGCAATACAGTGAATTCATTCAGACAAGGTATTGAATTGCAAAACGTTATGCCCTGGACTGTTTCATACGGTTTCAAATTGAACCTGACTTTATAGTAGCTACAAGAATTTAAATTTCATTTGATATGAAGACAATAAAGACAATATGTAAACCAGTTCTGCTCGTGGCGCTGATGATTCTTTCCGCCTGCGAAGACCTGTCTGATATAAATGTTAATGAAAACGGCGTAAGCCAAGGCACAGCTAACCCGAATCTCCTTATGCCAACTGTTATGCAAGGAGTAGCAAATTCTTACCTTGACTTGGGTATCATGGACGTTGCCGGTACTATGCAACATACGCAAAAGACCGGATGGTATACGGGACATAATTCCTATGACTGGACACCACGTGACTGGGCTCCATGGTATGGCTATCAGAGATCGAACAAGCTGATATATGAACGCGCCGTTGAACTTAACTGGCCTTTTCATCAGGCAGTAGCCCTGACGATGAAATCATTTATCTACGGCACGATCACCGACCTTTGGGGAGATGCTCCCTATACAGATGCAGTGAAAGGCGATGTAGGAAGCCAATTCGTACAACCGGTATTCGACACGCAGGATATAATCTATGCAGCCGTTATTGAAGATTTGAAAAAAGCTTCAGCCTTATTCGCCACGAGAGATGCAACGGGTATTTCGAGTACATATGATGTATTTTATGGTGGTAACATGGAGAAATGGCAAAAGTTTGCCAATTCATTACTACTCCGCTATTACATGCGTATTTCCGATAAAAATCCCGCTGCGGCTAAGAGTGGAATTGAAGAAATTTACAACAGTGGTATTTATCTCACTGCAGCTCCCGATGATGCAACAATGGCCTACATTGGCGCGAATGCATCAAATGCTTTCCCTACCGGGTTAACGGATGATGGCACAAAATTCAGAAATGCTAAAGCTTGTGTTACCTTGCTGGATAACATGGTTGCTAACAACGATCCTCGCACCGAGGTATGGTTCTCGCCAGTTCGCGTTCGATGGGTTGAAGATCTCGCGCTGGGAACAAAGATGGATGAATTCATTCGGAGGAACGGCGTGCTGACGGCAAAGAAAGACATCAAGGATCAAGACTATCGCCTGGAAAAGCAAGCGGATCCTACCGTGGTTTACACAAGACACTTTAACCCGACTTTATTTGGAGCTGACGAAGTAAAACCTGTCACGTCACAGTTTGTCGGTATCCCTCCCGGACTTATACAGCCTGACTACTACAACTTTAACCCTACACCAGGACAGACGGTAGAAAACCAGCACGTATCTCAGTATGATGATCTATATCGAGGCCTTGCCGGTCCCCTGCTCAAGGCAAGGCTGATCTCTGCCGCTGAAACACACTTCGTCTTAACAGAGGCTGCCCTAAAAGGTTGGGCAGTCGGTGATGCCGAAACAAATTATAAGAATGGAGTTAAGAGTTCGCTTGATGCATGGAATGTGGGCGGAAATTTCGCTTCATACATTGCTGAGCCAGGCGTAGCTTTCAACGAGACGCTTGAGCGGGTAATCGAGCAAAAGTGGATTGCCAGTTGGACTTCCGCAACAGAAGCCTGGATGGATTTCAGAAGGACTGGGCTTCCCGCATTGCAAGCCGGCCCTGCATCAGCCGAACCTGTTTTACCAGTCAGATTTATTTACAGCGATGATGAAACGCTCCGTAATGAGGCAAACGCAAACGACGCAATCGGACGTCTGGAAGAAACAGACTACTCAAACCTAAGAGGTGCAAACAGCCAATGGTCTAAACCATGGATAATCCAGGGAACAGGAAAACCCTGGGAATAAAGGATTAAATATATCTTAACATTGAATAGCGGAGAGTCTCCGCTATTTTTTCTATTTTGAAATTTCTAAATCACGTATGCATGCGCCGAAGCTATTTGAAGATATCGTTTTTTATCGTTGTGCTGTTTGTGGTCGTTTTTTATACCAACTTTTTGTTTGAAGGTCGCGATGTATCACACCATCATGATCACAGTGATCACTACCACGATCACTCGCACAGTGAAACGATACAGCTACCTGAAAAAATTTTATTCCCTTCCCGTGTTCCGGATCGCGTCATCTTAAATTTAACAGAAACCCCGGAAACTGCCGTTGCTTTAAATTGGCGTACAGATACAACGGTATCACTAGGTATTGTGGAGTGGTCGGTTGCTACGGCCGGTCCTGAATTCACGTTAAATACAACGAAAGTTGCAGCCAGACTGGAATCACTAACTGTAAAACATGTTGAGGATCCTTCAGTTTCGGCGCATTACTTTTCTGCTAAAATAGAAGGCCTGAGTCCTGGCAAAAAATATGTTTATCGCGTGGGAAGTGAGGGTGGCTGGAGTGAATGGTATCAGATACAAATGCCCGATGCCGGATTAAAGAAATTATCGTTTGTTTATTTTGGTGATGCACAGAACGATGTAAAATCAATGTGGTCGCGTGTTATCCGGGAAGCCTATAAAACAATGCCGGAAGTAGATTTTATGCTTCATGCCGGTGACCTTATCAACCGCTTTGATCGGGATATCGAATGGGGTGAATGGTTTTATGCTGGAAATTTTATTCACGCGACAGTTCCAAGTATGATGACGCCCGGCAATCATGAATATGGAAAGGGTGTAATCCTCTCCCCACAGTGGAAACCACAATTCAACCTTCCGACGAATGGTCCGAAAGGGCTGGAGGAAACATGCTATGCTGTTAACTACACCAACCTGAAAGTTATTTCATTAGATGCCGAACAGATCGATGAGTCGCCGGCGTATCAAAAGAAGCAAGCAAAATGGTTGGATTCTGTTCTTACAAATGATCCCAGGAAATGGACCGCCATCACATTTCACTATCCTGTGTTTTCTACCAAGCCAAATCGCGACAATCAAAATCTTAGAAGAGTTTTCAAGCCTATCTTCGATAAACATAAGGTAGACATCATCTTGCAGGGCCATGATCATGCTTATGGAAGAGGAATAGTGAGTAACGTTCCAACCGGTCAGCGTGTGGATGATGCTACATCCGGTACAGTGTACGTGGTATCTGTCAGTGGTCCGAAAATGTATGACCTGGCAAACGACCCCTGGATGCAACGGAAGGGACGCAACACCCAGTTGTTCCAGATCATTACAATCGACGACGATAAACTGGAATACCAGGCTTTTTCGGCCGATGGCGAATTATATGATGCCTTTGATTTAATCAAATCGAAAAATAAACCGAACAAACTGGTCAATCGGATTCCAACTACAAGTGAAAGACTCTAAAGCAGAATAGCTGACCTACAATTCGAGTCTTGCGGGATTTAATAGTTTATTTGCGCGATATGCGAAAAGATGCAATCAATTCATCATTACATTTATTGATATCCATTTAGCACACATTTAACTTTGTGAACTAACATGAGGCGCTTCGGATAAAAAAAACCATTAAAGACAAAAACTCAATTTGATTTATACATGACAAAGCGATCTATTTTCCTGTCACACATTTATTTCATTTTAACCGCAAATGTCTACGCACAAATTCAACTCACTCCGGAAACGGCTTTAGACGGATACCTTCACAATGGTGACATGGCCTACAAATGGGAGTTAAAGGAAACTTATGCTGTAGGGGATGCAACAGCTTACGTTTTATTTCTTACCTCTCAACAGTGGCATGAATACATCTGGACGCACCAGTTAACGATTCTTGTTCCCGAAGAAAATGTTTATGATGGAGCTTTACTATTTATAACAGGGGGAAGTAACAAAAAAGGTGTTCCGAACTGGAATGGGGGAGATGATAAATTGTTGCAGTCCCTTAGCATGGTATCAGTAAAGAACAAGGGCATCGTCGCGCTGCTGCGACAAACTCCCAACCAGCCACTTTATGGAAAACTGACAGAAGATGCGTTGATTTCATACACGCTTCACCAATTTAAAGAGGATGGGGATTATTCCTGGCCTTTACTCTTTCCTATGGTTAAAAGTGCCGTTCGTGCAATGGATGCAGTTCAGGAATTTTCGAAACAGAAACTTAATCACAGTATTAAAAGATTTGTAGTCTCCGGAGCTTCAAAACGCGGATGGACAACGTGGTTGACAGGCGCAAGTGATGAGCGGGTGGTAGCCATTGCACCCATGGTGATTGACATTCTGAATATGCCGGTCAATCTTGATTATCAGGTTAAGAT
This sequence comes from Chryseolinea sp., assembly GCA_041747735.1. Taxonomy (GTDB): domain Bacteria; phylum Bacteroidota; class Bacteroidia; order Cytophagales; family Cyclobacteriaceae; genus Chryseolinea. The sequence continues at coordinate 48,699 of JBGTEP010000101.1, forward strand.
GTGGAAGGACTATAGTGTGCAGATTGAAGACTATGTTAAACTTGGTATTCCTCAAACGGCAACTTCCGAGCAGGGACAAGCTATTACAACCATGGTTGATCCTTACTCTTACCGGAAAAAATTAACAATGCCGAAGATGATTTTTATGGGAACAAATGATGAGTATTGGACTGTCGATGCAATCAAGCATTATATCGATAGTATTCCAGGGCAAAATTTTATTCACTACGTTCCAAACGCAGGGCACGATCTTGGTGATAAGAAGCAGGCCATGTCTGCGTTGAGTGCATTCTTCGGTGTAACGCTTTCAAACAGGCCGTATCCCATTTGTGAGCCACAGATATCATACTCAAGGAAAGGTATTACCTTAAATGTAAAAGCATCTCCGGATGTTCTGGTTGATGCGATACTGTGGACGACTAACTCCACCGATACTGATTTTCGCGATGACAAGTGGGAAGGAAAAAGTCTGGCATTAAAAAAGAATTCATCATTGATTACCTCCGCTCAGCCATTTCCGCAAAGTGGTTACCGTGCCTTTTATCTTGATTTGAAATACAAAGACCTCAATGGAGGTGAATACACGAAAAGTACGCGTGTGTATGTTGCAGACAATGATGAAGTATTCGTGAAGTAGCGTGATTTTATTTATGATCGAACTTATACAGCGAGCATTCAAGACGTTAAATACGATTTATCTCTTCGTAGCTGTGTTTGTTATTCACGGATGTACAATTGACCGGCAAACCGATAAAGATTCTTATCAGTCGGCAATTGTTTTTCCTTACCAGGGAGAGCATGTACATGGATCAACAATCGTTGAATTGCCGAATGGAGATTTATTGTCAGCATGGTTCCAGGGATCAGGGGAACGTTGGGCTGATGATGTACGGATCATGGGGGCACGAATGATTCAGGGAGATACACTGTGGTCTCAACCGTTTCTAATGGCTGATGTTCATGGTTTCCCTGACATAAATCCAATCCTTTTCCTCGACAAATCACAGCGGTTATGGCTTATGTGGTATCCGGTGTTGGCCAATCAATGGGAAACTTCCATACCGATGTATCGGATCAGTGAAGATTACAAATCACCCGGTGCTCCAGTCTGGCATTGGCAGGATATTCTTTTTGTAAAAGCAGGAGATAAAACAGAACGAGGTATTCAGCCCGATGATGAATTCGTTAAACAAGTACAGTCCCAGTTGGATCAATATGAAGTTTATTTTAAAGACACCTTGCTCCCTTCGATTGCTGACACCTTAACAACTCCTTTGCTTGCTGAATGGGAGAAGTATAAAGTAAAAATGGATAGCCTTTCCAAAGGTAAAAATATGGTTCGCGGTGGACGGATTCTACATAAAGATGGTACTGAAGAATCGGGTAGGCTTGGTTATCCGCTAACCAGACGCCTGGGTTGGCAAACAAAAAATAAGGCCATCTTTCTGGGGAAAGCCATGATCCTTCCATTATACTCAGATGGTTTTGACTGTACGCTTTTTGCATTAACGGACGACGGTGGACAAAACTGGTCTTTCAGCAATCCTGTGCTTGGCGGTGCTGGTATTCAGGCTACTATTGCCATCGGAAAGGATAGCGCTCTCGTTGCATACTTGCGCGACAATGGTCCGCCACCCAATCGGATGCAGCGGACAGAATCTTTTGATAGAGGGATTACATGGACAATACCGAAGGACGATATACTTCCAAATCCAGGCGCTGGATTTGACATGGTGACGCTGGGATCTGGTGAATGGGTAATTGTTTTTAATGACTCGGAAGTAAACCGTCAGAATCTTTCTGTTGCCCTGTCGGATGATGAAGGGAAAACATGGAAATTCAGAAAAATTATTGAAAATGATATTCGGAATGAAAAAGCAACTTCAAGTCATTACCCTTCCGTAATTGCTGGTGCTGACGGACGTGTTCATGTAACCTACAGTTATCACCGGAATGATATTGAACCAGGAAAGACGATTAAGTACGTTTCTTTTCCTGCAGGTTGGATCAAAGAATAGTAAGCCCTAAACAATGCTAAATCGTAACCTAACGCTCGCTATGCTGACTGTCGGGATGTCACTAGGAACAGCCTGGGCTGTGCGCGGAAAATTCGGACACGAACAAGGGGCTGCCTGGGCTGGAGCGATCGGAGCGATTTCTGTTGTTCTTGTGGCAAAGCGGATGGATTGGTACCATAAGATTTTTAAGGTTGCGTTGGCTTCTGCTTTTGGTTGGGGTCTGGGTGGAATGATTAGTTACGGCCTAGTAGTGGGCTATGGAAAGGGACTGGATTTTGGTAGTGTTTATTATGGTCTGCTAATGCTCTTTGTCATTGGTATTCTTTATGGATTTTTAGGTGGTGGTTTATTTGGCCTTGCCATAGCGGATTCAAAGCAGGTCAACGTACCGTGGCATTTGCTGGTCGTGGAGATGACGACGTGGGGATTGATTACATATGCTTTGTTAATTAATCAACTCGAGTGGTTAATGACTCCACCCCGGTCGGAATTATGGGCCGTATGTCTCGGGGGTTGTATCGCACTAGCCTGGTACATGCTGCGAAATAATCAAAAGTCACCCATGAAGGTAGCGGTGTGGTCGGCGCTGGGGGCGGGTTTTGGATTTTCTTCAGGAAATTTTTTACAGGTGCTAGGATCAGGTTCCGTACTGCCAATAAATTTTTGGAACGTTATGGAATATTCTATTGGCTTTTTCGGGGGATTGGGGATGGCTTATGGAACTCTAACGTCATCATGGCCGGTTTCTGATACTGAAAAACTAAAGCTGTCAAATTTGATTCCGATACTAACTTTGGTAGTGTTTATTCCATTTTTGATTTGGGATCAATCCTTTGTAGCCAGTAAACTTACTTTCATCACGGAAGCTGGCGGAACTGAAAACAGTATAACGATTTTTCAATCAGTGGCTTTTTTTACAATAATAGCAGTCGCCTTATTGTTCTTGCTGAAATTTTATCGTGACAGGTATGATCATGCATCAGTGAGGATGATCTTTATTTTCTATTTTGGGTTATTTATATTTATAAGTTTCCTTTTGACAGGAATTTTCGTGCATCCTTTTGAACAATATTTGTATTTGATGAATGGTGCGGTAATACTGCTGATTTTTCCTGTACTAAAAGAACAGAACGTTGAAAGACCAATGATGCCTTTGAAATGGTTGTGGGTTACAGCGGCTTTGTTGGTGGTCATTGCATTGTTTACCTTTGTTGCAATACAGTCTCATAGTGAATTGAAAGGAAGTCAGGTTCGTTTTTAAACCTGTCCTTTTGTGTGTTGTATTTGAAGTCATTAATGTTAGAAAAAATGAATATTGCTGTTATCGGCTTTGGCTTCATGGGTATCACGCATGCGATGAACGTCCTTCGTAATAAAAGACTAACGCTTCAAGCTATCATCACCCGGGAAGTCAGTGGGGTTGAGGACAAGATCAATGCAAAAACAGGAAATATTCCTACCGGTGAGGTGGATGTTGGTACATTGAAATCCACTGCCCGTTACACTTCACTTGAGCATTGCTTAAAGCATGAACACATCGATGCTGTAATAATTTGCGTTCACGCCGATCTTCATTTTACAATAGCAAAGGAAGCTATGGAACAGGGCTTACATGTTTTTCTGGAAAAACCGTTAAGTCTGAGGGAAGAGGAAGCACAACTGTTGATCTATTCAGCAAGGCACCAAAAGATCAAATTTATGGTGGGGCACGTCGTACGTTTTATACCTGCATATAAGGCCTTGAAAGGGTGGATCGACCAAAAGAATTTTGGTGCTCTTCAATTTATATCCCTAACACGTTTCTCAGGCGTACCGTCATGGGGACAATGGAATGAGAAGAAAGGAGAGTTTGGATCCTCCGGTGGGGCCTTGTTTGATTTGGTAATTCATGATATTGATTTCTTAAATTATACTTTAGGGGTGCCCGATAAAATTCAATCCTCATGTCAGTCGGGCGTACTTAGCATGCACGACTATGTTACCGCGAATTGGTTTTATGGTGATGTACAAGCAAAGATTGAAGGGGGTAATACGTTTCACTCAAAATTTCCATTCCATGCTGGCTACATGGCGCGTTTCGAAACTGCAAGTGTGATGTACTCCAGTCTGACACCAGGCAGTATACAGGTTGCTACCGATGACAGACTTTATGAAGTCGAGACAGGAGATCCGGCCCTGGGATTTTACAATGAGATAGACTATTTTACTTCTTGCATTGAGAATGATACCTGCCCGCTGGAATGTACACCTGAATCATCGCTTCAAACGATCCAATTGTGTTATAACCACACTTGAGCTTGATCGCAAAAACTTGATACTATCCGTTTAAAGACTCTTTCGAAACCAAAAACCTTTTTCTGTACTCCAATGGCGTGAGACCCTTGATTTGTTTAAACTGCCTTGCGATATTTTTACTATCGGTTAATCCAAGGTCAAGCGCGATTTCAAAAATGGTCATATTGGTTTCCAAAAGTTTTTGAGTGAACTTTTCGATCCGCTGGTTGTAAATGTATTCATACACAGGATAGCCTGTGGTTTGAACAAATCGCTTCTCTAACGATCTACGCGAAAGCGGAACTTCTTTCAATACCTGATCGACTTTCAAATTCTTATCCAGATTGCAGTGTATATACTTCAGCGCATCCACAATGTATTTATCTTTGCTGGCAAATATATCCGTCGAATGACGTGTAATTACCTGAGTAGCCTTGTGTACAACGTTAGGGCCGGTGCATGTTTTATTGCGTATCATTTGATCCATCAGTCGGGCAGCTTCATATCCGCATTTTTCGGAATCCAAACTAATACTTGAAAGTGGAGGATCTGACAAATCGCAAATCATCTCATCGTTATCCACTCCTAAAACAGCGACCTCATCAGGTATCCGGATTCCTGCATGTCGAGCTGCCTCGGTGATGTGGTGTCCCTGATTATCATCGCAGGTCATGAGTCCAACAGGTTTGGGTAATTCATTCAACCAGCGACTAAGGTCGGAAGGTTTATAGTGCCAAAGATGCGTTGACGGCGATTCCTTCTGCTCAAATTGATGCACTGTATGTCCGGCTTCCTCTATCCGTTTTACGAAACCTTGTGCGCGTTCTCTCGACCAGACGATGTTGTTGAAACCGTAAAAAGCAAAATTCCGGAAGCCTTTCTTCAGAAAATACTCAGCGCCCACTCTCCCGGTTTC
>JBGTEP010000102.1:0-5392 GCA_041747735.1 Chryseolinea sp.
TAGCAAGCGCTATGATCTCGGATTCTGCCTGTTCCTGGGTTAGGTGTTCAGATGTGCAAGCACTAGTTAGCAGAAATAGGATTAAGAACTTTATATACTTTGGGGTGTACATATTTTTGTTTTCATTTGGGCACTATTTTACTTACCAACGTAATGTACCCTACCTTATTCTGCGAGTATACGTTGGCGGCAAGAAAAAGTGACGGGTTTTTTCGCTCGGTAGCTTTTTATATTGACCTTAGTTTTCCATGGTGTAACAAGCCGTTTGCGGTGTAGTTATACCGCTGGGTACGTACTTGTTGGTACATAATAGTGGATGATGTTCGCGGGCGACAAGGAGTTGGAGGTAGCCGAGCCAACGGAGCAGAAGGACTGTGTTTTTGATTTGAGTATTTATTGGTTAGACTAGAATTTAAAAGTTGAAACTCTATAAAAATTTGGAACTATGCTTAGACTTGGAGGATACATAAACATCTTAATTGCAATCGGGCATATTATCGGTCTATTTTGGGCTGAGGAAATGTTTGAGGTAACTGGCATTGGAAATGAAATGACGGAACTTGCTCAAATACATCCGACATTACCCTTTTTGTTAACAGTTTTTGTTGCTATTGTTTTTTTTATTTTTGGCTTATGTGGCCTATCGGCTGATGGAAACTTTCGAAAACTACCCTTTTTGAAACCTGCAATTTTTATGATTTCAGGAATCTATTTGCTGCGTGGCGTTGGAGAACTCATTCTTGATTTAGGAAAGCAACAACCAAATCAACTTTGGGAGATTACTTATTCACTTATTGCTATTTTAATTGGACTGTTATTTCTGATTGGAGGATTAAGGAAATGGAAAACCAACAAAGCCGCATAAAACTTCGGCCAGCTTAACGTGGTAAGCGCAATAACGGGTCGACTGGTGAATCAAGGGGCTTGTATGTAATAACAATTTAATAACATCAATAGGAGGCAGGTATACGTAACTGTTATCAGTAACCCTAACACTGCTGTATAAACATCAGACTGCAAACTACGAAACGAGCAATTGCTACCAAGGAATACAAACACAGAAACAATTCAAAGCGGAAAGCTGCAACTGCAGTAATAAAGTATATCTTAGGTATCGTAAGGAATAAACTAAATTAACACTATGCAAAAAATGAAAGCCGCAGTGCGTAGAATTTACGGCGCGCCTCAGGTGATTAAAATTGAAGAAGTTCAAAAACCCGTACCTGGGGATGATGAAGTGTTAATAAGGGTTTATGCAACTACGGTCAATAGAACTGATTGTGCAAATCTCACTGCAAAACCATTTATCATGCGTTTTGTACTAGGTCTTATAAAGCCAACAAAAGTAGTAATGGGAACCGATTTTGCCGGTAAAGTGGAGGCCGTTGGGAAGAATGTATCGTCTTTGCGAGTAAACGATAGAGTGTTTGGATTTAATGATATGGGATTAGAATCGCAAGCTGAGTATCTGGCAATAAGACCAGATGGAAATGTATTAACCATCCCCGATAATATCGATTATAAAAAAGCTGCCGCCAGTTTAGAGGGAGCACATTACGCCTATTCCATCGTCCATAAAGTACATATCAAATCTGGCGAAAGTATCCTGATTAATGGAGCTACCGGAGGGATTGGGTCAGCACTCATACAATTCATAAGACAATATGATGTTAAAATCACTGCGACCTGCGATACAAAAAATATTGACTTAATACGATCTCTGGGTGCGGATAGAATATATGATTACACGAAAGAGGATTTTACAAAACATAATGAAAAGTATGACTACATATTTGATGCTGTAGGGAAAAGCACCTTCGGTAAATGCAAACCGTTATTGAAAAAACAAGGCGTTTACATTTCTTCTGAATTAGGCCCTTACTCTCAAAATGTATTCTTTGCACTCTTTGCTCCATTTTGTAGCAAGAAAGTAATCTTCCCTATACCAGATAGTACCAAAAAAACCATTCCCTATATTTATGACTTTTTGAAAAAGGAAAAGTACGTACCGGTTATAGACCGAGAATATTCGTTTGAGGATATTTCCAAAGCTTATGAATATGTAATCGCCGGAAAGAAAACAGGGAGCGTAATAATCAATGTTCAAAACTGAAAAACGAAGCGCATTTCTTAATCTGTATTTGCGTTCGACGGTTATAGTCAGGATGCTGTGGTTGTTTTGTTTCGGGTTTGATACGGCAAGGTATTGAAGCAAAAAATATCACCAGACTCGTAAGCTGTGGTGATGTATTTAACGAGACGTATTCCTGGGAGCGTTGGCGGTCATGATGAAAAGCACAAATCGACCGGTACATTTTTATTTTGAGTCAAATTTTTTGAAAAACTGTAATTGATAACGAAAATCCATCAAGTCGTCAATTTGAAAACGCAGCTTGTTAAAGCATTAATTGTCCTTGCCTTCATAACTGGATTTTTGCTCTCTCCGCAACTCTGGATAAATGGAAGATTTTTTCCGGTCATTAAGCCTATTGAAAGCTTACCCATCCTCAGCGCTCCATTCGATTTGATTCTCCTGTTGCTGTTTATTGGATTAAGTGTTGTTTGGATATTTTACGAGCATAGGGGAATAGGAATAGCAGCAATAGTAAGCTTACTGCTTATTCTCGCCCAAGACCAAATGCGCTGGCAACCATGGGTATATTTGTACCTTCTCATGTTGGTTCCATATCTGACTCAGTCCGGTAGTGGAGATAACAAAACGTTAGTATTGATTTGTCTGCAGTTGATTGTAGCCGGTGTTTATATATGGAGTGGGATCCAGAAATTGAATTCAAACTTTCTGGATGGGACTTTTGCGCTAATATTTAAAGCTTCCGGAGGTGGACTGAAATTCGAAAGTTGGAGGATGGCAGGTTATGGAATACCGTTACTTGAGTTTTCAACTGGATTGGCTCTTCTCATTCCAAAGCTTAGAAAAATAGGGATTTTCACAGCCCTTATTATTCATACGGTTATCCTGTTTTACCTCAGCCCTATAGTTCTAAATCATAACTCGATAGTGTATCCATGGAATGTAGCAATGTTGTGTTTTGTTTTTCTGCTGTTTTGGGGTGTTAAGGATAACTTATATGCTTCGATTCTAGACATCCGGTCAAATGTTTTGATATTGCTTCCGGTTATTTTGGTATGGATATTCCCAGTTCTTAATCTGTTTGGATATTGGGATCATTACTTATCATTCTCCCTTTATTCCAATAAACCCTCAAGGTTTTACGTAGCCATTGAAGAAAGTGAAATACATAAAATTGATGAAAGGTTTACTAACTATTTTGCTAATCTTCCCGGATTACAAGGTGGACAAATAATTGAAATAGAGACGTGGGCGTATTCCGAATTGAACGTACCATTCTATCCAGAAATGAGAGCATTTAAGAAATTGAGTGTTAATTTTTGTGATTTGAATATTGATGCGGACAAGTTGGTTTTTTTGGAATTGTTTTATATTGATAGAAAACGTCATTTTAATAGCTTTACTTGTAGTGACTTGAAATAATTTCCAGACTCGGTTAGGTTGGTGAGGTGGAGATGCGATTGAGTCCTCGTCAGTGCCTAGATATAAGCGTTTGACCTAACGCTAATGAATGAAAACGTTATATACAAATGTTGGGAGTAATGCTTAAAAACAAAATCAGCCATGATTGAGAAAGAAAATCAAAAATTTTTGTCCTCACACGAGGATATTTTTTTTAAAATCTGGACTGAGCCGAGGCTGACTTTTAGATACATAAGCGACAACCACTACGACAAATATGTGACGGTGTTGTTATTGCTTTCAGGAATCTCAAGAGCTTTTGACCGAGCCTCGTTAAAAGATATGGGCGATAAAATGTCGCTTGGAGCAATAATCGGATTGTGTATTATTTTCGGCGGACTTTTTGGATGGATGTCCTTCTATATTTATGCCGCTCTACTTCACTGGACGGGTAAGTGGTTAAAAGCGAAGGGAGACACAAAATCAATTTTAAGGGTGTTGGCTTATGCAATGTTGCCCTCAATTATCGCCCTGGTTTTTCTGCTACCTCAAATCGTCATTTACGGAAATGAAGTATTTAAGTCAGACGGAGACATGACAAGCGCGGGACTGCTTTCCAATGTTTTTGTGTATGGCTCTGTTTTTTTTGAACTTGTATTAGGTATATGGACAATTGTATTTTGTACCATAGGCATTTCAGAAGTTCAAAAGTTAACAATTGGGAAATCAATATTAAACTTATTATTACCGGCAATTGTGATTCTGATCCCAATGCTAATAATAGTATTATTGATAGGACGTTGAGGAAAGTATTACAACTGCCGATAAAGTATTGTTTCATTGTTGACCCGATACTTAAAGAATCGTTATAGGGTGAAGTTGGGGAAGTTTACTAATTACCTGTTGTTTGGATCCGGTCAATTCCTAAGGTGTCGTGTTCATTAATTGAAATTGCTTTTAAGAGCATACTGGTGATTGCCGTTTACCCAGAAGACATGTTATTCGTTCCTGTTCATTTAAAAAAATGCTTAAATTGCCTCCATGGTTACCAAAGAAGAATTAAAAAAAGAAGTAGAGAGGCTGCCTGAGAGCCTGCTGGAAGAAGTCTATGTGCTATTAAAACGTTTTGTGCTGCAAAAGAGGGCAGAAGCTGAGGAAAACAACTGGACAAAATGGAAGGAGAACTTGAATAAATTCACGCCTGATTTTATGGAGAACCTTGAACAATCTACCCATCAAACCCGGGAATCCTTTGATTCATGAGTTTTCTTCTTGATACCAATACCTGTATCTACCTGATCAAACGAAAGCCGGAGTCGGTCATCGAAAGACTAAGCCAAATTCCATTCAATCAATTATATATCTCTGGGATAACGGTAGCCGAATTGGAGTATGGCGTACGCAAAAGCTCTTTGCCGGAAAGAAACCAGTTGGCTTTGAATGAGTTTCTGGCTCCTTTTACTTTACTTGCTTTTGATCGCAACGCAACAATAGAGTATGGAATCATTCGCAATGAACTTGAGAAGGATGGAACTCCGATAGGTCCTTTGGATACTCTCATTGCTGCACACGCTAAGAGCTTGAACCTTACGTTGGTAACGAACAATGAAAGGGAATTTAGTAGAGTAAACGGGTTGTCTGTAGTTAATTGGGTTAAATAAATCCACATTTTTCATTTACGTATCTTGCTAAACCATCTATGCAAGACGATTGTGAACATACAGCCGGTCAACGGAGTCTGGTTACATTATATCAGCGGGATCAATAAGACTAGTACCATTTTTAATAGCAACAACATACGTATTCATCTGGCGCTGAAAACTTTTGAGGTAGGCATTGCTCATCTTTGAAATGAAGCTGTCAATATTTGGTCTCGCTACAAGATTGATCGTGCATCCG
>JBGTEP010000103.1:0-5627 GCA_041747735.1 Chryseolinea sp.
TGATAAGACTGTCACCATCAATTCCAGAACATTTGAGGTCAGATGTATGTTCGTCTTTTCAAAGACATGGATCAAAGACATGGGGTGCGGCGATTCTGCGTTGTAATTCCATGCAGCAACCTCTACCTTGAAACCTTGAATCTAAGTTAATCCTATGAAGATATATACAAAAACGGGCGATGAAGGTACCACTGCACTTTTTGGAGGTAAGCGTGTATCTAAAGCAGAATTGCGTATCGAAGCCTATGGTACAATTGACGAATTGAACTCCTTTATCGGGCTGGTACGCGATCAGGAGGTAAATCAAAAAAGGATGGATGCGCTTGTAGAAATTCAGGACAGACTTTTTACAATCGGGTCTGTTCTGGCTACGGAACCCGGAAATACGAAAGTGAAAATCCCCTCTCTGTCAGAAGATGATGTCGTCTTTCTGGAAAAAGAAATGGACTTGATGGATGAAGAGCTTCCGCCAATGCGTTTTTTTGTTCTTCCCGGCGGACACCAATCCGTTTCCTTTTGTCATGTTGCCCGCACTGTCTGCCGAAGGGCTGAGCGACTTACGATTGCCCTCAATTCCACCATTGCGGTGAGTCCATTGGTCTTGAAATATCTTAACCGCCTTTCCGATTATCTTTTTGTGCTCAGTCGAAAGATGTCAAATGAACTCGGTGTAGATGAAAAACCCTGGAAGCCAAGGATGTAAGCAGATTATATTAAATTAAATCAAACTAACAACTGTTAGCCTTCTATTGAAATAACCTTTATCTTGCCACGGTAAAACTCATTGACCATGGTAGATACATTGAAAATTGAAATTGACAGAGTAGAAAAATCCAGGCTTCCGGAGGTCGATTTCAAAAATATTCCCTTCGGGCGGGTATTCTCAGACCACATGTTTATTGCCGACTTTAAAAAAGGTGAATGGAATAATCTCAGGATAGTTCCTTATGCTGATATGTCGATCAGTCCCGGTAGCCCGGCTATTCATTACGGTCAATCCGTATTTGAAGGGCTGAAAGCTCACTATGGAGAAAATGCGGAAGCCCTGATCTTTCGTCCGCAGGATAACTGGAAAAGGCTGAATATTTCTGCGGAACGCCTTGCGCTGGCACAGGTTCCGGAGGAAGTTTTTATGGAAGGTCTGGCAACCCTTATCAATATTGACCGGTCATGGATTCCTACAACGGAATCGAGTTCGTTATACATACGGCCTTTCATCTTTTCAGCAGATGAATACATTGGTATTCGTCCGTCGCAGGATTTTACTTTTATGATCATCACCTCTCCTTCCGGTACTTATTATTCAGATCCGGTAAAAGTCAAAATTGAGACGAAGTATACCCGTGCCGTGGCAGGAGGTACCGGATACGCAAAAGCTGCGGGGAATTATGCCGCCGCGATCTACCCTTCTAAGCTTGGCCAGGATCAAGGTTATCACCAGCTTCTCTGGACCGACGGGAAGTCTCATGAGTATATCGAGGAGTCGGGTACCATGAACGTTATGTTTGTAATTGATGATACCCTGGTAACGCCTGCGCTAAGCGATTCTATTCTGGCGGGAATTACACGAGACAGTGTATTAAAACTTGCCCGGCATTGGGGATATGCTGTTGAGGAGCGAAAAATCAGTGTTGCCGAACTCATTGCCGGTTTTAATAAAGGCAGGATAAAAGAAGCATTTGGTGTAGGTACAGCCGCTACTATCGCGCCCATTGCAGTAATTGGGTACGAAGGCAAGGATTATCACTTACCTGCTACCGGAGAAAGTGGATTTTCAACCCGTGTCTACAAAGAATTGGATGGAATCAAACACGGATCCCGTCCTGATCCTTTTCAGTGGGTTGTGAAAATCTGACAAACCAAACCATTCATAATTTATTATAGGTATACCCTTGGACTTTTTATCAGGTTACATTGGTAAGATATATTTAATAGTCTGTCATTTTCATTAATTTTATTGAAAACAAAACAGGTGAAAATTGTGTCCAGGATTTTGCTGATGGCCTTGGTAATTGTTTTGAATGTTTATGTTGTGCATGGACAGAAACAGTTAGTGCTCCTCAAAAAACAAAAAGTAATCCTACGGCTTTATCCGGGGGATGAAATTGTGTTAAAGACAAAGGGAAGCGACACAAAAATGACCAGCTATGTCAATAATCTTTTTGACACAGCGGTGATGGTTCATAAAACGCTTATTCCATTTCACAAGATTGAAAGAATATACTTTAAGCGTTCAACGTTCGCCAATGTCGTTGGTACGTTGCTGGTTGTAGGCGGAGGTCTTTATTTTGCCATTGATCAAATTAACGTAATGGTTGTGCAGGGCGAAAAAGCCTCGCTGAACGATAATGTGACAGCCACATCCATCAGCATGGTTGCGGTTGGTCTACCCATGATGCTGATCAAAAAGAAATCTCAACGCATGAAGTATGGCTACCGGTTAATGACTGTTGAACCTGGCTCACCTTTTTATCTCCGGGAACTGAGTAGTATGTAACCCCGAATTCCGGCGGTTAGGCCCTTACATGGATCATCATCCGTGGATTTAAAGGAATAATCGGGGAGAACAAGTCGATTTCGCCCCCAACATACACTTTAAGGGAAATCAAATTGCCGGTAACCATAAAGATTTCTTCATATTAAAATATATTTGCACACCGAATTTTAAATAAACATCCATCATGACAACAGATCAATTGAAAGATTTGAAGGCTCGCGTTAGTGCCTTGAGGGGGTATCTTTGACTACGACCGTAAGAGCGTTGAAATCAAAGACGAAGAGCTTATTACCCATCAGGCTGAGTTCTGGAATAATCCTAAAGAAGCAGAAGTAATTCTTAAAAACATCCGGACCAAGAAAGTCTGGACCGATGCTTTTGAAAGTGTAACCAAAAAAATAGAGGATCTTGAAGTTCTCTACGAATTTCACGAGGCTGGTGACGTGGGCGAGGAAGAACTGGAGCGCGAGTATGAGCGTGCCGAGAAGGCTGTAGAGGAACTCGAGTTTAAAAAAATGCTAAGCCAGGAGGAAGATCAGCTTGGCGCAGTTGTGGAAATCAATCCAGGTGCAGGAGGTACAGAGAGTCAGGATTGGGCGGATATGCTGAACCGCATGTACATTATGTGGGGCGAGAAAAGTGGCTACAAAGTAACTCAGATCGACTACCAATCCGGTGACGTTGCCGGTATCAAATCGGCAACCCTCGAAATGGAGGGTGCGTTTGCGTATGGAAAACTGAAATCCGAAATCGGCGTACATCGTCTGGTAAGAATTTCCCCGTTTGATTCCAATCAGCGCAGACATACATCATTTGCCTCAATATTTGTTTACCCCAAAGTAGATGATACCATTGAAATAGAAATTAATCCTGCTGATATTGAAATTCAGACTTCAAGATCGGGAGGTGCCGGGGGCCAGAATGTAAACAAGGTTGAAACGAAAGTTCAGCTTACCCATAAACCTACTGGTATCGTAATTGTTTGTCAGGTTGAACGGTCGCAGCATGCAAACCGTGAGCGTGCCATGCAGATGCTAAAGTCAAAACTGTATCAGCGCGAAATGGAAAAACGAAATCTTGCGCGTGATAAAGTTGAGGCAGGAAAAATGAAAATCGATTTCGGATCACAAATCAGAAATTATGTGCTTCATCCTTATAAGCTGGTAAAAGATGCACGTACAGCGGTCGAACGTCACGACGCACAAAATGTGCTGGATGGAGATTTGGATGATTTTATAAAAGCATTTTTACTAAGTGCTCAGGAAAAGCCGAAGCAGGAATAGTGTCGGGGATTAATGGTTATTGGTAGTATGGGGAGCAATTTGTTGGATGATGAATAAGTTCAGTACAGGTAGATCGTGTTTCAGACCGGAAGGTTTAAGTGATTATCATTGCTTGACACCAAAGCCAAGACGCCTCACGACCCTGATCATGCTTCTTGTACTCACTTCTCAACTAGCCATTTCTCAATCCCGAATTGTCGAAGGAAGAGTAATCGATAAAACAACCGGTGAGGAAGTGTCCTTTGCCTCAGTAGGTATCAAGGACAATGCGATAGGAACAAGCTCCAATGTTGATGGCTACTTCTCGATAAAGATTCCTGCCTCCCTCGACGGCAAAGACATTGTTCTCACTTTTTCCTGTGTAGGATTCGAAACCTTTGCTCTAAAAAATCCCGAAGACAGCGTCGTTATTTACCTCACACCCTCACGTCTTCAGCTTAGAGAACTACTTGTTTTCAACCATAATCTCAAGCCTGAAAGAATTGTTAGTCGTGCCTTTTCCAGAATAACACTTAATTATAACATTGAGCCATTCGTATATAAATCATTCTACCGTCATTATTGTAAAGATGATTCAATCTACGGCAGGCTGATAGAAGCCGCTGTTGATATTTATAAACGTAAAGGGTACCGGATTCAACAACATATGCCAGGTGACAAAGAAGAAGTTAAAGTCACTCAACTTCGCAGAAGTCTCGACCACTCGAAAATCAGTAGTAGTCATGTTCCGATTAGCTTGTATTCTGTAATGGGTGCGGACCCCGTTTCATACCAGACAAAATCGAAGAGAGGTATGGAAATGTTCAAGCGGTATTATGTTAGCAGCCTGAAAAAAAACATGAAACGATTTTCATTTTCGTTTGATGGTATTACTGAATATGACGGAGAAGAAGTTTACCGGATAAGGTATGAGTTGAAAAACGACGATACATTCGATACACATCAAGATGGCGTACTTTATATTACCACCGGGGATTATGCCATCATAAAATCAGAATGGAATGGCTACTCAGAAACGGACACCACCCGTTCATTTACCATTTACAAAAAATATAATTATAAATATTACCACCATCACACCCTGGTCGAAGGCTCAACTTTTAACCCACTTGAGGAATATAATCATAAGTTTCACCTTGAGCTCCTGACAAATGACATTGTGCTGCACAACTTCCCGACCTTCAAAGGTAAAGAGCCTGGCCGTGAAGAGCTATTAAAGGTATCATACGATACTACTTTTTGGAATAACTATAATATTCTTAAGGCAACCCCTTTAGAGGAATCTATTGTCAGAGACCTTGAGAAAGATGAAGTGCTTGATAAACAATACACAGATTATGTGCAAGTAGAACAAGACCGGTACTTCGGTGACAAAGGAGCGGAGGAAAAACTTATTTCGCTGTTGGCTACACTTAAAGGAGAGAAGCCAGTGTACATTGATTTATGGGCAAGCTGGTGTGGACCTTGTATGCGCGAAATGCGCTACTCCAGAGACTTGTTTTCAAAATACAGATCAAAAATAACCTTTGTCTATCTCTCTTTAGATGAAGACAGGATGGCGTGGCGAAAAGCGATAAAAGGGTATGGACTCGAGATGCAGGGTATGCGACATTTCAGGTTGGGAGAACGTTCAGATTTTTTGAAGATGGTTGATGTGAAAGAGATACCTCGATACATTCTGATCAGACGAAATGGTGAGTTTGCAGAGTTAAATGCCCGCCCGCCCAGCGACCCTGATCTTCCTGCTGACTTTGAAAAGCTTATTGCTGAATAAATTTTAAAACACTCTTTTCATTAAACCAAAAATCTATTCCCGTCAATTTTGGATGCTCTGCCTAAGCTCACTG
>JBGTEP010000104.1:0-140051 GCA_041747735.1 Chryseolinea sp.
TGTAAGCTTCCCTAAAGTTCGGCCATTTGAAAGTTGAGAACAAATTTTCAACTTTAAATGGTTTATTATGAAAAAATCTAGATTCACAGAAACACAAATCGTAAAAGCGATTCAGGAGCATGAAGCTGGCCGTAAGGCTGAAGACATTTGCCGGGAGTTAGGAGTCACAACGGCATCATTTTATAAATGGCGCCAGAGGTACGGTGGTATGGAGGCGAGTGATGTAAAGAAGATGAAAGATCTTCAGGAAGAGAATTCCCGACTCAAGAAAATGTTTGCAGATCTGAGTCTTGTTCATGAAGCATTGAAAGATGCTGTAGCAAAAAAGCTTTAGCGCCTGACGAGAAAGGCATGCTGGTTCAGTTCATGGTCGAAGAGCATGGAGTGAGCCAACGTCAGGCGTGTTCAACGTTAGGCGTGCCACGAAGTTCTGCTCAGTACAGTCCAAAATTCAAGAACGATACCCCTGTGATCAACGCTCTTCAGGAGCTTGTAGGGAAGCATCCTGCAATTGGTTTTTGGCAGAGTTATTATCGATTAAGGAGGAAGGGTTTTATTTGGAATCATAAAAAGGTATATCGCGTGTACACATCATTAAAGCTCAATATCAGAAGACGTTTCAAAAAACGTTTACCAGCTCGTGTGAAGCAAGCCTTATTTCAACCTCAGGGGGTTAACGAAGTGTGGTCTATGGATTTCATGAGCGATAGCTTGTGGAATGGCCGCAAATTTAGAGTGCTAAATATTATTGACGATTACAACCGTGAGATGCTTGTAATGGATCCGGATTTTTCAATGCCGGCCGTGAGGGTAATCAGGTCGTTGGAGTTTCTTAAAGAATTTCGCGGTCTTCCCAAGATGATTCGTGTTGACAATGGTCCTGAATTCATCTCACATGAACTCGATGAATGGTGTAGAAAAAACGGTGTTACAGTTGTTTACATACAGCCGGGCAAGCCGATGCAAAATGGATTCGTTGAGCGTTGCAATGGCTCTGTCAGGAAAGAACTTCTAAATGCAAATGTTTTTTACTCTTTGCAGGAAGTACGAGAACGAATAGAAGAGTGGATGCTGGATTACAACAATGAACGTCCGCACAAATCCCTGGGCTATCGGGCTCCGCTTGATTTACTAGAAGCAATCCACTGAAGACATGAATTCCTTTTCAATCGATAAGCAGCGCGACGTGGTGAATGCAGAATGGATGTCAAGACCGGTTGATTCCTTTAAAAATCAAACAACAAATCAACCGCTCGCCTTGGTCTTGATATCCATGGCGCAGTCACCTATTTTTGCTTATAGACTGAAAAGGAAACTTTTGAGTGGCCCAATTTTCGGGGAAGCTTACAAACCCTTTTGCTTTTCCCAATTTGGTATCGATTTTTTTTAGTGGCTTACTCGTGGCGTCTCAGTGGCGTCTCAGTGGCGTACTAGTTTCTACTTTCTGGCAATGTGCTGGCCTCGTGCTGCATACATTCTGGCTTTGCGCTGCATACATTCTGGCTTTGCGCTGGATGCTTTCTGGCTTCGCGCTGTATGCTTTCTGGCTTTGCGCTGCATACATTCTGTCTTTGCGCTGGATGCTTTCTGGCTTCGCGCTGTATGCTTTCTGGCTTTGCGCTGTATACTTTCTGGCTTTGCGCTGTATACTTTCTGGCTTTGTGCTGTATACTTTCTGGCTACTTCTGGCTTTAACCTGGCTACTTCTGGCTTGATGCACACTACACAACGGTATAACTGGGTAATTGAAAATCATCTATAATCGTACAAAAGTTTACAATATTGTTTAAAAGTTAACACAATCGTTTAAAATCGGTTAACAGTTCCTTCAAACCTTCGGATATTTGACACAAGTAATCGTACTCGTCGGTGGTAGCCATTTGGTCTAAGTCTTGCAAAAATTGATGACACGTTCAAGTTTTTTGAGCAGACAACAAGTGACCGGGGTACCGGAGACGTAAAAATAAAATAGTTCAAGTTTTCAGCCTTCAGAAGAGATATACGGGAATTTAAAATCTGACAATCATGACTAAAAATTTGTTTGATCTTCTTACTTTCTTTTTTACCAATCTGGATTTTAAAAGTAAAAAGGGGTTGTGGTATAGAAGGGAAAAGGATGGATTCGTAGTTTGTCAATTTCAAATGTTCAAATTCGATACAAAGGGGTCTGGATTTTTAAATTTTGGTGTCTCATACATCACGGGCAAAGAAAAGAATATTCCAAAAGGTGAAGAAAGCTGGGATTTAAGAGGAAGGTATAAGAGTATAATTGAAAGCCCGAATATTGATGAGATTGTTTTAATTACATAACACAATTCCCTTTCCTGCTGCCTACCTTCATCAAATAAGACATTCAGACGATCTCTTTTATCGAAGACTTTCTTATGATCAATTCCGTTTTTAATACTGTGGTTAACGGTGTGAAATTCCCTTCAAGATCATTCATTTGCGAGAACAACAATTCGATAGCTGTTTTCCCGATCTCTTTCATGGGCTGTGCAAGCGTAGTTAAGCCTGGCTCAATGAGAGATGCGGTAGGTTCATTACTAAAGCCGACGAAGGCAACATCGTTCGGTATGCTGATGTTCATTTCTTTGGCAACTAACATAGCCGCGATCGCAGCGGGATCGTTTACTGCAAAAATGCTATCGGGTCTTTGCGCCAGGCCAAATAGATAAACAGCGCAATCCCTGGCGCCTTGTGGTGTCAGGTTGTGAGGTACGATAAGCGACTCATCAATGGGCACGTCGTGATCGCGGAGGGCGTCTAAGTATCCTTTTAATCTGTTTTTGCTGATGGTAAGATTATGCGGGCCGGCAATGTGAGCGATCCGTTTACATCCGTTATCGATAAGGTGTTTAACACCTTTATAAGCACCGTCATAGTCATCGACAATTACCTTCGAAACATTTTGGTCATTACCAACTCTGTTAAAATACACAACCGGGATTCCAGCGCGGTCAAACTTTTTAAGATGATCTGTGTCGGGCGTCTCCCCGGTTAACGATACCAGCAAACCATCTACTCTACTCGCCATCAATACGTTCGTATTTTCAATCTCTACGGCATAGCTTTCATTCGATTGACAAATCAAAATGTGATAGCCTCTGGGATTGGCAACTTGTTGAGCCCCGATGATTACATAGGGAAAAAAGCTGTTAATAAATTCCGGAACAATAATGCCGATGGTGAGACTTTCCCGCTTTGCCAACCCGTAGGCCAAAAGGTTGGGCTGGTAATCCATTTCTTTGGCCAGATCAAGGATGGCCTGTCGCGTTTGCTGGCTAATATCAGAATGCCCTCGTAGCGCCCTGGATACAGTGGATTTGGAGACCTGAAGGCTGCGCGCAATGTCGATAATCGTTGTCTGATGTTTCTTTGCGCTGATTTTTTCCCGTTCTAAATCGAAAAGAGGTAAGGTGAAATAATAATCGCAATGCTCGCAATAGTAACGCTGTTTTCCCCTCACAATCCCTGCTTTAGCAATTGCATCAACCTCGGTGCATTTCACACATTTAATCATTGCTCATCGGTAATGAATCTGAAAGGTACCACTATGAAAAGACTCTTGCAACCGATGGCGAGCCACCCTGATTTATGTCTGGCAACCTATCGTTACCGGTTCCGAAAGCGTTCCCGGTATATCTTAAAACAAAATTTCAATCGATTGTTATGGCTGACTGAAAACAACGCTCTATTTTTCAACCAACATATCAGTTAACAATATGCCAATTCATCTTGAAGGGTGACAAGCCTTTAAGATTTTAAGGGACTTACAAAACAAATATTAATTATGAAGAGAAACTTTACATTTCATCGTTTTGCATTTTCAGTAGTGCTTACGTTTTTGATGCTAGGCCTTTTGGTCGCGCAGGCGCAGACTTCGGGGATATCCGGAACGGTCATTTCTGAGACAGGGGAAACTTTGCCTGGTGTTAATATCCTGGTAAAAGGAAGTTCTAAAGGCGTAGTAACGGACAACCACGGTGCTTACACCTTAGATGCACTCAGATCTGAGGATGTTCTCGTGATTTCATTTATCGGATACACAACGATTGAAGAAGTGGTAGGCCAACGTTCTACGATCGACATTCAGCTGCAACCCGATTTGCGCACCTTATCTGAA
Organism: Chryseolinea sp.; assembly: GCA_041747735.1. Lineage (GTDB taxonomy): Bacteria > Bacteroidota > Bacteroidia > Cytophagales > Cyclobacteriaceae > Chryseolinea. The sequence goes on from JBGTEP010000104.1 coordinate 4,127, forward strand.
GTGGTTGTAGTGGGTTATGGTACGCAGCGTAAATTGGAAACGACGGGTTCTATTGCTTCGATAAAATCGGATGTGCTTACCCAAATGCCGGTTAGTAACGTTGCTCAAGGGTTACAGGCCCGGGTAGCTGGCGTACAGATCACACAAAATTCCGGCGCACCAGGCGGAAATGTCAGCGTCAGAATTCGTGGTACCAACTCTATTAATGGAAGCTCAGAGCCGCTATACATCATTGATGGTATTCAGGTTTCGAATGGTGGGGGAATTAATGATGTAAGTCCGCTATCAACCATCAATCCAAATGATATCGAATCAGTTGACGTATTGAAAGATGCTTCTGCAACAGCGATCTATGGAGCCAGAGGTTCCAATGGTGTCGTGTTGATTACAACCAAAAGGGGTTCAAGTGGTGTGACGCGTGTAACGTTGGAAAGCTATTATGGTGTGCAACGCAACACGCGGCAAATGGATGTATTAAATGCCGCTGAGTTTGCTCAATTAGAAAATGACGTCTATAAGAATCCAAATCTGTTTCCCGACCCTGCGACAGAGGGTGAAGGCGTTAACTGGCAGGATCTTATTTTTCGCGACGCACCGATTCAAAGCCATCAGCTATCAGTAACAGGAGGAAATGACAAAACGCAGTTAGCATTATCGGCAAATTATTTTGAGCAGGATGGCGTCATTATTAATTCAGCTTTTAAACGTTACTCATTACGTCTTAACCTTGATCATCAGATTAGTTCAAAGGTAAAAGTCGGAACGAGTATTATGGGTAGTTATAATATAAATAACGGTATACAAACCGGATCGACGAATGTTGGCGATGCTGCTGTGGTCACTGGTAGTGTACTTGGTGCAGCAGTTGGTGCACCTCCAAATTTAAAACCTTATCGCGATGATGGTACCATTTTTCCTTTTGGCGAACAATTAGGAGGACGTTACCGCGAAGTAAGCAATCCGATTGGATTGGCAAGTGTGCTCAACGAAACAAACATTAGCCGAGTGCTGGCCAATGTCTATGGTGATTTTTCGATTCTTAAAGGACTGACATATCGCGCCTCGTTCAATACCGATCTGCAAAACAACCTAAGAAATTTTTATTCACCGATTGCAATTGTGGCGGTTGGTGACCGGAACCCGAATTCAGGATCTGCACAAAAAATGATCGAGAACACAAATGTACTTTTACATGAGAGTATAATTACATATGCCAAAAGTATTGCCGATAAGCATAGTCTGAAATTCACTGGTGTCTTTGCAACTCAAAGTAATAACTTCTCGACCCATACGGTTACGGCGAATGGTTTTCCTAATGACGTAACGACTAATGAGGCATTGCAATTAGCACTCACCGTTTCTACTTCGAGTTTCAGAAGCAAAGAAAGATTGGATTCCTATATGGGCCGATTTAACTATGGGTTCCGTGACAAATATTTTGTTGACTTCACCGTCCGTACTGACGGCTCCAGTAAATTCGGTGAGAACCATAAGTATGGATTTTTTCCGGCAGCTTCAGCAGCCTGGAGAATTATAGAAGAGAACTTTATGCAAAATGTATCGGTGGTTTCAGATTTAAAACTTAGGGCAAGTTACGGGCTTACCGGTAATGCAGGCGCAATCAATCCATACCGATCGTTGTCCTTACTGGCAACCGGAAATGACTATCATCTCAACCATGGTTTATCAAAAGGGATTAGTCCGAGTGGGATTGCTAACCCTGATTTACGTTGGGAGCGATCCGTGCAGGCCAACATTGGGCTTGACTTAAGCTTATTCAATAACTGGGTTAATATTACTATGGATGTTTATTCGAAAAAGACAGACGATCTTTTGTTTGACCAGGCCTTGCCATTCTCTTCAGGGTATCAGTTTATAACGAATAACCTGGGCGGTATTGATAATAAGGGTTTTGAAATTGCTGCTGATGTACGAATATTAGATGGCCCGTTGAAGTGGAGTGTCAACGCGAATCTGTCTGCTAACCGAAATAGAGTGACCGATATTGATGGAGGTACAACATCAGAACGGTTTATGACCACATACACACTTTTAAAAGTGGGCGAACCAATCGGTTTATTTAAGACATATGTTTTCGATGGCATATATCAGACAGGAGATCCTATTTTACCCGGTTCAGACGGAAGACTTGGCGGGCACAAAGTGAAAGATATCAATGGCGATGGTGTGATCACTTCAGCTGATCAGCAAATAACAGGCGATCCAAACCCGGATTTTATATACGGTTTTTCGTCCAACCTTTCTTATCAAAATTTTGACCTTAGTATTTTTATGTCAGGCACATATGGAAACGATATTTACAACGTAAGCCGTGCTTCTTTTGAAAATCCTCTAGGGCAGCGAAACAATTTGCAAGGCGTTGCCAACCGGTGGACGCCCGATAATCCTAGTATTGAATTTGTAAGTCCATTACAGGGTGGTCGCCTTCCTATCAGTGATCGATTTGTAGAAGACGGATCTTTCTTACGTTGCCGGAACGTAACGTTAGGATATACACTTCCTCAAATCAAGCATATCAGCAGAGCACGTATCTATATCAGTGCTAATAACTTGTTCACGATCACAAAATACAGTGGGTTCGATCCGGAAGTAAATACATTTGCCGGATCAAACACTACCATCGGTATTGATAATCTGGTGTATCCTTCTGCGCGGTCCTTTATAGGAGGCTTTCAATTAACATTCTAATTGCTATGACTAAATTAAAAGTTATGAACAAACGTCATTTATCTACTTTATTTATACTCTTGCTGTTATCGGGCACAGCCTGTGAACTTGATGAACAAGTATACTCTTCAATTTATACAGAGAACTTTTATAAAACTTCGTCTGATGCTGAGGCTGCCATTGCAGCTTCGTATGCACCAATGGTGGGCATGTATTCTGGTCCGGCTGCAATATTGGTTCCTGACTTTAGTGCAGACCAGGTATATCCTCGTGTAGCCGTTTCGAGAAATACGCTTACTCTCTTTACCTACGATGTGAACTATACTGCGCAACGTACTGCGGGAAGAACGTTTGAGTCGCCGCAGCAAATATGGATTTCATGTTATAACGGCATCGAGAAAGCTAATTGGGTAATTGAAAGAGTACCCCAGGCGTCTATGGATGCCACTCGTAAAAGGGAAATTATTGGTGAAGCATTTTTTCTTCGTGCTTACTACCATTGGATGTTAGCTAAAAACTTTGGTGATGTACCTGTAAAAATTAAGGCGAGTGATGTGCTTGCCAATGCCTTCGTAAACAAAAGGCCACGTCAGGAAGTTTACGCACAAATATTAAAAGATCTGGATTCTGCGGCGCTTAAACTTCCAGCGCATACAGCCACGCTCGTGAAAGGACGGGCCTCAAGAGAAGCAGCACTTGCACTATCCGCAAAGGCCGCGCTTTATAATGAGAACTGGGATTTTGCTTTAAGCAAAGCTCAGGAGGTACTAACCAATCCGTACTTGCAGCTTATGATCGAGGTAAAAGATGTGTTTGATGTCACTAAGGAAGATATGGCCCGTGTTGAAAATATTTTTGCATACGAGGCGGAATCATCAACGTCAGTATCGGGTTCTACTTCTTTTTTCGGGCATCAATTAACGGGGTTGTATGGTCCGCCTAATAATGCTGGCGTTGCTTACGGCCGAACTACCTTTGGTTCGACTTTCGCCTATCAATCATTTTTTAATTCATTCGACCCTGCGGATAAGCGTAGACAATTGCTGGATACAACCTATGTAAACCGAGCCGGCGCGGTTGTGCCGCAAAATCAGATCACACCCATAACAACGCGAGGTGTATTAGTAAAAAAATACCAGGATCCGATCGCTGTAAGTGGTAACAGTATTAACATTCCTATTCTTCGTGTTGCGGATGTTTATTTGATAGCAGCAGAAGCCGAGGCGCGATTAAATGGATCCACTGCGGTTGCCTATGGTTACATCAACGAAGTTAGAAACAGGGCAGGCCTGAATGACTTGACAGAAGGGCTGGCAGTAAACGAATTTATAGATGCGGTACTATGGGAACGTTCGTGGGAATTATTTGCAGAAGGCGACCGCTGGTACGACCTTACACGCACGGATAAATTTCTTACTGTGATTCCTAATGCAGTTAATAACGTTTATCCGCAAAGAACACCCGAGGCGCGACACAAATTTTTGCCTATTCCGCAGGATGAATTAAATGCTAATCCGCAGCTGACGCAAAATGATCCTTGGAAATAAATTGGGTTTTGGAATAAAAAGGGACTGGCCCCCTGGGTCAGGTCCCTTTTATGTAAAGTACAAGTGAAAGGATCCTTTTAGTGTAAAACAACTTGATTAATGAACAAAATTTTTATCTTTTTTTCTCTTATTCTTTTTTCCGAAATAACAGTTGGTCAGGCACAACAAAATTTAAATCGGGACTGGTTTTTTTCGCTGGATCCGGTTTCCATCGGAGAAAGGCAGGGTTGGAGTAGTCATGATTTTAATCCTAAAGGATGGGACAAGGTTCAAGTTCCGCATAGCTATACCGTGGATCCGAGGTACCACAAATTCACTGGCGATGCATGGTACATCAATCATTTAACTCAGTTTACTGTGGCGCCAGGCCATCGTGCTTACATCCGGTTTGATGCTGTGTTTTACAAATGCAAGGTTTGGTTCAATGGCAATTTGGTCGGCGAACATGAAGGCGGCTACACGCCGTTTGAAGTAGACGTTACAGACCACTACAGCGAAGTAAAAAATATCATTACCGTAAAAGTGAACAACGCCTGGGATACCACCACGATTCCCGGGGCCAAAACGAAATCAGATTATGAAAATACCGCTAGTTCACAACTATATCCCTGGTTAAATTATGGTGGCATTACCCGCAAAGTAACATTTACTATCAGGCCGGAGGTTTTTATACAAAATGTTAAAGTTGAAGCTGTGCCTGACCTCGCCAAAACGTCGGCGAATATCAAAGTACAGGCGTTTATCGTAAATCAATCGGAGCAAGCGGTGAAGGCGAAAGAAATCAGGTTAACAATTTCTCAGGCGGGAAAAGTGATACCATTAAAGTTTAAAATTTCCGGAAATGATATCGCTCCCGGGGCAATGGGTACTATTAATGTAGAGGGTACTTTGGTAAAAGGCGTTAAGCTTTGGAGCTTTGATGATCCCACATTATACCAATCGCACATCAGTTTTTACAACGACTCATTGAGCACCCGGTTTGGGATTCGGAAATTAGAGGTTAAAGGAACTGCACTTTTGCTTAACGGAGAGCCCATACGACTGGGTGGTTGTAACAGACCTTTGGATTATCCGGGATTTGGTTCTATGGATCCAAAAGAAATTCTGAATAAAGATCTCACGCTAATCAAGAGCGGAAGTATGGAACTGTCACGAATTAGTCATTATGCCGTATCGGAGGAGCTGCTGGATTGGGCCGATGAAAAAGGTATGCTAATTATTGCAGAAGCCGGAAATTGGCAGATGACGCAATCGCAAATGTCGGATCCGGGGATGATTGAAAACTTTAAGTCTCAGTTTACTGAAATGATTCAGCGCGACTGGAATCATCCTTCTGTTATCGCCTGGAGTATAGGCAATGAATATCAATCTCAGACTGAAGAAGGCAAACATTGGACAAAGACTATGTATGATTTTTCCAAGACTTTGGATCCATCACGTTTGGTTACGTTCTCCAGTATGATCGTATTTCGCGAGTCCATTAAAACCGGACTGGACGAAGCCTCGCAGTATGTCGATTTTATTAGCGCCAATATTTACGGAAATTATTTAAAAAATCTGCAAAAGATTCATACTTTGTATCCTGACAAACCGGTTTATATAAGCGAATTCGGAATCCGTGCCGATCAGGTAACCGATGAGAATGAAAGGGTAAAGTATCTGCAAAATGCAGTAGCCGATTTCAGAAAGTGTGACTTTGTTGTGGGGGCTTCTATCTGGACTTTTAACGATTATCAAAGCATGTATCCTGGCACAAATGCCAATGGCTATAGGCCATGGGGACTTGTTTCTCCTGAGCGCGAGTTGCGCGGAATGTACTACACCTGGCAGGAAGAGTTTTCTCCTGCTGTTTTTTCACTTTCAAATGATTCAAGTCATGACTTTCAGTTAACCGTTACGGCGCGCAAGGATCTTCCTGCGTATACTTTAAAAAATTATCTCGTTAGAGTAGGTTCTGCAACATATCCGCTAGGCGTGATGAAACCAGGTGAGAGTCAAACGATAAATCTTTCAGATCCAGGAGCAACCGAAGTTTACGCTGAACTGATTAAACCGGGCGGTTTTGTTATACTAAAGAAATTAATCAAAAAAAATTAACGCTTAATAAGATTAGTTTATGTTAAGACAAGACGGTGTATTGAAGCGTTCATTTCGAAGTATAGTTGTCGAAGCCGATTTGGTTGTAACCGGGGGCGGACTTGCAGGTACCTGCTGTGCCATTACGGCTGCAAGAGAAGGGATGAAGGTGGTACTAGTTCAGGATCGACCCGTGTTGGGTGGCAATGCTTCCAGCGAAATAAGGTTGTGGGTATTGGGCGCGACTTCTCACATGGGCAACAATAACCGATGGGCTAGAGAGGGGGGCGTGATCAATGAAATTCTTGTTGAAAACTTATACCGTAATCGTGAGGGCAATCCAATTATTTTCGACACGATAATTCTCGAGAAAGTTGTTAATGAAAAAAACATTACGTTACTACTGAACACTGCTGTCATTGGCGTTGAAAAACAGGACGCTGACACCATTCAATCTTTGGATGCTTTTTGTAGTCAGAACTCCACGACCTATGTATTGAAGGCGCCGTTGTTTTGCGATGCTTCTGGTGATGGTGTAGTCGGCTTTCTTGCAGGTGCCGCGTTCAGGATGGGTGCAGAATCAAAGGACGAATTCGACGAGTTGTTTGCTCCAACTCAAGAGTATGGGGAATTGCTTGGGCACTCCATTTATTTTTATTCTAAGGATACTGGTAAACCAGTAAATTTTGTTCCACCGTCGTATGCTTTACAAGACATAGCACAGATACCACGCTACAAGCAGTTTAAGGCGAAAGAGCAAGGTTGCCAGTTATGGTGGATTGAATACGGCGGACGATTAGATACAGTTCATGACACTGAAACCATTAAATGGGAACTATGGCGTATTGTATATGGTGTTTGGAACTACATCAAAAACTCGGGTAAGTTTCCTGAGGCCGCTAACCTTAATCTTGAGTGGGTTGGTACAATACCCGGTAAACGTGAGAGCCGGAGATTTGAAGGCGATTATATCATCACGCAACGCGACATCATTGAACAGCGTGAGCATGAAGATGCCGTGGCATTCGGCGGATGGTCTGTGGATCTTCACCCTTCCGATGGTATTTACAGTGATCAGAAGGGATGTGACCAATGGCATAGCAAGGGCATTTACCAAATTCCTTACCGTTGTTATTATAGCAGAAATATTGCCAACCTGTTTCTGGCAGGAAGAATCATCAGCGCCACGCACGTAGCATTTGGATCGACAAGGGTGATGGGTACTTGCGCTTATGGAGGGCAGGCTGTGGGTATGGCTGCCGCGCTATGTAAAGATTATCAAATTACACCAAGAGAAATTTTATCTAAGCAGTCCGTGGGTGTGCTACAGGAGCGATTGGCGCGGTCAGGACATTTCCTGCCAGGTATCATTCGTATCAGTCGCGAAAATATTGCGGCAATCGCAGAGGTTACGTCGAGCAGTGAACTCAGGTTGGCAGAATTGCCTGAATCAGACTTGCTTAGAAATATTGATCCCGCAGTGGGGCAGTTGATACCCTTGACGAATGATAAAATTCCGGAATTAGTTATCCACGCTCACGCTGATAAGCCAACAGTGCTGAAGGTAGATTTGAAGACCAGTTTGCGGGCTGGGAATTTTACACCGGACCAATATCATGAAACCGTTTCCATTGATCTTCACGAGGGGAGAAATTGTGTTAAGCTAAATTTTCAAAGTGTATTAAGCAAAAAGGTTTATGCCTTCATACTGTTCAATAAAAATCCTCTCGTACGGCTTCATTTTTCTCAAGTAAGGATTACGGGGTTGCTTTCTGTTTTCAACCAGTTCAACGAATCCGTTTCGAATTATGGAAAGCAAACGCCGCCGTCTCACATCGGCATAGATACTTTTGAGTTTTGGTGCCCGGAACGCAGACCGAAAGGACAAAACATAGCGATGAAAATAAATCCTCCGTTGTCGTGCTTTCATCCTGCAAATGTTATCAACGGTGTTGACAGGCCCTATAATGCGCCTAATGCCTGGGTTGCCGATCCTGAGGATTTAAATCCCGAGCTGTGCCTTACGTGGAATGAAACAAAAAAAATTTCCAGAATTGTAATAACTTTTGATACTGACTTCGATCATCCCATGGAATCGGTATTGATGGGCCATCCGGAATCCGTGATCCCCTTTTGTATTCGCAATTATAAAATTCTGGACGATCAGGGCAAGGTAGTTTATAAGAAAGAGGATAATTACCAAACCATGAATAAGATTGAATTTGAAACTCCAGTCCGTTCGAGGCAACTAAGAATACAAGTTGAGCACCCCGGTAGGAATGTACCTGCTGCGATATTCGGGGTTCAATGTTTTGAAAAATCCAATTCAATTATTTAATGACAACTATGCATTTAAGGCTCGTCTGTTGTGTCTTGGTGTTGCTATTAACATCATGCAGAAAGGAATCTATTGAACTAGCTTCAAGTAAAATCAAAATAGAGTGGTCGAATGATGACGGCTTTTGGAAGATTAGTAACGTGTTCGTTAATCAAAACGGCAAGTGGAAAAGTTTTGGTAATCCATCCGGGGAATATACCATCCTGTACAGCGGCACAAAGCCAGATAGTGTTCCAATAAGAATGTTCACAAATACAGGGGTTGAATTTCCAGAACAAATTTTTAAGTATCAACAACAGTTCTGGAAAGCTGCAACGTTGCCGGTAACTATGAACACCGCGGGAGAAGCGGTTCATTTTTTTCCAGTTGCTGCAGAACAGCAAGATGGGGAAATTCAATTTACCTATGAACATGATTATTTCACCATGGTATCTCATTGGCGCATCGATCCACGCTTTCCTACAGATATTCTGATTACACAAAAAGTAGTTATCAAAAAAGATGGGTATTACTCTAGTGGTGGTGCTTCCATTGCCGAGGTATCGGAAGATGATCTTGCATGGGCTACTGTGCCCGGTTATTTTCAAGGTAAAAGTATACAAGAAGACTCAGTGCTGGCGTATGCTTATGGACAAGGTGTTCCAGCTTTTCCTGCATTATACCGTGAGCGCAGCATGAGTACCTTGACCGCTATTGTAGATACACGGGATAGCATCTCCTACGCGGTAACAGCGTCGGCTGATTTGGGGAGAGACCCCTGGGAGAATGATAGAATTACGCATGACAAATGGAACGTTGCTTTCTCGCACATGAATAGGAAAGGAATGCTTTCACCAACACTTTATTATCCCGTGTTGGGAGAACCAACTTCGTATCGTAAAGCGGGGGATACTATAGCATATGAATTCAGGTATAGTCTTTTGCATGGTGATTGGTTTAAGAGTTTAAAACATACTATTAATGATGTATTTAATTTTAAGGAAAGCCTTGACTTACGGACAAACGAACAGTCTCTTATTGACCGGGTTGATGACATTCATAAATACCTGACCAACCAAAAAACTTCTTTATGGAACATAGATACATATGAAGGCTTGACTATCGGTGCACAATCCTACTTAGGAGGTGTGGTGGGCTCGAAAGGGGATGCCATGAAAAATGCGGACTATGGAGCGATGTGGATGCTGGGAAAGGTAACGGAGGATCCACTGATTAATGAAAGGATTTTGCCGTATGCATTAAATTTTAAACTGGTGCAACAGCAAACCAAGCCCGGCTTCTTTCACGGTGCCGCTATTGGTCAGTATTTTCTTCGCCAAAGAAGAATGTTTGTTGAAGAGTGGGGCGAATTTGTTGAACCTATAAGTCTCACGTATTACACGCTGATCGATATGGGCAACATCCTCCTTTTTGAACCCAGTCACAAAGTGCTTCGGGAGCGGTTAAGACTCGGTGCCGATTTGTTGTTAAAGTGGCAAGCCTCCGATGGTAGTTGGGCCGTAGCTTATGACCGCCATACAGAGCAACCTATTTTTACAGACATCAAAGATCTGCGACCCACATTTTATGGGCTGCTTGTGGCTTACAGAATTTTAAAGGATGAAAAGTATTTAGATGCTGCCAGGAACGGGGCCGACTGGCTGGTAAAAAATGGCGTGGAGCAGGGGCATTTTATTGGTGTATGTGGCGATGCGCGGTATGCGCCGGACTTTGCGACGGGACAAATATCCCAGGCGTTGCTTGACTTATATGATGTAACGCAGGATGAACGTTATCGGGCTGCTGCTATTCAAGCTGCGAAATTGTACACTACATCCATATATACGCATCCTATTCCAACAAACAAAACAAAGACTATCAATGGCACAGTGCGCAGGGATTGGCAGATCGCACAGGCGGGATTGAGCTTTGAGCACGGCGGTATCATGGGGTCCGCTCAAAGACATGGGCCGATTCAACTCGCCAGCCATGCAGGTCTGTTTGTTCGAATGTTTGCTCTAACCCGGGATTCGATCTTTATTGACATGGCACGTGCTGCTGCAATCGGTCGGGATGCATTTGTCGATTCTAAGACAAGTGTAGCTTCTTACTATTGGAATGCAATGAATAAGGGGGCTGGTCCCTATCCGCATCATGCGTGGTGGCAGGTGGGATGGATCATGGACTATCTGGTAGCTGAGGCTGAGCTTCGCTCGGAGGGAAACATCCGGTTTCCGCGTGGATTCGTAACACCCAAAGTTGGTCCTCATCAAACATTGGGATTTGAAAGTGGTAAAATTTACAATGAAGCCGTCAATCTCGTCCTTAACAAAGAACTAGTTACCATGACTAATCCTAATATAGAAACCTTGTTGGCTCTCTCAAAGGATAAGAAGAAAATGTTCATTATTTTGTTGAATGATAAAAATAAGGTTGTGACCGATACCGTCACGTTGAACGCTCGGTCTAAGTCAATAACTGATCTCACTGAACAAAAGAAGATACAAACCGATCGATTTACCATCAGTTTGTTACCCTATGGAGTAAAAGTAATCGTTATTGAATTGATCTAACAAAATCTGAATTTTGCAAACACTTGATATTGTTGTTATCGTTTTATTTTCTCTGTTAATTCTTGTCGCAGGGTTATCGTTTGGAAGAAAAGGGAAGGATATGAAATCTTTCTTCGCTGCCGGTGGCAATGTGCCGTGGCAAATAAACGGTCTCTCTTTGTTTATGAGTTTTTTTTCCGCCGGTACGTTTGTGGTTTGGGGTTCAATAGCATACCAATACGGATTTGTTTCGGTAACGATACAATGGATGATGGCAATCGGTGGAATTCTAATCGGACTATACATTGCGCCACGTTGGAAAAAAATGAAAATACTTACAGCGGGTGAGTTCATCGGGAAAAGGCTGGGACTGAAAGTGCAGCGTTACTATACCTATCTTATTTTGCTTTTATCACTAGGGTATACGGGAGCATTTCTTTATCCGGTAGCAAAGTTAGTAAATGTTTCAGCCGGGGTTCCCATTAATACTGCGATCATCGCTTTGGGTCTGTTGGTAATAATTTATACCGCGGTAGGGGGACTTTGGGCTGTGGTTATCACGGATGTTCTTCAATTTGTCATACTCACTGCAGCAGTACTTATTGTGGTGCCCTTATCGTTTGACGCGGTAGGAGGGCTTAACGAATTTATAAATAACGCGCCGGCCACTTTTTTCAATTTTATTCAAGACGAATACAACGGTTGGTTTCTGTTTGCTTTTGCTGTCTATAACATGATTTTCATTGGGGGGAACTGGGCGTATGTTCAACGTTATACGACAGTGAGAACGATGACCGATGCTCGTAAGGTGGGTTTTTTATTCGGCGGTTTGTATATTATAAGTCCGTTGTTCTGGATGTTACCTCCAATGATCTATCGGGTATTGGAAAGCCCACTGCCAGGTATGGAAAATGAAGGTGCTTATCTACTAATGTGCAAAGCTGTTCTACCAGCAGGAATGTTAGGATTAATGATTGGGGGAATGGTGTTTGCAACAGCAAGTTCGGTGAACACTACATTGAACCTGGTGGCTGCAGTATTTACGAACGATATATTTAAACCACTAAAGCCTCAATCCACCCAGAAGCAACTAATGAATATTGCGCGTGGTTCAACCATTGTTGCTGGCCTTGTAACAATTTTGATTGCCTTGCTTGTTCCTTTCGTTGGTGGAATTGTAGAAGTGGTATTAACGATAGGAGCGGTCACGGGCTGTTCCATTTATGGGCCACCGGTTTGGGCGTTGTTTTCGAAACATCACAATGGGAAATCCATCTGGGCATGTACGATCATAAGCTTAATTATTAATTTATCTTTAAGATTTGTAGTACCAGTGTTTTTTAATTTCACTTTAAGCCGCGGAAATGAAATGCTGGTGGGTGCGTTGCTTCCGTTTTTTTTATTAGGTTGTTATGAGTGGTGGGCCAGGCGCTTTGCCACAATCAGTATGGACTTTAAAATATTTCAGCTGGAAATCGAACAACAGAACAAAATTGAAAAACCAATGCCTGAAACAGGTGAAAATCGTTATGGAGTTCGCGTACTGGCCTTTACACTGACATGTACAAGTTTCATTATTATCGCTTTAGGTTTTCTTTCCACCGAGAATAATAAACTGGTAGTAGGGATTGGATTAATTATCCTCATGATCGCGACAATCTTACTCTACAATACGAAGATGAAAAAGGTAAGAGGAAAGTTAGTAGCTGATGGTAACGGGAAGTAATCGAAATTTACGATTTTCAAAGGTGAATTTTATGACGATAATACTTTGGTGCTTAGAGCAAGCACGCCTGTTAACTATGCCTAGACGAATGTAGCCATTCCTCCTGATATCCAGCCATTGCGCGACAAATGGAATACGCCTGCCGTTTTCCACCTGCTTCAACGCCTCGAAGAAAAATCTGTTCCATCTTAATCGTTTTTCTAATGCCTGAACATGTGGGATTTGCCAAATTAGAGCAGGCTTCGGAAATCGGTGTTTTTTCGAATGGGGCGATAGTGAGAGGAGATATTTATTTAGTGGTGCGATCGTTTCATCGCCAGATAGTGATATTTAATTTGCCGTTATGCTCATCGGTAGCATGACTCTGGATAAAATCGTTAAGTAGCCTGCGAGTAATTTAATTGTCTTAAGGAAAGCAATTCTATCGGAAGCACACAACTGTACTAAATTTCAATAGAACTTGGTTTCGATTATAATTCTTTATACAATTAATGAATAAAAGAAAAATGATCACGAGAAGAGCACTTTTGAGACGGGCAGCAGGCTTAACCATCTTATCCAACCTCATCCTTAGAGAGGGAATGGGGGTAAATATGCAAACTCAACGGCTTCGCATCGGGGCGTGCGACTGGTCGATTGGTAAAAATAGTGACATCGGTGCATTTGATGTCGCAAAGGAGATTGGCCTGGAGGGAATCCAGGTGAATTTGGGAACACTGAAGAACAATCTGCATTTAAGAGATCCTGGACTTCAGCAAAAGTACCTTGAGAAATCAAAGGAAACCGGGATCGTCATTTCAAGCCTTGCAATAGGGGAAATGAATAATGTACCCTATAAATCTGACCCTCAAACCGAGCAGTGGGTTTTTGATAGCATCGATGTTGCAAAAAATCTGGGCGTCACCGTTATTTTGTTAGCGTTCTTCCATCATAATGATCTTAGAAATGATGACATCGGTAAAAAGGAAGTCATTAACCGGCTGAAAAAGGTTGCGCCAAAAGCGGAGAAGCTTGGAATCACATTGGGGATAGAATCATATTTAAGCGCTCCTGAATTAATTGATATTGTCCAAAAGGTCGGATCGAGTAGTATTAAGATCTATTATGATTTTCGAAATTCTGCCGATGCAGGGTATGATGTTTTACAAGAAATCAGATTACTTGGTAAAGAAGCGATCTGCGAATTGCATATGAAAGAAAATGGGTTTCTTCTCGGTGAGGGAACAATGGATTGGAAAAAGATTGCAGCTTCTTTAAAAGATATAGACTACCACGGCGATGGCTGGATGCAGATTGAAGGTGCAACTCCAAAAGGTGCAGATATCGTAACTAGCTACAAGCACAATCTGAAATTTCTACGAGATGTATTTTATTCATCCTGATGCAAATGCACATTTGCGTTAATACTTGAATTCGAGCCTGCGGTTTTAGTGGTTCCAAAATGAAAAGTTATATTATGAAGTTTAGATTTCCGGCACGCTTGATTTTAGTCGCGGCTCTTTTCCAGGGCTGCAGCAACAACGAAACTGCTTTGGTAGACGGACCACAACTTCATTTACCCGAAGATCTGGAAGCCACACTTTGGGCAGAGTCGCCGATGTTCCATAATCCGACAAACATGGATGTTGACTTGAAGGGGAGGGTATGGATTACTGAAGCAGTTAATTATCGCAATTATAAAAATGATTCTACTAAATCACTGCATCATATAAACGGTGACCGTATCGTCATCCTTGAAGACACAGATCAGGATGGTAGGGCAGATGTATCAACAGTATTTGTGGAAGATAAGGACTTGATTTCCCCACTCGGAATTGCTGTGATCGGCAACAAAGTCATAGTATCCTGTTCGCCAAATATGATCGTATACACCGATACCGACGGTGATGATAAACCTGATACCAAAGAAATTTTCCTGACAGGATTTGGTGGTAAGGATCATGATCATTCCCTTCATGCCGTTGTAGCGGGTCCTGATGGAAACTGGTACTTTAATACTGGAAATGCCGGTCCTCATGTTGTAACGGACAAAGCAGGCTGGACGTTACGTGCAGGTAGTCTTTATACAGGTGGCTCACCTTATAACAAGGAAAATAAAGGCAACTTAAAAAGTGATGATGGTAAAGTATGGGTCGGCGGACTGGCCTTGAGAATCAACCCTGACGGTACTGGTATGAAAGTAATGGGACACAATTTCCGTAATTCATATGAGTCCATCATAGATTCATATGGTAATCTCTGGCAAAATGATAATGATGATCAGGTTGTAGCATGCCGTACCTCCTGGTTAATGGAGGGAGGAAATGCGGGATTCTTCAGTACTGATGGAACGCGATACTGGCAGGCTGACCAGCGCCCATGGCAGGATGTATTTTCCGCACATTGGCATCAGGATGATCCGGGCATTATGCCTGCCGGTGACAAAAGTGGTGCGGGTGCCCCAACCGGTATCGCAATGAATGAGGGTGATGCCCTCGGCGAAAAATATCGGGGATTACTACTTAGTGCTGATGCCGGACGCAATGTGGTCTTTGGATATCAGCCTGAACGAAGTCTCTCCGGATATGATCTTGGCGTAAGAAGTAATTTCATATCCTCATTAGCGGAGGATAATGCTGGCTATGTCTGGAATGATTCAGCCGAAAATCTAAGTAAAGACAAATGGTTTCGTCCCAGTGACGTAGCTATCGGGACGGATGGTGCTATATATGTCGCTGATTGGTATGATCCTGTTGTTGGCGGCCATCAGATGCATGACTCCCTTGGGTATGGCAGGATCTACAGGATCACGCCAAAAAATAAAAAACTGGTATCGCCTAAGTTTGACTTAACCACAACGGATGGATTACTGGAAGCATTCAAAAGCCCTGCAATACATGTACGGAATTACGCATTTACTATGCTGAAGGAAAAAGGCGCCAAAGTCCTGAGCGCTGTCAAAGAACTGTTAACCGACAAGAATGAGTTTGTTAAAGCGCGCGCGATTTGGTTGCTTTCTCAGCTTGGAGAAAATGGAAAAGCTGAAGTTGTAAGTTTGTTAAAGCACAAAGATGCCATGATCCGGGCTACGGCGTTTCGTGCCTTGCGTCAGGTCGAGCCTGATATCTTGCCGCTTGCTGAAAAGTTGTGCCGCGATGAGTCGGCGTTTGTACGTCGCGAAGTTGCAGTTTCTCTTCGGGACCTTCCCTTCGAAAAGATAAAACCAATACTTATTCCGTTGGTGGAAAAATTCGATGGTAAGGATAAATGGTATCTTGAAACACTGGCTGCTGCCTGGACCGGACATGAAGATGAAATGTACAAAGAGATATCACGGCTGTTCAACCCGGAAAAACATGGCGGAGACAAATGGAGTGAAACATTTGCTTTCCTGATGTGGCGCTTGCATCCGGTCGGATCAATTAACGATTTGCGTAAAAGATCTGCATCCGAGGCTGTTGCTGAAAATGAACGTGCGATGGCTTTGACAGCACTTGCCTTTATCAATACGCGGGAAGCAGTGATGGCCATGATCGATCTCTCCAAATCACCTTTAAAAGATGTCGCGGAACAAGCTGCTTATTGGGTTTCATTCCGACAGAGCAATAACTGGTATTCATTAATTGACTGGAGTAAAACCGGCATTGACACGGAATACCAGAGGAAAGTGGCTGCTATGAAGGTTAAGATGAACAAGATTCTGGATTCAGAATTACCATTTGATGAAAAAAAATGGAATGCGAGAGATATGGCAAAAGATGCGGTAGGAGGACAGATGTTAATTGGGATGGTAGCAGATAATAAACTTCCCAAAACACTTTATCCAATCGTCGAGACTGTCATTTTTAATAACCCGGCGCAGTCGGTAAGGATTCAGGCATCGAATTATTTTAATAAACCTGGATCAGGGAAATCCTATTCAATCGCTGAAATCCGAAAGCTCACTCATAATGTTAGCGAGGGTCAGGCTGTATTTGTAAAAAATTGTGCAAGCTGCCACAAGGTTAACGACCAGGGTAGTGACGTCGGCCCGGAATTGACATTGATACAAAAGAAGTTTGACCACGAGGCCCTTTTAGACGCGATTATCAATCCAAGTGCAGGAATCGTTTTTGGATATGAGCCTTGGCTGATCACCACAGAAGAAGGTGAGTCATTTTACGGTTTTCTGGTTTCCGACGGAGAGAAAGCGGTGGTGATAAAGGATATCGCCGGTACGAAACATGTTGTTGACGTCGGTATCATTAGGTCACGCAAAAAACAAGATAACAGCCTTATGCCCGAACCATCTTCGCTCGGCTTAACGCAACAAAACCTCGCTGATGTAACGGAGTACCTGATGACATTAAAATAGTTTTTGCTGTGGGAAAGAGATCAGCTTCCGGGTGGTGGCGGCACGTATCCAAGATCCATTAACTGATCTTTGTTCTTAACGGGATAGGTTTTTCCGTTTGATAACACATACAAATGATCGGAGAGGTCAGTGACATGTTTGTATAAATGATCGGTAATGATGATTCCTTTTTCTTTCTTTTTGAACTTCAGATAGTCTTTCAGGGTGTCGATATGCACGGGCATCAAACCGGAGAACGGTTCATCAAGGAGTGCAAATCTGGGCTTCGCGTTGAGGATCATCAGCACTTCTATTATCCTCAGGGTGCCACCGGAAATCGCGGATGGTTTTTCATTCATCACATCTCTGGTTTCTGGAAAGACGTCATAAAGACTCTCTTGCGGAACGTTATATAGTTTTAGTGCTTTTGATATCGGAATGAAAGTCGGTATCAACGGTTCCTGTGGAAGGTAGTTGATTTCCTTATTAAAAGGTTTGATCTGAAATACATCGTTGATCCGGACTGATTTGGAGTGTGCTTGCAATGAACCAAATGCAATTTTCATCAAACTGGATTTTCCAGATCCGTTTCTGCCCAGCAGTCCAACGATCTGCCCGGTTTCACATTTTAGGTAGATGCTGGTAAGGATTTTTGACAAATCATATTCGAGGTAAATTCCATCAAGTTCCAGTACATCGGTCATATAAATTTCAAGGTTATGGAGGTAAGAATAATCCAGATAACGAAATCAATAGCAAGTGTTTTTATGCAGAGCTCTTTAAAAGAGTAGCCCAGGTTATTAAAGAAAATAAACTGTTGGGTCCGGAAAAGATAAATGTATACGATCAACCCGATATTGGAGATAACTTTCATCCAGAATACATTTATTGAAAAGTATATTGATCCTGATTGCCATATTAAAAGGCATCCTAGAAGGGTAGTGAAAATTGAAAGCACACCAAAGTTTTGGTAGAAGGTAAGAATGACGCGCATCACGACTTCAAAACAACTATCATACCATTGAAATAGAAATTGTGGGAGTGATATGAATGGGCTGCATATCCTTTTAGTTTACAGAATAGTTTTCAATATCTATTAATATCCCCTCGGCACTGTTAATTTGCGAGACTGGATTTTAAAAAACCCTCATGAAGTTGCTCGTTTCTGCCTATGCCTGTATCCCGAACCGCGGCTCTGAACCTGGAAACGGATGGAATTGGACGCTTGAGAATGCAAAGCTGGGACATGCTGTATGGTGTTTTACTACGCCGGAGGGTAAACAGGCTATAACGGATGAGTTGAAGAAATATCCCGAGCTGAAAATTACTGTGGTGTATGTTGATGTACCACCTTTAGTCAACTACCTGTACAGGTTTCAGCCCTTTCTCTATTTGCATTATCTGATGTGGCAAGCAAAAGCTGGACGTAAGGCCCGGGAGATTGATAGGGAGGTTGACTTTGATCTTGTTTTACATGCATCGATGACTAGTTTTCAACTGGGGTCAGGGATGTGGCGAGTGAAGAAGCCTTTGATTTTCGGGCCTGTCGGCGGTGGTAGTTTTCCACCGAAAGCTTTTAAGAAATACTTTTTCGGAAAATGGCATATTGAAGTGATCCGGAAGTGGACGAGTGATCTGCTGTTGTTGTTTAACAAAAGTATACGAAGCGTTGCAAAGAACGGTGCCTTGATTGTAGTAGCTAACCATGATACCTATAAGATGGCAAAGCAACTGGGGGCTACACGAATCAAGATGTTTTTGGATGTTGGTCTGCCAGAGAGTTTCTTTCCGGAAGTTATTCCTGTTCGCGATGATAGAAAAGTCCTGAAGATCCTTTGGGTAGGCAGAATCTTTCCTCGTAAAGGGTTACCGTTGGTGCTGGAAGCGTTGTCGAAAGTCAGGAAGGATCTTCCATATCACCTCACCATAATCGGTGATGGTACACATGGCCATTTGATGCCCGAATTATTAAAGAAATATGATTTAGAGGCTGTGACCGATTGGAAGGGACAGGTTGCCTGGGAAGTTGTAAAGCAGGCGTATGTCGAAAACCACATTTTTATTTTTTGCAGCCTGCGCGATACATTTGGGGCACAATACCTGGAAGCGATGGCCTACGGTTTGCCGATCATCAGTCTAAAACATCAGGGAGCTGGTGATCATATTCCTGATGATGCTGGTATTAAGGTCGCAGTTACTTATCCCGACGATACGGTTAAGAACATAGCGTTAGCCATTGAGTACATGTATGACCATCCGGAAGAATGTACCGCTTTTGGTTTAAGGGGAAGCGAATTTGCAAAAAATCAAACCTGGGAATCGCGTGCGCTGCGCCTGGCTGAATTGTATCGAGATGTGGTTCCGGAGAAGGTCGGGTAATACATTATTTCTTTTGACTTATCGTTAAATAGTCGTTAGGAAATTCGTTTCGACAGATAGATCCAAATGCTTTAACTGGCTTGATACATCCGGGAAAGTTTGCACAAAAAAGAGACGTATCGCGTTTGATGCGATACGTCCCGAATTGAATTAACCGTTTTTAATTACGCGTTCTAGGCGTAGTCTCTCTACTACGAGCCGGTTGACTACTGCGCTGTTCCGAAGAACTCCGCTGCACCTGCTGCCCGCGTTGTGGGGAAGCAGTCCGGTTATTACCCGGACTCACTGTCGAACCTTGCCGTTGTCCACTATTGCTCGGTGAACGCTGCACGGCTGGTGATTGCCGTTGAGTCGGTGTGTAGGACTTCTGTGGTTCAGTACGCCTTGCCGGTTCGCGTTGCTGGTAATTATTGTTTTCCGTTTGTCTTGGTCTTTGTGTTGGTTCAACGGAACGCTGCTGTTTACCAGAATTATCATTTGTCCTTGGAATCGAGTAGCTCTCACGACCTTGCGATCTTTCGACCGGTGCACCTCGCTCTGGCATTCGTTGAGCAGGAGCAGACCGTTGTGCCGGACTATTGTTATCACCCGACTGACTACTACGATTTATTACTTCGCTTTCGCGCTGACTGTTTGGAGCATTCGATCCTCGACGTTCATTAGCCACATTGTTCCCGCTACGTTCTGAACGGGCGTAGCTCGATGGTACAGCGCGGCTTCTTGATTCGCGTGAATTATCAATTTCGGGTCTGTATAAGCTTACCGATCCCCGGCCTACTTCAGATCTTCCAGGACGGTTTCTGTCATTGATTGAATAAACTTCCACACGCTGACGGTTTACTCTTTCAATTTCATTTCTTTGCGGACCTGTGAAGTAGGTTCGCCTTCTGTTATCGGTATAGTTGTTCGTAATGATCGTTGTGTGATTTATGATATTCACCACCCGTGGTCTGGGTACAAAATGTCTGTATACATTACGGTGGGTGATATAACGATGCGGTACGAAACACCAGTAACGATTTGGAATGCGGTTGTAATAATTAACTGATAAGTTAATACCGAATCCAGGCATCAACGGCGCCCATCCGTAATAGCCACCACCACTTCTCCAGGTTACCCAGGCAGGAGCCCACTCTGTATCCGGAATCCAGATCCATCCATTGAAGTCATCATAGAACCAGCGACCATAATGGAAAGGAGCCCATCCCCATTCATAATCAGACACCCAGGTATTACCATATTCAGTTTGAATCCAATACCCATTAGTAGCGTAGGGAACAAATCCTTGCGCTACACTGGGTCTCCACACATACCCGTAGCGACCATGATCCATCCATGTTCCATAAGGTTGGAGCTCGTCGTAAAACACCTGAAGAGAAACACTTCCCTGTGCTTTACCTGAATTGATATTAAACCCACTCAACATAATGGAAGCAATTATCATCACCATCCATTTACTCCAGTTCGTTTTCATAACCGTGAAATTTATCTATTAATAACAGAGTAAAAATTATGCCACTTTCTGCATTGTTTGGGTAGGCTGGCTTACAATGCTAAAAATGCGTTCTGTTTTAACAGAATTGCAGGTTTTTAGTTATGGTTCAGGTGATTGTGTTCAAGTTGGAATAGCCGGTTTTGAAGTGTAAAACAAACACGGTTTGGCAGCTAAACTTGAAGATGTTAATTCGTCGGATTAAGTAAGGGATACGTTGAATCTTTATTCTGCCGGAACTCGTTTAAAGATCGGCTATAATTTTAACCTTATTGGTATCGCGGTACGGCTAGGCAAAACGTTACGAATTGGCTACTTAACAACCTTTAATGTTGCTTGCATGATCATCGCATGTCCCGGATATGTGCACACAAGGGTGTAATTCCCCGGCGCCAATGGAGCGTTAAAAAATATGGTTTCTGAACTTCCTGGCTGAATCAGGTTAGTATGAAATAGAACTTTGGAAGACACTGGAATATAATTCAATTGAGAACCCTTTAGTCCGAGATTGAAAGCCTGATCACCTATTTCCTTAGCGGTTCCTGGTTGTACGATTACGACATTATGAGTCATATCGTCATCATTACTGAACACCAGTTTGATTTTGCTGCCCGCCTTAACCTGTACCTCCGAGATAGAATATTTAAGTCCGGGTTTAGTTCCTATTGAAATAACCTGGTCAGGTTGTTTCCAGTCAGCGGGCATTTTAAGCTGACGTTTTACGGCAACAGTTTTTTTAACAGGGGCGGTGGGTTTGGCCGGCTCAGCATTTATGGGCATCGCCATGGTATGATGGTTGTGTACTTTTTGCTTTTCTGTAAGTGTGGCCTTTTCACCATCGGGCAGATTATTTAACGTGTAGTAAGCGAACGTGTGTAACAAGTTTTGTCCGTTTTCTGATGTTAGTTCGTTAAGTCTGATTTCATGAATGTATCCTTCACGCAAACTATCAACAACTAACCTTACTTTTTTTCCATCTTCTGAAACGATGATCCCTTTAAGGTTATTTTTCTTTGCATTGATAATTTTACTGCCATATTGATGGTGATAGTGATATGTGAATCCATTCAATTCATAATGTGATGGATCTTTTGCCATTTCCTTATTAACCGGGTGTGTAAATTCAATCTCGAATCCATCAGGTTTTGCCTGGATGTTTTTCATCTCAAAAGGAGTCTTCCCCGTCCAGACCAGTCGTTGTAGTGCGTAAGGTTCAGTACCTGTACTGGACCATCCTCTGCTGGTCATACCGCCGAATACAGATCCATCGATACCGATCCGTAACCGTAATAATCCCGAAGCAAAGCCTTCCCGAAATGGGTAACATGCACCCTGATACTTACCTTTAACTTTTTCAAGCGTCATACGCATAATCTTGGAGTGACCCTGATCGCTCACAAAATATTGTCCGGCAAAAGGACCGAATGATCCATTCGTGGTATCTTCAAGAATGTCAGCAGTTGAAATTCCCATAAGGGTATGGGGAAACCACACGGCGGGCAACTTCAATTCTTTTATGATCTTCGCCGCTTCATGCATAGGTTGTCCGTTGTCTACCTTCGCCAGATCTGCACGTGTTAATTTAATTGGCGATTCTGGTTCTTTAGTCCACCGAAGACCACCAGCATTTCCGGCAAAGTCACCTTTTTCCAAATGTGTTATGCGGCCTGAACCAACCCAGTCACCTTGATTTTCGGAATAAAATATATCATCTGAGGAATTGACCATTATACCTGCGGGCGAGCGTAGCCCGGTTGCGAAAGGCTCCATTGTTCCGTCTTTTTTTATTTTCAAAAGCCAGCCGTGCCACTTGCCGAGGCCTTCACCATATCCAATCCACGCTACGTTTAAGGCAACGTACATATCGCCCTCCTTATCGAAAATAGGGCCATATGCATACTCATGATAATTGCCACTGAGATCAAACTTGTAGATCGGCTCATAACGATCTGCTCTTCCATCGTTGTCAGTATCCGTAATTTTAGTCAGCTCGCCACGTTGTGTAGCGTAGAAAGAACCATCCTTATAATTCAATCCAAGCACCTCATGCATTCCAGTGGCGAAGCGTGTGTAATGGGGCTTACCTTCATAGGCATTATTAATCATCCAGATTTCCCCTCTGCGTGTGCTCACTGCAAGACGACCGTCCTGAAGGACAGCCAAACCACCTACTTCAAGCTTGATGTTCTCAGGAATGGCAATCGTTTTTAATGCATAGAAATCTTCTTCAGCCTGTGGACGGGATGTTTGTGCGTTACACCATGTTGACAGGGAAAGAATAGTAATAAGCGAAATGTTGAATATTATTTTCATGCGTAATGTCTTCAAACTATGTATTTACTTCCTATAACTATTAAACAGTTTACCAAAGCAGGTTGTACTTTATCACAACCGGAAATGGTGTTTTTACTTCAACAAGTAATTCTTTTTGCTCGCCCGTCGAACGGATGGCAGGCTTAAGCTTTCCGGAAGGTAAGAACTGGACGTAATATCGACCGTCTATTGAAAATACATTTTCGGATACTTCCGTTATCTGACTACCTTCGCCCATCCGGACAAGTAGCGTTTCAGTTGCCGGCATCTTCGGAATATTTATGGAGCGTGTCAACCCACGACGATCAGATGCGGGCACAAAAGAATCTTCAAAGATTATGTATTTAAAATGATAACTGAAAACAGGATACCC
Source organism: Chryseolinea sp. (assembly GCA_041747735.1). Lineage (GTDB taxonomy): Bacteria > Bacteroidota > Bacteroidia > Cytophagales > Cyclobacteriaceae > Chryseolinea. Next base: position 27,902 of record JBGTEP010000104.1, read on the forward strand.
TCCTGTATTAAGCGTGTAACCTTTGTAAATAAGCTCAGTCCTGTCGTCTAGTGTATCAGGCAGAGGTCCATTAACATCGGCTAAAAGAGCAAGTGGAGCTTTTCCCTTAAGGGTAAGTGCAGCTCCCATCGGTTGTGCAGTTTGTGGTTCACCGCGTTCGTGCCACATTTCGGTTACATCAAGAAAATCACCTTTCCAGGTTTTTATAATTCCAGCTTGATTAAGATCATACGCATAATGAATTGCTGAAGGATCTCCAATGGAAATCACATGAGTTTTCTTTTTCCCCAGATGTTCCATAAATGATCGGATGATTTCAGGCTGCTGCTGTGGCTTGACAGCAATCAATGGGGTAGGAGGTAAAGGCGGCAATGAATTAGGTGTATGCAATGCCTGCGGTCTTGAATTCAATTTTCCAATAAACAATCCCATTCCCGTGGGAGCCCAGGAAAAGTCTTTAAGATAGCTAAAGACGATGGTATGTTCTCCCGCACTAAGAGTTTTGGTTATCGAAAAATCACGGAACAGATCATTGGTCCGGATTATTTCTTCACCATCAATACTCAGCTTGGCTTTCCCTATTTTTTTAATGATAAACTGATACGCCGTACTTTCTTTAAAGTCCATCGTTCCTGTAAAAATCAGACATTGTTTATTGGGATTGTCAGCAAGCTTCACGTCAATTGCATCTGCCTTTCCTTTTCTTACCAGATGACTTGATTCAACCCGGGGGAAGTCATTGAAATTTCCCTCGAAATATTCATAACTAAGATCCTTAAAATCGATCTTAAAATCATCCAGCATTGCATAGCTGATGTTCCGGAATGCAACAGGACCGTGGTCACCCTGAATCATTAATGGACCTATACTTTTTTCATCCGTAAATGCAGCCGCGCGTGTGGGACCACTGAGGAAAATATTTTCATGGATGACTACGCCGTTTAATACTACTTTGACAAATCTAGCGGGTGCGATTTTTTTGCCGTTTGAATCAAAGCGGGGGGCACGAAACTCAATTTCAAGATGTTGCCAAAGGTTCGGAGCGAAGCAAGCATTTGTTCGGGCAGGATGCCCATCATACCCTTTCTTACCATTGGGGCGGTTCTCATCCCAACGCTCATAAATACCTCCGCAATCTGAGGCGCGCGGCACAGTAACCGACCAGCTGTCGAAAAGCTGGATTTCATATCGTCCCTGCAGATAAATACCAGAGTTTGATCCTTTCGGTATCATAAAATCCAAGGATAAAAAAATATCCCCATGTTCTAGTTCCGTGAAGAGATTAGCTTCTGACTTAAATTGAATTTTCTCATCGTAATCATTCAGTAAAACCCCCTTACCTTTTTCTGATTTTGGAAATTTACTGTCGAAGCTGCCATAGGTATTGCCAACAATTTTCCAGTTTTTACCCGGGCTTTTGAATGACGCCAGATTGTCTAATGACAAAGCATTGAGTTTGTAAAATTCATTCTGAGCAAATAGTACACACGGTGAGAATTCCAGAAGCAGAAACGTAAAGCAAATTCTTTTTAACATGGTGATTTTAGTATTACCGGTGAGTTTAGCTGTCAAATATATTTAAAAAGTCATTTTGACCATAAGTTTGATGTGACGATTATTTAAGTTCAAATGAATATATGGTCCTATACGTTTAAAGACACTATTTCAAAAAGATTTTCGGGATTCTAAGACCAGATTTAATGGTTCTCGGCATATGACAAGGAAACTCACATGCATGATTGTTTAGGTACTGTCAGGCTGGAAATGTCAGGAACTGGCTTTCCATATCCAGAGCACTGAAAGACAATCCATTGACAAAAATTATTCGTAACTTCAATGCTGTTTAGAAAAACAAGAAATGAAAATTTCCATACTTCTGCTGGCAGTTCTTTTCCTTCAGACGGAAACTCCGTTTAAGCCAATGGAAGAAATTGAAGTTAAACTTAATTTCGAGTTCAGGGAAAGAATACGTGAAGATGCCAACAAGATTAACATGGATCAAACCCGCGCAACAAATGAAAGAAGCCGCGGATCGGGTCCGTTGCCCTACCTTTTCGTGAATGTTAAAGTATTGAAACAAAACGCTGACGAGGTTCGATTAAAAGTCGTTGAAAACGGAAGTCGAATCAAGTTGAACAAGAAATTTGATATGAATACTTTACTGAAACTTGATCTGGGTTTTACCGATGATATCAAGGACAGAGTTACTGCGCATGAATACACGATCTATTATCTGACGAAGGATAAACAGCCATTGAGCAAAATCATCATTTTCTTTGAAGAGGATGGAACATATATCGTGAATGGGCAGGTGCGTGGAAAGCTATAATGAAAATAATGTTCACAAATATTTGTGAACAACTTTCTGGTTGGAGATACCGGTAATTCGTGCCACTCAACACTCAAAATGGCATGCTGCCAAAATGCATAACCGGCAAATGAATTTTTCTCCGTTAATTCGGGGCCAAAATGAATCGAATGAGGAGTTTATTTCTAGCGTTATTTTTAATACCAGGATTAACGTTATCGCAGACACCAGATGCAGCGCACATCAAGCTGAAACTTAAAAAGCTTAATGTTCTCGGATCGGTGCTTTATGTAGCAGCCCATCCGGATGACGAGAATACCCGCATCATTACGCAATTGGCAAATGGTCGTCTCACCGAGACCGCTTATCTCTCCATGACCCGCGGCGATGGTGGCCAGAATTTGATCGGTTCAGAGATCCGTGACTTACTGGGGCTGATCCGTACGCAAGAACTTATCACAGCCCGTAAGATTGATGGTGGTAGGCAATTCTTTACGCGGGCAAATGACTTTGGGTTTTCCAAAACGGCAGCCGAAACTTTTGTATTCTGGAATAAGGACGAAATCTTATCAGACGTTGTAAAAGTCTATCGCCAATTTCAACCCGATGTTATTATCACGAGATTTCCCGCTGATGCGCGCGCGGGCCACGGACATCATACAGGATCTGCAATATTAGCACAAGAGGCATTTGACCTTGCGGCAAAACCAAATATGTATACTGAGCAGGTCAAAGAGTTTGGCACCTGGCAGGTAAAACGACTTTATACAAATACAGGAAGATGGTGGAATACAACCATAAATGAAGATACACCAGGAATTGTAGCGATTAATGTCGGGGGCTATAATCCTTTGCTGGGCGAATCGTATTCAGAGATTGCAGCGAGAAGCAGAAGTCAGCATAAGAGTCAGGGATTTGGTTCCCAGGGGATGCGTGGAGATCAGATGGAGTTTCTGGAGTATGTAAAAGGAGAAAGGGCTGAAAGCGATATTTTCGAAGGCATCAATACGAGCTGGAGCAGGCTGAAAGGCTCAGAAAAAGTTCAGACGTTGGTTAGCAAAGCAATTCAGGAGTTTAATGCTGAAAATCCATCAGCAAGTATCCTCGTTTTATTGGAAATCAGAAAAGAAATTTCCGTTTTACCAGAAAGTGTATGGCGGAAGAGAAAATTAGGTGAGGTAGAACAACTCATTCAGGATTGCCTCGGATTGTTCATTGAAGTAAAAGCAGATCACTTTTGGGTTCCACCGTCGCAGCCGGTTACTGCAGGTTTCGAAATGGTTAACCGATCAAATGTTGAGGTTGTCGTCCAGGCTATTCGTTGTATAGACCTGACGCTCGACACAGCCTTTTCAGGTGTGCTAAAAAGCAATGTTCCGCTTGCGTTTGAAGTACAGCGCAACATTAGTGCCGCTAAAGAATATTCTGATCCTTACTGGTTAAAAGAGCCGCACGGGATAGGGCGTTTTACGGTAACCGATAAAAAGCTGATTGGGAAACCTGAAAATGATCCGGCCATTATGATAACGTTTCAACTAAAGATTGGAGGTCAGCAATTTCAACTGGATCGGCCGCTTCTTTACAAATGGACAGATCCTGTAAAAGGTGAACAATCACGGCCGTTTGAAATCGTACCACCTGTATTTGTTAATGTTTCAGACAATGTGTTTATCTTCAGTGATGACAATCCAAGGGAAGTGAAGGTTAAAGTAAAATCGGCAAGTGGAGGTTTAATTAAAGGCGAAGTAAAGTTACGGCTTCCTGCTGGATTTCGTTCAGTGCCCGCAACTATTCCATTTGAACTGAAAAGCACGGGTGAAGAAGATGTAAAAAGTTTCACGGTTTTTCCGGCGAAAGATGAAGTAAATGCCACGCTGACAGCAATAGCTTCCATTGATGGGCGCATGTATGATCAGGCGCTTTTAGCCATTGCATATGATCACATACCAACGCAGACGCTATTGCCAAAAGCTGAAGCCAGACTGGTGAGGATCAATCTAAAGAAAGAAGGTAAGGTAATCGCTTACATTAAAGGTGCCGGTGATGAGGTTCCTGCTGCCCTTCGTACGATGGGTTATGAGGTTTGGGAGATGAAGAATGAAGAGGTAACGGCTGAAAATCTCAAAAACGTTGATGCTGTAGTACTTGGTATCCGGACGATAAATGCGAATGAGCGAATCCGGCATATGATGAATGATCTTCTTGAATATGTAAAGGGTGGAGGTACGATGGTTGTGCAGTATAATACGAATGGGGATATGGAGACCGATACATTCTCTCCTTTTCCTTTAACGTTGTCGCGGGAGCGGGTAACAGAAGAAGACGCTGTTGTGAGAATACTTAAACCTGCACATCCAGTGTTGAATACACCTAATAAAATTACTGCCCGCGACTTTGAAGGATGGGTTCAGGAACGTGGACTTTATTTTCCTAACAAATGGGATGACAATTTTGAAGCTATCTTGTCAATGAATGATACTGGCGAGAATGCTCGTGATGGAAGCTTGTTGGTATCGAAATATGGAGAAGGTTACTACGTGTATACAGGCCTCTCATTTTTCAGAGAATTACCCGAAGGTGTTTCGGGCGCCTACAGACTTTTTGCTAATTTGGTTTCACTTGGTAAAACGAGTAAACAGGAAAGTGCAAAAGCTAAAAGCAAAACAAAGTAATACTGAGTTAAATCAACCGACTTATGGAGACCGAAGGGAAACCACCTGTTTTTAAAACCTGGAGACATTGGTACTTGCTGGTGCTGAGTGTGCTTCTTATTCAGGTCTTATTGTATTACTGGTTAACGCAGTCTTTCGCATGAATTATCTGGACTGGTTAGTATTATGTGGAACAGTTGTATTTATTGTAACGTATGGGACACTTAAAACCCGGGGAAACAAGACCATCGAAGGATATCTGAAAGGCGATAACTCCATGAAGTGGTGGATGATTGGAATATCCATAATGGCTACTCAGGCCAGCGCGATCACATTCCTTTCTACACCGGGGCAGGCTATTGAGGATGGTATGCGTTTTCTGCAGTTTTATTTTGGTCTTCCTCTGGCGATGGTTATTATTTCAGTTACCATTGTTCCGATCTACTACCGGTTAAAAGTCTACACGGCGTATGAGTATCTGGAGACGCGCTTTGATTTAAAAACACGATCACTGGCGGCGATATTGTTTTTGATTTTAAGGGGTCTGTCAGCAGGTATAACTTTATTTGCGCCATCGCTGGTATTATCAACTATTTTGGGATGGTCTATTAACGTTACAACGGTACTTATAGGCACACTTGTCATCATTTATGTTGTGTCGGGAGGAACGAAGGCAGTAAGTTTGACACAACGGTATCAGATGACTGTGATTATGGGTGGAATGATCCTTGCCGGAATTCTCGCTTTTAATTTGTTGCCAGAGGGTGTATCCTTCGGTGATACCATGAATATCGCTGGCGAGATGGGAAAACTTAACCTGGTGAATCTCGAATTCAATCCTAATGATCGATACAATATCTGGTCGGGCTTAATTGCCGGAACATTTCTTTTCCTTTCATACTTTGGTACTGATCAATCGCAGGTAGCACGTTACCTGGGCGGCAGTTCGGAAACAGAAAGTAAACTTGGATTAATCTTTAACGGATTGCTTAAAATCCCGATGCAGTTTGTTATTCTGTTTATCGGTGTATTAGTCTACGTTTTTTACCTTTTCAATCAACCTCCGATGTTTCACAATCGGGTTTTACAGGAACGGGCAATGAAAACGGAAAAAGCGGAGGTGCTGCGTTCGCTCGAAGGCGAGTATAACGTCTTATACGCCGAGAAGCGAGGTGCAGTTGATGCATTGGTGAATGCTATCCACGCTGAGGATGACGGCGCTATTAAAAGTTCAAAAGATGAAGTGATGAAGCTTCATCAGCAGGAAGTTGTGCTGCGGGATTCAGTTAAGTCCACTATCGGGAAGGCAATACCAAATGCCAAAACCCAGGATCGTGATTACATTTTTTTGAACTTCGTACTTAGTAACCTTCCCCATGGTATTATAGGATTGCTACTGGCAGTAATGTTTTCAGCCGCGATGTCGTCAATGGCCGGTGAACTGAATGCGCTGGCATCTACAACCTGTATGGATATATACAAGCGATCATTTAATAAGGAAGCTGAACCAAAGCACTACGTAAAGGCTTCCAGGTGGTTTACAGTTTCATGGGCATTGCTGGCGATGGTATTTGCGATGTTAGCAAGCTTCGCTGAAAATCTGATACAGTTCGTGAATATTGTCGGTTCATTGTTTTATGGCACGATACTGGGTATTTTTCTTACGGCTTTCTATGTCAAGCGGGTTCAGGGCACCTCGGTGTTTTGGGCGGCGATTCTTGCAGAATGTATTGTGTTGTATTGTTATACTTCAACAGAAATTGCATTTTTACTGTATAACATCATTGGTTGTGGTGTTGTAATCATATTTTCGTCGTTGTTACAAGTGGTTTTACCATCGAAGGAAAGTTTAAAAAATTAAATGAATTAAAACTTAAGACATGCTATGAAAAAAATATCAATCCTGATTACCTGCCTTCTATTATCTGTTATATGCTTCGCTCAGTCTAAAGAAGAAAAAGAGGTTGAGCGGGCTATAGAAACTTTGCGTAAAGCTATGGTGGATGGAGATAAAGGTGCTCTGGAAAAAATTGCCGCGGATGACCTTACCTATGGGCATTCCAGCGGAGTGATTGAAGATAAAGGTGCATTTGTTGAAGCCTTGGCAAGTGGTAAATCCAACTTCACGAGGATTGATTTGAGCGAGCAAACGATAAAAATTGCAGGTACTACTGCGTGGGTACGACATAAACTTGCCGGCGAATTGGACAACGCGGGCAAGACATCCGCTCTAAACCTTGGTGTCTTACTGGTTTGGCAGAAACAAAAGGGCGAATGGAAACTTCTGGCGAGGCAGGCGTATAAACTTTGATTTGGATGAACCAGTCCCTTTGGGGAATGAGGTTCTGCAAACAACTCCCTCAGCCGGTTATTTAAGTTTTCCTTTGTATGTCTTTTTGAACAACTCATACCGCGGTATGGAAACACCACGGACATAAGAACTGCTCGGATTATGCTCGATATAATCCTGATGGTATTCTTCAGCCCGGTAAAATTCTTTAAGCTGTTTGATTTCTGTGACGATGGGATTCTTGAACATACCAGATGAAGAATAGTCCTTAAGCGACTGTTCAGCTATTATTTTCTCTTCCGGAGTCATGTAAAACAAAATGGAACGGTAAGAAGAACCGCGGTCAGGTCCTTGTCGGTCACGGGTTGTCGGATCATGGGAAGTAAAAAAAACCTTTGTTAGCTCTACATAGGTGATCACACTGGGATCATAATATACCAGTACCGTTTCGGCATGACCAGTAGTTTCAGTATTCACCAGTTCATAGGTTGGGTAGGCTACTTTACCACCTGCATAGCCCGAAATTGCTGAGTCTACTCCAACCACCGCTTCAAAAATATGCTCTGAACACCAGAAACATCCTTCCGCAAAGGCAGCGACAGCTTTTCCTTTTGGGGCTACCAGGTTAACGTTTTTGATATCACTCTGCTTGGGCTTTTGAGCCTGGCAGGAGATAAAAAATATAGTGATAAAAAATACACAAGTACTTGAAAATATATACTTCATAGTGTTATGTTTAACATGTTATCGTGATGAGAGGTACAGTCTGCTTTTCTCGAAAGCTAGTCGGGACAATGACATATCGGCATATATCTCTACACCTAAACCTTACTTTTAAAAGTTACTTCAATTTAACAATAGTTCTAACACGATGATTAATAAACCAAAAAGTCAGGCAATTGTTTCGCGACGGAAATTTATAAAAGGCGTTGCTGCATTATCTGCATTTTCGATCGTACCAAGGTTTGTCCTGGGAGGGAATGGATATTTAGCAACAAGTGATAAGATTAACCTGGGTTTTATCGGAACGGGTAAGCAGAGCATTGGGCTTATGAAGAATTTTCTTTCAACAGGAGAGGCGCAGTTTGTGGGGGCTTGTGATGTCTATGAAGCGAAGCTCGAGTATTTTCTGGAGCAGTTAGCGGTGTATTACAAGGAAAAGGAAACAAAGAAAAAACGCTGCAAACCCTATGATGATTTCCGGGAATTGTTGGACAGGAAAGATATAGATGCAGTTGTTATTGCATCGCCCGACCATTGGCATGCTGTTATGTCGGTTAAAGCAGCTGAAGCCGGGAAGGATATTTATTGCGAAAAACCTTTATCGCTCACTGTAGCGGAAGGTAGAGCGATGGTGGATGCGGCCCGGAAACACAATCGCGTATTTCAAACAGGTAGTATGCAGCGTTCCTGGCATGAGTTCAGGCATACGGCCGAACTTATTCGGAATGGCTATATTGGTGACATCAAAGAAATCAAAGTTAGTGTCGATGGCCCACCAGGTGCTTACGATTTACCCGAGCAAACTGTGCCCGCAGGTCTCAATTGGAACAGCTGGTTAGGTCCGAATGAATACGTGCCCTTTAATAAAGACCTGGCACCGACTATGACCGATACGTTTTGGGCGCGTTGGAGATATTACAAAGAATTTGGTGGCGGTGGTATGACGGACTGGGGTGCACATATGTTTGACATTGTACAATGGGCGTTGGATATGGATCACAGCGGTCCGGTAGAAGTGAATTATCCGGATGGCGATATGTATAAGCATCTTACTTATAAATACAACAACGGTATCACGATGACCCACGAAAACTTTGGCAAGAACAATGGCATACGTTTTATTGGCTCAACCGGACAGATCGATGTGCAGCGAAAAAATCTTGAAACTACTCCATCGGGCTTAAAGACTAAAACTATCGGAAAAAATGAAAAGCGTGTTTACTTCAGCAGTAATCATTATAAAGATTTTCTGGATGCCATACGGAATCGTACAAAGCCAGTTTGTGATGTGGAGATCGGTCATCGAACAGCAACAGTATGCACAATTGGTAACATCGCTTATGAATTAAAGCGATCACTAAAGTGGGATCCCGTAAAGGAACAATTCCAGAATGACAATGATGCCAATTCGTTATTATCCAGAAAAATGAAAAAAGAATGGGCTATCAGTGTCTAAATATGAAGTATCACAACAGAATCTTTTTTATTGGGGCATACTTCAAATTGACGTTAGTAACGGGCATCCTGCTTGGAAGTGTACAGGTTTCGATATCTCAATCAGCGGTAAAAAACTCTGGTGCAAAGGTACTGGTCTTCTCGAAGACCAAAGGTTTTAAACACGAATCTATTCCTCAGGGTATAAAAGCAATTGTACAGCTTGGAAACGAAAATGGTTTTCATGTGGATACGACAAAAAACAGTGCGCATTTCACGGATGATAAATTAAAGGAATACAATGCAGTAGTTTTTTTGAACACAACAGGAGATGTCCTCGATGATCGGCAGCAGGAAGCCTTTCAACATTACATCAGGAGTGGCGGGGGTTATGTTGGCATTCACGCTGCTGCTGACACCGAATATGACTGGCCCTGGTACAACAAACTTGTGGGCGCATATTTTCTTAGTCATCCCAAACAACAGCATGCTACGATTCTGGTTGTTGATAAAAATCATCCTGCCACTAAAATGCTTCCGGATAAATGGAATCGAAAAGATGAGTGGTATGATTACAAAGACATTTCCAGTGATATTCGGGTACTGTGTACATTAGACGAATCCACTTATAAGGGAGGTAAGAACGGAGCTAACCATCCGTTTGCATGGTATCAAAACTTTGATGGAGGCCGTTCCTTTTATACCGGTGCAGGGCATAGTGATGAAAGCTATCAGGAACCACTCTTTCTTCAGCATGTTCTCGGTGGGATAAAATATGCAATGGGTGCAGAGTAGTGCGGTGCAATTATTACATTGCCCTACCTTGGGGATATTCAGGGTTTGAAAAATTTTACTGTCATCTAACTTAAAACTTTTTTGCAAGGGTAATGAAGACATACATCCGGTTTTTCTTTCTGCTTATTGTCCCATTGTTTTGTTTTGAATTATCGGCGCAGCCTGCTGATCAGTTTATTAAAGTAATCGTCGCGCCTGATCATTCTGACTGGACTTACAAAATAGGGGAGCAGGTTAAATTCTCAGTGACTGTTTTACAGAATGGTAATCCGTTAGAGAATGTAAAAATCAAGTATCAGGTAGGATTGGAGAAACTGGATCCGTCGATTAAAAAAGAAAATGTTGTTTTATCCAAAGGAACTATAGTCATTAATGGTGGCACATTAAAAACAGCGGGTTTCCTCCGTTGTATTGCAGAAGCAGAAGTGGATGGAAAGGTGTACAAAGGATTGGCAACTGCAGGTTTTGAGCCTCAGTCAATTAAGCCATCAGTCGTAAACCCGTCAGACTTTTCTCAATTCTGGGACCAAGCCAAAAAAGATCTTGCTACAATACCAATTGACGCGCGCATGACGTTGCTTCCGGAACGCTGCACAGAAAATGTAGATGTTTATCATGTTAATCTTCAAAACTTTAGGGTAGGGTCCAGGTTGTACGGAATACTTTGCGTTCCTAAAAAAGAAGGTAAATATCCAGCCTTGCTCAGGGTTCCCGGAGCAGGAGTTCGTCCGTATAACGGTGATATTACTATGGCCGAGAAAGGTATAATCACCCTGGAGATTGGCATTCATGGTGTTCCAGTTACTATGGATGCAGGTGTTTATTCAAGCTTGGGTGGCAGCGCATTACAACAATACTTTACCTATAATCTGGATAACAAGGATCGGTATTATTTCAAGCGCGTTTACATGGGATGCGTCAGGGCAAATGATTTTTTAACAAGCCTTCCACAGTTTGATGGAACAAATCTTGCGGTAACCGGTGGAAGCCAGGGCGGCGCATTGTCGATCATAACGGCCGGACTTGATCCACGGGTGAAATATCTGGCTTCTTTTTATCCAGCTCTCAGCGATATGACGGGATACCTTAACGGTAGGGCCGGGGGCTGGCCGCATATCTTCGATAAAAACAACGCTCCGTTTCACAACACAAAGGAGAAAGTAGAAACAGTGGGCTATTTTGATGTTGTCAATTTTGCACGTCTTGTGAAGGTGCCTGGATTGTATTCCTGGGGATTTAATGATGAGACTTGTCCGCCAACGTCAATGTATGCTGCATACAATGTTATCACAGCGCCAAAAGATCTTTACCTGGCATTAGAGACAGGTCACTGGACGTATCCGGAACAACGCGAGAAGTTTAGCTTGTGGCTTGAGGAAAAGCTGAAAGCCAAATAATGGTGTGGATAGAGGTTACATGCCCTTGAGGTAACATCAATTTGTTAGAGTTCTAAATTCTTATTGATGAAAAGAAGAAATTTTATTAAACATTCTGCATTGGCAGCAACAGCAGGGCTGGTAATTTCAGATGGGTTATTTGCAAAGGAAAAAGTTCCTGTTTATGGTCATAATGAAATGAAGTATTCGATGGATAAGCAATGGTGTAAAGCTGATCCATTGAAGAATCCGGTAAACGACTGTCATGAAATGGTGCAGGACAAAGCGGGTAGGATTATTCTGCTTACCAACGAGACCCGTAACAATATAATGATCTTCAATACATCGGGAAAACTTGTGGACACTTGGGGTGATGCTTTTCCCGGTGGACATGGCTTGACGTTAGCGGATGACACACTTTTTATTACCGATACCGTGAAGCATAAGGTATTTAAAACTGATCTTAAAGGAAAGATACTTCTTACGCTTAATGCGCCTACGGACGATAACTTATATCCTGACCCTGAAAAATTTGTGCCGACAGAAGTTGCCGTTACTAAAAAAGGAGATTTTTATGTGGCTGATGGGTATGGTTCTCAATATATTCTACACTATGACGCCTCCGGTAAACTGATAAATTATTTTGGTGGTCGCGGTGAGGGTGACGAAAAACTGGACAATGCTCATGGCGTATGCATCGACGAACGAGATGGTATTGCGAAGTTGCTTGTTACGGATCGAACGCGTAATTGCTTCAAAGTATTTACTATGGATGGAAGACTTATGGAGATCGTACATCTGCCCGGAGCTTGCGTCTGCCGTCCCGTAATTAAAGGTGACTATTTGTATGCCGCCGTACTTCGGTCGCCCAACCTGGGAGCAGAGAAAACAGGGTTTGTGACCATTTTGAATAAAGAGAACAAGGTAGTATCCAACATAGGAGGAACTAAGCCTGAATATGATTCAACAGGAAAACTAAAACCGTTAGCTCAGGCAGAGAAGATTTTTATCCACCCGCATGATGTATGTGTTGACCGCGATGAAAACCTTTACGTTGCTCAGTGGGCATCCGGAAAGGTTTATCCCTATAAGTTTAACCGTGTGTAGTGACTATTTTTCCGTCGGTGTTCTTAATTCTTTAGGAAGCAACGATGCAGGGAAATTCTGAAAACACACGGGTCTGGTAAATCTGTAAATGGCTGTGATTCCAACTGATGTTGTACGCGAATCCGTTGTGGCCGGGAAAGGACCGCCATGAACCATTGCCGGAGATACTTCAACACCAGTAGGGTAGCCGTTAATTACCAACCGGCCAACTTTTGAAACGAGAACATCAATCAATTCCTTAGCATTGCTTAAATCTTCTTCGCTTCCCAGTAATGTCGCGGTAAGCTGTCCGTCCAGTTCGTTACAAAATGCAATCAACTCATCAACGTTATTTGAGATCACTGCTACTGAGGATGGACCGAAAACTTCTTCCAGTACCTCACGTTTTGATAATGCATCTGAAGCTTTGATCTTTAACAAGTGTGGTATTACTTGTTCTCCAGGATCATTTGTCAACGCAGTGGCACCTTGAACTTTGCGCTGATGTTTAATACCATCAACATAAGACTGTCGAATGACCGGTGTAAGCATCGTCATCGGCTGAACCGCTGATAATTCATGTGATAACTTTTCAAGAAATGTATCCGTCCCGGATTCTTGTTTCATAACGAGTAGACCAGGATTGGTACAGAACTGCCCTGATCCCAATGTAATTGAACCCGCCAGTTGCTTCGCAGTAACTTCACTTTTCTCGTTGACGATTGAGGACAATATGATTACGGGATTGACACTTCCCATTTCTGCATAAACAGGAACAGGTTCAGGTCTTTTCGTCGCCAGGTCATAAAGCGCCTTTCCGCCTTTAAAAGACCCTGTGAATGCTACTGCCTTTATGAGAGGATGAGTGACCAACGTACTGCCCACCATATTTGATTTACCATGAATGAGAGAGAAAACACCCGTAGGCATTTTGGTTTTTTCAATCGCTTTCAAAATAGCCATTGAAACCATTTCGCAGGTTGCAGGATGTGCAGGATGTGCCTTAAACACTACAGGACAACCAGCAGCAAGTGCAGACGCTGTGTCACCACCGGCAACTGAAAATGCGAGCGGGAAGTTACTTGCTCCGAAAACTCCAACAGGACCTAATGGAATCTGCATTTGACGGAGATCAGGTTTTGGCAGGGGTTTGCGTTCTGGGTCGGCGGTATCAATTATCGGTTTTACCCAACCATCATCTTCAATGAATTTTGCAAAGGCATTAAGTTGATTCATCGTACGACCACGTTCTCCTCTTAGTCGTTCGAGTCCAAGCCCTGTTTCAACCGAAGCTGTCTCCATAAGATCCTCGCCAAGCGCCTCAATTTCCGTTGCAATCGTTCTTAAGAAGGTGGCCCGATCCGCGTGCGATATTTGCTTAAAAGGTTTGAAGGCATTGTAAGCAGCTGTTACGGCTGTATCAACTTCTTCTTTTGTTGCTTCAAAGAATTTATGATCAAGCGGCTTTCCTGTAGTGGCATTGATAGCAGTAAAAGTCTCGTTGCCTGCGGCCATGTGATTGCCGTTTATTATTTGTTTTCCGGTAATATTCATTTGATTGGGTGTATGTATGTGGTTTTGACTAACTCAAGTAGCGAATGGCTTAGTGCTTGTGTAACTCTGTCGATTTCGAATTGGTTCTGATTACGCTACGAAATTTCTTAGTGAACCGATATGTTCGATGGTAATGATGATCTCATCGCCCGATTTCACTGTGAAATCATTGGGAGGCACGATGCCAGTACCGGTCATCATAAAAACGCCGGTCTCAAAACTGCATTCCATGAATAAATATTTCGCCAGCTCGACATGTTTGCGCTTCATTCTGTTAATAGAAATTGAGTCCGTGAAGGCAGTCTTTCCGTCACGTTTAATTTCCAGCGTGATCGTCGCATTTTCATCAATCGGTTTTCCGGGCACATAGATACATGGGCCGAGTGCTGCACATCCATCGTAAACTTTTGCTTGCGGAAGGTATAACGGATTCTCACCTTCAATACTGCGGGAACTCATATCATTACCAACAGTATAGCCCACAATGGTACCGGAAGAACTCATGAAGAGTGTAAGTTCTGGTTCGGGTACATCCCAGGTAGAATCTTTACGAATACGGACTTTCCCGAGTGGCCCAACAGCCCGGCTACGGGTTCCTTTGGCAAACAGTTCGGGACGATCAGCCTCATATACCTTGTCATAGAAAGTACCACCCCCTGCATCTTTAGATTCTTCCATACGTGCATCACGACTGCGCATATAGGTCACACCTGCAGCCCAGATTTCCTGACTGCCAATTGGGGCTTCCAACGTTTGGTTTTCAAACCATTCTTCGGTTACTGGCTTAGCTTTCGCAGCCTCGGCTTTGAGAAATTCAAATAAATTATCGCGGTTGATAAACGTATCTAGATCCTTATGGTCAGTAATGAATTTTTTTCCGTCGGATTCAATCAAAATTGCGTCAGAGGTTTTATAGATTTTCATTGATGTTTGTTTTAGGGGTTATGGGTTGGCCAAGTTATTGTATTTCGGGTAAGGCGCAAAGTAATTTAAGGCATAAAGCGATGCAATCAGGATACTATTGTGAGGATATATAGCTTGGCATACAGAACTTCATGAACATATAGCACGGTTGCTACTGATTTGATACGACGTGGATTGGATTTTTACTGACGAAGGCATTAATATTCTGGATAGTGATGCTTAATATTCTTTCTCTTGCTTCACGACTCATCCAGGCTGTATGGGGTGTAATGATGCAATTTTTTGCGTGCAATAAAGGATTATCATCTTTGGGAGGTTCAACCGAGAGCACATCGAGTGCTGCACCAGCAAGCTGGGAGTTATTTAATGCTGCTGCTAAATCAGCTTCATTTATAAGTTGTCCACGGGAGGTATTTACAAGCCACGCAGTTGGTTTCATCAAATTAAGCAAGCCGCGATTGATAAACTGATTGTTTGATTTTGTAAGAGGACAATGAAGGGAGACGACATCACTGGATTTACATAAAGTTTCCAGATCAACGTACGTTGCTTCTGATGTTTCTTTTTTTGTTCTGCTATTGTAAATAACCTTCATTCCCAAAGCTGTTGCGATCCGGCAAACTTGTTGGCCAATCTTTCCGAAGCCAACGATCCCCATGGTTTTGCCATGAAGCTCTGTCAGACTACCACGTGTATAACAAAAATCATCAGATCTTTGCCAGTCACCCTTTCTTACCGATGCGCTGTTCATGCCAACACGATTCGCCAACTCAAGTATCAATGCAATAGTGTGCTGCGCAACGGAGGCGGTACCATAAGCTGGCACATTGCAAACCGGGATGTTTCTTTTTCGGGCAGCTTCAATATCAACAATGTTGTATCCCGTAGCAGTAACACTAATCAATTTTAATCCTGGAATTAACGCGATAAGCTTTTCCGAAAT
This sequence comes from Chryseolinea sp., assembly GCA_041747735.1. Lineage (GTDB taxonomy): Bacteria > Bacteroidota > Bacteroidia > Cytophagales > Cyclobacteriaceae > Chryseolinea. The sequence goes on from JBGTEP010000104.1 coordinate 43,986, forward strand.
CGGTGCTTTGTTAGTCAGAATTACGTCAGCGTCCCTGCATCGTTCAGGTAATTGGTGTTCAGCGGTTCGGTCGTGTATCACAACCTCACCCAGTTTTTCCAATTCTTTCCAGCTTAGATCTCCAGGATTTAACGTATAGCCGTCAACAACGATAATTTTCATCTCCGTTTAAATCAATTTCTTTGGATAGTTCATTTCAGATTCCTGAGTCTCTTAATAGATCTTTAATTGTCAGAAGGTCTCTTTTCATGGCGGCAAGGACCTTGGTTCTTTCCATCGTTAAGGTTTTTCCACCATGCTCAGCTCCACCCAGTGGATATTCATAATGCAACGATATCGGCCCTTTAACATCATACGCTTTAAGCAGTTGGAAATAACGTTTAAAGTCGACCATGCCTTGCCCCACCGGGACATTCTCAGCGATCCATTTATTATCTTTTTTTGTCCACTGAAAATCCTTGATATCAAAACTTTTGATGTAAGGCTTTATTAGTTTTAATCCGACGGGCCATGTAGTTGATCCTTCCACCGTTGCGTGCCGTATATCGTACTGAATACCTAGCGAGGGAGAATCTATTTCTTTTAGTACACGATGAAGATCCCATATCGGAGCACCGAAGTATGTGCCAGCATGATTTTGATACTCTCCTGAAATTGAATATCGTTTATTCAATTCAGCAATCTTAAACATTTTACTTTTTATCTCACTCAGATTTTCTTCTATTGTTTTTTTGTCATCGTATTTGAACCAACCCATTCGATAATGTCGGATCCCAAGCGAACTTGCAGTCTTGATTATTTTTTCAGTAAGCGGATCATCGGGGTCAGTTATTGCGGTGGTAATCATATACACATTCAAGCTAGCTGCGGTAATTGCCCTCATTGCCTTTGGTAAATCGTCAACAACATTTTCGGGTAAAACATGGCCGCCGGGTCTTACTGAAAGATCAATACCGTCGAATCCCATTGTTGCAGTAGCTTCTGCCATTTCAGTATAGTCAAGCCACTGGAGATGTTTTGAAAAAATGCTGATTTTAAAGGCATCATTTTCAACGGGCTTTAAAGTTATAGGTCCCCCGTTGACCCTCTCGTCGGTGTTCAGATTGCCCAGTACCGTAAGTCCGGAGGAGACTCCGGCTGTTGCCAGCATGGTTTTTAATACAAATTCTCTTCGACTGGTTTTCATAGATGTTGATAATAATTGATTCTACAGTAAAATTGATGAGGATGGTTATCGGCTGATGATATTCCCATTAAAGATGATTGAAAAAAACGTGATTAAGCGGATAAAACAAATGAATTTTTGTTATTCGGATACCGGCTGTGTACGCGTAGTGCGTGCAGCGTTGTTCAAGAGATTATTTTCTTAAGACTAATTCAGCAATTTTTCGGGTGATTTCTGTTGGCGAATTGCAATCGCAGTTAGTTAGTCCAATAACGTAAATATCAGATTCAGGTATGTATACACCCATTGATTTGAATCCAAAAATGGATCCACCATGTTCTCTAACAGGAACTCCATCTATTGATTTAATATGCCAACCATAGCCATAGTTGATATTCTCTCCATTGTTTAACGTATAATTTGTAAATGCTTTATCGGTTGTTTCTTTACTAATCAGAGAGTTGTTTTTGATTGCTTCCTGCCACTTAAACATATCATGAACGGTAGACATTAATGAACCTGAAGCATAGGGTAAAGTAAAACTAATGTATCTACTATTTATAAAACCACCTTTTTTTTGATACCCGGATGCTCTATTCTGAATTACCTTACTATGGCTTGCATATTGAGAATCTGTCATCCCTAATTTTCTAAAAATTTCTACTTCTACGAACTCAGCATAACTCCGTCCGGTTATTGATTCAATGATATAGCCTAATATTGCATATCCGGAATTGTTATACTTGAATCGTTCCCCTGGCGCAAAATCCATTGGCTCATTTTTGAAAAAATCGATCAATTCTGTCGGAGTTAAATCTTTTTTGGATATATCATTAAGTCCTTTCATTGTTGTGAAGTCTTTTATTCCAGAAGTGTGTGTTAACAGATGATGGATTTTTATTTTATGTCCGTTGGCAGGATAGGTTGGAATAATTTTCGTAACCTCGTCGTCCAGATTTAGTTGCCCTTTTTCCATTAGAATCAAAATGGATATTGCAGTAAACTGTTTGGTCATAGAACCTATTTCAAAAACGTTGTCTGTTTGCATAGGAACATTTAGCTCAAGGTTAGCAAGTCCAAATGCTTTTTTATAAATTATTTTTCCCTTTCTAGAGATCAAGAAGACGCCCCCGGTTTCATTATCCGGATACTTTGCATTTAATAAACTATCAATTTGGGATTCTGATTTCTGGGCACAAACTGTTGATTGTGAATTGAACAACAGGACAATTGATACTACGAACAGATGTTTTAAATAAAAGGAAATTTTCATTTTTGTTATTTTGAAATGTTATTTGGATGTTTGACGACAACCGAGACCGATGGGTTACAAAATATTAAATTGTGATAATTTGATGCTGGTATGTCAAAATGCTGCACAACAAACTTGTAACTTGTAGCCTTGAAAGCTATATGATTGACGCGCTTAAAAAAATAATTCCGGAGGTTAGAATCCGCTCCAGGTACATTGATTTGATTTCATTTGCTTCTGATGCAGGATTTTATCAGCTCATTCCAAAAGCTGTTGTTCAACCTGTTAACGAAGAAGAGATTGTTTCCCTTTTTCGTTTTTGTCGTGAGCATAAAATCCCAATGGTCTTTCGGACAGGTGGAACGAGTCTCTCAGGGCAGGCGATAACAGACGGTATCCTGGTAGACCTCAGCCAGCACTGGAGTAAAATCGCCATTGAATCACAAGGAGATCTCGTACGTGTACAACCCGGTATCACAGGGGCAATGGTTAATGCTTATCTGAAACCCTGGCAGAGAAAAATTGGTCCGGATCCATCGAGTATCAGTGCAGCAATGATGGGCGGAATTCTTTCAAACAATTCCAGTGGAATGTGTTGTGGCGTAAAGCTTAACTCTTACCACACTGTAAAATATATTCGGTTCGTATTACCGGATGGAAAAGCCTTTACAACCGAGAATCAGGATGACTACAACAGGTTTGGACAGGAATGTGCTGAATTAGCGAAGGTGATCGTCTCGATTCGCGACAAAATAAGATCCGATCAACGTCTTTATGATAAAATCAGGAAGAAGTATCTCACCAAAACCACTATTGGTTATTCGTTGAATGCTTTTATCGATCATGAAGATCCGCTGGATATTCTTGCTCATCTGCTGATTGGCGGTGAAGGTACGCTTGCATTTATTTCTGAAGCAGTGTTACATACGGTACCGGATTATCCCTGTAAGTCAACAGCACTACTTTATTTCCCAACAATATATGATGCCTGTCAGGCCATTGTACCACTTACGAAGGCAGGAGCCTTAATGGTTGAGTTAATGGACAGGGCTTCCCTTCATGCAGTAGAATTATTACCCGGCATGCCGGTCGAGGTAAAGTCGCTCCCTGAAACAGCCTCGGCATTGCTTGTTGAATTTCAGGAAAATACAAAAGAGCTTCTGGATGAACGGGTGAGTCAGTTTTTGAAGTCTTCTGATAATCTTTCGTTGATCAACATTCCGGTTTTTACAACCAATCCCAAAGATCAGGATTTTCTATGGAAGGTACGCAAAGGATTATTTCCTGCTGTAGGGGCAGTTCGGGCCAGTGGCACTACCGTTATACTGGAAGACATCGCTTTTCCGGTAGAAAAGTTAGGAGATGCTATCATTGATCTTCAGTTAATCTTTAAAAAGTACAGCTATTTTAATGCTATCATTTTCGGTCATGCAAAAGATGGTAACATTCATTTCGTTGTAACCCAGTCATTCGACTCTCCCGAAGAAATTACACGCTACGATCTTTTTATGAAAGAAGTAGTTAAACTGGTGCTCGAAAAATATGATGGAACCATGAAAGCAGAACATGGAACTGGAAGAAACATGGCACCTTTTGTCGAGACTGAATGGGGCGGAGATGCTTATGCCATTATGAAGAGCATCAAACTGGCGGTTGACCCGGAAAATCTTCTTAACCCAGGTGTTATTATAAATCCCGATGCCGATGCATTCATCAAAAATCTGAAAGACCTTCCAACGGTAGAAGAAGAAGTTGATCGTTGTATTGAATGTGGCTATTGCGAGCACCGTTGTCCTAGTCGTAACCTAACCGCTACACCCCGCCGAAGAATCGTAATACGGAGAGCGCTCAAAAAACTAAAGGCGACAGCGGATACTCGAAACTACAACCTTCTTCTGGATCAATATCAATACGATGTTCTGGATACCTGTGCTGTAGATGGCCTTTGTGCTCCGGCCTGTCCGGTAGATATCAATACCGGAGATCTTGTAAAACGCCTGAGACGAGAAAGCCACGACGCAAATGCAAATTCCTTAGCGTTGTTTACGGCGAAAAATTTCAAGTTGATGGTTTGGCTGGTTCGGTTTGCACTTAAAACAGGCATCGGAATAAACAGCATTTTTGGGAAGGGAACGATGACTGGTCTGACCAGATTTTTGCGTAGGATAATACCTCCCATTCCACTGTGGACTGCTGAAATATCAGCACCACCGAAACTCGGCTTTCTGAAGGACTTTCAAAGCACGGCGTATGCCGATAACACTATTATTTATTTCCCCAGCTGCATTTCACGTACGATGGGAACCTATGTGGGTAAGGAAAAGAATGTCATGGAGACTTTTATCAGCATTTGTTCGAAGGCAAAGATACCTGTGCGAATAGCTGAAAATATAAAGGGCATTTGTTGCAGCCAGATTTATTCTTCAAAAGGGTATACCGATGCGAATTACTATACTGCCAACAAAATTATAGATGAGTTGTGGAGGACGAGTCAGGAGGGGAGATTTCCCGTTGTAACGGATGTAAGTTCGTGCACGTACACGTTGCAAACATTAAGAGCTGTATTGAACAAAGACAGCAGGGATCGGTTCGACCGTTTGAAAATAATGGATAGTGTTGATTTTCTTCATGATTATATTATTCCCGTAGCCGTAGCGGTGCAAAAGAAAGGCTCTATAGCCGTTCATCCCGTTTGTTCTTTGCAAAAAATGAAGACAGACGAAAAATTTGTTAACCTCGCCAGACATTTTGCTGATCAGGTAATGATACCCAAACATGCCGGCTGTTGTGGAATGGCTGGTGATCGCGGATTTCTTATTCCAGAATTAACATCCTCCGCTACTGCTGATGAAGCCCATGAGGTACGGCAGGGAAACTTTGAGGGATGTTATGCTTCGACAAAGACTTGCGAAATGGCCATGTCACAGGCCGTAGGTAAAAACTATGAGTCGATTCTTTACCTGGTAGATGAAGGATTCCCGGTGTAATACACGTTGATATTTTCAGGTATCGTCAAAGTAGCGTTCATTCAGATGCTTTGCGTCAAACTATTTCTTGTTTTTATTTCGCTGCGCGCCTGCCTAACGACTACCAATCACGTTAACATTACGGCTTCTGATTATTGAAAGCAAGCGGGTGCACCGGTGTGCTTATCGAAATGGATATCATTTTACAAACTAAGAGCTATCCTGATTTAGATGATGCCCATCCGCTGGAATAAGCGGGGTCAGGCGATTGAGAAGTTGGACGTGCGTTGTTGTATCGACTGAACCCGCTATATTTTTAACCTTGAAAAAAACACCTGAATTCATTCTGGACGTTAGTCAGAATTAAATTCTATCCATTGAGAAGTCTTTTCGAAATCTCTGATGCTGCCTGACGAAGCTTGGTTTCAATGTTTTTTGTGGCCGCTGTTGAATAACGACTTTCAGGGAGGTACGTACTCAATGCAGCAATTACCTTGTCATTTTTTAAAACCGGAACAGCAACTCCTACCAGGTGACTTTGAGTATGGGTTGTTACAATGTTGTTCGCGCGTATCCTTTTTAACTCTGCAAGAAGCAATTCCTGTGTATGTGCTTCTTTCCATATCGCTTTTGAAGGGAGCCCCTGTTTTTCAATAAATGCTGTAAGCTCTTCCACTGTTAGGAAAGCCAAAAGTAATCGTCCGCTGGCTGTCTCATATACTACTCGTTCCGGCTTGTTTCGTACACTGAGTTCATGATCTATCGTAGTGGAGTACACTAAAATTCTTTTGTCGTGATGGATTACGCCCAGCAAACAATTTTCATTTAGATCCACCGAAAGCTTTTCGATCACATCTTTCCCGGCCATTACCAAAAGCGGACGTAATGAAAAATTGCCAATCAGAAAGGTTGACATTGGGCCGATTCTAAATCCTTTCTTGGGACCAATATGTTCGAGGTACTTCCGCTTTGTTAAACTCTTGATGATGTTAGCACAGGTAGCCTGGTTGAGCGAGAGATGTTCCGATATTTCTTTAAGGGAAATACCATCCGTTTCGCGATGTGCTACATACTCTAATATATCGAACGCCCGATCAATTACCTGTATCATACTCTTACCTAATAAAACTGCACTAAAATAGAATTAATCTCCGAATCCTTTTAGCAAGGTTAAAAAAGATGATTTCAACGGATGCCGAAATAAAATTGGAGGAAACGTTTGCAGCAATTAAATCAACTTATTACTATTGTAATATAAAGTGACACTTTATTAGAATAGAGTATTTTAACCAACAAAATTATGACAGAAAATTTACTTCGCGCGCAGTCTAAGGGACTGCTAATGGTCATGCTTTCCTTAATACTTGGATTTGCCCAGGCGCAAACGCAGGTACTTACAGGTAAAATATTAGATGAATCGGGCACCGGATTACCGGGGGTTAATATTTTAGTGAAGGGTAGTAGCTTGGGCACCACAACGGATGCCAATGGTACGTTTAACCTTGAGGTAGGGCCGTCAGACAATATATTAGTCGTCAGCTTTATTGGCTATCGGACCAGTGAGGTTGTCATTGGCAATCAGACATCGATCACGGTTTCTTTGGCACCTGATGCGCAACAACTAAGTGAGGTAGTGGTAGTAGGATATGGTGAACTGGAAAAGAAAGATCTTACTGGCTCTGTCAGTTCGGTAAGTGCCAAAGATCTTACAAAAGTTCAGGTATCTTCGGTGGATCAGGCGTTGCAAGGGCAGATAGCCGGTGTGCAAATCAATACAACTTCAGGGGCACCCGGTGGGAACGTTAACGTGTTGATTCGCGGAGTGAGTTCAATCAGTGGAGGTGTTCAGCCACTTTTTGTGGTTGACGGTTTTCCCATTTCAAATGTAGGTATTGGCAATCCGCTGAATACACTTAACCCAAATGATATTGAATCGGTAGATGTGTTGAAAGACGCTTCCGCCACGGCTATCTATGGGTCAAGAGGTTCCAACGGTGTAATTATTATTACCACCAAACGCGGAAAAAGTGGTGCTCCGAAAATAGAGCTCAACAGTTATGTCGGCTTTCAGGAGGTATCGAAAAAAATCGACCTAATGAATGCACAGGAATATGCACAGTTTGTAATTGATGGCCGAAACGCCGGATACCTCGATAACTTTCCTGCAGGAAATATTAATGACAACAACGCTACCCGTCCGGGTGTCAATTACGACGTCTCGGATAAATACAGAAATGCAGCATCACTTACCACAACTGACTGGCAGGATGCCATTTTCAGACGGGCGGCAATTAGCAATCATCAGCTCTCCATTACTGGTGGAACTGATGCTGTTCGTTATGCTATATCAGGTGGATACTTTAATCAGGATGGTATCATTATAAATTCAGGCCTGGAGCGATACAATTTCAGTGCAAATGTTGATGCAAAAGTTTCAAACAAAGTCACCGTTGGTTTTAGTTTGCTCCCCAGCTATACATCACAACAAGACGTACCAACTTCGGGGCATACTGGTGAATTAGGTATGATCAACTCGGCACTTTCAATGGATCCTTCTATTCCCGTGTATAATGAAGATGGAAGCTATGGAAACTCGATACCTCCGACAGATGGAAATGTGGCAATTCAAAATCCGGTAAAGATCGCTAACGAACTAAAGATTAATGCATCACAATTTCGAATGCTGGCAAATGCTTATGTAGACTATGCAATTCTCCCCGAATTAAAGCTTCGTACTACTTTTGGAACGGATTTAAATTATTTTAAGGATAGCCGTTGGAATCCTTCTACTCTCGCCTCGTCTGCAGTCGTTGGCCCGGCAACAGCTTCTGCTAACACATGGGAAAATGTAAACTGGCTGAGTGAAACAACACTATCATACAAAAAGCAACTAGGGGCAGATCACCGGATAGACTTCGTTGGTGGATTCACGGCGCAAAAGGAAACCAGTCAGCGTATCAATGTTTCAGCTAACAATTTTGCTGATGACTTAATAGAAAACATTAATGGAGGAATTGTAAACGCAGGATATCAAAATACAGATATCAATACACTAATGTCAGTGCTGGGTCGTGTGAACTATGCCTTTAAAGACAGATACTTAGTTACGGCAACGGTGCGGAGTGATGGTTCATCCAGGTTTGGAAAAAATAACCGATGGGGTACGTTTCCATCTGCTTCCATAGGATGGCGTGTATCACAAGAAGGTTTTATGAGTGATGTTGCCGTTGTCCAGGATGTTAAGATCAGAGCAAGCTATGGAACGACGGGAAATAACGCTATCGGAAATTATCGATCGGTCAGTTTTTTAGGATCCAACAACTATGTTATTGGTAATGCTGTTACGCCGGGGTTAGCGCCTGTTACTTTTGCAAATGATAACCTGACTTGGGAGTTTCAAAGCCAGTTAAACGTCGGACTAGATTTTTCTGTGGCGAACGGTAGAGTAAACTTTACGGGTGACATCTATGATAAGCGTAACAAAGACATGCTTTTCAATGTACAAACACCATCAGCTACTGGATTTACGAATGCATTGGTAAACCTGGGCGAGGTACAAAATAAGGGCTTAGAGCTGGCGGTTGGAACAAGGAATTTTGTCGGCAAATTCCAATGGTCAACAAATGTCAACGTCACTTTTAATAAAAATGAAGTGCTTGCCATGAGTTCAGATGCTGAACGAATCTTTGCTGCCACCGGTGGAAGGGGAAATACGAATATCACCCAAGTGGGAGATCCTATCGGAGTCTTTTTTGGCAGACGCGCAGTTGGTGTATTTCAAAGCGATGCAGAAGCAATTGAATACGGTGCGCAACCTTTAGCACGCGCCGGTGACATTAAATGGGCCGACACCGATAACAATGGAATTATTAATGATAACGATCGCGAGGTGATCGGTAGCCCGCATCCTGATTTTTATTTCGGATTCAATAATACCTTTTCCTATAAAGGTTTCACACTGGATATCGTTACCAATGGTATGGTAGGAATGGATGTTTACAGCGCTGTATTCGCCATTAATAATTCTGGGGTTCACAATAATGCTAAGTTTGTTGATGAGGCAAGGTGGCGCTCTCCCGAACAGCCAGGCACTAATGATGTTGGTGGTGTTTTTGGGCGAGCAATCCGTGGCGGAAGAAATGCAAACACTACGTTTAGTTCTGCCTACATTTTCGACGCTTCCTACTGGAGAATCAGAAATGTTTCTTTGGGATACTCATTTCCATCCACCATGTTGAGCAAATTCAAGATTCAGCAAGCACGTTTGTATATCGCAGTAAACAACCTCTACACGTTTACTAAATATTTTGGCTATGATCCTGAAGTAGGCAATGCGGGAGGCAACCAACAGGTGCTGGGTGTAGACTGGGGTACGTATCCTATGAACCGGACTTCTACAATTGGTTTGAATATTACACTTTAATATCAATTGAATTTACTGTAAGCGACCATTATCAAAAACGAATTTTATGAAGACAAAATTATATATCCTCTTTACCCTCTCAGTGCTCATGGGTATGAGCGGCTGCGAAGATTTTTTGAACCAGGTTCCGGTAACTGCCAGAAGTGCTGAAAATTTCTATCGCACGGCAGGTGATTTTCAAAATGCTGTAATGGGCACATATGCGATATTCAAAAATCCAGGGTTATACTCCAATGGCACTGCGACAGCCTCGTTGCTTTGGTTAGGAGAAGGTGCGTCTGATAATTGGGATTATGGTCAGACAAAAAACACAGCTACCTTGCCGCGTTATGAAATTCTGGAATTCAACGTTTCACTTTCAAATCCCATTTTATCAACAGCATGGACTGGCCACTATATTGGTATAGGACGCGCAAATGCTATCATTGAGAAATTACCTGCAGCAGAAATCAGCGATGCCTTAAAATTGCGTTATGAAGGTGAAGCAAAATTTTTACGCGCGTTTTTTTATTTCAATCTGGTGCGCACCTTTGGCAAGGTTCAATTAATTGAGAACAGTTTTAGTGATCCGTTTGCAGCCAATACAATTCCCAGGTCTGAAGTTTCTCAGGTGTATGATTTAATTATAAGTGATTTAACAACTGCAGAAAACAATCTACCCACGGCAATTCCTGCAGGAGAAGCTGGCCGTGCATCACGATGGGCAGCAAAAGCCTTGCTTGGTAAAGTATACCTTACCCGAACTCAGTATGACCTGGCATCTCAAAAACTTGCTGAGGTAATAGCATCGGGATTATTTAATGTTACAGCGAATAGTTATGCCGAAGTATTCAGTCCTACAACATCGTTTGTTAATAATAAAGATGTGATTCTATCAGTTCAGTATTTGTCCGGCCTGGTTAGTCAGGGTAGCGGCTTGTGGTCCAGTGGAATTCCTTTTGGAGCGCCGGGTACACTCTTTGGCACCACCGGTTCCGGAGATGGGTTTATGCGACCTACAGCAGATCTGGAAAGTGCTTATGAAGACGGCGACTTACGTAAAGATGCATCCATGTTACCTTCATACGTTGCCACAAATGGAAATACAATCAATGAACGATACATGGTGAAGTACAGACAGCCAGGTCCTCAGGCAGGTGACTCCGATGTTGATTTTCCAATCCTTCGGTATGCGGATGTTTTGCTGATGCACGCTGAAGCTGTAAATGAACTAGGTCAGACGTCTGCGGCGGAACCGTTTCTAAATCAGGTTCGCCTTCGCGCAGGACTGGCGCCCATGGAAGGACTAAATCAGGGGGATTTTAGATTAGCGGTTGAACAGGAACGAAGGGTTGAATTGGCGTTTGAAGGGCATCGTTGGTTTGACCTGGTGCGTACGAACAGGCACGTTGAAGTGATGTCGGCAAAAGGGTATCCGGTAGAAGATTTTCATAAGTTGTTTCCGGTGCCTCAACGTGAAACTGATTTAAACCCAGTACTGGAGAACGATCAAAACGAAGGGTATTAAATTATTTGAGTGAGTATTGGATTTGGGTTTGTTGAATCGGGCGCAGGTTGCTTCTAAACAATCTGCTGCCCTGATTTAAAGATTCAAACTAATCAATGAAAAGGGGAAAGCCATGAGAGAGTTTATTGTATTAATCGCACTACTATTCGGCTATTCTGCAACGGATATATATGCGCAGAAAGCAGTCAATTTTGAAATTGTCGGGAAGATCAAAACACTTTCTGCTAAAGAAATTAAATCATCACGATGGTCAATTGGTGGTGAAACGCTGGATAGAGATTATGCCAATTATGAAGCCTATAAATCATATCTGAACAACCTTGGGGCTAAACGTATTCGCTTGCAAGGTGGTTGGGCGCGGTGTGAAAAGGAAAAAGGGAAGTACGATTTTACATGGCTTGATGTTATTGTAGATGACGCTATTCAAAGAGGAGTTCAACCGTGGTTACAATTATCATATGGAAATCCGATTTATGAAGGCGGCGGGCAGGCAGCTTTGGCCGGCGGGATACCTACGTCGGAAGAGGCGCTGAAATCCTGGGACAAATGGGTAGTTGCTATGACTAATCATTTTAAGGACAGAATTCAGGAGTGGGAAATCTGGAATGAGCCTGACCTGAGTAAGAAGTTCTTTGCCAAAGATTTTAATCCTTTCTATGAACGAACAGTTTCATTAGTAAAAAAGGAGCAACCTGACGCACGTATCATTGCCCTTGGTCTGGCATCACTAAGTCGCATTTATTATGTTGATTCACTGCTGATGTATTTGAAAGATTGCAATAAACTTTCCTATGCCAATGTAATTTCTTACCACGGCTATTCAGCCCGACCGGAAGATAGTTACCCTCATATTGAAAAGCTGTTTGATATTGTAAACAAGTATGACAGCAACATCGCATTGTGGCAAGGCGAAAATGGTGCACCGTCTACAGAAAAAGGTAAATCGGTAGGGGCGTTGACCAAGGAAAGCTGGTCTGAAACTACGCAAGCTAAATGGGATTTGCGTCGAATGCTGGGGGATATGGCATATGGTGTTGAGGTAACTAATATTTTTCAGATTTCGGATATGTACTATGATGCTGGTGATCACATGGCTGGCCTGAATTCTAAGGGTTTATTAAAAGCCCGTCCAGATAAAACTATTGAACGACCAAAGCTTTCTTACTCCGCTTATCAACATACGGCCACTCTCTTTAGGGATGAAGTCAAAAAAACAGACTTAAAAATGGATCATTCACATGACGGCCTTTGGATTTATACGTTTAATCGTTCCAATTTGAAATCACCTGCAATTGCTTTTTGGTATGGAAAAGAAAAGCCCCTTGATGAATATCTGGCAAAGCCAATCTCTTTTACAATGGCTGATCCTGGTGTGAAATTGAGTAAATTGGTCATGGTAAACTTGCTCACAGGTGACGTATCGAAAATCCCGGAGGAAAACATTATCAAAGTAAAAGATGGTTACCGCTTTGAGGCAATGCCGGCTACAGATAGTCCAATGGTTATTTGTGACGACTCATGGCTAACGTATTAAGAGGAATTAACGCAGAAAAAGGATGCAATTAGTGACGTTTGATTATGTGGCGGTGGTGATTTACCTCTTGATCATGGGAGGCATCGGTTTTTTCTTTAAGTATTTTGTAAAGGATACAGATGCTTACCTCAAAGGATCTAATACTATCCCGTGGGTTGTAGCTGGTGTCAGTAATTTTATGGCTATGTTTAGCACATTTGTGTTTGTAGCATATGCAGGTATAGCATACGAGCATGGACTTGTGTCAGTCACTGTTTTTTGTAGTACAGTGCCCGCCTGCATCATTGCAGCGATGGTTTTCGCAAAGCGATGGCGGAGAGCTGGAGTTTCTACACCTGTTGAATATCTGGAAACGCGCTTCAATGCATCGTTCCGTCAAACTATTGGTTGGGTAGGAATACTAATGCGAATACTCGACAATATGGTTCGTCTATACGCCATCGGTATTTTCCTGTCAGCAGTGACCCCGTTGTCGTTGCCAGTGTGTTTAATTATTTCTACGGTAGTAACAATACTCTTTACTTTTTATGGAGGAATTTGGGCGGTGTCCATGATGGGTACGGTACAGTTTTTAATTCTGATCTTGATTTCCATTGTACTCTTTTGGCTTTCCTTAGATCATATTGGTGGAGTTGGACCGATATATGAAAAGCTACCGGATCATTTAGGTTGGTTTAACGGTCCGAAGGGAAATCTACTGTGGCTTTCAGTTTATTACTTAATGATTATTATAAAGTACAACGAGAACTGGATTTTTATTCAGCGCTTCTACATTGTAAAAGATGAAAAAGCAGCGGAGAAAGTAGGTTATCTCTCAGCTGCATTATTTCTGATCTTTCCGATAATTTTTATGTTTCCGCCCATCGTTACGAAGATGATCATGCCTGATTTACCCGATAAAGAAATGGCTTACGTCGCGATTTCAAACTTACTTTTACCTCCTGGATTAATGGGTGTCATGTTGGCCTCGATGTTTGCGGCCACCATGTCGTCATTGAATTCAGAGTATAATGTTGTTGCTTCTGTTTTTTCAAAAGATATCTACCAGCGACTTATTAACAAAAAAGCGACTGATACACAGATACTGAAAGTAGCGCAGATTTCGACAATACTTGTAGGATTACTCGTACTGGCCGGTGGTTTGTTTATTCAGGATTTTGGAGGTGCATTTGAAGCCAATAAATTATTCACTGGAATTTTTGCAATACCTGTTGGCATTCCATTGGTGTTGGGAATTGTGTATAAAAAGGCAACACCTCTGGGAGCAATGCTTACGGTGATTGTTGGTTCGCTGGTAGGTATTGTGCTGAATAGTTTTCCCCAATATATATCGTGGGAAATGTCTACCCTTATTGCCACAGCAGTTTGTTTAGTTATCTTTTTTGCTTCCAGCTTGTGGCCGAAAACTGATGAAAGATATTTATTGAATGTCAATGACCTCTTTACAAGACTGGCAACGCCTGTTCATAAGGTTCCAGCGATTGACAGTCGTTTTCAAAAAGCGTTGAATCAGCTTTATGTTATGTCGTTTTTTATTACGGCGGCGTTATTTATCGGTATGGGGATACCTTCTATAAACGAATTCAGCGGACTGCTGGCTGTATCAGCAGGGTTGATTTGTATTGGATGTGGTGCGGGAATGTGGTATGGATCGAAAACCAAAAAAGCTTAAGTATGACTACATCGCGATCGATAGTGACAAAAGAATTTCTCTCTGCTAATTTCATGCTCCATAGTGAAACGGCAGAACGACTATTTCATACGATAGCCAAGCCGTTACCAATTATTGACTTTCATAATCACATTAACCCAGTTCCACTTGCGCAGCATCATCAGTTTACAAATCTCACGGAGCTTTGGATTCAAAATGATCCTTATAAACATCGGGCAATGCGCATCAATGGAATCCCGGAAAAATTTATTACAGGTGATGCGACACCAAAAGAAAAATTTATTCATTGGGCGAATACTACACGCTATACCGCAGGTAATCCATTGTTCCATTGGTCAGCGCTTGAATTAAAACGCGTTTTTAATGTGCAGGAAATTCTGACTGAAAGTAATGCTGAGGGAATTTGGGATTGGTGCAATACACAGCTGAAACTTGCTGATTTTTCTGCTTCAAAAATTGTAGAAAAGTGGAACACTGAGATTATCTGTACGTCAGATGAACTATTGGACAATCTGGATCCGCATCATGACGCAACAAACGAAAATAAATTTTCAGTTTTACCATCACTTCGTTGTGACACGGTACTGGTATTGGATGGTAATCCCTTAGCTTACATAGAAAAAGTTGCTGCCGCCACAAGTATCTCAATAAGGAATCTGAATACTTATAAGGATGCACTTATAAAGAAAATTAATTATTTTGATAGCCACGGTTGCAAGTTGGCAGATCATGCGCTTGATGCAGGATTTACATTTGAACTACCTGCTGAAAACGAGGCAGAATCCATCTTCGGTAAGATTCTAAGCAATAAATCGATTACACCATTTGAGGGCATTCAACTAAAATCTCACTTGTTAGTTTTCCTTGGGCAGCAGTACCATCAACGTAAGTGGGCGATGCAGTTGCATATCGGTGCACAGCGCTCTACCAGTTCAAGACTTCGTTCTTTGGTTGGACCTGCAGGTGGTTTTGCAGCGATAGGCAAAGCATGCGACATAATCAGCCTGGTATCTTTCCTGGATACATTAGAAAAACTTGATAGTCTTCCGCGCACTATCTTATATACTCTCAATCCTGCGGATAATGAAGCCTTGGCATCATTGACCGGATCGTTTGCAGAAGATGGGGTTCCCGGCAAAATTCAGTTTGGTCCGGCATGGTGGTATAACGATCATGTTGAGGGAATCTCAAGGCAGCTGAAATCATTGGCGAGCTATGGATTGCTACCCCGCTTCATTGGTATGACAACAGATTCCAGAAGTATTCTTTCACTATCAAGACATGAATATTTTAGAAGGATTTTCTGTAATCTCCTGGGAGAGTGGGTAGAGTCCGGTGAGTTGCCTGATGAACCTGGCTTTCTTGATAATATAGTGGAAGACGTATGTTATAACAATAGTAAAAACTGGTTTATAAAATGAGTGACAAACGAAAAGGACAAATTGCTGTAGTAACAGGAGCTGGAGGAACACTTTGTTCGGAGATGGCGCGCGCGCTGGCTGCGCAAGGTATGAAAGTAGCTTTACTCGGCAGAGACATGGAGAAGTTACGGAAGGTTGAACGGGAAATTACATCTGAAGGTGGAATTGCACTCTCCGTCAGTGCTGATGTGGCGGATCAAAAAATGGTCGAGGCTGCCCACGCCACCATCAATCAAAAGTTAGGCCGTGTATCAGTGCTCATTAATGGTGCGGGTGGAAATCAGCCCGACGCCATTACCACCATTAATGAATTTGACGACCGTGAGCTTGAAGGTAACGATGACACTATGCGTGGATTCTTCAACCTAAGTATGGAACGTTTTAAAAGTGTGATTGAGGTAAATACCATGGGCACGGTGATTCCCAGTTTCGTCTTTGGCAAAGAAATGGCCCGGCATAAAGAAGGATGCATTATCAATGTTGCTTCCATGAATAGCTACCGGCCGCTTTCTCGTGTCGGGGCGTACGGGATGGCAAAAGCAGGCATTGCGAATTTTACCCAATGGCTGGCAGCCTATCTTGCGCCTGCCCATATCCGGGTCAACGCGATTGCTCCCGGTTTTTTTCTAAATGACAGAAGTAGAAAGCTATTGCTTACAGATGACGGGTATAGCGACCGTGGTCAAAACATTATCAATCATACGCCGATGAGAAGATTTGGGGAAGCACCCGAATTAATTGGCTGCATGAATTGGCTGATTGACGATGAAGCTGCTGGTTTTGTTACTGGTACCGTTATCCCTATTGATGGGGGATTTATTGGTTGTTCAGGAGTTTAACTAAATGAAATTATAAGACTTTAATAACATTTTTATGAGTGTCGATCAGTACAAAAAAGAAGTAGGCATGATGAACCTGGAAAAGTTGATTGAAGAGCGCGAGCAAGTCTCTATAAAATCTTTTCCCATTTCTGACAAGGAATTATTACATCGCTTTGAACAGCTTTATACCGGTGCCGTTAATGACGTGCTTCGGGAATTTGCATTGCTTAGTCAGGCATTGCCACCCCACATTGTGCCGCTTCGTGAATATCGCACGGTGGCCGGCTTTGCCTTTACCGTAAAGAGTGCGCCCAATACACTCATCCGGGGTGAGATGGATGTGCGCACCACTATGCTGGAAGAGATTGTGGAAGATTCCTTTGTGATGTGGGATAGCAGCAGCGATGCCAAATCCACTTTTTGGGGTGGTGTGATGACTGCCACCGCGAAAGCAAAGAAAGTAAAGGGAGCGTGTATCGATGGCGGTATCCGCGATACGTTTCAAATTCTGGAAGCCGATTTCCCGGTGTTTTATAAGTACAGGACATCCAATGGTAGTTTAGGAAGATGCCTTATTACACACTATCAAATTCCCGTTCAAATTGGTGATGTGTTTATCAAGCCTGGCGATGTTGTATTGGGTGACATCGATGGTGTACTGGTTGTACCGCGTGATATTGCTTATGATGTATTACTTCGGGCAGAAGAGATCAAAGAAAATGAAAAAATGATATTCGGATGGGTGAACGAGGGTCAAAGTGTACGCGATATTACGGAGAAGGGTGGATACTTTTAAATTCTTACTAACACCAACACGGCTATGAAGTTGACGATGCTGCTGCCAGCGAAATACGACGAACGCAAATGGACAATAGCGAAACAGATTGGCGTAAACTATGCGATCACTAAAGCTATGCCTGAGCTCACCGGCAGACCCGGGCCGTATGATTTTAATTCGTTAAAGACTTTTCAACAGGAATTTAAGGATGCAGGGTTCGTCCTTCACGGATTAGAAGGCGATCAGTTTGATATGGCACCTATTAAACTGGGTTTGCCCAATCGTGATGCAGTGATTGAAAAGTATCAGCAGATGATACGTAACATGGGCAGATTAGAAATACCTTTGTTGTGTTACAATTTTATGGCAGTTATCGGTTGGATGCGGACCCGCACCGATATTTTGGAACGTGGGGGTGCCATGAGTAGTGAGTTTGATGCCAGTGCTATTCAAGATGAACTGGTGCCGGAAGAACTACGAATATCCGAAGCAAAACTCTGGGATAATTTTTCTTACTTCATGAAGGCCGTACTTCCCATAGCAGAGGAAGCAGGAGTACAAATGGCATTGCATCCTGATGACCCACCACTGAGCCCGATAAAAGGAGTAGGGCGCATCTTTACAACAGCAAAAAGTTTTGATAGGATGATGGATATGTTTCCAAGTCCGAACAACGGCATTACATTTTGCCAGGCTACGTTCAAAACAATGGGCGAAGATTTAAAAGCTACTTCGGAAAAATGGTTGAAGCAGAAAAAAGTTTTTTTTGTTCACCTACGTGATATTGAAGGAAACAAATACAAGTTCAGAGAAACGTTTCCAGATAATGGTTCCACCAGTATGGCCGACATGATTGGGCATTATTATGATTTTGGTTTTGACGGACCGTTACGACCAGATCACGTGCCGGCTATGTCTGGTGAGACGCAAGGAAGTTTTGCCAGTGGCATGTCGGTTGGGTATGAGATCACCGGGAAAATTTTTGCCGTTGGGCATATTAAAGGTATTTGTGAATCGCTCTCAATTCCACTGGAGTAAACCAACGTACTCTCTAACTGTAATCAGGTGAAACGAACGCTACTTATATTCTTTGTCCTTTTTTCGGTTGCCGCATATGCCCAGTTGCCCGATTATCCAAAGCAAAAGATACACCTCTACTTATTAATCGGTCAATCCAATATGGCAGGGCGTGGTACAGTACAACACGAAGATACGATTACTCACCCGCGTGTGTGGATGCTAAGCAGCAATAAGGAATGGGTTCTTGCCAAAGATCCTGTTCAGTTTGATAAGCCTGAGGTTGTTGGTGTTGGTCCCGCATTGAGTTTTGGAAAAGCGATGGCTGAACAAAATCCTGATGTCATCATCGCATTAGTCCCGGCGGCAGTTGGTGGATCTTCTATTGACGTTTGGAAGAAAGGCGTATTTCATGAGAGTACTGGTCGTTATCCATACGATGAGGCCATCGCACGCGCTACTTATGCAAATAGTTTTGGTTCATTGAAGGGAATTCTGTGGCACCAGGGTGAAAGTGATTGTAAAGCAGATAAAGTAGAGGGTTATGAAATCAAACTCGTACAATTTGTTAACACGTTGCGCGTCGATTTGAATGCTCATCACGTGCCTTTCGCCATGGGCATGATGGGGGATTTTCTAATAAGAAAAAACGTATATGCTAAGCGAATCAATAAATCGATACGAATCATGGCTCACCAGGCCGAAGGGGTAAAAATTGTCAGTGCTGCAGGGTTAACCCACGGTGGCGACTATTTGCATTTCGATGCTTATTCTGCACGTGAACTTGGAAAGAGATATGCGAAGGCTTTCAATTAGAAAAATTAACTTTTGAATTTCATAAAATGAAATTACACACATCACTTGCTTTTATCAGTTCAGTCCTTTTTATAAGTCATACTTTAACGGCTCAATTTATTGATACCAGTGCCGATCGTGTGAAAACTCCACTTATAGTAGAGATGAAACGAATAGGCACCTTAAAAACACGTACGACAAAAGAAATTGAGTCTTCCAGAATTACTGTGGGTTGTGAAACACTAGACCGTGATCTGGCTGTCTGGGATAATTACAAAGCTTACCTCGCACCACTGGGTGTTAAAAAGATAAGATTGCAAGCTGGGTGGGCGAAATGTGAGAAAGTGCCTGGCGTATACGATTGGAAATGGCTTGATGATATCATTGATTATGCAGTGGCAAATGGCATGGAACCCTGGCTTCAACCTTCCTATGGAAATCCCGCGTACAAGGGTGGTGGCGGCAAGGGATTATTGAATGCACTGATGACCTCCGAAGAAGCGTATCAGGCCTGGGATCGTTGGGTTGAAGCTTTAGTTACCCGTTATAAAGACCGCGTGAAAGAATGGGAAATTTGGAATGAACCCGATCATCCGGGACAGTCGATTACGGCTGAGACAACAGCTGAATTAAATATTCGCACAGCGGAAATTATTAAACGAATTCAACCCGAAGCCAAAATTGCCGGACTGGCTTATACCTCGAATAGTGACACAGTATACCTCGACAAGTTTCTGAAAGTAATTGCTGATCAGGAAAGCTCGATTTATTTCATTGGATATCGTACCATAGCTATACCATGCGCCCGGAGGATGCTTACAGCGATAAGCGTGTTTTTGGATTAAGGAAGGTGCTTGAAAAATATTCAAAATCCTTGCTACTTCGTCAGGGCGAGAATGGTGCACCATCAACCTTTATACCCAGTTTTGCATTAAGCAACATTTACTGGACAGAGTACACGCAGGCGAAATATAATATGCGAAGGTTATTAGGTGATTTGGGAAATGACATTGAAACATCGGTATTTACGATTATCGATATTTATTATAAACCTGTACTGAATACTAAAGGATTAATTGAATCTGATGTAACCATGGCTGCTATACGTCCTAAAGTTGCCTATTATGCAGTACAAAATATAGCATCCATCTTTGATAATAGTCTTGTGTTGAAATCTGGTTTCAAACACTCGACCACAAACGAAGAATCGCTGTCAGTATATGGCTATCAACATAAGGTAACGAAGAATGATTTGGTTGTACTCTGGCTTGATGGGGAAAATGCGTCCAACTCGTTCAAAACTACAGCCGTGACGATCACATTTGATAATTGTAATCTCAAAAATCCGGTGTGGGTTGATTTGATGACGGGCAGTGTACATGAGATTACGTCCAACCAAATCACCAGGGTAGGCTCCAGTTTTACATTCACAAATATTCCGTTGTATGATGCACCGATAATGATTGTGGATCGTGGTGCAGTAAATTTTAAAGAACTTTAAATCCACAAGGATAAAAAAATCGCAGCGATGAAGAGTTTGAGTAGTAAAACGAGGTATTCTGTTTCTTTGTATTTGATGTCTTTTATGTTGGGTTTGGTAGGATGCCATACTTCCGCTCAAAATATTGATACGTCATCTGATCGTGTAAAAACAGACATTGAAATTTCATTACCCCACCTTGGCACCATCAAGCCACCCAAAGCGTCAGAAATTGAATCTTCCAATTGGATGATTGGTTGCGAAACATTAGATCGTGATTTTGCCGACTATGACGCGTACAAGGAATATCTGAATCCACTCGGCATTAAACTCATTCGGCTACAGGCTGGGTGGGATAAAACTGAAGATGTAAAAGGTAAGTACGACTGGGCTTGGCTTGATCACATCATCAACGATGCGACTAAGCGCGGTTTAAAACCGTGGCTACAAACTTCTTATGGTAATCATAATTATCCGGGTGGGGGTGGCGCAAATCTAGGTGCTGGTATGCCCCATTCGGAAGAAGCATTAAAGGCGTGGGATAAGTGGGTGGAAGCATTAGTTACCCGCTACAAAGACAAAGTCAAAGATTGGGAAGTTTGGAACGAGCCTAACTTCGGTGATAACGCAGAGAACACTCCTGAAAAAACAGCTGCACTAAATATCCGAACAGCAGAAATTATAAAGCGTATACAACCCGATGCAAAAATTTCGGGATTGTCGCTGGGGCATATTAACATTCCCTACGTTGAGGCTTTTGCCAAAATCCTTCACGAGAGTGGAAAGATGAAATTGTTTGATAACATGACCTACCATGATTATGTCTATAACCCGGATGCGAATTACCATGAAGTAGAAGAGTTTAAGCGCATCTTTCATCAATATGATCCGAAGATGAAAATAAGGCAAGGCGAAAACGGCGCCCCTTCTTCGGGTGGGCCAGGTAGAGGAGCTATTGGCGATTACAACTGGTCGGAGCTATCGCAGGCGAAATGGGATGTGCGCAGAATGCTCGGCAACTTAGGTCATGATGTGGAGTGCAGCATTTTTACAATCATCGATATTGCTTACAATGCCGGACCGATTAAACGATTGAATGTAAAAGGTATTATAGAATCTGATACTACAAAAAAAGCACTCCGTCCAAAAATCGCATACTATGCTGTGCAGAATGTTGCCGCTATTTTTGATCACTCGTTGGTCCGGATAGACGATATGCATGGAACGTTTAATAAAAATCTACTTGCTACCCGAAAAGATCAGGTACTCTATGCAAAGAATACGGATCGTTCACTTGCCGTATATGGGTACAGGCATAAGTTGACAAAAAAGCAGCTTTATACGATTTGGACGGATGATTATATCCCAACGGACAATAACAGCGTCAAACTTTTGGATTTAACTTTTATCAACGGAAATTTTGAACAACCCGTTTATGTAGACGTATTGACCGGGCGTGTATTTGAAATACCAGCGGCACAATGGAGTAGGAAGGGAGATACATATTCATTTACGAAAATTCCTGTGTATGATTCACCTATTCTAATTGCAGATAAAAGTTTGATTCACCTGCAATGATGTAAATAGCAGTTTGTTATTTTCCAACATGGGTGGAAGGTTAATATTTATTTGTGTCCCTTTTCCTTCGTTACTTGCACACTAATAATCACAACTTTTCTTGAAACGTTAACCCATACGTTAACCATGATTATACAAATTGGTTTGAGTCTTATTTTCGTTTGATGTGACTTAAGTTGAGATTCTTCGCAATTGCGGAGTTGCGGTAATTTCTCTATTGTATAGTCATAAGTAACGCGTTAATTTTATCAGCTTCAGCACAGCGGCAAAATGCAGTATGTTTTTTTGAATCTTACTAATAAGGATATACCTTGTTACAACGGTGTCACAATGCGGAACAGTCGACCGGTTTAAACAATGAAACTTATGAAACTAAAACTAGCTTTTGTAGTTGCAATTTTTTTCTGCTCATTTTTTAGCGTTCATGCTCAAACCATTTTATCCACGGATTTTAATCGGGAACAACCGTGGTTTAAGGATTATCGAAAGGACGAAAAGTGGAATGACCTATCAGCAAATGCCAATATACCTACGGTTGTAACTAATGCTGCATGGGGAAAATTTGGAGTGATCGATGTCGCTTACACTACGATATCCTCTGATGGCCTGCAACTGGTTGTAGAAAACACCAAGGGTCAGAAAAGCTGGACTGCCAGTTTGAATTCTGGTCTTCTTCCATTCAAAAACTATGAAACGAATCTCGAAAAACTTACCCTTAGTTTTGATCATTCGGTTTCGTCCGTTCGTCCTTTGGTTGTTCGCGTCGAGTCGTTCGACAACGGTAAATCAAGAACGGGTGGATTAGAAGCTTCCTTTTATCCAGCGACGGCCAATCATTTTTTACGTGCTGTTACGGAATTGTCGACGATGAAGCCATTTGGAAATGGGAAATTCAGTCCGAAGGATCCTTACATACAGGTTTCATTTACCATAGCCGGAATGCCAGTGGATGATACCTCGATCAACAAGCATGAGCTAAGAATTGATAACTTTTCAATTGCGGCCCCGGCATACTATGTGAGTTCATCGGGTCAGGATACCAACGATGGCCGTACTGAAAAAACGGCTTTTGCCAATCCGCAGGCGGCGTTGAACGTAGCCAAACCTGGAGATATAATCTTAGTGATGAATGGCAGTTACAATGGTGACCCCAAAACAAAAGCAAATGCAGTTGGGAATTTTGTAAGCGCAGGAAATCCTGCGGCATGGATTACACTCAAAAACTATCCCGGGCATAAGCCTGTGATCCTCTGCCACGGTAAGGATGGTGTACGCATTGCGCAGGGAGGGCCTAGAAGTTCTACAACGGCGCCGGTTCTGGCTTATCTGGAAGTTCGGGGTTTGCATTTTAAAGGTAATAGTGAAGATCTGCTGAAACAGAAGTCTCCTGAACTTGGTACATCAACTCCTAACACTGAAACCACAGGCATTTACATTGACGCTACGTATTCACCCGTTCGTATGTATCACCACATCCGGCTTGCCGATAACATTACCGAATACTGTGGAGCAGACGGCATATATGGGGATTTTACAGACTGGCTAACACTCGAAAACAATATCATCAGATTCAACTGTTTTACGTCTGTCCATTTCGCGATGTCTGGTTTTTCGTTGATGCATTATGCGGATTTTGATAAAGTTGATAACGAAACGAAAATTTTAATCAGAGGAAACCAGGTTTACGGTAATCAGTGTAAAGTATTCAAAACCTCTGGACCCCATAAAGTTTTTAATGGTAATGGAATGTTATTCGATGCAAACTGTGAAGAGTACCTTCATCCGGACGCATACCTTGGTCGCACGCTAATTCAAAACAATCTGGTTTATGGTAATGGAGGTGGTGGCATCCAAAATTGGGGAAGTCATCGTCTTGATATTGTAAACAATACTTTGTACCACAACGGAATTACTCCCGAATTAAAATGGGGCAATATCGGCTTGGATTATTGCAAAGATGTGACCCTTATAAATAATGTCATCGTGGCGCAATCAGACCGGCCACTTGATTTTTGGTTACCCACCCGGGAGCAAGACCGCGATACTTCCCGTATCGTTCGAATCAATAATCTTTACTTTGGAGGAATGAAACCGAACATTAAAGGTCAGGGAGATATCGTAGCTGATCCGCTGTTTGTTAATCCTTCGATTGATCCGAAAGTTGCTGATTTTAGATTAAAACCTGGCAGTCCAGCAACCGACGCGGGCTATATCAAATTTGAAAGTGTACCTACTGTGGATGTCGTAGGTAAGCCCAGGATTCAGACAAAGGCACGGGTAGAGCGCGGCGCATATAAAGCTGATTAAAACAGGAATGGAAATTCATATACGATTTTAAATTTCAATAAAGATGATCAAAAAGGAATATCCAGAAATTCCATTTAGGGCTGATAGCATTCATTATACCTCAAGAAGAACATTTCTGCAATGGCTCGCTACTGGGACAATGGTATTTGCTCTACCTAAGTCGTTCGCCTTTGGAAATGATCACCAGAAGGGCACTAAAATTCCAACGGCCACCGGTGAAATTTCTTCAGAGCAGATGGGAATTACCAGCTTACATGAACACATCGCACTTAGGGCAAATAGTGATCCCGTTGAACGAAAAAAAAGTATGGCATTCGCTATTGGCGAACTCAAAAAGGCGAAGGCGTTAGGCCTTTCAACGATAGTCGATGTTGGCCCCACGGATGATGTAGCCGGAATAAGGGAGGTTTCACTTGCAACAGGGTTGAATGTAATTTGTTGCACCGGATTTTACGTTCTAAAGGATGATCAGCAGTCTCTGAAGGTATCCGATTTTGAGGGACACATGCGAAAGCATGTTGAAGAGGGAATTGAAGGAACTAAAATTCGGCCTGGTGTCATCAAAGTCGCAACGAGAAGATTGCCGATTACACCCGCAGAAAAGAACTTACTCATTGCAGCGGCCCGTATTCAGAACCAATATCAATTGCCAATCTGTACCCATGCGGTAAGCGGCTGCGTTGAACAGCAGCAGATATTAGAGGATGCTGGAGCGGATCTCAGGCATTGTTACTTTTCTCATACGGAAGCGACCTTCGGCTGGAGTGGACGAAGTGTAGAGCAGCAAATAGATTACCTGCAGACCTTGGTTGAAAAGGGAAGTACGCTTTCATTTAATAACTTTGGAAACTGGAATCATACAACACCTCAGGATTTAGCTCAAATTATACGAGAACTTACAAAACGCGGATTTGATAACAACATGGTTGCCACCATGGACCTGACATGGTCATTTGAAAATGGTAATATAAAAGTACTTTGGGAGGACACAAACGAAGGAGGTAAGGATCGCACCTATGCTTATTTGTTGAGTAACGTTGTACCTTGGTTAAAGGAAAATGGTATACCAACGCGAACAATAAACAAATTTATAGTAGACAACCCTCGCAGGATATTTACCTGGTGAAATGAGACGATGGAAGTTTGTTCCTTTTTATCAATTCTTTGACCAGAAAAATGTTTAATCCAATAGTCACCACTAAACCTAACGATGAACACGTAATTTTCAATAATGAATCTGTGTTAATCGAATAAAAAAACACCCATATAACGCAAAATGAAAATAAAAGCATTGGGATTATTAAAGTGATGTGTTTATTCATGTTTTGCTATTCGCCTAATTAATTAGGATCGCTGAAACTTTAAAATACAATTTTTACTTGGTGATTGCAATATACTTTCCTTTGGAGATACGCCAGATATAACGATTGTGATAGGGTACCAGATCAATTTCCTGGACAATATGAATCAGCGTTCGCCGGCAGGTAGATAATTTTTCTTACTTTTAAGAATAGTCTTTAACCTCCTGCCAATGAAGTGCACATTTTTGATCACTGGATTTTTAATAAGTAGTACAGTTTTGGCGCAACAGATCACTGTTCCTTATGAGCAATTTGTATTGCCAAACGGCCTGAACGTAATTCTTCACAAGGACAATACGATCCCCCGGGCAACGGTCAATGTTTGGTATCATGTGGGCTCTGGAAGTGAAAAGCCGCAACGTACTGGATTTGCTCATCTTTTTGAGCACATTCTCTTCGAGGGATCTCAACACGTTCCGGAAGGAAAGTTTGATGAATGGCTTGAAGCCGCAGGGGGTAGTAATAACGGATCGACTACTGAAGATAGAACGAATTACTATGAAGATATTCCGGGCAATGCACTTGACCTTGCATTATTCCTCGAATCGGATCGGATGGGATTTCTCATACCATCTTTAAATGAAGGAACCGTAGATGGTCAGCGCGATGTCGTAAAAAATGAACGCAGACAGTCATACGAAAACAGACCTTATGGAAAAGCAAATCTGGAATTGCCAGCATTAATGTATCCAAAAGATCATCCTTATTCCTGGCCGGTTATAGGATCAATGGAGGATTTGAGTGCGGCAAGCTACCAGGATGTAGTTGACTTTTTCCAGACGTATTATACTCCAGGCAACGCATCTCTTTGTATAGCCGGCGATATTGATTTTGCTGAAGCCAGGAAATCAATTGAAAAATGGTTTAGTGATGTTCCGGCAGGCAAACCGGTCCCCACGGTCGATCCTCCACGAGCAGTGCTTACTTCGGAAAAACGAGTGGTACTGGAAGATAATGTACAACTGCCACGGATTACTATGGTTTGGTTAACACCACCCATTTATCATCCCGGCAATGCAGAACTTGATTTAGTTTCGAGTTTGTTGACGCAAGGTAAAAATTCGCGACTTTATAAAAGACTGGTATACGACCTTCAAATTGCGCAGTCGGTTGCGTCATATCAGGACGGAAAAAAGTTTGGATCAGAGTTTTATCTTTTTGTCACGGCGAAACCAGGGGTAACGTTATCAGAACTTGAAAAGGTTATTCAGGAAGAACTTGACAAGTTAAAAAAGGAAGCACCTGAGGCGCGTGAACTGGAGCGCATTGTCAATCAGTATGAATCGGGCTTTATTCGGGAGCTTGAGAGCTCAGGTAATAAAGCGGATCAACTTAACCGGTATTACTATTACACTGGCAACCCGGATTATTTTAATGAAGACTTTCAGCGTTTTAAAGCGATAGGTGGGAGTGACATTTCATCAGCTGTGCGTCAATATCTTAAAGATGATGCACGGATTATAATGAGTACCGTGCCACAAGGAAAAACAGAACTGGCGGCTAAAAAATGATTATGACCATGATGAAAAAAGGAATATACTTAATAGCACTTATTTTTTCAGGATTCGCGACAGCCGCCCAACAGCCTGATCGTACTTCACCGCCGCCGTTAGGTGCCGCGAAAAATCTTGAACTTCCGCCGTTGCAGCGTTTTAATCTGAGCAACGGTTTGAATGTTCTGCTGGTTGAAAAACATACCGTACCCCTGGTACAGATAAATGTGTTGATGCAGACTGGTGCATTCGATGATCCTGAAGGAAAAGAAGGGCTTAGCAGTTTTGCAATGGACATGCTTGATGAGGGAGCGGGGTCATTAGATGCATTACAACTAGCTGACGAAATAGAATTTCTGGGTGCATGGATCAGTACGTATAGCAGTAATTTCTCATCAGGTGTGAATACCAATACACCTGTTTCAAAACTGGATCCGGTTCTAAAAATAATTGCTGACATTCTACTGCGTCCTATTCTTGCTGAACAAGATATTGAGCGCGTGAGAAAGCTTAGGTTAAGCGGATTATTGCAGGCATATGATGAGCCCAACGTTATTGCAATTCGTGCATTCGGGAAAGCTTTGTTTGATGCCAGTTCGCCTTATGGAAAATTCCCCAATGAGCAGTCTGTGAAATCCTACACCAGAAACGATATTGATAATTTCAGGAAAACCAATTTTGTGACGGGGAATACAACTGTAATTATTGTTGGAGATGTTTCCCGGGCGACGATCACACCGCTGCTGGAGAAGTATTTTTCAGATTACCCTGCGGGCAACGTAGACAAAAAACCAAGACCAATACCTGCTCAGGTAAAAGGACGTCCCATTCATATTATTGATAAACCAGGTGCCGCACAATCGGTAATTCGAATTGGAAGGATAGGTCCGCCAAGATCGACTGTCGATTATGAAAACATTGTAGTAGCAAATACTATCCTGGGCGGATCATTCACTTCCAGACTAAATACGAATTTGCGTGAAGTACATGGGTACTCATATGGAGCCGGTTCCTCTTTTAATTTTTGGAATATACCGAGTCCATTTACAGCGAGTTCTTCTGTTCAGACAGATGTAACGGGTCCGGCGTTGGGGGAATTTTTCAAAGAGTTCAAGAATATAAGATCGGCGCTTCCGCAAGGAGATTTTGAACGCGGTAAAAACTATGAAGCCCTGGGTTACGCCAGTAATTTTGAAAGTAATACCAGTATTGCAAATGAATTGACCGGCTTGATTTTGTATCAGCTACCCGATTCATACTTCAATACTTATGTCGAGAGGGTTTTAAAGGTTAACAAGAAAGGGGTAGAGGCTGCAGCAAAAAAATACATTGTCCCTGACAATATGCTGGTAGTTATCGTGGGTGATCGTCAGAAAATTGAAGAAGGGATCAAGAAACTCAACCTTGGAAAAATTACCTATTCTTCTATCGAAGATGTGCTGGGAAAGAAGCCAGCATTCTGAGCTAATGAGAATATAGAATAGTGGTGGTTTGGATTTAAGACTGATTAATAGTTTCCTAATTCAAAGAAGGGAGGGCTTAAAATTGGTCTTCGATTTTCGATGAGCAGAATATCCATGAATTGTTTTGTTAACTACTCGGCTATTCCGTTTTTCCAGATAATATTTACATCTTTAACTGTTTCAAGATTCTCCATAGGATTTCCATTGAGAAGCACCATAGTCGCTTTGCTACCAACATGAAGAAGGCCTACAGGAATATTCCAAACTTTTGCTGGATTTCCAGTAGCTGTTTTCAAGATCTCTTCATTACTCATGCCGCATTCACTGTAGATGAGAAGCTCATTTATTAAGTCATCGCCCCAGTTCAGGTCGAAGTTTCCATTATCCGTTCCGGCAAGAATCGTAATACCAGCTTCATGAACCTTACAGATGCTCTTTTTAATTTCGGGCATGGAAAGGAAATTTTCGTTAGCCCAGGCAGCAAATGAACCTCCTTCCTTGTTTGCAAACAAAATAGCCTTTTCGTTGACTAATGCAGTTGGAACAACAAAAGCCCCGCTCTCTTTTATGACTTTCAACTTTTCATCCGTTAAGTTCGAATTGTTTGATGAGTACCACATATGAGCAAACCCATCGGGTCTTAGCTTGGAAATTTCTACCATTTCTTCTAATAACCCAATGTGAACAATAACCTTTAATCCTTTTGAATGAGCATAGTCAATAATCTTTGCTATTGAATCGTAAGGAAGAGATGGTGGACCCTCAGGATGTTCAAACCAAGGGCTTGATTCTTTAATGACCTTGATATAGTCGACACCTTCTGAAATTCGATTGTTCACAAATTGTTTGATCGAGACAGAATCATTCACTGTTTCGATACCGGGTGTAATTTGTGTTGGGTGCCCACCCGGAAGAGTGGCTGCTACCCCGGCTGTATAATAAAAGGGATATCCTTTTCCGTCACCTGTCACCTTCAGCGTACTGTCTCTGGTATGGTTGCTCGCATGCATTCCCATATTTGCCAAAACACCTGCCCGGTAGGCTTCCATAAGTTGCTCCTCCTCCCAAATATGTGCGTGGCTATTTACGAGACCCGGCACTATGTATTTGCCAGTTCCGTCAACTATTGAGTCTGATCTTAGAGGGCTTTTACTAATTGCAGCGATAGTATCCGCATTAACCGCAATGTTTACGATGCCTAAGTCCCTTTCTCCATCAAACATTCCGACATTTGCAATTACGAGATCATAGCGATGATCGGCCGCACATGTCGTTAGCAATAGTGCAATAGTGCTAATGATGATATTTCTTTTCATGCCGGAAGAGTTTGCTTACTTGTTGTTTTATTCAGTTTGTCTACTCACTTGCATATGTGTTACAACCCAATCATTTTTTTCCACTGCCAAATCCGACTTGTCGTCTCCCTAATGGAGTCTTGTTCTGAATTCACATGAAATTGTTCGACATAATCGAAGCCTACCGTTTGTTGGATGATGTATTGTTTTGAGTATAAATTTGAAATCATTTTTAGGTTTAATGTATGAGCAATATTCCAGAAGATTAGAATATGTGAAGGGTTGACCATTTTCCATAAAGATGATGTCCGGATCGATCATGGCATTTCTCTCGGAACAATCACCGGCAGTTATATATAATTCGTGGAAGTGTTTTGCTTTGTTAATAAAACTTTTCTCAACTCCTTTCTCATCCGTTTTTTCACTGGAACATGAAATTAATAGCCCTGCTATAATCATAGTTTTATATTTCATCTTGTTAGGATGGTAAATGCGTTGTGAAGCTATATTAGCATTATCTATTTTTTATATTTTTTATGTTATGTTATTTTATTCGCAAACACCAATGCGCGTTTTGATGTGCTTTTACCTTTTCAAAATTAAAAAATTTACTATTATTCTCAAGAGTGATGGAATCATTAAAACCTTTGATCTCGATCGGGACTGCCCTAATCTGGCTACCGATGGCAAAAAAGCGAAATGGATAATGTACTTGTAGTTATCGTCAATGATCGCAAGAGATCTGACGACGGTACCAGGTAGCCTCAGTTCTGGAAAGATCACCTAATTTCTATTTAAGAAATACCAGGAAAGAAGGTGTTTTTGAGTTGCGACTAGCCGAGATTATTTGTAAACGTATATTTGCAATCGGCAGTCTGCCGGTTTCAATAATGACATTTATTTCACTTTTCCAAATTGTCGACGCACGGCGCTTCTCCATTGTGAAATGTATACAGGCAAAATGCTATTCTTGAATATCAGCCACATTAATGTAATTCCAAGTGCAATCTGGAACGGAAGTAAAATGTATTTCATAAATCAATATTATTTTTTTCGTTTCAGCATATGTCAGCTGATATTACCTTAGTCGTGTGAGATTGTTTTTTTGCCGTGCCTTCTCGTTGCAAACTACCCAAAGAGCACAAAACAAATCATTACAAAAATGATTCCCGCAAATAGAAAAGTGATTGCCTTAACCACCTTGTTAAATTTGTTAGTTTCTTGAGTGACCCACTTCACACCAAATACGTCGCCTATCCACAGTAAAAATCCTGAAACTAGTTCCATATTCTTGGTTTGTTTTAATATTACATTTAAGCAATTCGTAGTAGACACCTGATGATATCATTCTACTCTGGTGAGTCGGCCTGACTATTGCAAAATTACAATTTCCAATGTTATAATGTTTGTTATTTGCCGGCCACCAAACTTTTTAGGGCCGTAAGTAAGTTTTAATTTCGACTCTTTCTACTGTGGTTTTTAGTTGTCTGTAGCTTCGTCTTTACCATCTTGAATTTTTTCTTCAACCTCGTCTTCTTCACTGGGATCTGTTTTTTCCAAGACCTCGGTATTATCATCATCGGGTTCGTAGTTTAAACCAATCAGAAGTGGAAAATGATCTGATCCAATACTTTCAAGTTTTTGTAGGGTTAATAGTCCGAATTCCTTCGAGTAAAAAATGTGATCCAATGGGTACCGGAGCAACGGAACAAAGACACTATAAGTATTGTACAATCCCCTGCCTTCACGAGGGTCAACCAGTTCGCTGTACTTCCTGAAAAGCTTTGACGTACCAGACCAGCCAACATCGTTTAGATCGCCCGCTACTATCGTTGGATGTTTGCTTTCTTTAATTTTTTTTCCGATGATAAGCAACTCTGTATCTCTTTCATAACTATCGGTACCCGGCTTCGGCGGCTCCGGGTGAACACCATAAAAATCAATGATACTTCCTGAAGGAAGAGTAATCTTTGTAAAAATAGACGGTACATCATCCTTTACTAAAAAATTTACAGCGCTTTCAGTGAGCGGAAGTTTTGAAAATAATATCATACCAAAGGTATTTTCCAGAGGGTATTTTATCGAATAAGGAAAATCCCGGTCAAGTTTGGCGATAGCGGCGGCCCAGGCTGCATCCGGTTCGTTAATTAGAAGAATATCCGGAGTAAATTTTTCTACGCGTTCCTGAAAACTGTCTTTATCGTCGTTGTCCATGCGTACATTTGCAACCATGAGGGTAAAGCTATTTTCTTCAGCCGGCTTATTGCTATCTTTTGCCTGTGTTTCGTAAAGGGGCGTATACACCACCACTAACTGAATTTGGTATACCAGGGAAACTGCAAGGAGTATTAATAAGGGTACCTTGAACTTCCATTTGAAATCCAAATAAATATAAGTCAGAATTATCGCCAGTAAGGTTAATACGGCAATCTGCACTCTCGGAAAATCGAATATTCTAATCCACCATTCTGCGGAATTAATTAAGGGCAGTCCCGTGGCCAGCAAAACAACTGTGCATAATATCAGGGTGAGTATCCGCATTTATATATTTGTAACTGATTAAACTATTAATCTTCAAGTTAGAAAAAGTATTTTATTGTACCACGTAATTCTTGCAATTGAGGGTCACACGCAGTAAGTTATTCTTCTTGAAGATTAAAATCGCGGAAGTTAAGCTGTACAAATAGAAAAGAATCTGTGTATGATTTCTCCTTTCTTCCAGTCTTTGTCCAGATTGTGTTCAGATTCACAGCATATCAAATGAAATGCGTAATCCGGCCTAATCATCAGAATTATTGAAGATAGACCGACAAAATTTCCGTTCTGGTAGATGCTCAAGTCCCGGCAACTAACTGTATGGCCGCCCTGTGTAATGGAAAGGTCAATGCAGATCGAGGTTACTTTACTGTTTCTTTCGTGGCGGGGTGCATTCATAATGCTCCCATATGTATTTAATTGTTGCCTTGCACAACTTTTCTAAAATGTCAATATTTATGTCCGACAACTTTTTTATGTAGATACAGGCTTTTCCCATTTTGTATTTTCCAAATTCATCTAACAGCTTTTTATTTCCATCGCCCGGTGCTAGTACGTAAAGTGAAAACTCAGCTTTTCTTGGCGAAAATCCGATGAGCATTGCGTCGCCTTCGTGTCCGCTGGCATATTTGTAATGATAGCTTCCAAACCCGATTATGGTCGGTCCCCACATCTTCGGTTCAAAGCCCGACCATTCTTGCATCAGTTCAAGTATCCGGTAACTGTCCTGCTTCCTTTCTTTGTTTTCAACAAATGAGTTTATAAAGTCCTTAACATTAACTTCTGTCTCAGTGGTCTTGTTTTTCATTGCAGTAGCGATGTTGCTTTCTTTTTTTATCTCGTACTTTACAATTTTAGTTAGTTCTCTAAGAATACTGAACAAAGACCGATAGTAACTCACGCTACTTGTTTTCGTTCAGTATTTGTCTTGCATTGCTATTATCAGGGTTTAAATCTAATGATTTTTGATACGCAATCAGACTTTCTTTCTTTTGATTAAGCTTCATTAAGCATTCGCCATAGCTGTCAAACGTGTTGAAACTTTCAGGATACATTTCAGTGTTAAGTTTGAAGATTTTTAATGCTTCCTGATTTCGATTTGTACGCATTAATTCGTATCCAAAACTATTTATTCCATGCTCGGATACATCGTATTCTGAGATATCGCCTTTTTTCTTTTCAGCCTTTATAAACGCGATTGTTTTATCAATTGAATTTGATTCTAAATGGTAGCGTGAAATTGAAATCAGATTTATAGTTCGTTCTTTTATTTTCTGCTGCTGGAGAGTTTCTACACCATAATATTTTCGTTCCTGATCAGTTACTTGTGTAGTGTCAATTTTATATCTTTCCCACTTTGTGTTTCCTCCAATTTTTACATACTGCGTTCCATAGATTTGAGGTTGTTTCCTTCTCATGAGGTCTCGGTCAATTGCCGCTGCTAAAAGCCATTTATTAATGGTTGCATCAAGTTCAATAGCCTTCCTCATTTGCTTTACGGCCATGGCAGATGCAGTTGTGTCTCTACCGTGTTGAAAAATCATAGCTGAATTGTAGTGGTCTTTTCCAGTAATGACCTTACCTTCTTTTATTAACTCGTACACTCTGATCTCTCTTAGGCTGTCTTGCCGGGATAGAGTTGCAAAGTTTATGTCTGGCACTTGTCTTGAACTTTGATCTTCATCGTACATTTTTTGTAATTCAATATTGTCTTTCAATTGGGCGGCAGCCGTAAGGGACAGGATTGTCAAACATGCAAGTTGATGAATAAATAAACGTTTCATATTTCTATTGAACTGTAGGATGGACGGGTTAACTACTAACGATTTGGCTAAATACAATGGGGGATTATGATATCTAAATGTAATATTTCAGTGCTAATTTCCAAAGTAAGTACCGTGAATAACTGATAAAATTAGATGATCAATTTATACAATTACCTTGAGTTTCCTTAAAATGTTTAAAGTGATATCCTTCCTTGCCGAATTAAAAGTTTCCAGTGGGTCGGAACTCTCGAAATTGGTGGCGAAGAAAAATACATTTTTGCCTTTCTCTACATAGCCCAAATACCAGCCTATTGTTTTGTTACTTTCCTGGTCAGTTCCTCTACCCAGTTTTCCACTCAGTATATAATTGTCTGTTTTGTCATCGACGAGTATTTCTTTAACAATGTTGATGGAACGTTTAGATGCCGGTAGGTCGGCGTCGTACAGTTTCCTTAGAAAGGCGATTTGTTCTTCCTGGGAAATCTTTAGTTCACCGAAAAGCCAGAAAGCTATTTTTAAGTTTGGGTCATCGGTTTGAACCTGAGTTGATCTGTTCCCATAGCCGTATTCCTTCAAATAGTTTTTATAACGACTTCTACCAATACGATTTGCGATTTTGATATAACATGGAACGCATGAAACTCTAAATGCTTCTTTTAAAGTTAAATCCTTATTCCATAGTGGATTCATTGATTCAACACTGTCCCATTTCAGGATGGAGTTATCATCTTTGATGATCCCTTCTTCAAGTGCAATAAGGGAGTTTGGGATCTTAAAAGTTGAGGCAGGCGTAAATTGTTCGCTGCACCTGGTCTTATTATACCGTGTGAATTGGTGTTTGTTTTTGTCATATAGGATGAATGAACCCTTTACTTTGTATGCATCAAAAAGCTCTGAAAGATCAACTTCTTGTTCATTTTCTGGGCGTGTACAGGATATAACAAATAATGCCAGGGAGAAAACCAGTAGTGTTGGTGATAACCTTAATGGTGTCATTTCATATTCTATTAATCAACGACTTATTTAATTTGTAAGTTATATCAACATGAAAGATCAATAGAAATGTTTAATTATTCGCAGGTTGAATATTTTTGTTTAATTCCGGATCAATTATAGCTCTCAGTTTATTTTCAAGTTTTTCCTCATCACTAGGATCAATAATTCCACCGCTGTTTTTCATAAATAGTTTTCCTTCTCTGTCTACAAATAAATTTGTAGGATAAGCTTTTACCAATGTGAATGTGTTTTTTAAAACGGCTTTTGAATCTGGTATCACTTCGTACACTATTCTTCTTTTTGTAAGACCCTTTTCCAGGAACTTTTGCAAGTCTTCTTCTTTGTCTACTAGAATTGAAATCAGCATGAAGTCTTTGTTGTCTTTATATGAAAGGTGTAATTTGTTCAGAACGGGAATCTCCCCAAGGCAAGGCCCGCAGTTAACGGCCCAAAAATTAAACATAACGACTTTTCCTTTTAAACTTTCATTCGTATAAACTTCACCTGAACGTCCCAGTAGGGTTAAATCAGGAAGTTCTTTACCTATAACACAACTGTCTAAATTTTGACTGAATGCGAATAATAAGCTATCGGCAACCTTGTTGTCGAGTTTTTTTAGCGTTCGCTGGAGTTGGATTTTATTAAATGATTCGTGATAAGTTTTAGAGCAGTCAGCGAATGTTTGTCCATTAGCCGGGAATAGTAGTACAACGAGAAAATACAATGTGATATACTTTTTCATATAAAAAGATTTGATGAATTTCTGCTATCGTTCTATTTGCGTGGTTTAGTTATCTATATAAAACTTTTCATTTACACTGCAAAATGTACATAGTGCGTTCTTTTGGTAATTCAACTTGAAATTCCAACCGCCATCAATTTACCATTTCAAAAACTAATTCACAATTGCCAAAGCCATTCCGTCGTGCATTTTTGAGCCTACGGTTTGAATAATCGTAGCAGTTACTTCTGATGTGTTCGCCAGAAAGTCATTAAATCTCCTTGCACCCATCACAATTTCATCTTTTGAATTGGGGTCAGTGACGTGGCCTTCGCGGATGACGTTATCCGCGATAATTAATGTTCCGGGGCGAGACAGTTTCAAAGCCCACTGAAAGTATTCTGTTAAAGCGGGTTTGTCGGCGTCGATGAAAACCAAATCGAATGGACCTTCATGATTGGATTCAAGGTCGGCTAACAAATCGAGAGCTTTACCAATTCTAATATCCACGAGACTTGTAAGGCCGGCTTTTTCAATATTATCTTTTGCCACTTTAGCGTGTGCAGGTTCATATTCCAGCGAGATAAGCTTTCCATACAAGGGAAGCGCACGTGCAAGCCAAATGGTACTGTACCCGGCAAGGGTACCAACCTCGAGAATTTTTTTAGCGTTACAGTTTTTTGCCAGGATGTGTAAAAACTTTCCCTGATTCGCGGATACAGCAATCGGTGGCAGTCCGGATTCTTTTATAGATTGGTCGGCGGCTTTCAGGGCATCATCTTCTATCCCTACGAGCTCCCGGATGTATTCATCAACTTGTTCAAATATTTTAGGCTCCATAATACATCAGTTAAATTTTATTAGTGTCTTTTGAACAACACGTGTAAGATCATATTTATTCGTCTTGGAAACAACTTTTGTTTTTCGGTTCTTTTTGGTAGAATTTTTGACCAAAGTTTAAGGTTAAGCTTGCGTGAGCGATAGGAGTGGTACCCCGCAGTAGCAGAGGCATGGGTGATGGCACGAGGAGTATAACGGATAGCGCGGCCCGATTTGTGCTGGCCTTGTGCGTTGCAATCGGGACACGCCCAACTGTGTACGGATAGGGTTTTATTGTAGAAATAATTTCCGAACGGTAAGGTAGTAGTCGGTAAAATATTGCAAGTTTGTATGTATCTTTTAATAACACATTATGAGGACGGCAGCTATTCTTTTTATTTTTCTTTGTTCGTTATCAACTATGCAAGCGCAGAACCCAACCGGTAAGGAGTATCATTTGATCGTAGGTACCTATTCTAATGCGGACAAGACCAATGGTATTCATGTTTATCATTTTGATACCCACACAGCGGCTTTTAGTGAGAAGAGTGTCGTCACTGATATTGTGAATCCTTCGTACCTCACGGTTAGCGCCGATAAGAAAAATGTATATGCTGTAAGTGAGACGGGGGAAAATAAAGGAAGTGTAAATGCTTATTCATTTAATCCGGTGACCGGGGAGTTAGTATTCATGAACAGTGTTCCTTCCGAGGGCGATCACACTTGTTATGTTTCGGTGGATAAGCAAAAGAAATTTGTATTCATTGGAAATTATAGTGGTGGAAATCTTCTGTCTGTGCCTTTGCACACCGATGGATCTTTGCGTTCGGATGTGCAAAATATTCAGCATACCGGTAGTAGTGTAAATAAAGATCGTCAGAAAGAGCCGCATGTGCACTCCGTTGTATTGTCACCCGATGACCGTTTTTTAATGGTGGCCGATTTAGGAACGGATAAAGTAACTACGTATCAGGTTGATACATCCAAACCGCAGGCCTTGTCGCCTGCTGAGCCTCCTTTTACTTCGGTTAAGCCCGGTGGTGGTCCTCGACACCTTACGTTTCATCCGGATGGGATCCATGCTTACCTGGTATTGGAAATGGAAGCTGCAGTTGTAGCATTCGATTATAAAGATGGCAAGCTCGTAGAAAAACAAACCATCACCATGTTGTCTCCTGATTTTAAAGGTAAAGTTGGAGCGGCAGATATTCATGTTTCACCTGAT
This sequence comes from Chryseolinea sp., assembly GCA_041747735.1. Taxonomy (GTDB): domain Bacteria; phylum Bacteroidota; class Bacteroidia; order Cytophagales; family Cyclobacteriaceae; genus Chryseolinea. Next base: position 82,376 of record JBGTEP010000104.1, read on the forward strand.
GGAAAATTTCTCTATGCATCGAATCGTGGTGAAGCAAATGAAATTGTTATTTACGCTATTGATAAAAAGGGAATGTTAACGTACGTTGGTCGTAGTGCTGTTCTGGGGAAAACGCCCCGTAATTTTGCGATTGATCCAACCGGAAATTATTTGCTGGTTGGTAATCAGGAAAGTAATGAGATCGTTATTTTTCAACGCAATGCGAAAACCGGATTGCTTACAGCCACAGGAAAAAAGATTTCAGTGGATAAACCTGTGTGTTTGAAATTTGTACAGGCGGGTTTGTGAGTTTTAATAGATAGGTTCAACTCAAAGCGATTATAGTCCAGAGTAAAAAGCCAAAGGAGACTATATAATCCTTTAGATAAAGACGGATTACTTTGAGGGACTTTGTGAGATGGTATTCGATTGACTTTTCAGATAGATTCAACTGAGTCGCGATTTCTTCTATGGACCTTCCTTCTAACCGGTTAAGACGAAATACTTTTTTTGATTTCTCGGGAAGCTGTTCAATACCCTTCTCAATCATGTTAACGAGTTGATTGTATTCAACCTGATTTTCTGTTGTGTTCTCCTGCTCAGGAAGAAACTTCTGATAATACTCCCAATAGTTTTTCCGCTGTAGTCTCGAACGTACCAGGTTCAATATTTTATTTTTTACCGCAGTGAGTAGATATGGTGCAAGCTTAAGGGTAGCGCGATCGCCATTAAATAAATGAGTTCTCTTATCCCATAGTTCGGTAAAAAGCTCCTGTACAATTTCTTCAGCGGCTTCGTGTGTTCCTGTTCGGCGTAAAGCCATAAAGTATAACCGCTTCCAATAGAGATTGAAGATTGTAGTTAACGCCTGTTCATCGCCCTGTCGGAGCGCTTCTATCAATTGCTGATCGGAAGGGTAATGGTTGGCCATTCGATTCGGTTCGGTAGAAACAACGAAATTATAGATACACATATTTAAAAGCAAACGTTTGCAACTTTTTCAAAAGAATTGAAAAATAAGTTGCAATCGATTTAGGGTAATTCCAGTGTTGTGTGTTATACCCCTAATTGTGAAGCTATGCCAAAAAATCAAAAAGACCTCTCCGAACTGATTAAGCGTTATCTCGAAGGCAAATGTACGGCCGAAGAGCAAAGATATGTGGACCAGTGGTACTCCTCTATGGGTAGTAGGAATGCTAACATTTCTTCAGAAGAGTTACCCAACTCTGAATTGCTTCTAAATAGTATCGGGACACGACTTCGCGAAAATATTACGCGTCATGCGCGAACAAATCCAACTTTTGGTACCCATAAACGCAGTGATGTCTGGCGTTACACCGCTATTGCAGCATCGGTGGTTTTGTTAGTTGTTGCTGGATTGGTACCCTATTATCTTAACACATTCGAAGTCAGTCAGGAAGCCGCAGTCTTAGTTCCCTTAAATGAAGTTATCTACAACGAAAGTACTGAGTCGAAAACCGTAGTGCTGGTTGATGGAAGTAAAATTTTAATTAGTCCGAAGAGTGCGTTAACGGTGGCCTTTACGGCGGAAAGTAAAGTTCGAACTGTAACACTAAAGGGTGAAGCATCCTTCGACATAGCGTCTGATAAATCAAAACCTTTCTACGTTTATGCTTCCGGCATAGTAACGAAAGTATTGGGTACAAGTTTTATTGTAAGTGCCTACGATGGTGATGACCACACAAAAGTATCAGTACAGGAGGGAAAAGTATCGGTTTATACGGAGCACCAGCCGGAACAGAATTCTGTGGTATTATTGCCGAATCAGGAGGCAGTTTACAATAGAATTACGAAGGTAGTAGAAGCAACTATTGTGGAGAATCCGGCGCCTGTAGTCGATATAAATAAATTTGAAGTTCATTTTGATGAAAAGCCAATCGACGAAATTTTAGAAGACATGAAAAGGATGTATGGTGTTGATATCATTTTCGACAAAAGTGCATTTTCGAAATGCGTTCTAACCACTACATTTTATGATGAAGAATTTTATGAAAGACTGGATATAATTTCAACTGCTATCGGTTCTGCTTATAAGAAAGTGGATACAAAAATTGTAATGTCAAGTCCTACTTGCGCTCACCCTTAACTCAAATAACTTTGCAACACATATCTACCTGACAACCCCCATATAAAAGAGGCCAATGATGTACCACCATCATTGGCCCGAATCAATACCTCCCAGGGACGTATTGACTTGTTTTGTCTTCTTCAAACAAAAACTATTCAAGTTATGAATAAGTACCGACCTATTCAAAAATATTTTATTGCCTGTATGAAATTCTCCCTTACTCAACTCGTACTGATGGCCATGTTCGCTGCATGGTCATATGGTATTGATGTAAAGGGCCAGGAGGTATTAGAGAAAAAAATTTCACTTTCTGCGCAAAATCAAGCGATCAGAAAAGTACTTACAGAGATTGAAAAGAAAGCCCGTATTCGTTTTACCTACAGTTCTCAATTGATTGACATTGGAAAAATCATTTCAATTGATGTCGCGGAGACCAAAGTGTCTGACATTATTGATCAAATCTTTGATGCCGACATAGTCTATGAAGTAAATGGGAAACAGATCATCCTAAAATCACAAAGAGAACGCCAGTCAGTTGGTAATCAAAGTTTGCCTGACACACCCGATGTCTACGAAATCCGAGGTAGAATTGTGGATAATGAAGGGCAGGCGTTGCCCGGTGTAAACGTCGTGGAAAAGGGTACTACGAATGGCACATCTACAGATGCTAATGGAAACTTTGTGATCGTTCTTGCCGATGCGAATGCAACGATCATTATCAGTTTCATTGGTTATATGACACAGGAAATAAATGTTCAAAATGAAACTACACTGAACATCACGCTACAACCTGACATTCAAACCCTGAGCGAAGTAGTTGTGGTGGGCTATGGAACATCGCGAAAGATTGATCTGACCGGGGCTGTAGCGAGTGTAAAAGGGGAGGATGTTGCCATGCAGCCCAATGTAAATCTTGTTCAGGCCTTACGCGGTTCCATTGCCGGCGTATTGGTTACGGATAATGGGAGAGCGGGTGCTGATGGAACGATTAATATACGCGGTTATTCCTCCATCAATGGAAGTAATGCACCGCTGATTGTATTAGACGGTATACCATATTCCGGCGGTTTATCTGATATCAATACGAACGATATTGAATCCATGGACATCTTAAAGGATGGTAGTTCGGCAGCGATCTACGGCTCGCGTGCATCCAATGGTGTTATTATGATAACCACTAAAAAAGGAAAAAAAGGTCAGCCTAAGCTTAATTACAATGGGTATTATGGTGTTTCTGATTTCGCCCATATTCCAAAGGTATTGGGCCCCGACCAGTATATTCAATTGAAACAAGATGCCAGCGACTTTGCTGGTCGTGATCTAACCATTCTTAATCCGTTAGAAGAAGCAAATTTTCAGGCAGGAAAAACGGTTGATCCATGGCAAGAAATTAAACAGGATGCACCAATGCAGAGTCATGAGCTGAGCATCTCTGGTCAAACGGACCGCATCACATATTACTTGTCCGGATCTTATGTTGATCAGAAATCCCCTCTTGCAGGTGATCAATTCAGTCGTTTGTCGAGCAGATTAAACCTCGACATAGCAGTTACAGACTGGCTTACGGTAGGTACAAATACCGGACTTTCAATCAAAGATTATTCGGGCATTGAAGCAGAGTACGGATATGCAAACATGCTCAGCCCGTACAGCGAGTTTTATTTTGAGGATGGTAGTCCACGTAGATTACCCATGAATGACGGACTCGCGGTTAATCCGTTGTTTAATACTCTGCGAAATGATAACAAGGATGTACGGACAAATTTATTCAGTAATATTTATGCTGAAGTTAAATTGCCCTTGCCCGGCCTTACTTACCGAATTCGAAACGGCAATACTCTTTTGCAGAGTGAAATCTTTAACTATGCACCGTCGTACAACCGTGAAGGCTTTAACACCTTAGGATCTGGTAGCAAGGAACATGGTAGAACATTTAACCTTATTGTTGAAAACATTCTCCGTTATGATAAGCAGATTGGAGGCGGACACAACATTGATGTGACGTTGTTGTATGGTTTTGAAGATTCAAAAAATAATAACTCCAGGCTTTCTGCAAATAATATTTTCAATGATGCACTTTCTTACAATGGATTAGGTGTTGGTGAAAATCAAACCGTAAGAACCACTGCAGTGGAATCGCGAGCCGTTTCAAGTATGGCCAGAATCGGCTATCGCTTTATGGAAAAATATATGTTAAATGCCACTGTACGCCGTGATGGATTCTCCGCCTTTGGTGCAGGTAAAAAATTTGGTGTATTTCCTTCGATGGGTGCGAGCTGGGTTGTATCAAATGAAGGTTTTATGAGTGCAGTGACGTGGCTCGATTTACTTAAGGTGAGATATTCTTTCGGTAAAAACGGAAATCGGGGAGTCGATCCATACTCTTCATTAAGCAACGTAGCTTCTGTGCAATATGTATTTGGTGACGGTGGTACGCCTTCAACCGGTTTGAATCCAACTTCATTTCCAAATCCTTTACTGGGTTGGGAGACGACGATATCATCTAACCTGGGGGTAGACTTCGCTTTTCTGAAAGGCCGGGTTAACGGAGCTGTTGATTTGTACACCCGAAATACATCCGATCTCTTATTACAACTTTCTATTCCCAATGTAAACGGCTATAATCAATTTTTTACCAATATCGGTAAGATGAACAATAAGGGAATTGAACTTACGCTGAATACAGTCAACATCGTTAAAAATAGTTTTCAGTGGTCATCCTCGATTGTATATACCGTCAATAGAAATGAAATCTTAGAACTCGATGGTAAGAAGGATGATATTGCGAGCAGCAGGTTTATTGGCGAGCCGCTCTTTTCACATTTTAATTATGTGTATGATGGCATCTGGCAGGCGGAAGATGACTTTTCAATTGATCCAAATGCAAAACCCGGTTATCTGAAGTTCAAGGATATCGACGGCGATGGAAGAATAACTCCCGATGATCGTCAGGTAATAGGTACAAGTCAGCCGGATTTTACCTGGGGTATCACCAACAACGTTACCTACAAAGGCTTTATGTTTTCGTTTTTTATAAATGGAAGAGTTGGTGGAGTTTCACCGAATGGTGTAACCAATCCCGGTACTAATTTTTATGATCGGGTTAACGTGCTGGATCTACCATACTGGACACCGGCGAATCCGTTATCGGACAGGGCAAGCGTTGGTTATCCTAATCCGCTGGGATATGGATTTTTTCAGAAGCGTGATTATGCCCGTTTGCAGGATGTAACATTGGCGTATACTATTCCTACCGATGTTATTAGCAAACTCAAACTTCAAAATGTACGAGTATACGTCAGCGGTAAAAATTTAAAGACCTGGACGGATTGGTCTGGCTATGACCCTGAAAACGGTGAGGCTAGAATTTACGAACCTACATCAGGACCATTGATTAAATCCTGGGTCTTCGGGATCAACATCGGTTTATAATTTTACCAGTATTGGCCAACAAAACGAAAACATTATGAATTACAATAAAACTATAAAAACTTTAACTCTATTGATCGCATGTATGCTGATCATTGTGGGATGTGGCGAGGACTATCTGGATGAGCAGCCGCTTGATCGGTTTAGTCCCGAGAATTCTCTGGTGGATAAAGCAGGTTTTGATGCTTACATTGTTACGTTACATCGTTTCGCACGAGAAGAAAACTTTGAAGATCGTCCTGACCCGATGGGGAATGGTACCGATGTTGCTACCAGCGGAGTCGCTGATGGCCGGTTCTTCACGGACTATACGTTGATCAACTCTCAGACAGATGTAGTAGTAAGCTATTGGAACTGGGCATATTCTAAAATGCTCAAAGTAGCGAACCTGATAATATCACGAGCAGAAAATCCAAATGTGGTATGGACTGACGAGGAAAAAAATGCTGTGCTGGCAGAAGCAAAATTCTTTAGAGCGTATACTTATAACACGCTTGTGAATTTGTATGGCGGTGTTCCGATCATTGCAGAAGAACTGACCGTTCCTCGTTTTGATTTTCAACGCGCTTCCCGTCAGGAGGTGTTGCAGTTTGTAATGGAAGATCTTGAGTTTGCCGTTCAGCATCTGCCGAATGTTCAGAACACAAGCAGTTCTAATGGAAGGATTTTCAAAGCTGCGGGGTTACATCTCCTCACAGAGGTATACATCAGCATGGGTCAGGTAACAAATGACAATTCATTTTATGAAAAAGCGATTAATGCTGCCACAAATGTGATCAACGGAAGCGCAGGCGAATACAAGTTGATGACAGAGCGTTTCGGTGATACGCAACGGCCGGGGGATGTGTTTTCAGATTTATTCTGGACCAATCAACAGAACCGCGGTTCTGGGAATCTAGAAACCATTTGGGTAGTTCAATATGAATTCGGTACACCGGGTGGGGGTGAACAGGAGAATGTTCAAATTCGCTGGTGGGGTCCGAAATTCGAAGATGCAAGAGGGGCTGATAATAAGAATGCATTATTAGTAAGCGATAGCTTGGGTCGATCACAAGGCGGAAATCGTGGTACTGATTATTTTAATTATCTGATCTGGAACGATCCGAATGACATCAGGAATTCGAAGCATAATATTCGCAGGACCTGGTTTAACAATAATCCGGCGTCAGAATATTTTGGCCAGGAATACAAGACTGTTAAAGGAGGTGATGGCAAGCTTTATGCTGTAGATGGCCAGGGAAACCAGAGTTCAATTGTCGTCGATACATTGCGGGTATTTTATCCTATGATAAGAAAGGTAGAAGGGATTTTTTTCTTTGGAGCAAACACGGGTCGAACCTCAAATGATAAAATCAGAATGCGCCTTGCGGAAACTTACTTGTTGAGAGCCGAAGCTTATTTTCACAGCGGAAATCCATCGGCTGCTGCCGACGACATCAATGTGGTAAGAGCACGGGCCCAGGCGGCGTCAATTTCGGCAGCGGATGTAACACTCGACTTCATCTTAGATGAGCGTGCGCGTGAGCTTACAATTGAAGAACCGCGGAGACGCACGCTAGTACGGTTGGGGAAGTTATACGAACGGACCAAGCTTTATAACTTTCGGTCTACAAATACGATTGAGCCTTTTAATGAGCTTTGGCCTATTCCACAAAGTTTCATTGATGCAAACAGTAAGGCACCAATTCCGCAAAATCCTGGCTATCCGGGTGCTGAATAGAGTGTAAGGGTTCTGCCGGAATTTGGGAAGAATTGGTGAATGAAATTCTTGTAAGGTGAAACAGGAGTTTGGAATATTGATTTTGTAAAACTATTGTAGAGATGAAAAATATATCGCGCAGACTTTGGATTAAAAAGACAAGTATACTTACCGTTGGACTGGCAGGATCTTTTGCACATATCGCAGCTTTTGCAAAGAAGCAGAAATCGCTGACAATCCTTCTGGTATCGGGCTGGCAGGATGTAAATATTGGCGATATCGCCCACACTCCCGGTTTACTTCATGTGCTTCAGACCTTTCTTCCAGATGCAACCATAATACTCTGGAAGCGGTCAAATGGAGAAGATGTAAAAGAACTTCTGAACCGTAATTTTCCGAAAGTTAAGATCATTTATGGTGGTGTAGATCAGGATAAAAACGTTTCTAATCCTGAAATCACCGAAGCTTTCACCAAAGCTGATATCATGATCCACGGCTCCGGACCTTCAGTTGTAGGGCAGCAAAATCTTGAAGCATGGATAAAGGCAACGAAAAAACCATATGGAATCTTCGGGACTACGATTCAGAATATTGATAAGACCCTGCAGCCCATTCTGGAGAAGGCGGCGTTCATCTACACACGCGAAACAGAATCATTGAAGGTACTCGAAGGTGTGGGGATAAAAGGCAAACATGTTGCCTTCGCACCGGATGCTACTTTTTACCTGAATATCTTTAACGATAAAAAAGCATCGGATTTCATTTCAGAAAACAAGCTTGAGAGTAAAAAATTCATTTGTGTTATTCCCAGGTTGAGGTATACACCCTACCATCAGTTTGCAAAAGTAAACTGGTCGGAAGAACATATTGAGAAGGTAATGCGGGTGAATGCAGAGAACAAGGAAAAGGACCATGCTAAACTCCGTGAAGCTATGATCGCCTGGGTACGCGAAACCGGAAACAAAATACTAGTCTGTCCGGAGATGACGTACCAGGTCGACATAATGGATGAATTGCTTATTGATCCTTTACCAGATGACGTAAAGCCTTTTGTCGTGAAGCGCGGCTACTGGCTTACGGATGAGGCGGCTTCTGTTTATGCCAAAGCTCATACCGTATTGAGTTTCGAGTGCCATTCGCCCATTATGGCAGCGTCCAGTGGTGTGCCTTTCTTTTACCTTCGTCAGCCTGAAGATACTATCAAGGGGCAGATGTATTACGACCTTGGGTTCAATGACTGGATTTTTGAAATCGACAAGACGGATGGGAAACAAATTACTGCGCGCCTGAGAGAGGTTTGGACCAACTATGAAGGTGCTAAGGCTGAGATTGCAAAGTCCATGAAGGATCTGGATCAACTCTACAAAGAACGGACGGCCTATGTGAAGAAGGTGCTAACCTAAGGCGGATACCCTATAACAAGTTTGACTAAAATTTCAGGGGCAACCTATACCTGTATTGTCTGATATTCACTACTTAAATGGTAGTGGGTTTGTCATAAATATTAAACGATACGGTGCGATGAACCTGTTTTTTTAGTTGAATGTCCATTTTTTATCCAACTCCAATTTTTTATTTTAATTTTTTTGGTATACTCGTTCCCGGATATGAATATCTGCCACGACTATAGAACTCTCCTCCATGAAAGATCAGCCACTACTGAAACAAATTGTTACGCTTCCTGTAATCATCGCCGCATTAGGTTATTTTGTCGATATCTATGATCTGCTTCTTTTTGGTATTGTCCGGATTCCTAGTTTGATCGACCTGGGAATGTCCGGTGAAGAATTGTCGCTGGTTGGTGCAAGTATTCTGAACTGGCAGATGACGGGCTTGTTTGTCGGTGGTATTCTCTGGGGTGTAATGGGAGATAAACGTGGAAGGCTTTCGGTTTTGCTTGGATCTATTCTTACGTATTCGTTGGCAAATATCGCATGCGGGTTTGTTCAGGATGTTACAACCTATAAAATCATCAGGCTTATCGCGGGAATTGGTTTAGCCGGGGAGTTGGGTGCGGGTATTACTTTAGTTTCAGAAATACTGCCTGCAAAGTATCGCGCACTGGGTACGTCCTTAATTGCCGGTGTTGGTTTGCTGGGAGCCGTAGTAGCCTATTTTGTTGTTGAGTTGTTTGAATGGAGGGTGGCGTATTTCATTGGCGGAGGTATGGGACTGTCCTTACTTTTATTGCGTGCAGGCATCATTGAATCGTCAATGTTCAAAACAGTACGTCAGGATCACGGGATTGAGAAGGGAAACTTTTTTTCACTGTTTACGAATGGAGAGCGGTTCTTACGCTATTTGAAATGCATCGGTATTGGTCTGCCTACATGGTTTGTCATTGGTATTCTGGCAACTTTCAGTAATGAGTTTGGTATAGCCCAGGGGATACCCGAACCGATTAAGCCAGGTCTTGCCATTATGTGGTGTTATGTAGGGTTGGCAGTCGGGGATTTATCAAGCGGTATATTCAGCCATTTATTACGATCACGAAAGCAGGCTATTTTCATTATGATGTCTATCACCTTAATCCTTGCGGTTATTTATTTGTTTGTAGATCTCCATACAGAAACGATGTTTTATGTTGTCGTAGGTTTTATGGGTTTTGGTATTGGATACTGGGCAATGTTTGTCACCGTAAGCGCAGAACAGTTTGGTACTAATCTGCGGGCCACTGTAACGACCACGGTACCCAATATGGTACGAGGAACCGTTGTAATGATGACGCTCGGTTTCAACGGATCAAAAGCTTTCTTATCCGTCCCACAGGCTGCTGCGCTAGTGGGTATTGTTTGTTTTGCCTTGTCTTATGCCTCTGTGCTTACCATTGAGGAAACGCATGGTAAAGACCTGGATTTTCTGGAGCATTGATTTTTCATTACCACCGTGTAAACGGGTCCATGTAGTCATTCAAATTCTGGAATGATGTTTTATCTTTGCCACTAGCGGCAGAAAACGCAATAGTAAGGTAACATCAACGAAACATATGAAGGTTGGTTGCCGTCGTTTTACAGGTTAGTTTGCGCAAACCATGACAATAACTTCATCGATCAAACCCAGACATTCTTTCTTCGACCGCGATAAGAGTTGGCTGCTTTTTAATAGACGTGTGCTCGATGAGGCTGCAAAAAGTACCGTACCCCTGATGGAACGCCTGAAGTTCCTTTCTATATTCTCCTCTAACCTCGATGAGTTTTACCGCGTTCGAATGCCTTCACTTCTGGCCCTCGACAGGATTAGAACAAAAGGAACAGAGAGTTTAAAAACACACCCTGCAGTTTTAGAGACCGTCAATGACATGATTTTAAGTCAGCAGGAGCAATTTGGAAAGATACTCTCATCGGATATCATACCGGCGCTGGCACGGCATAAAATTACCTTGTTGTTTAATCAACCATTGCCTGACTTTGTAGAAAATTATGCGATAGACTATTTCTTGAATGAAGTAGCTGGACTGATTCATGTGGTTGAACTGACCAACCACCTTGATTTTTTTCCGGAGAATAATAAACTGTATTTCCTCGTTAACGTGCGTTCTCTGACCCAAAAAGAGCGCCACTTCATTATTAACATACCCTCCGACAGGCTGCCCCGTTTTTCCAGTATACCAGGTGACGATGGACCAGTCATTGTTTTTCTTGATGATATTATTCGCGCTAACCTTTCCAATATTTTCGGAGACCATGAAGAGATTTCAGCGTATAGTTTTAAAGTGACGCGCGACGCAGAACTGGATTTGCAGGACGAATTTGAAGGTAATCTTGCAGCGAAAATTGAACGGGAGATTTCCCGGAGAGATTTTGGTCTCGCTACACGTTTTTTATATCAGTCTTGCATTCCCCAAAAGGCTTTCGAATTATTGCAGGAAAGGCTTGGACTTAAAAAGGCAACCAATGTAGGAGGTGGCGTATATCACAACCTAAAAGATCTTTCATCGCTGCCTATCAATGATAGCGTATTCTTTTATGAACGATGGCCATCCATTAAGTATCCTATCGAACGACATGACCGGTTGTTGTTTGACCATATCCGCAGAAAGGAAATTTTACTACATCCCCCTTTCCATGCATACGATACAGTTCTGCGTTTTTTTAATGAGTCCGCGATCGATACATCTGTTTCCCGTATTTACGTTACGTTGTATAGAATTGCCAGTGATTCCCGAATTGCTTCTGCCCTGATTACTGCAGCACACAATGGAAAAAAAGTTACTGTCTTTGTTGAATTGAAAGCAAGGTTTGACGAAGCCAACAACATTAAGTGGGCCCGGATGATGAAGCACGCAGGGGTAAAGATTATTTTTAGTATACCCGACTTAAAAGTTCATGCTAAGATTGCGCTTGTAAAAAGAAAGAAGGATAACAAATCTGAATATTTTGGATTGTTCGCCACGGGCAACTTCAACGAAAGTACGGCTAAGTATTATACCGATCATGTTCTAATGACCGCAGACATTGGCATCCTGAAAGAGGCTGAACAACTGTTTCAATTCTTGAGAAAGCGTAAAAAACCTGGTTCTTCCGACTTAATAAAATTTAAGCATTTGTTGGTCGCTCAATTTAATCTACAAGAGCGATTTCTGCAGATGATAGATCGTGAGATAGCCTTCGCTAAAAAAGGATTACCGGCATCCATCATCATTAAAATGAATAATCTGGAGGATAGAGTATTGATATCCAAGTTGTATGAAGCCTCCGCAGCGGGTGTTAAAATATCGATGATCGTCAGGAGTATCTGTTGCCTGATTCCGGGTGTAAAAGGGATGAGTGAAAACATAACGGTAATCCGTATTATTGACCGCTATCTTGAACATGGACGAATCTTTGTTTTTAATAACAATGGTGACCATGAGCTGTATCTGGGTTCAGCAGATTGGATGAACCGGAACATTTACAGACGCATAGAAGTTTGCTTTCCAATTTATGATCGTGGAATGAAGGAGGAATTATTGGCCGTGCTTAACTATCAATTGCGGGATACGGTTCAGGCAGTTCGTATCGATCGTAATGGCGAGAACATTCCCATTTCTCCAGAAGCCGGAAACATACAATCACAAAAGTCAATTAGCGAGCTGTTAGCTTCCGGAGAGGTGAATAGTTCTCACCTGATCCTTCAAAGGTCGATTCAATCTTCGATGCCAAAAAAATACTAAAACTGGTTTGAATAGTATGTGAATTCATGAATGCCCATCACTTAACTTGCTCAATTGAGCAGTGAAATCAAATCTACAATGTCGAGAATTTCACCAATGATAAATCTGACTGTCAAGCTATATTCACACCTGGTAATGCCTGATCTTAATGAATAAAATAGCAGTAGGAATCGACATTGGTGGTACCAGGACAAAAGCAGGGTTGGTAGATCTTCATACTGGAGAAGTTCTCCACAGCGCCGTTTTTCCAACAGAAACCAAGTCTCCTGAAATATTTCATGTCGGGATCGATTCAGCCATACAATCAATCCAACAGGTTGCTGACAAAAATCAGATTAAGATCGAAGGTATTGGTTTTGGCGTGCCATCATTTGTGTTCAAAAATGGAATTGTTGATTCTACTTACGGCTTCCTTGAGTTCATGGAGGATTATCCGCTGGTGGAAATGGTTGAGCGAAAGTTCAATTTACCTTGCCGTGTCGATAATGATGCGAGAATTGTTGCGCTGGGGGAAGCGCTTTTTGGAATAGGCAAAGGCTTTGACAGGATGCTGATGCTGACGCTGGGTACAGGACTGGGATTGGGGTTTACAGTAAACGGACAACTTCCGGAGTCATTGCCGTATGCACATATGGGAGGCCACATCACCATAGCTGACAACGATGTGAAATGCTACTGCGGTAAAACCGGCTGTCTGGAATCTTTAGTTTCTGGTACCGGACTAGTGGAAACTGCAAAGCGAGAACCGTTACAATCAGAAGATAAAAGTATTGAGGATGCGGAAAGTATTTTCAAACTGGCTCATCAAAAAAATGCACTAGCGAGATCAATTGTAGACCAATGGTTAAAACATTTAAAGACGGGGATAGATAATTACATAAATATTTATGCTCCCGATATGATTGTGTTGGGTGGGGGTGTAGCCAATGCGTTGAAGAATGATCTTCCATTTCTGGAAGACACCAATTTGTTGAGGCCTTTTAAAAAGTATTCTGTAAAGATTGCTATATCGACACTTAATGAACGCGCTGGCATTTTGGGAAGTGCTGCATTGTTCTTACAGTAGTGCAAAAATTATAGTTGTCAACTTTGACATTTAATAAAGCTTTGAATTATTGGGTATGAATCTTAAAAATCAACGCTGGATTATATACGCTGTGGTTGCGGCGCTTTTTTGGGGCGTATGGGGTGTTATGGCTAAAATTATTTCAGATGATGTAAGTCCCTACATGAACCATATCTTGTTTACAATTGGTATGCTGTTTACGATTCCATTGGTTATCGGCAGAGCAAAAAAGCAACCTGTGAACCGTAAAGGAATTATCTGGGGGCTTGTCGCAGGTGTGCTTGCTGTAGCCGGAAATATTGCCGTGTATAAAGCGTTTGGTAATGGCGGGTTAGCAGCTATTGTTATTCCGGTTTCTAACTTGTATCCATTAGTTACGATTGCCATAGCGTTACTTATTTTGAAAGAAAAAATGCATTGGTTGAACGCAGTAGGTGTTGTACTAGCCGTTCCGGCTATTGTTATACTTTCAGGGGAAACCCTTTTGTTCACTGATCCGCAAGCTTTTTTTGCGAGCATCGGTCTTAACTCATGGCTGTTGTTTGCGCTCATTGCACTTTTTTTCTGGGGTGTATTTAGTGCTGCGCAAAAGGTTACAACCAATTATATATCCGCGGAATGGTCGTACGTAATTTTTATCGTTTCGTCTGCAGCGGTTTCTCTGATATTTATCGTGATGGGGGAAGTAAGTTTCCAGGTTTCACAGCGGACGCTAGTGCTGGGATCTTTTGCTGGAATGCTAAATGGATTAGGCGTACTGGCAAGTTTTGCTGCGTACAGCGCAGAAGGTAAGGCATCAAAAGTAACGACAATTGCAGGAGCCTTGCAGCCTGTGTTTACAATTTTACTTGCGATTATTTTTTTAAGTGAAACGCTGACGATTTTTGAAGTGGGGGGCATCTGCCTTGCTACAGCAGCCGCTTTATTACTTTCTTATGAAAAGGCGGCAGAAGTTCGGCCTTCAATTGCTGCGAACATAACTAAACAATAACCAATGGATAAAAGTCTTTCTGAAATATTGGAAATTCCCCAAAGAGGGAGAGACCTTTTGAACGATACGTCGATATATTCTCTTCCGCTAAAGGTTCCTTATCTGGGGATGGGTTCGTCCTACTTTGCGCCGTTGGCTTTCAAGTACATGAGTATTGATATCTTTCCCGAACTTGCTTCTGAATACTTTACGTATTTAAAGCCTGAACGAAAAATCGATGAAGCCGTAATATTATCTCAATCGGGGAGGAGTAGTGAAGCGTTGTGGTGTACAGACTTAGTGAATCGATACACTGCCGTTACAAATGATTTAAACAGCACCCTGGCCAAAGGAAAAAACGTTAAAGAATGTGTTTCAATTTTAGCCGGAGAAGAACATAATTCTTCCTCTAAGACTTATACCAATACTTTGCTGGCACTCTTCAAAGGTTTCGGTATGGATGCTTCCGGAGCGTTTGAAGTACTTACAAACAATATGGAAGTTTATGAGCAGCACGGCGAATCAATGGCAAATCAGGTTTATGATCTTTTGAAAACTGGTGATATTCATGGAATCTACATTACGGGTAGCGGACCCAATATTGGCACAGCGCTGGAAGCAGCTCTGATATTGAGCGAAAGCACAAAACGAAACTTCCATGGATTACCTATGGCTCAATACGATCACGGTCCGAAAGAGACAGCTAAAAATAGTATTGTAATTCAGATTCTCTCACAGGGACCATCCTATAAGAGAACTGTCGAATTGTCTAAGAAGATTGAACAGTGTGGTGCAAAGGTATTCACTGTTGAAGAGGCGGGTGTAGAAGAAAAGTTTTCTATTCTGAATAACATCGTCCCGTTTAATTTTATGGCATATCACCTCGCGAAAAAATTAAACGTTGGTGATACTTTTACGGTCGGCGGAAAGGTGACTGAAGTTGAATAGTGCTGACGGCTATACGCAGCATAGCAAATTGAATCACTGAAAAGTAAAATCATGAAACTGTATCTTCCAATTTTTCTTGCGCTAATGGTCAGTACACTTTCTCTCTGTGCACAGGAGAAAAAGCAACTTTATATATCCAATGATGACCACACAGACTATATGTGGACGGGCAACGAAAGCCAGTACAGAGCTGCCTTCATAAAAATGCTTGACTATTACGTTGATCAGAGTGACAAAACTTCTACGCTGGCATCACCTTATCAGGGGCGTTTTAATTGTGACGGTACGTTCTGGTTGTGGGAGTATGAAAAGAATAAAACTCAGTCAGAATTTTTGAAAGTGATAGACAAAATCAAATCTGGTCATATTAGTGTACCCTATAATGCACTGGTTTCCTGTTATGGCGGGAATAATACTGAGGGCATTTTGCGGGGTATGTATTACGCTGGGTATCTGGAGCGGAAGTACAGTCTCGATCTTGATCAGGCTGTTGCAATGGAAAATCAAACTTTGCCGTTGGGTCTGGGTTCTCTTTGGGCTGGCTCTGGTGTGAAGTATAGTTGGAAAGGTGTATGTGATTGTGCTTCCAAACTAAAAGATCTGAAAACGAGAGCTAATCAAATTTATTGGTATAAAGGAATGGATGATAGCGCTGTAATGATGAAATGGTATTCCATATCCCCCGGAGGTAACAAAGAACTGGGTGGATACGCTGAGGCGCGTAATCCATCGCTTGCTGTTGAACAACTTACAGCGCTATGCCAACATCCCAATCACCCTTACCAGATAGCCGGGGCATTTGGCTATGGTTGGGACGATTTAGAAACCACAACGGATTCGTTTATCACAACAGCTCAGGAGAAAACGAATGATGAAAGACAAGTTATCGTTTCAAACCAATCAGATTTCTTCAAAGCATTTGAAACAAAATATGGAGCGGTTATTCCGAATGAATCTCTTGCCTATGGAAATGAATGGGATATCTACAGTGCGTCGATGGCTGAGTTGTCTTCGAAGGTAAAACGCTCAGTTGAAAAGTTGCGTGCAGCCGAAGCGATGTCTTCATTGATAGTACAAAAGGATCAAAGCTTCGCCGGGAATCTGAGGGTAATGCGTGAAAAAGCCTGGATGGCTCTTGGGCTTTATTACGAACACGACTGGACTGCCGATGGTCCGGTAACGCGTGTGGAACGCGCAGCCTGGCAACGGAAAATTGAAGCACAACTTACTACCTATGTGGATTCGCTATTTCAGTTGTCAAGTGAAAAACTGGGGAGCTACATAAAACAACATCCGAAGAGAACCCGGTTTTATGCTTTTAACCCGTTGAGCTGGAAGCGTACAGATGTGTGTGATGTCGTGTACAGCGGTCCAGATAATGTACGCGTTGTTGATATGAATTCGAATAAGGAAGTTTCCTCCCAGGTGATAGTAAAGGATGGAAAACAAATGATCCGGATTTTGGCTACTGACATTCCATCTTTTGGCTATAAGGTTTATGAGATACATTCTGGAACGCCATCTAAAGTTCGTATGGCGATGCGGAATAACGGAAATATTCTTGAGAATGATTTTTTTAAGGTAACCGTTACCAGTCAGGGTGTGATTACAAGCTTGATTGACAAAGTAAATGGTAACCGCGAGTGTGTTTCAGAAATTAACGGCAGATTTATGAATGATCTGGGCTCTGGATCTGATAACACTGGTAAGCTTGTCTTAGAGAATGCAGGACCTGTTTCCATGACCTTGATGTTGTCAGGGGAAATACCATTAAAACATAATAGCAGGATTACGTTGTTTAACAGTATACCCAGGATTGACATTCACAATGAGATCACTGAAAACTTTAAAGACGTTCAGCAATGGGCATTCTCTTACAATTTAACAAATCCAGATGTATGGCATGAAGAAATCGGAGCCGTGATTAATGCTAAACCTCATACCGATGGTGGTCACTATGCAAAACAAAATGGGCGGTTTGACTGGCTTACTATCAACCACTTTGCTGATATGAGTTCGAATGGATACGGTCTAACGTTGTCCAATGCTGACTGTTCATTCATGAAATTGGGTAACAGCACTATAACAAATCTTGACAACAATACTTCACAACTGTCAATACTGGCAGGTGGCCAGGTTGATGGCCAGGGGTTAGGTATTCAACAGCAAGGCGGAGATAGCTTCTTCACACAACGCTTCTCGATCGGTACTCACCGGAAATTTGATGCAGTATCATCTATGCGATTTTCATTGGAACATCAGAATCCACTCGTGGGAGGTATTGTCACCGGAACGGAATCGGTATATCCTGAAAATACATTTTCATTTTTAACACTTAACAATCCCGATGTTTTGGTATGGAGTCTTAAGCCTGCTGAAGATGGAAATGAAAAGGGCCATATTGTTCGTTTGTGGAATATGGCCAACAACAATACAGATGTTACAGTCTCCTTTAATCAACAGATAGGTGCTGCATATCAGACTACACACGTTGAAACCGATTTACGAAACGCGAATGTTGTAAATGGCGACCTTAAAGAGGAGGTGGGTCACCATCAACTTATGACCTACCGGATTTTGTTGTCAAAAGACAAATAATCTGACAGGAATAAAAACACAGAACTTTTTTCCACTTGTAAGCATCTTTCACTGGTCTATGGTTTTTAAAAGAAAACTTGAAGTCATGAATTGATAGACTACTTTAAAACATGAGAAAAAGGAGGTGCTTTTTTATTCTGCTGAAAAACGTCTTATGTTTAGTGCAATTGTTGTGGGCAGGTTTGCTTTTCTCACAGACACAGCTCAATGGAATCATTTTAGATTCAGCCAATAAGGAACCTTTGCCCTATGTAAACATAGGTATAAAGCAAAAAGGCATTGGAACCGCATCCAGAGCGGATGGTACTTTTACGATAAACATTACTGATGAATATCGCAATGACGCACTAACATTTTCGTGTGTTGGATATAATGATGTGAACCTCGATCTCATGGGAGTGAGAAAGGATTATTACGACACTATTTTACTCAGCAGTAAAATCACTCAGTTGGCAGAAGTAGTTATCAACGCTGAACATCTGGTAGAAAAAAAATATGGTATCAAAAAGCGTGGAGCGCTGATTCATTTTACCGATGGTATGTTTCAGACTGATGACGTGTTTGAGATCGGACAATTGATAAAGCTTGGTTCCAAATCGGCAAAAATAACATCGCTTAATCTGCACATCAACGCTACCCGTAAAGACAGTGGAACATTTCGGATTAACTTTTATAAATACAATGATGGTGATAACAAGCCTGCAGAAAGAGCAATTGAAAGAAGTATCATTCAGCGTCATCCGATTCGGAATGGCTGGCTAACGTTTGAATTGGATAGTCGTAATATCTATCTGCAAGGAAATTTTGTGGTTGCGATAGAGGTTATCCCCGAGCCAGGAGATGCCGTACCTCAACTTTATTATGAAGTAAAGTTAGGAGGATCGTCAAAAAGCTTTTACAGAAGAAGTAGTCTGGGGTCATGGAATACACCACCGCATCACTATTGCATGTATGTTAACGCGCTCGTTGACAAAAGTACTCCGGATGAACCAGATGACACAGAGACCGATCCATCCTTTACTGTTTTTTCAGATTCTATCGGCGAGAGGTATAGTGTTTATGTCAAACTACCAAAGCACTATGGCCGAAATTCAGACGAGAAGTATCCAGTTATATATCACGTGGATGGTAATGCCTATTTTGATCAGATTGCTACGACTGTTGAAGGTCTCTATCGAAAAAAAAGAATTTCTATTGAACCGATTGTCGTCGGTATTGGGTATGGGAACGCTTACCTCATGGATTCGCTACGCTATCGCGACTATACCTATCCAGCAGTAAAGTCGGAAGAGGGTGAAGTAAGTGGGGGTGGAAAAGAATTTTATGACTTCATAACGCAGGAGATTATTCCCAAAATCGACAGTACCTATCGAACAGACACATCAAACAGAACACTGATGGGTCATTCGCTCGGAGGATATTTTACCTTATACGCGTTATTGCGCACAACTAGCAAATCATCTGGTTTTAGGAATTTTGTTGCAGCGAGTCCGTCGATATGGTATGGTGATCACTATTTGGCAAATCAGTTTGAAAGTCTGTCAACATCTGAAAATAGGCTCCGGAATGCGAATATTTATATTTCTTTTGGAGAACTCGAGCTGGATGATTTTTCCAGATTAAATTTTATCAACTTAAGTGAAAGTATTAAAACGAGGGATGTAAACCGTATGGCCACTAAGATTTACAAAAAGATGGAGCATATGGGGACAGCTGCTCCATCGTTTGAGGATGGAATCGAGTTTGTTTTAGCAAAGTGACAGAAAAAGTTTTATGCCTGTGGTTGGCAGTTTTTTTTAGATTCTTTTCCTGAAGTCAATATGTACTATTAGCGATATCTTTTCGTTAATGTTTCGATAAAGTGCTTTTTTTCGAAGAATTCGTTAGGTCCAGGTGTTAAACTACCATGTAATGAAAACGTTGTTGCTATTGATATTGACTCTGGTGCTGTTTCAATCCCATGGGCAGAAATTTACAATTAGTGGCTCAATCCGGGATAAAGCAAGTGGTGAGAATCTGATCGGCTCAACTGTATTTAATTCAAGAACTTTACAGGGTACCACCACGAATACTTATGGATTTTATAGTATAACACTTCCACAAGATTCAGTCGCTTTGCGTTTCTCTTACGTGGGATATGAGGCTGGGAGTTTAGAGTTTTTTCTTTCGAAGGATACAACCATTAACATTGAATTAGCCAGTGCTGCGCAATTGGATGAAGTCGTCATACGGGGAACACCTGATGACAGAATTCAGGAAAGAACGGTAATGAGCACTATTGATGTTCCCATTGAACAAATAAAGTCATTACCCGCATTAATGGGCGAGGTTGATGTATTAAAAGTGCTGCAACTTTTACCGGGCGTTCAGGCTGGTTCAGAAGGATCCAGCGGACTATATGTAAGAGGAGGAGGGGCCGATCAGAATCTTATTTTATTGGATGGTGTCCCCTTATACAATGCATCCCATTTATTCGGATTTTTCTCCGTTTTTAATGCAGATGCAATCAATCATGTTGAACTGATTAAAGGCGGATTTCCGGCTCGCTACGGTGGGAGACTTTCCTCCGTTATTAATGTCGCTATGAAAGAGGGGGATGACAAGAAATTCCGTGCCGAAGGTTCTATTGGCCTGATTGCATCGCGCCTTACCGTAGAGGGGCCCATCATAAAAGACAGGACATCGTTTATTTTTTCCGGCAGAAGAACATATATTGATGTGCTTGCAAGCCCATTGATCAAAAACCTGACAAATGGTGAGGAGCAGGCAGGATATTACTTCTATGATTTAAATGGAAAAGTTAATCACCGGATAAACAAAAGTAATAGGTTATTTCTCAGTGCGTACACCGGTGATGATAAGGCGTACGCAAGGTCCAAGTATAGTTACACGCTGGCATCTCGGAGTTCAGAAAGTAGAGATAACATTGGACTTGGTTGGGGAAATCTAATCACAGCGTTGCGATGGAATTCTATTTTGTCGAATAAACTGTTTAGTAATGTTACAGCAACGTACAGCCGCTATCGCTTTTATGTATCTGCAAATTCAAGAGAATCGATAACCGATTTTGATACGACTCGCACAACGTTTTACCATACAGAATATAACTCGGGTATCCGTGATTTTGGAATCAAGGCTGACTTCGATTATATCCCTAGCCCAAAACATTATGTAAAGTTTGGAGGCCAGGCTATACATCATCGTTTTACGCCTGGTGTTTTAAGCTACCGTGCAACTGAAATAGCAGATACAACATTAGGTGCGCAGGTAACAAAAGCAGTAGAATTCTTTGCTTACGTTGAAGATGATTTTTTAATTACTGAAAAACTAAAGGTTAACGCAGGACTTCATTTGTCAGGTTTTTCGGTGGAAAATAAATTTTATTCATCCGTGCAACCGAGGTTATCAGCGCGATATTTGATTTCACCTTCACTTTCCTGGAAAGTTGCCTACGCTCAGATGACCCAATACATCCATCTCCTGAGTAACGTAGGGATAGGGTTACCAACGGACTTATGGGTTCCCGCAACAGCAAAGATTGGTCCTGAGCAAGCTTTCCAAAGTTCGTCAGGTTTAGCCTACCATTGGAATGACAACTTTGAAATAAGTATAGAAGGCTATTATAAAAAGATGACCGGACTTGTGGAATATAAGGAAGGTGCAAATTATCTGAATATTGAAAGCGACTGGCAGACCAAAGTTGAAACGGGTACCGGTAATAGTTATGGAGGAGAATTTTTTATTCAGAAAAAGAAAGGAAAAGTAAGTGGATGGATTGGATATACACTTTCGTGGACAAACCGGACCTTCCCTAATATTAATGGAGGAAAAACCTTTCCTTACCGGTATGATCGTAGACATGATCTTAAAACCGCAGTGGTGTATAAATGGAAAGACGGCAAAGATTTTTCTTTTACATGGGTATATGGATCGGGTGCTGCCGTTACACTGCCTCAATCGTCCTATTCGCAAAGTAGTTTTGATCAGCACCCTTTTCATCGTGGGGACCAATCGATTCAATATTATGGTGACCGAAACAGTTTTCGTATGAGGGCGTATCATAGATTGGATTTGAATTATACGACAACCAAAAAGACTAAGTGGGGCGAAAGATCATGGAGCATAGGAGTGTATAACGCCTACAGTCGTAGAAATCCATTTTTCATAGACCTAACGTATGACAAGGCAGGTAGCAAGAAGTTTGTTCAATACAGTCTTTTTCCTATCATTCCTTCAATCGCCTATCGTTTCAAATTTTGAAGCCAAACGAATATAACCTATGAGAAGGCCTTACATTATCGCAATAGTACTACTCACCAGCTGCGAGTTGATTGTGGATGTTGAAGTACCTTTTGAACAAAAACGAATTACTGTAAATTCAATTTTTTCTGCTGATAGCTTATGGTCAGCAACGATTAGCCTTAATCGTCATATACTGGATGATTCACCCTTCGAAAAGTTGAGTAATGCGACTTGCATCCTTTACCAAAATGATATTGCGATTGACACATTAAAGCATTTGAATGACGGGTTTTATCAATCATCTGAACGCAAGCCGGTGGCAGGGAATTGGTATGAGTTAAGGGTAGTTTCGAAAAACCATGAACCGGTAAAAGCAAAATCTTATATTCCGGACGCGGCGCCTATACTAGGTCTTGAAGTATCCACGGGGACAACAGTAGAAGGAATGCCTGAAACTACTTATCGCGTTAGATTTAAGGATGATCCGAATCAAATAAACTTTTATCAAATTGTTATGGAAGTTGAGGATGAGTATATTGATTTTCAAACTGGTTTGATTGTTACTTCCAGGCGACGGGTCAGTATCGAAAGTCATGATCCCATTATTAGTTCTGAGAACGAGAACTCATACGATGGAATTCTATTGAAGGATGTTTTTTTTAATGGCAAAGAAACTGAGATTTCCTTTAAGACGATGAGCTACACGAACTCAACCGCTACATTTATCATGCTTCGGACGCTTAGCGCGGATTTTTATAACTATAAAAAAACTGTAGACCTGCAAGGAATTACTTCAGGAGATCCATTTGCGCAACCGGTTAATGCACATAACAATGTTGAGAATGGGTTAGGTATATTTGCTGGATTTAGTACATCAACCTACGAGTTGAGAAGTCCAGTGCCCAAACCGGTTATTCTTTCCATATCCACACTAACGGGCAAGCCAGGTGATCGAATAGTTTTAACAGGTGAGAACTTCCATTCATATCCCCACAATTTCAGCTCTGTTATTTTTAGGACTGTACAGAGTATTGCGTATGCGCCACGCGTATTTTTTTATGACGAGAATAAACTGGAAGTTACAATACCTCAAAATGCTGTTACAGGAAAACTCTATGTTAGAAATTCGGCCGGTTATACCGTTTCGGATTTCGAATTTGAGGTCACGAATTGAGATTCCGCTTATAAACTACCGTGGCTCTTTTAAAACATTCTTTACCTTAACACTTATTTCCTTCGCGTTAAGCGGAGGTAATCGCATCTATATCTTCAAGTTTCTTCCATCCATTTCCGGATGTACTCATTACAATCAGTTTATTCTTGCTATGTGTATTTTGGATAAAATTCCTTGCGTCTTTTTGGGGTCTCCAGAATTTCCAGGTGTGTAATACAACAATGGCTACCCAATCGTCTTCATTGACTGATGGCAGAGATGTTACGTCAATTAATTTTACGTATACCGGGAGCGGCTTTAATTCTTTTAGTAACCTGCGTACAACTGAATCTTTGTATACGCTCCCTTGTGTAGCTATGAGTATGTGATGCGCAGCGGAAGTATCGTTGATTTGATATGATGGCGCGGTTGTCATGGAGTAGGTAACAACATACCAGACTAGAGTGCTGCAAAGCAGAACAAGCAATACCAGAGCCCATGCACGTCGTTTCTTTTTTCGTCGCATATCTTAGTGTTTCATGAACTGAAGTCAGTATATACTACTTTCTATATATATTCGTGTAAATGGTTCAAAAGGTGTATTCTTTCTGACAAACGGTAAGCTCTTTTAGATAGGAAATGTCACCTTGTTCAGATAGATAGCACGAACACCCTTATTGGAAGACTAGCTCATAGACGGTTTTGCTAGCTGAATTAATTGAATTTGTTTGTGTCGTATACACATAGACGGAAAAATGTTAGTTTGCAGTCTAGGATGTATAAACGGTCCCTCAATCAACAAGCACGTTAAAGATCGATCCAAATTAGTTTAGAATTATAAGAGCACTTACTATGAGTTTTAAGGTTGGATATTCATTCATGTTTTTTTTGCTTTGGTCTGCTTACATAAGCAAAGCTCAGGTTAATCAGTCTACCTACCGTAAAGGTCACATTGTTAACGTTGAGCAGTGGCAGATTTCTGACTGTACCTTCAGTGGAAGGGTTGAGAAAAATCAAAATCCTTTTGATGTTACTTTCGGTGCAGTTTTCACCGGCCCCGATGGAAAGACGATGAATGTCCCTGGTTTTTATGATGGTGGCAATAAGTGGGTAAGCCGCTTTTCCACTGGCACTATAGGTAACTGGACTTATGAAACATTTTCATCCCAAGCTGAACTCAGCGGATTGAAAGGATCAATTAAGGTTACAGCAAACACAAGACCCAACCAGAAGGGTTCAGTTTTGATTGATCCCGAAAATCCTCAGGCTTTTGTGTATGAAGATGGCAGTTCTCATTTTTTGCTTGCATTTGAACTTGACTGGCTTTTCGCATTGGATTATGATCAAACACCTTCACTTTCAAAAACGGAGAAATTGTTGGACCATATAGAGGAAAATGGTTTTAACCATGTTGTAATGAACACCTACGCATATGACGTGGGTTGGAAAATTGATGATCGTGTTCCTCCAGAATATTTTTATGGAAAGCCTGACTATTCTCCTTTCATCGGGACCAATGAAAGTCCCGATTTTTCGAGACTGAATTTGAAGTTGTTTCAACATCTGGACAAAGTGTTTTTTAGTATGCAGGCAAGAGGGTTGGATGCCCACCTCATGATTTACGTTTGGAATAAAAAAGTGAATTGGCCAGGAATGTATTCGAAGGAAGATAACCAATATTTCGATTACATCATTGACCGTTATCAGGCATTCAGCAATATAATCTGGGATGTGTCCAAGGAAGCGCTTGACTATGGACGTTGTGACATTCCTTATATCAATGAACGAATCAGCAGGATAAGACAGCGGGATGCATTCAAGCGGTTAGTTACTGTGCACGACTATGAATACAATTCAACGGAAGCAGACCGTGTTGATTTTATTTCCATTCAAAGCTGGCGATCAAACTTATATTCTTTGATGCTTGAGGGAAGGGAAATTCACGCCGACAAACCTGTTGTGAATATTGAACATGGTGGTTATGAAGTTGGACCATACCTCTCTTTCCAGGGAAATTATACAAGTCCTGAAACCTGCTTGATTCGTACCTACGAATGTATATTCGCAGGAGTGTATGGATCGTATTATTGGCAAAACACATCCTGGAATATTGTTATCCATGATCCTTTCGACAAAAAGCATTCGTTTGACCAGCCGAAGTTTATTTACTATAAATATTTGACTGATTTTTTCAACAAGTATGACTTTAACACGCTGTTACCCAGCAATCCAAAAATAACAACCAACAGCAGGGTAGGAGAGAACAACCTTGCGTCAGGGGGTTTTGCACTCAGTAATGGGAAAGGGATTTATTTGATGATGATTCCTTTAGAGAACGATCGAATCAATACCGTTGTCCCCGAACCTGCGGGAGGTAAACTCAAAGCTACATGGTTTAATCCTTTCACAGGAGAGTATAAAGACGAAGGTGTAGGGAATTGGACTGTTTGGAAAGAATATAAAAAACCATGGGTTAATCAGGCTGGGATTTTGATTTTGGAAGGGGAATAGTCGTATTAAGATCAAATGGTTTAAGACCTTTTATAGCGAACACTTACAATTAATCATTTCAACAAGCGCATAGTCTACTATTTTTTAAACAACACATCACAGAAATAGTGCTTGCAGTCATACAAAACGTCACTGATTTCAAGGCCGGATTGAGATGCAAGGTTTTCAATCATCTTCATGTCATATTTTTGTGATACTTCAGTATGAATTACCTCCCAACGGTCAAAATGGATATTCTTTTCGTATGCTTCAACGTACACATCCTGATCCTGCTGACTAACCAGATAACTTTTCGTCATGCCGGTCTCCGGATCATAATAAGGATAATGTCTGAATTGATCCAGTTGAAAGTGGGCACCTAATTCACGATTAAGCCGCGCTAACAAATTCAGATTGAAATCACGTGTTATGCCATGGGGATCATCGTATGCTGATTGAATCATTCGGGGATCTTTTTTCAAATCAAAGCCGATCATCAACTGATCGTCCTCTTGCATTGAAGCAGCTATCAACTTAACGAAGTTGATAGCTTCATTGGGTCCAAAGTTTCCAATGTTGGCTCCCATGAAAAGAAAAACCTTGCGTGTTGAATCATACGAGAGGAATTCAATCGCTTCATCATATTTTTTATGAACAGGATTTATCGTCATTCCCGGAAAGGAAGACGACAATCTTTTTTGAAGTTGGGAAAGCACCGAGACAGATACATCAATAGGAGAATAGGTAAATTCAACATCGTGTTCAGTAAGCTCTTTTAGAAGAATCTCAGTTTTGAAACCGTCACCCGCGCCAAGTTCAACAAGGTTAAACGGTGTTCCGGCTTCTGTTAAATGGTTTCTTAGTTTACCTTTGTGCATCTGAAGAATTTCATACTCACAGGTCGTGAGATAGTACTCTGGCATGTGCATAATCTGCTGGAATATTTTGTCCCCCGTTGCATCGTAAAAGAGCCAGCTTGGGAGTCTCTTCGGAGTTTTTAAAAAACCTTCTTGTACTGCCTGGGCAATTTTGTTATCGTGAATGTCGGTAACTGTCATACTGGATTTATTTTTTGCACAACCGGATGCCATTAAACTGCCATCTGAGTTGAGGGTGGAAAAAATTTCTATATGTGTTTCTGGAGTGATTCGAAGGTGTAGCAATAGACGCGCCACGTAATACCATTTGATTAATCATGAACTTCCCATTGTATTCACCTACTGCACCAGCTGGTTTTAGAAAGCCAGGATAGGGGAGATAAGCACTTTGAGTATGTTCCCAACGTTCGCCCCACTGAAATTGTGTACTCGCAATCTCCCACTCAAATTCAGTAGGCAGACGCTCACCTTTCCATTCAGCGAACGCTGCGGCTTCATAAAAGCTTATGTGAGTCACTGGTTCTTCCAGATTGATTTTTTCCAGACCCGATAGCGCATAACGGGACCATTGACTGTCTATGGGATGCCAGTACAAGGGAGAATCTATTTTGTTTTCGGTAACCCAACTCCAGCCGTCGCTATGCCAGAATTGATGATGTTCATATCCTTTATCCTGAATAAATTCCAGATATTCAGCATTCGTTACCAGATTTTTCCGGATTGCAAATGGTTCTGCATAAACCTGGTGAACACGGTGTTCATTGTCAAAGGAAAAACCATTCCCCTGAAACCCGATCGTATGCAGGCCCTCTGAAACTTCAACATATCCATTTCCAGTGTCTGATTTTTTGCTCTCCTTAAATTTGGCCGAGTAAACAGGAAATAATGGATTATGGCCAAGAATGTATTTAATGTCTGTAAGGAGGAGCTCCTGATGCTGCTGTTCGTGATTAAGACCAAGCTCTATTAATTTTGCCTGATCGTCAGTCAATGTATTTGACTTCAAAAACTGAATCATTTGCTCGTCAACATAATCCCGATATTTCCAGATTTCATCGACTGTTGGCCGTGACATGTTTCCACGTTGGGGACGTAAAATACGGTCACCAATGCCATTGTAATAACTGTTGAATAAAAATGAATAGCGCGGATGAAACCGCGTATACCCGTCGAAATATTTTGCCAATACAAACTCCTCCCAAAACCATGTTGTATGAGCGAGGTGCCATTTCGGCGGACTAACATCCACGACAGGCTGGACTACGTGATCCTCCTGCTGAAGTGGCGAACAGATTTCCCGGGAGTAATTCCGGATTTGTGTATACCTTTCAATCATTTAACATTCTTAATCTTTGTTAAATTTTTTTAATTTTCGTTTAATATCAAAGTGTTAATTGATATAACTTCAATATGCTAAGTTCATGATGTTAAAAGAGAATTATCTTACGGATTATTTAACAATTTGAACACCTTTCCAGAATGCAACTCTGCCTTTAATCGCCTTGGCTAATTCTGATGGTGTAGCATAATACCAAACTGCATCTTTGTTTATCTTCCCGTTTACAAAAAGTGAGTAATAACTTGCGGTACCCTTCCAGGCGCAGGTAGTTTGAGTGTCACTCGTTTCAACAAATTCTTTTTTCAAACTTGATTCCGGAAAATAATGATTACCCTCAATCACAACGGTATCATCACTTTCTGCTATTACCTGATCGTTCCAAATGGCTTTCATTTTACTCGATATTTTGTAAATAATTATTTTGTAAATGTAGAACTATGTTATTAACAATAAGATTCTGCAAACTTGAAATTAATAGGGATGATGAAGCATTTTTCGATAATTGTCATCTTCCAGACAGTTATTATTCTATTGAACAGCGATTAGCGGTAATAGTTTAAAATGAGCTTTTGGGGAATTTATTCTCTTATTTAGTGTGGAGTATTCTACACTATGTTTAAAGTCTTTTGAACAATGTTGCTACAGAGTTGATTTTCGTTGAAGGGATCTTAAAAATCAGATGGGATTTTTTGGCACCTTTTTTTCCTTAGATAATTCAAATGTCGGTTTTGTGTAAGGTTTTACATTTGAATCAGTTGGTGTACAACATTTAAATTTCATTTTATGAATTCCGCTAAATCAATGGTTATCTTGAATAAACTGGTCCTCGTCAATAATGACCGGATCGACGGCTATGATTATGCAATTCGCAATTTAGGTCAGCCAATTTTGAAACTTCTTTTCACCGATTTTTCGACGATGGCAAAGAGATTAAATGAGGACTTGATAGATGAGATTGAATGTCTCGACGGGATAGTAGTTCAGGGAACCTCGAAGGATGGTGAATTATTTTTTGCCTGGCAAAATGTTAAATCGGCTGTGAACATTGATGATAGATTCGAATTATTGGATGCGTGTGAATATGCGGAGAATTGCGCGCTTACGGTTTTTGAAAATGCTCTAAACGATCAAGCCCGATTTCTAAGTGGTGATCAGGTTGAGATGATCCGGTATCAATGTGCTGTTATAAAATGGAATTTCGATTCCATCAGAAACCAGAGTGTAGAGCTGAAAAATCAGAGAGGACAACTGAAGATGGCGTAATGTTATAGCTGGGCCAGTTCAAATAGCCTGACGAGATTCAGCCCAAAATTCGTCTTAATTTCAATGAGGTGGATCATCCTGTAACTCTCCGGTTTCTGAAAAAATAACAGCAAGGAAACGAGTATTTTGAAAGCGGGAGGCTATAATCACTAAAATTGAAGTTATCGGCACGGATAATATCATACCGATTATTCCCCAGATTATTCCCCAAAAGGTCAGCGCGAGTAGTACCCCAAGTGGACTAAGGTTAAGCGTGGTGCCCATTACTTTTGGCTCAAGTACATTTCCCACAAGTACCTGAACTACTTGTATAGCAAGAAATACCCAAATAAATATCGAAAATGATTGAAACTGAAATACAGCGAATGCCGCTGGGAGTATCGTGGCAATAAGAGAACCGATATAGGGTATAAAATTTAAAAGAAAGATGACGAATGCCCAGAGCACCGGAAAATCCACGTGAAATAAAAGAAGGATTATATAGCTAAAGGTCGCCGTAAGAAAACTCATTACAGTCTTAACAAAGACGTAAGTCCGTACTGCACCGTGTACTTGGGTAACAACATTCTGTAATGCTGCAATACGATCAGGACTGAGCAATAGCAGTTTTATTTTTTTTGCGAAGTATGTTTGCTCCGCCAGTAAAAAGGTGACGTAAATTATAATCAGAAAAATATTCCCGGCAATTCCGGACAAGCCATTTAAGAGACTGGTTAGAATTGGGTTAAAGTCGAATGCTTGAACACGCTCAACAACTCTTTGCTGGATTTCTTCAAAACCTTCAATCTTTTGAATACTTCCCAGCGTAGTCTGAATGTTCGAGATATAGTGGGGAGTCCGTAATCGTATAAGCTCAAGGTTGTAGGTAATGATCTCGATTATGCCAATCACGATTAGAATGATGATGATAAAAGCCAGTAAGGTCAACAACCACGATGGTAGCTTCCTGCCTCTAATTCTGATCCTGGCGCCGACAGTTCGCAATTCATGGATGAAATACCAAACCATGATGGCAACGATAAAAGGCTGGAGAAAGCTGCTAAAATATACCAGGCATAACATGGTAAGAGCGACAACAAACAAAGCAGCGGCAACGCGTTCTATTTTTACAGGCTGGTTAAATAACTGATCCCCCTTCATGAATATATCGGAATGATAAACTCCTAAATCTACATAATTGTTAACCTCTTCGAATAGCCTGCCAACCAAAAATCAGAAACAATTTTCTCTGTACTATAGGTCTGCCCGCAGAATACTCGAAACTGAGAATTTGATCACTTAAACAATAGAGTCCCCTTTGCATTAATTAACCCTCTACTTGCATCCGGCATTGTTGCATTGAAAGCCTAAAGTTCTCGTCGAATTATGAGTGATTGAACCAGAAGTATCCATGTTTCCCCGATACTTTCAAACTGAGCTGAAATAACGAGCCAATTGGAATTTACCTCCTTTTCCGGGGAAATTTCGTATGGATTAAGTTCGTATGGATTAAGTATGATGCCGTACAAATTATTCTATTTTCAGAAAAAAATAGCCCTGATCGTCCTTGTCGGTTCGTTGGTATGTTTCGAATCCATATTTTTCATAGAATTTAACGGCTTTAAAGTTTTGCTCATTTACATCAACCTTGTCGGCCTTAAGCTCACTGATTGCAAATTCCAGGCGTGTTTTTCCGAAACCTTTGCCAATGTGATCGGGTGATAAAAAAAAGCATTTCCACTTTCTGGCCTGCTACTCCGAGAAAACCGGCAACTTTACTATTTTGTAACAAGCAGTAAACTTCGAAAGCGCTGAAGCCAATCGTGTTCACGATCTCTTTTACGGATTGAAAATCTTCCGGTTTAATAAAATCCGTGTGTTGCGACAACGGATTTTTCCCAGATGTCGAGTATTTCCTTGCGGTACTTGTCTGAATACTTACGTATTTCTAATTTCTGCTTTTGCTTAAATCTTTCCTTAGTGATGATCGGTTGATGTCTTAGTTCAATTCGTGCCTTCAATTTGTTCCTTTAACTCATGCTTCAGTCTTTCGTGCCTGATAATCTTTCTTTCCCAAAAATCCAATTCAAAAAACTCTTCCAACACCAGGTGATTCATTTCATCATAACCACAATTGTTCTCGAAAACTAAAATACCATTCTGATGGGTGCAATTATAGATCATGTTGTTATGATCGTCGTAGTGATATAGGTCAATTATTTCAATACCATCTAAGGAATTTTGAAAAATCTTTTTAGTTAGATTTCCACGGTCATCGTATTCAAACATTTCTTTCTTTACCAGTTTTCCATCCTGAAAGGTTTTCTCACGAGATATTAATTCGTTAGACAGATATTCTTTTTCACATTTGGATACTTCGTTGTTATTGGCATCTAATTCGATGGCAACTTTTACGAATCCATTTTCATCTAAAACATAAATTTCATATCCTGTGATTTCCCCGTACTCATTTCTTATTTCGGCTTTATCAGCATTTCCGATATCGGTGAATGAAAATTCCTTTATTGATTTTTGACCACCACCAAATTCATATTCAATTCGATCAATTTCTCCAAATTCATTTTTAACGTAGATGTGCCTTTCCAAGAGTTCATCAAACGGATCGTATTCAACGTACTCCTCTATTTCGCCAGCTTCAAAATATCGATAGATCCGTTTACACGTTACTTCTGCATTTGAATCAAATTCGGTCTCGTCAAGCGTTTGTCCCTTTGAATCGATTGTGTAGGTTTTAAACTGAAAGGATTCCTTTTCGTTTTTGTTGAGATCTAATTGGGTTTTTGTGGTAGTCCAGCTCTGCATTGGTTTATATTCTAAATAACCTGCGGGGAATTTTTTATTTTTTTGCTCAACGTGTCACGGCCTCGAAAAAAATTAAGCACCATTTGTTTTTCATCTATTCTCTGGGAAAAGTATTTCAAGCTGCCGCACACTTTCTTAAGCCAGCTTTTGCTTACCCGGTAATCAATGGCAGTTCGCTATTATCGCTTCTTTGGCGGGGTCGTATTTCATCTCGTTCGCTGTTGCAAGGTCCAGGCAACCTTCAATCTTTTTTGATGTAGCGATTTTGATCATCCCTCGTTTATAGAAGACACTCGCATCGTTTGGATAAATTCGGATCGATTCACTATAATCTCGTATAGCACCATCGTAGTCTTCAATCATTTCCAGCGCTAGGGCACGGTTGTCATAGTATGTAGCGAGATTACCGTTTAGTTCAATTGATTTTGAGAAGTCCTTGATTGCTCCCTTATAGTTTTCTTCCTGAAACTTGCAGAGTCCTACCAGGTTATGCATGTCAGAATTATCATTTTTCTTTTTCAGATACATCTCAAACTGTACTAACGATTCGGCATAGTCACCCAGTTCGTACAGTGCTCTTCCGAAATTTTCCAGGTATTGTAGGTTGTCGGGTTCTAATCGTAAAGCCTTTTTGAAATTACCTCTGGCACTGTCATAATTTTCCAGTTTATAGTAGGACACGCCTCTGTAATTGTAAAGCTGAGCTTCAATGAAATTGTTTTTCTCAGCCAGAGCATAGGACTTCAGAGCTTCTTCATACTTTTCAAGCTGGGCTAGCGCCACAGCATATTTGAAATGTGCTTCTCCGTCGTCCGATTTGTATTTAAGCGCTTTAGAAAAATCCTGAACAGCGTCATTGTAACTTTTAGCTTGCAGGTAAATAAGACCCCTGTTTTTCAGTGCTACCACCAATGTTGAATCCAGCTCAAGCGCTTTTGTATAATCCTTGATTGCGCCATTCGCGTCACCCAGGTAATATTTAGCCAGACCCCGGTTATTGATGACTTTCGGATCATTAGCATTGATTTCAATAGCCCGGTTAAAGTCAGAAATGGCTTCGTAATATTCCTTTCGACCAATTTTAGAAAGGCCGCGTGAATTATAAGCCCGGAAGTGTGAATCGTTTGATCTGATTACCTTTGTATAATAAATGACCGCGCTATCGTAATGGCCACTGCTATAGAGTGCGTCTCCTTTGGTCAGTAAGTTGTTTACGGTTTCTCCGTTGCCGCTGACGTAAAATGCTTTTTTAGGGATGGTGAAAAGCGAATCGGCGATACTACTATTAAAACGCCATTCATTAAAGTGTATTTCCACATCCTGTTTGGGATTTTTATCAAAAACATATTTTGGAAAGACAAAGCCTTCGGAATCGATGTAGTTTGCAAAGTAACGGAATCCTTTCTCGTCGTCTACTTTATAAATCAGGTTGTTTTCTACGTTGATAAAGATTCGCGTGGCCTTTTGCTTTTTCCCGACTGATAGTTCAAGGATGTAAACCTGTAACGAATCAGCTTTTTGTTTGCCGACAAATTTAAGCCGGTGATTTAATTCCTTATAGTTAAGTAGGTCATAATGTACGAAATCAAAACTGCTG
Organism: Chryseolinea sp.; assembly: GCA_041747735.1. Lineage (GTDB taxonomy): Bacteria > Bacteroidota > Bacteroidia > Cytophagales > Cyclobacteriaceae > Chryseolinea. The sequence goes on from JBGTEP010000104.1 coordinate 116,070, forward strand.
TTACTGTTTTGCCAACCTCTATCCTCATCTTTAATTGGTTTAATGATATGTTTATCAAGCATGGGATTGTAATCCCATTTTAGAGAGTCATTTGAGACCTGAAGAAAGGTAAGATCTTGAAACTTCATCTCCAGCCTCGATAGGTTCGGTGACTTGTAAAATATAGTCGCTGGTAATTTCAATTTCTGGATGATAAAATCTCCTTTCAGTTCCATTGAATGAATAGAACCCTCATCCGCAGATTTCTGAAGTGCTATCCTGTAGTTTGAAACTATTTCTTTTTCTGATTGAGGATAGGTGTAGGTAACGATGGATGAAGCGAACGCAACCAGTAAAAGTATTTTCTTTGACATCAATAACATTGACAATACGTGAATTTAGGTATCGGACACTGCCTCAAATATAGCATTCGCCCTGAAATTATTCCGGTGGCTTTTATTGTGAGTCAATAGCGAAGTTAACATTGGGGTAATGTTCATTTTTCGACTACTAATGTGCGACAGCAAGGCTACCAATCTATTCGCCATAATTAGGCGCCGGGAATAGCTCCAGCGGTCAGCTTTGGTAACAGACCGCGGCTGTTGAACAATTCGAAAAGTCAAATAAATAGGTTTCCTTGTCTGTTTGTGGATCAATCACAATTTGACTAGTACAGACTGTCAATCAGGTGTTTAAAGAATGCACTCTGGCACTGCTAACTAAAACATCCGATTACAATCTTAAATTTTTATTTTGTCTGCAATTGCGAATAAAATACATTTGAATATATTTACTGCAATTACGACTAATATCGACATGAAGAAGACAAAACTCGGCGAATTTGAAGAGCTCGTCCTGCTTACAGTAGCTGCATTACAAGATGATGCTTATGGTGTAGAAATTAAACGCGAACTTGAGGATAGGCTCAAAGAACGATTAAGTGTAGGGTCCATTCAATCAGCATTAAAGCGTATGGAAGAGAAAGGCTTTCTGACGTCAGAGTTTGGCGAAGCTACTTTGAAAAGAGGAGGGAAGCGCAAACGAATTTATACGGCAACATCCTACGCACACAAGGTATTGGCAGAAATGAAAGCGATCAGAGCAGGATTATGGGATTCTATTCCAAGACTCGCGCACGATCTGAAACTCATATGATTCAGTCCCCAAATATTGATCCGCCCCGGTGGCCTGTAAATCTTTTAAGGTTCTTTGTTAAAAAAGAATTTCTTGAAGAAATCGAAGGCGACATGGAAGAACTCTTTCATGACGAGGTTCAGCAGTCATCAATTAGAAAAGCAAACTGGCGCTACATCATCGAGATGTTGAAACTTTTCCGACCTATCCTGTTAAAAAATCTAAAACACTTTCCCGCTCTTAATCACTATGATATGTATAAAAATTATGTAAAGATTGCCTGGAGAAACCTCATCAAAAAGAAAGCGTATTCTACCATTAACATATTTGGATTAGGACTGGGTATAGCGTGTTGCTTTTTGATTTTCCTGTTTGTTCAGGATGAACTATCCTATGATACTTATCATGAGAAAAAGGAACGAATTTATCGGGTGATCCATGGTGTTAAATCAGGGGAATATCCCTTTTGGGTTTGGGGAAACGCTCCCATCGGGCCCGCGCTTAGCCGTGAATTTCCGGAGGTTGAAAAAGTAGTTCAGTTTTCCGGAAGGGCTGATATATTATTAAGCATTGGCGATAAGATGCACCAGGAGGAAGGTATATTTTTTATGGATTCTACTGTATTTGATGTATTCAGTTGGAAGTTAATTGCAGGGAATCCGAAGACTGCTTTAACAGCTCCTTACAGTATAGTGCTCACTGAAAGTGCCGCAAGAAAATACTTTGGTGATGAAGATCCCATAGGCAAGTCGTTGAAGGGAAGTGAGGCTTCAGGGAGGTCTAATGCGGGTGACTATACTGTAACCGGTATCCTGGCAGAGCTTCCGACAAACTCTCATTTCCGTTTTAATGCATTGCTTTCCATGAGCACTTTTAAAAATTCCAGATCGGAGATATTTGATATGTGGGGGTATGTTGATTTTTACACTTACTTTCTCGTGAACGACAAGTTTGATGAGGTGACCTTCAACAACAAAATTCCCGATTTTATAGGAAGATATTTCAAGGATCCTGACGCCGAATATACAATTGCAATCGAACCGCTAAAGGATGCTTACCTAAGGACGAATGCAGAACGGCAGCCTGGAGAAACGGGTAGTCTATCGAACTTGTACATCTTTTCGTTCATCGGAGCGTTTATCCTTGCGATTGCAATGATAAACTTTATGAACCTGTCAACCGCCAGGTCAATGGAGCGCGCAAAAGAGGTTGGCATCCGCAAATCTATAGGTGCGAATCGCGGAAGTCTTATTTCTCAGTTTTTGGGTGAATCCATGATCATCGTTTTCCTTTCCATCATTGCGGCGGCAGTTATCGTAACAGTTGCTTTGTCGAAAATGGTTGATTTCACAGGAAAGGATCTTTTAATCAGAAATTTCATCAGTTGGCAAACTATTCCTTTTGTAGTTGGAATAATACTGGTGATTGGTCTGGTAGCGGGCTCGTATCCTGCACTGGTACTTTCGGGTTTTAACCCGGTTATGATCTTAAAAGGAATTAAAAAATCAAACGCCGGTGGTGCCAATCTCAGAAGAGGATTAGTAGTCTTTCAATTCAGCCTTTCAATCGCGCTGATTGCCGGTACCATTATCGTCTATTCGCAGATGAGTTACTTGCTCGACCGGGATCTCGGATTTGATAAAGAACGCATGCTTATCGTTGATTACAATTATGATGAAGTAGTAAACAGTAAAATGGAAGTTCTTAAAAATCGAATGGAGGTTAACCCATCCGTTATATCGGTTGCATCTTCCAGAAGTGTGCCCGGAAGTTACTTCCCGTATGCAGGTACTGAAATTGAAAACTCCAACGGAGAGATAGTAATGATTGGACAGCCAATATTTCAGGTGGGTCTGGATTTCATTGACCATTTTGATCTTAAACTTGTAGCAGGGCGTTCGTATTCAAGAGAACATCCGTCAGATTCAAGTGAAGCACTCGTTCTGAATGAATCTGCTGCGCGTCAATACGGCTATACCAACTCGGCAGAAATAATCGGCAAAAAATTCAGCCAATGGGGAAGAGAAGGACAAGTGATCGGCGTTGTAAAAGACTTTAACTTCACGTCCCTTCACCGAAATATTGAAGCCTTAACCTTACCGTTCGAACCCTATGCAAGCCGATATTTGTCGCTTAAGATAAAATCAGAAAACATTCCAGCTACCATTGACCAAATCGGTAAAGTATGGGGAGAGCTGGCACCGCACAGACCGTTTTTATATAGCTTTCTCGATGATGATTTCAACCGTCAATATCATTCGGATTTCATCTTTAGGAAGTTGTTTACCACCTTCGCTTGCCTGGCCATTTTCATTGCTTGTCTGGGATTACTCGGGCTTGCATCCTACACCGCAGAGCAACGCACTAAAGAAATCGGAATTCGAAAAGTCCTGGGAGCTGATGTTAAGAGCATTGTCGCGTTATTGTCAAATGACTTCATCAAGCTGGTCTTGATCGCCATACTGATCGCGACACCGATATCATGGTATGCGATGACGCAATGGCTTGAGGGCTTTGCGTATCGGATGGAGGTAAACGCATGGATTTTTGTTCTAGCCGGATTAATCGCGCTGTCGATAGCATTGATTACGATAAGCTATCAATCGGTAAAATCAGCACTAATGAACCCTGTGACTTCTCTTAGAAGTGAGTAAACTTAAGAGCCTTTAACGGATTATTATCCGAAATTTAAATGAATCAACTGATTGATATCGATCCGCCGAAATGGCCTTTAAAGGTTTTGAGATTCTTCCTGAAAAAGGAATACCTCGAAGAGATCGAAGGCGATATGGAAGAACTTTTTCGCGATAATCTGGAGCAATGGTCAATAAAAAAAGCAAACCGGATCTATGCCCTGGAAATGCTCAAACTCCTCAGACCGGCATTATTAAAAAATTCCTTTGGTATTCCACGTATTAATCAATATCCTATGTTCAAGAATTATTTTAAAACTTCTTTTAGAAGCTTGATGAAAAATCCGTTAAGCTCTTTTATTAATGTTTTTGGATTATCCTTCGCAATAGGAATCTGCGTTCTTGTTTATACTTTTCTTGCATATGATCGCAGTATTGATCAATTCCATAAAAACAAAAATGAAGTTTTTCTCGCCACTTTCTTTGCAAACCGTGATGGCTCTATGCAAGAGTATGGAACCACACCACGACCGCTTGGTGAAATGCTCGGGAACGATTTTGCACAAGTCAAAAGCTTTTGTCGAATCGACGATGGAAATGCCGTCGTAAAAAATGGCGACAATGTATTTCATGAACGCATCAGGTTTGTGGATCCTGCCTTTCTTGAGATGTTTACTTTTCCATTAAAGTGGGGAGCCGCAAGTTCTTTATCTGACCTGAACAGTATCATACTCAGTGAAGACATGTCTGTCAAGTACTTTGGCGAAGAGAATCCGGTTGGCCGGGATTTGCTTATAATTTTTAACGACACTACCAGTAAAGCTTTTTCCGTTGCTGGTGTTGCTGAAGCATTCCCAAGGGCGCATGCGATTGACTTTAATTTTATCATCAACTTTGAGAATACCCGTTTGGCTAACCCAGCGTATGACGAACATGACTGGCGTGAGTTTTTAAGTGCTACACTTATACAAGTCGATAATCCGGATGCTATCCAGGTAGTCAAGGAAGGTATGGATAAGTATAAAGTGTTGCAGAATGAAGTTCAGAACGACTGGGCTATTGCCGCTTTTTCGTTCGAGCCTTTAGCTGCCTTGCACGAAAAATCTGCAAATATTAAAAATGATATTTCATTTGATGACAATGTGGAAGCGAGGATCGGTATGCCCGTCATTGCCATTTTTATGCTTGCGCTGGCATGTTTCAATTATATAAACATTGCCGTTGTTTCCGCAGCGAAAAGGCTAAAGGAAATTGGTGTGAGAAAGGTAATTGGTGCTAGCAGGGCAAAGGTAATCGTACAGTTTCTCACCGAGAATGTAGTCGTTACTTTTCTTGCGCTGCTGGTCGGCGTAGTATTGGCTACTTTTATTTTTATTCCGTGGTGGGGGCAGTTTGCCGGAGAGCCACTCGATTCCAGATTGTTTGACGGCAAGCTATGGATATTCCTCACGATTCTGCTTTTTTTTACCGGTATTGTATCAGGAATCTATCCTGCGTTCTACATCTCCAAATTCGAAGCTGTCAGAATATTCAAAGGATCTTTGACTTTTGGCAGAAAGAATCCTTTGACACAAATCTTCCTTGGAATTCAATTGGTGTTAGCTTGTATGACTATTACCGCAGGCGTAGTCTTTACCCAAAACAACAACTATCAACGAAATCGTAGCTGGGGGTATAATCAAAATGAATCGATGTACATCAAGGTTCAGGATCATGCTGCTTTTGAAAAACTAAATGCGCTGATGATTCAGGATCCGAATGTGCTTTCAGTTTCAGGGTCTGCAGATCATCTTGGCGAAAAGGTTTCGACAGCTGTGATCCATTTACCTCCGAATCGTCAATACGAAGTAGATCAGATCGCGGTAGATGCAAATTACTTTGAAACTATGGGACTTGAAGTTATACATGGACGTGGTTTTCGTGAAGATGCTGCTGGTGACCGACAGGCAGTTGTGGTGAACGAACTTTTAGCAAGAAATTTAGCGATGAAGGACCCTGTAGGAAAACAATTTGAGATTGATAGTATTCAATACGTTGTAATTGGTGTCCTTAAGGATTTCCACAATGAAAGTTTTTTCAGTTCGATGAAACCGACGATCTTTACAATGGCCGACAAAAAGGATTATGAATTTTTGTCATTGCGCACGAGGAGTGAATCTAAAACCGAATTGTTTAAAACATTACAAGGTCAATGGGCAAAACTTTATCCTGAAATTCCGTTTCAGGGTGGGCATCAGGAAGATGTATGGACGAACTATTTTGATCGGGTGGATAAATCGGAAGTGTTCAACAAAATTGTTGCATTTATTGCCGTGATGCTGGCCAGCCTCGGATTGTATGGTCTGGTAACGCTTAATGTATCCGGGCGTGTAAAAGAGTTCAGTATAAGGAAAACGCTTGGTGCTCGCATGCATAACATTGCGACAATCATTATGAAGCAATATGTTTTGCTTACTATAGTTTCGCTTGCCTTAGGTGTTCCGGTGAGTTACATTTTTGCGAAGGCATATTTAAACATGCTCTTTGCCTATGCTATGCCAATTGGTATTTCCGGAATGGTTATTTCGGTTGTGATTCTTATCGCTGTATTATTGGCTGTGATTTCAACACAGATCGCAAAGGTCTCCAAATCAAACCCTGTAGATGGATTGAAAGTGGAGTAGGCACAACTGGTATAACTATGCATGAATCAGAATATACGAACCGTAATGTCTCTCCCCCAGCGTGGCCTTTGAGGATTTTCAGGTTCTTCGTTAAAAAGGAATACCTGGAAGAAATTGAGGGAGATATGGAAGAAATCTTTCACGATAATCTCGGGCAATTTTCCGCAACAAAGGCGAACAGGATATACACATTGGAAATGTTAAAACTACTCAGACCGATTCTCTTAAAAAACGTAAAACACAGTCCGTCACTAAATCACTATCCCATGTTCAGAAACTATTTTAAAACCGCGTTGAGGAGTTTGATGAAAACGCCGATGAGTTCATTTATCAATATTTTTGGTTTGTCGATTGCAATTGGTATTTGTGTCTTTGTCTATGGTTTTGCGCATTGGGTTTACAGTACTGATCAATTCCACATAAATAAGGAGTCGGTTTATTTGGTGACGTTCACGGCGGACAGAGATGGTACGTTGCAACAACATGGCATGACACCACGACCATTGGGTGAAATGTTGAGGGAAGACTTTGCTAACATAAAAAACGTTTGTCGGGTTGAAGACCGGAATGTGATTGTAAAATATCAGGATCATGTGTTTCATGAAAGGGTGAGGTATACTGACCCGGACTTCCTGGCGATATTTACTTTTCCACTGAAGTGGGGAACATCATCTTCGTTATCCGACATTAATAGTATAATCCTGAATGAAGATATGTCTGTGAAGTATTTTGGTGAACAAAATCCAGTTGGGATGGATTTGCTTGTGAAGTTTGGAGAGGGAAATTCCAAAGCTTTCAAAGTGACCGGTGTAGCAAAAAAATTCCCCGATGCCCGTACCATTGATTTTGAATTTCTCATCAACATTAAAAATCTCCAGATATCCGATACTCAGTACAATGCCGACGACTGGAGTTCACTATTGAATGCGACTCTTATTCATGTTGACAATCCTTTAGATATAGAGACCATTAAGAATGGCATGGATAAATACCGGGTTTTTCAAAATGATGCTGTCGAAGAAGACAGAGCGATAGTGTCCTTTGCTTTTGAACCCCTGGCGACTTTGCACAACCGAGCCGGTGATATTAGGGACGATATTTCGTATAGTTCGGATTCCAACTATCGATCTACTATTTACCTGTCCATTGTTGGGCTTTTGATGTTGGCCCTTGCCTGCTTCAACTACATTAACATTGCTATCGTCTCTGCGGCTAAGAGGCTTAAGGAAATTGGTGTACGCAAAACAATAGGGGCAACCAGAAGAGTTGTTATTGTTCAGTTTTTAACTGAAAATATTGTCATCACATTCTTTGCGCTTATTTTCGGTGTCATTTTAGGAGCGACATTTTTTATTCCCGGATTTGAACAGATGTGGCATTTCAGCATGGGCTTTACACTCATCGATCCTGCAATATGGATATACCTTCCGGCAATTCTCTTGTTTACAGCAATAGCATCCGGGTTGTATCCGGCCTTTTATATTTCAAAATTTCAGGTTGTCCGTATTCTGAAAGGGTCAGTAGCGTTCGGGCAGAAAAATCCACTTACAAAAATGTTTTTGGTTTTTCAACTGATTATTGCCTGCATTCTGATTACCAGTGCCGTTATGTTTACACAAAACACGGCTTACCTTGCAAAGCGTGGTTGGGGATACAACCAGGAGACAACAATGTATGCACAGGTAGTTGATGTTGTGGCATTTGATAAATTGCATGCTGTTATGGATCAAAATCCTGATATCGTGTCAATTTCCGGATCAAGCCATCATCTTGGAAAAGATAATTCCACTACTTTGATTCGAATGGAAGACCGTCAATATGAAGTACAGGAGTATTCTGTGGACGCAAACTATTTTGGAACAATGGGCATTAGTCTTCAACAAGGACGTGCTTTTACGGAAAATTCTGAGAGTGACAAACAACGTGTAGTCGTCAATGAGACCTTTGTTAAAAGCTTGGCGCTGGCACAACCCCTGGGACACCAGTTCAAGATGGATACAATTCACTATGAAATTATTGGTGTCGTAAAAGATTTCCATAGTTATAGTTTTCACCAAAAACTGCAGCCTGCAATATTCACAATAGCCGAACGGCGCGACTATCGGTTTTTATCCATTCGCGTTCAGGCCGATCAAGAAGAACAAACTTATAAAGCCCTTCTGCATGGATGGGCAGAATTATTTCCCGATACTCCTTTTCAAGGTGGATACCAGGAAGATGTTTGGGGAAATTATTATCAGGAGATACGAATTCACGCTACGATATGGCAGGTTTTTGCATTCATAGCAATTCTTCTTGCAACCCTGGGTTTGTATGGGCTAATTACCATTAATATTGCCGGAAGGAAAAGGGAATTCAGTATCAGAAAAGTACTGGGAGCGGGGCTGAAAAACATTACCAACATCTTCTCGAAGCAATACGTTCTGCTGATGATCATCGCTGTGATTATCGGTTCTCCCCTGAGTTATATCCTGATTAAGCTTTTGATTGAAACAGCGTACAGCTATCATATGCCAATTGATTACTCAGGTGTAATCATAGCCGTTTTTATTCTCATCCTGGTGGTGTTCTTAACAATCTCCACGCAAATTAGAAAGGTATTGAACGCCAACCCGGTAGATGGTCTAAAGGTTGAATAGCCGGGAACCTTTAAGGTTCTTTCTGGAGGATCAAAATGAAAACATTAGGTCACATTTATCTGGGTTGGTGTCGAGCTATTATTGCCTGAAGCCAACACAGATGTTGATAGTGAAGCCCGCTCAGACGGAAAAAGCTTTTGCAAATTCAACAGCAAAATCTTCAAGCTTGGTTGGGCTGAGGATTATTTTTTTTGCTCGCGCATCGGCTTGCATTGAACCACCCCGCAACGCTTGTCCGAGTTCGGCGTAGCCTGTGGCATGCGTTTCAGAAAGACCTGCTTGCAATAAACCGGCTTTTTGTTGCTCGTCTGTAAAAACAGTCCAATGCAAATTCCTGGCGATGGCATTTCCTAAAACTTTTGCGATATCTTCTCCACTGCGTTCATCGCTGATTACATATCTGACAGACGTATCTTCGAAATCAAGTTGTAAAAGTTCTTCCAATGCCGCTTTGCCAATATCTTTTGGATGGACGAGGAAAATTTTTTCATCTCCACCAAAGTTGGCTCCCATGATACCACCTTGTTTGATCATTCCGATTTGTGCCATCAGATTAGTATAAAAGTAGGATGGACGCAGATGTTTTACAGCTATTCCAGAGAGTTTATTAAGCATCTCTTCAAAATCATATAACCCGCTTACAGGGCCTACACCGTTTTCCAGATGTGCTCCAATACTGCTTAGATTCACAACGTGCCTGACATTGCTTCCTTTAAAGGCTTCTATGTAAGTGTGCGCAACTTCATTCTGCGACTTTCGCCAATTGCCGGTTTGCCAGATTGGAGGGATCATCGTATAAACTACCTCTGCTTCGCTGACCGCTTTTTTAAGAAAAGCGAGGTCCTGAAGATCTCCAACCAAGCCACTTGCACCCAATTTTTCAATAGCGCCTACACGATCAGAAGACGACGTGATTACGCTCACAGCATGTCCGGCTTTTACCAATCCTTCAACAATAACTTTGCTGATGTTTCCGATAGATCCTGTTACAAGGTACTTTCCCATAGTTTTAAAAATTAAGATGTCTAAATGCTTTGCAATTCTATCGACCAACTCTTAATTTTACTAGTAGTTATATTTTTCTGATATAGTCATAGTATTCATACTAATACTGATAAACAATATGTTATGAAGTCAAAATGTTTGTCTGATTTGGAAAATTGCCCTGTAACAGCAACCATGGAAGTCATTGGCGGAAAGTGGAAGCTGCTGATTCTTCACTTGATAAACAATGACATCAACCGTTTTGGGAAAATGAGCATGATGCTAAAAGGGATCAGCAAACAAATGCTCACAACGCAGCTACGCGAACTCGAAAAGAACGGGATTATTGACCGGATTATATTTGCAGAAATTCCACCTCGGGTAGAATATACTTTGACCAAAAAGGGTGCGTCATTATTGCCCATCGTTGGACAAATGGCTGAATGGGGTAACCAAAATATCCTTTCTGCGAAGTCGGGCGAATTAGTGTTGGAAAATGCCGAATCCTGATAGCGGATTGGACCGTCAACCTACTCTTTTTTTACCAGTTCTTTATCCAGTTCCTCAAGTGTTTCAAACGACAAATCGTGCACGTCGCTTGCTTCATTTTTATCGAACATCAATCCTAGCGCCATTATAATACCGGTAAACAAAATCGTATAAAGGAGGATACCACTACTAAAATCGTCTTGCGTGTAGGCTGCAGGTATTCCAAAAAACAAAAGTATGGTGATCAATCCCCGTGGAGCAATAAATAATTCTGTCATAATATCTTTTAAGAACATACGAAGAAAAATATACCGCACGACATAGAGAAGCAGGACGATACTTAAACTTATAATTGCTGTTTCATAATTGAAAAGTGATTGCAAGTCGAGCGTGATGCCAAAAACCACAAAGAAAAATGTTCGCACTACAAAAGCTGATTCAAGGGTTACAAGGTGAAATTCCTTATTAATTCCGACCAAAGCATCACCCTTAATAAATTTCTTCAGCCTGCCGGAAAAGAATAACTTGTAGTTACTTAGGGTAAGTCCGAATATCAGGATTACAATTAATGATGAAAGGTGGAATATTTTCCCCGCGCTATAAAGCAAAATCAAAATGGATATCAAGAGAAAAAGCCGTGCACTGTCGCGTATTCTTTGAAAAATCAGAACGAGCACATAGCTGATTATTACCGAAAGAACAACGGTAATCCCCACATTAACGAATACTTCGTTTACCGTAGACGTTACTGTCGCATTTTCATTTGCGTCGATGACAAAGTAAAAGAACATAATTCCAAGGATGTCGGAAAAAGTGCTTTCATAAATCATGAATTCTTTCTTGTCTTCCTGTAGTTGTTTCACACTTGGGATAATAATGGCACTGCTCATAACCGACAGCGGTATGGCATACACCAGCGAAGTATAGAAATCGTACTTCATAAAATAGGCGATGATGTAGGCTATTCCAAACGACGAGCCGGCGAGCGCCAGAAGCGCCACGGCAAAGGCCTTTAAAATGAGAGTTCGTTTTTTCTTTGTCAGTCGGAGGTCGAGGGCTGCCTCCAGCACAATCATGATAAGCCCTATTATGCCCAGAAGCTCAAGTAAATTCATCACCCGTGGACTAATATCCAGGTCAAGTTTCTTGAGAAGAAACTGAAAGCCGACGCCCAGTAAGATCAAAAGTAGAACGCTTGGGACTTTGGTGAGTTTGGAGATCCACCCAAATGAGTAGGACACGATGACGATACCGCAAATAATAAGGATATCATAATATATGTTTTGAGTGATCATAACTGTTTTACCTTAAAATAAGGATTATTTGAACTTCGTTACTTTTGATAGTAATATAGCATCGAAATATAATAGTAATTTTTTGAGGAGCATGCAATGACATTTTCCTGGCAAATGTAAACGCTAACCATGAATGGCAAAGGTACATAAATTCGGAACCTTCGGTGGGGTATTTACGCCCTCTATTCTGACGATACTGGGTGTAATCATGTACCTGAGGTTACCCTTGATTGTCGGTGAGGCCGGATTGTGGGCTACCTTGGCGATAATAATTCTGGCTCACCTGATTTCTGTTACTACAGGTCTAAGTATATCTTCTATCGCGACCGACAAAAAAGTAGAAGCTGGTGGAACCTACTATATGATATCCAGGAGCCTGGGCTTACCCATTGGCGGAACCTTAGGACTTGCGTTGTTCGTTGGACTTTCCTTCAGCGTAAGTTTATATCTGATAGGTTTTGCGGAAAGTTTTCTCACTTATTGGGGATTTGAGGTTTCTATCCATACTATTCGGATAGCGGGAACTATCGTTTTAATTGCTGTCACTACGCTTACGCTAATCAGTACGTCACTGGCGATTAAAACGCAGTACTTCATTATGGCTGCCATCGTTCTCTCCCTTGTTTCCATCATCTTTGGTAAGCATGACTTCAAACCAGCCATTAGCCCTTTCGTTGAAAGACCCGGGAGTTTGATTCCGTTTATGGTATTGTTCGGAATCTTTTTCCCTGCAGTAACCGGTTTTGAAGCGGGTGTCTCGATGTCTGGAGATCTGAAAGATCCTAAACGTTCTATCCCGGCAGGATCCATAATAGCTATTGTCGTCGGGTTGTTTGTCTATATAGCACTTGCCGTTTTTTTCTACTTTACCGTCGATTCAAAACTGCTGGTAGAAGATCCGCTGGTGTTGGTAAAAATAAGCTGGCTTCCCGGGCTTGTTATTACAGGAATCTGGGGAGCAACACTATCCAGCGCGCTTGGAAGTATTTTAGGGGCCCCAAGAATTCTACAGGCTACCGCGGCTGATAAAATAACGCCCAGGCTATTTTCAAAAGGAGTAGGAGCATCGAATGAACCACGTAATGCCTTAATTCTAACGTTCTTAATCGCCGAGGCTGGAATTCTTATCGGAGACCTTAATGTCATAGCGCGGATTGTTACCATTTTTTTTATCACGACGTATGGATTTTTAAACCTGAGTTGTGCCTTCGAAACATGGACGAGCGCAGATTTTCGACCTACTTTTAAAACACCGGTTTGGATCAGTATGCTCGGTGCTGTCGCTTGTTTTATTGTAATGATTGAACTCGACTTTGTCGCCACTCTCGGTGCTTCAGTGTTGCTCGGTGCATTGTACCTGTACCTTAAAAGGAAGGAACTTTCGCTACAAACAGGTGATGCTTGGAGTGGCGTCTGGTCTTCTTTGGTAAAGACGTCGTTGCATCGGTTAACAGCATCCAAAGAGCACACCCGCAACTGGCGACCGAATGTTCTCATGTTTAACGGCACCGACAAGGCACGACCTTTTATGCTAAGTTTAGGAACTGCCATAACGGGTAAGCTAGGGCTTCTGTCATCCTTTGAGCTCGTGCAATCTGACAATGCTAAGCTGCCACGGATAGAAAGGCAAACGGAACACAGCAATGGAGTTGATAAAACTTTTCATCACAAATATGTATGCGAAGATATTTATCAGGGAATAGATGAAATTATTCGCGTGTATGGATTTGCAGGCATAGAACCCAATACGGTGCTGATGGGATGGAGCAGTAAGCCGGAAAATAAAGAGAAGTTCATTGGACTGATGAAGCATATTCAGCAGTATAATTTCAACTCGTTGTTCCTGTATCATAATCAACTTGGGAAATCTGTCAGAAACCCACACATTGACATTTGGTGGAGTGGGCGAGGAAGTAACCTTGCGCTTGCACTTAACATTATCAGACATATCACTACTTCAGAAACGTGGCAGCGCGCTGAAGTCAGGCTATGTACAATCCTTAATAACCCGGATGACCGGGACAAGGTTGATCGTTTTTTACGAGGTATTCTAACCGACTACAGAACTACTGCAACCATTAAAATTATAGAAAATCACCTTACCCTTCTAAGCGAACAGGAGATAGTCGGGCATGAATCTGCCGGTGCTCATCTGAGTATTATCGGCATCGACAGCAAAGAAGATGACTTTGAATCGACATTCCATTATGTAGGTTCCCTATGCAAACAGTTGGGAACGGCATTGTTCATTAATGCATCCGATGTTTTCGAAGAGTACAATGTATTTGCTTCACAGGGTGCTGGAACTTTAGTCAAACGAAATGAATGGATTTTACCGGATATCGAAAAATCAAAATATCCGGAGATAGACGTTGATATCGCTAAAATAGATGACCACGGCCAAAAGCTGGTTTTATCGCTTCACAACAGAGTATTTAAGCCATCTTTTCAGTTGGAAGAAGATATTTACATCAAGTTCAGATCACTGACCGAAAATACCGCTGCCTCGCTTGCCAATGTTTTAAAACACAGTCAACCGTACCAACGACGAGTCGCGATTGAACGCTCTAGAAAACATTTCATTCAACAAGCGAGAGAGATTATCGACAACGCCATCTCTCAGGTAATAAAGGAGCAAGAAACTCAAATTCAGGAGGGCATTCAATGGTACCTGAAACAGATAGACGATGATGTAAATCGCTTTCCGAAATTTAAATCTGTTCGCCACGAACGAAGTGAATTTCAGGCACAGAAGTCAGATCCGGGCGAGCTCAAATGGTTTAAATTCAGAAATAAAGTTCTGAGGCCTTTTTCAAAAAAACCAATTCCGATTAAGAACAAATTTCGTGAAGGGGCGGCATACTTTTTCAGGGATACTCGCTATCATTTTCTTTCTATGGTGATGTATGATGTTGAAAAGATTTTATCAGCATCTCGCGAAAAAATCCAAAACTTTTTGTCATGGACCGATGAATCTTTTTATGCGGCCATGAACGCTCCCCAGGATGAATCGATAAAGCTCTTCGCGAAAAACATATCCGATAAGGCAGACATTTTGATGCAGGATCATCATGAATCCTTATCGCGATGCCTGGGCCGTCTACAACTGGAGTTCAGAAAGAATTTGATTTTTTTTATGCATCAGCTTGAGCGCATCGATTTTAATCAAACCATCCAAAAGAAACGTCGAACAGAATCGTTCTATCAAAAAAAGCGAAGAGGACTATCCAATTTTCCCTCCGGCTGGTCGGACGCTGCTAGATTGGAGATAAATACGATAGCCGCCAATGTCATGATATATAATTATTTTGGCGTTGCCCATCTGCACGCTCAAACTTTGAATTTACAGATCGCTCAGTACATCGAAAAGCAGCAACAAAAAGTTAATGAATTATGTCAAATGCTTTCCGGAGTTTTAGCAACGCCCTACGGTGATTCCAAGCAGCCTGTCCTGCCCGATATTAGTTCAGAGTACGAATATCTGCTGGGTTATATCCGGGAAATGTCTGAAAAGTTATTGTTGATGGCGGGAAAAATTACCGAAGAAATTAATGTAAAAGTACAACACAAGAAAGAGGCGAAAGAGTTTACCCTGCCGTTGCGGGCGATGATTATACACCTGACAGAGACTGTACTTACGGGTCCGATTCAGAGCAAAGGTGAAAACGCACTTGCCAAAGCAAAAAGGTTAAGTCTGATCGTTGGTGACCGCGCAAGGCTTGCAATCTTCAATCTATTTAATTTGAAAAAGGGTGAAGACCCTACCCGTAGTGATGAGGAAATGAAAATGGCAATTCTTTCCATAAACGAGGAATCCAAATCGCTGGATAAAATAATATTATCCATCGCAAAAGAAATCAACGAACTTTGTGATAACCTTAAAAATGCATTGCGCCTTCCTCAAATGGTAGCAATGTCAGGTGATTTTTCTCAATTAGTCAGGCAGCAAAAAACGAGGCGGCTGCAGAACAGAGTAAGTAAAGGAATATTCCGGGTAAGGGACTTTCTGCATGCCACTTTTATTTCAGCACTTTATTCACGTTCAAAAGGAATACTTTTATCCCGACAACTTTCAGATGGTGAAACCCTGTCGGTAAATGAAAAACTGATGCTGCTTGTTAATCAGGCAACGCCAAACCCTGAAATAATTCAGGAGTTGCCGCACTACTATGTATCGTTGTTTAACAGAAGGTCAAGTATTGGCGACAATTTCTGGATACCCAGACCAGTCGAAGAAAATGAATTAGAGGAAATTTATCGCCGCTACCGCCAGAGTAAAAATGGAATGGTTCTGGTACTCAGCGAACCCAATGCAGGTAAGTCAGCACTATGCAAGCACTTTGGTCGTAAGAAGTCCGATTCCTATACAGTATTTCATATCTTCCCACCCGAAGAAGGTTCTGTTGAAATCAAAGATTTTGAAGAAACGCTTCAAAAGGTTGTTGGAATAGATGGAGATTCAAAACATCTTTTTACGACGATTGCGCAAGACAGCATGATCATTCTTCATGACCTTGAGTTATGGTGGGAAAGATCTGAACCGCATGGGCTTGACGTTATTCATCATATTCGATGGCTCATCGAATCATTTTCAAATAAGTGTTTGTTCGTTGTAAATACAACACCATTTTCGTTTTCGATTATCAACACAGCTGTATCGCTGGACGTGATGTGCGCGGGAATAGTTCGTTGTACACCGTTTAATTCATTTGAGCTAAAACAACTGATTATGACCCGGCACAATTCCAGCGGTTTAACCCTGAATTTTGTCGATGAGGAGCAAGGCCTTGGTAGTCAGATCAGGCTTGCACGTGTATTCAACAGGTTGTTTTCTTATTCGGGAGGAAATCCTGGTGTCGCAATGAATGCCTGGCTTACCGGTATACAGCAGTGTGAGGATAAAAACCTGATATGGAAGCGGCCTGTGGTGGATGATGGAAGTGTCTTAACTGAGATGCCTGATATCTGGGGACATATTTGCTTCCAGCTTCTGATCCACAACCGTATGAGTGTTGACAAGATGGTACGGTGCCTGCAGTTTGAGAAGGAGCAGATTGAAGAGATTACCAGCATGATGCTACGTCTCGATCTAATCACAGAACACTCAACTTTTGTCTATAACCTAAATTCGAATATAGAGTTGTTCATGGTGAATTATTGCAAAGAAAAAGAATGGGTATGATTAATACGTTTTACCTTGTCATCTTCATAGCGCTGGTGTTGGCACTATTCAGAGTGACCAAAATTCTGGGCGTACGTAACCTGGTGATCCAAAAAATTGGCCCGCTGCTTAATGTCCTTGAGCTTTTATTGTGGACTGTAATCGTTTTTTGGTCCGCAGGAGCATTCTTGTCAAATAAATCGTATTACAACGCTCTCATCATTATCCTTGCTGTTCTGTTTACATTGATGTTATCGTGGTTTTATTTGAAAGACATCGTAGCAGGATTTTTATTTCGCGTAAGACACAATCCTTTAAAGGGGCAGATCCTCACCTGCGATGTGGTACATGGAAGTGTGCATGTCCTGGGACTTTCACAGCTTACTGTTGAAACGGATGAAGGACAGTGGATTCGAATTCCGTATTCAGCTCTTGTTACCAGAAGTCTCTCTTTACAATCCCCAAGGCATGTGGTTATCGGAGAGACTACGCTTGAACTGAATGTTAAAAAAGGGGTCAATCCCGTAAAGGCCGAGCGAGTGCTGAAGAGAATACTTTCGCAGTCAGCCTGGTGTATCGCTTCCAAACCAATTAAGGTTCAGATGAATGCTGACAATGATAAGATCAGAATCTCATTTTACTTGCTGGATCCTGTGTACAGCAATCTGGTTAAAAGCAGCCTCATCCATGCCGCGGAAAAGCTGACCGTTGAGCATAGTTCTTAACTCTAATGGCCGGAGTTATTGACTGGCTTTAGGAAGACTTTTGCAGCGAACCTAAACTCATGCTTGAATCTATGCTACTGCTTGTTTTTTATAAACAACTTTTTCTTGCATTCGGGAAATTCCTGAAGGCAGATACGACCTATTTATTAACTAATCCTGCTACGTTAGGTTAAATTGATGCCTCATGTTGATCCCCGCCACTGTATAATTTTCTTAACCGTGGTTCTTTTCGGATGTCATCTAACTGATTTAATCTTGCTAATAAATTTACATCGTCCTTTATTGACGATATATCTTTTTGGATGAGGTCAAGGTGCTTAATTATAAGCTTTTCAATTTCGCCCAGATCGTTGGGAGTAAGTGCCATAGATGCTAACATTATAGTTGTATAATTTTAGTAACAAATATACAATTATTAGGTAATATTTGGCTACCCGGACCATATTTAGTTAAAAGACTCAGCGAGCGGTAGGATTCGTGTTAAGGACCCGAATCACCTGCTAAATTATTTTATAAATTTTATGGAAAAGACACCATCTGTGAATCTTTGGTATATAGGCTAGTTTGCAACCAAAGCTCTGATGTCATGATAAGATTTTTTACTGCATTTTCTGCTTTTGTAATACTTTCAGTTTCACACTATTCCTTCGCGCAAAATATTCGTTGGAATGCAGCTCCGCAGAAGGGCTTTGTATTTGAAATCAGCAATAAGGAAGCTCAGAAACTTCTTACACGCACGTCGCCAGACACTATTTTTAATGGTCTACTGTATAGCCTCATAGATACATTTTCGGTAGACAAGGGGTGGACTAACCGCCCGGCAAAAGGTCATTTCATTCTAGCAAGGATCAGTGAAAATAAACTTCATTGTGAGTACACCAGCGTGTTTCCGTATCAGGTGTTCCTGTTAAAAGAATACGATGCACTGGCCCTACAGGTATTGGATCTCAATGGCAATGTACGGGATGATGCAAAAGTAAAATTCAGGTTTCGGAAGCTTCGGATTGATCCGGAAACGAAAACCTATAGACTCCATAATGATTCCTTTTATGGCGACACGCGTATCGTTACCGTTGAGTTTGACGATTTCAGATCGGTATTCAACATCGAGAAGCATGAAGTACCTTCCTGGTATAATGATTATAGCCAGGACGATGGACCTGACTTCTATAGCTACATGATAACCGACAAGAACAAGTATAAGCCCAATGAAAGTGTCAGGTTCAAATCTTTCGCATTGTCGCAATCGCGATCACCGTTGCGCAAAGCATTAGAAGTATGGCTTGTGGATGGTTCCAGGTCCATCCGGGTAGGACAGGTATCTCCCCATCGTCCCGGAAGTTATGCGGCTGATTTTCTATTACATGATTCGCTTAAACTCACGCTGGATAAAAGGTATATGCTTCAACTTGTTGAAAAGGGAAAGAGAATCGTTTCAAGTTGCAATTTTAGATATGAGGATTATGAGCTACACGGAAATAAACTGGAGATTGAATTAAAAACTAAAAATCATCATCATCCTGATAAAAATCAACTTTCCATCTTAGCGACCGATATAAATGGTTTGATACTTAAAGATGCCCACGCAAGTATCCTTGTAAAAACCCAGAATATACGAGAGACTTTCCAGCCGATACTTATCCTGCCTGATACATTGCTTTTTCAAGAGATTGACTTAAACACAGATAAAGCGACCGTTGTAGACGTGCCTTCGGAACTTTTTGAAAAGTCTAATACAGCCTATGAAGTTCATGTCGCTGTGCTGAACAGTCAGAACCAACGTATGGAGAGAAAAATTTCGGCCACCCATTTCTATGAGCAATATGCACTGACATCTCGTTTTTCAAATGACAGTATTGTTTATGAGATGTGGGACAATGAAACCCTCATGCAAGGTGAATCTTTACGGTTGTTTTACAATGATGATGTAAAGCCGAAAGAAGTTGTCACGCCGTTTAAAGAGAAGCTTAACCCTGCGATTAACCGTATTCGTCTGGAAAGCAATCGGGCTTCAAGGGACATCTTGATGCGCAATCTGATGCCCCTGCTCGAGATAAAGGGAGGAATCGAGAAAGACAGTTTTAAAATTGCATTAGATAATCCTCAAAGACTTGATGTTTCATGGTATATCTATCAAGGAAGTTTGTTGTTACAGAAGGGTTTCGGAAAGGAACTGGATTATAGATCAATAATTGACAACCGGAACGAAACTTACTATGTTGAATTACTATACTCATTCGGCGGCTTTGAACGTCTTAAACGAAAGGAATTTGAATTCAGGGAAGAACATTTAAATGTTTCCCTTGAAATTCCTGAACGCATCTACCCCGGACAAACGGCAGATGTGGGAATACAGGTTACAAACCAACTCGGTGACCCAGTCAGTGGAGTAGACCTTACGGCTATGGGTGTAACCGCTAAGTTAAACTATCAACTACCTGATTTACCATACTACGGAAAAAGTTCTGTTCCGAGATCACAGAAAGCACACTATACGAAGAATGATATCAGCAAGCGAACGGCTGTATTGAATCTTGATTATAAGCGATGGGAAAGGGAATTACGACTGGATACTATGAAGTACTATCAGTTTACTTTCCCGGATCAGAGTGGCTTTACGCATACCACCATCATTTCAGACAGCACCCAGTTTGCTCCCTTTGTGATGAAAGACGGAATTGCTCAACAAATCTATGTCATTGAAGTGAACCGGAAACCGGTGTACTATTCCTGGGTTGATCAGCCAGATAAGTATGCATTTTATATTTCACCAGTTGGCAAACATCAAATCAGCTTACGTCTTTGGGATCGGGTTGTTATTCTCGACTCCATGTCATTTAACACCGGTAAGAAAACTATTTTTAGTATAGACCTTGATCACCTGCCTGAAGACGTGCAGGTATATCAAATGTATGCTCCTCCGTCAAACAAGAAAAATAAAGGGTATAAGGTCAATCCAACATTTACATCAACGGAAAAGAACAGGCATATTACGTTCCTCGCATCGTTCACCAGGACTGCAGGAAATTCATGGCTTGAGTCAGGACTTACTTTTGTGCCATTGTTCAACGCTCAGTTTTCAGTCAGAAAAGAGACGATCGTTGCGGGACCAATTACTCCGGGGAAACTTACCTATGCAGACTTCAGCGGCATAACGACGACTTACCAACATACTGGGGGATATTCCTACACCTTTGCAGACAATATCGTTTACAAATCAAACCCTGTAAAACTTTTCCCTGATTTTTTGGTAAACAAGACTTTTAATCCAATGACCATTGTCAATGACCTTGTCATAACAAAGGAAGAATTTTTGAAGTATAAGACCAATAACCTGTCTAAGTGGTTTGCTACAGCCTTCGATTTGTTTGATAATTCATTAACGGTTCGAATACTTCTCCCAGAAGATAAAGAAGCAGTGGGTATTGCCGCTTTTCTGTTTGAAGATTGTGCCACTGGCCATATAGTATCACCATGCCGGAACTACACTTCAGGAAAGACAAATTTCTATACCATTCCGCGAGGTTGGCAAAACGCTATTGTGATCTATAGCAATGGCCAGTTTTTGAAAATGGATAGCATAAACTTAAAATCATTCACGCATGTGATTGCCGACCTTAAGCAGTCTTCCCTTCATCCGTTTGATTCAATTTCCGAAACCTGGTTACGAACGCCCTTCAATAACTGTTACAACACTATGCCTGCAGCCTCAAAAAGCATGGTGCTTCAGAATGCAGGAGCAACTTATGGAAATGTGATGGGTAACGTGTATGATGAAGCAAACATGCCCCTTCCCGGAGCTACAATTTTAATTAAAGGCACTGAAAGTGGAACCAGCGCAAACATTGAAGGAGAATTTGCACTTGATATCGATGAACCAACGGCAACCCTGATTATAAGTTTTATTGGTTACCAGACCAAAGAAATACAAGTACAGGTAGGCTCTGATGTTTCCGTGCACATGACACCTGACATAATGCAGCTTTCTGAAGTTGTCGTGGTGGGCTATGGAACCAATGCCCGCAGTAGTTTGACGGCCGCGCTGAGTGGGAGGATTGCTGGAGTTAACATCTCCTCACCAGATAGCGACTATCGAGACAAAGAGGTGCCCGAGGAAGATGATCAGACCGAAGTTGAAATTAAGCGCGATGCAGAGCAGCAGCTATACCAGGAGTTACTTGCACTTAATACCATCCGTTCAAATTTTTCAGATGTCGCATTCTGGGAACCACGGTTGTTTACAGACCGACAAGGAAGATCTTCTTTTTCAGTGGTATTCCCTGATGATATTACCCGGTGGGACGCAACGGTTTATGCGATGAACCGATACCTTCAGACGGGTACAGTAAGAAAAAGTATTAAGGCTTATAAGCCGCTAATGGCAGAATTGCACGTTCCGCAATTTCTTACGCAAGGTGACTCTTCATTCTTTATGGGAAAAGTACTGAATTATACACGCGATAAGGAGATTATGGGAAAAGTTGGGTGGAATAGTGAAACAGTGTCAGAAAAGAGTATCACGTTTAATGATTTCTATGCCGATTTATATTTAGCTCACGCATCCAACACTGATTCAATTAAAACCAGGTTTGTATTTAACCGCGATGATGGTTACCTCGATGGTGAGGAACGCAGCATTCCAGTTGTAGAATCCGGAATACTTCGGGTAGATGGAACGTTGTCGATCCTGCAAAACCAGGACACTCTGCATGTAAAGGCCAAGGACAATGAAAAGGTAACGATGGAAATTCTTAATAATCCGATCGACATTTATCACGGAGAGGCACGGCACCTCGTGGAGTATAAATATGCCTGTAACGAACAACTGGCTTCAAAACTGGTCGGACTGATTCAACATAAGCTGTTGATGCAATACGAAGGTAAACCCTTCCGGTTTGAAAAGGATGTGAATACTATTATCAGGCGGTTGCTGAAGAATCAGAACGAGGAGTTTCTTTGGTCATGGTGGGATGTGTCCTCTAACACATCATATTGGATGTCCGCACATATTCTCCGGGCACTGAAGGTTGCTGCTGATGCAGGATACAAAGTTGACCTCAATATTGAAAATATAGCACAAAAGGCCCGGTACAAATTTGACATCCTTCATCAATACACTTTATCTGATACAGATTTATTACATGCATTAGCGTCATGGAATGCGAACCTTGCCTATGCAAAGCACATCGAAGTGCTCGATTCAATAATTCAGAAGATCAAATCTGATAACCGCAAAAGGCTAACCGAAAAATTAACTCCAATCCATCAACACTATCCATCTTCGTTGATGAAAGAGATGCTGTTACTTCAGGAGACCCGGCAACTTGTAAAGTTACCCTATCATCGCGACACGTTATTACAATACAGGAGGGAAGGTATCATGGGAGATATATATTTCTCTGACGATGACCGTCAGCCCTTCTGGTATAACGATGACCTCGCTTCTAACACGATAGCATACCGCATTGTCAGAAGAGATTCGCTTTTACAACATATGTTGTTACCTATGCAGATGTATTTTCTAGCACAGCGTAAAAACGGACGGTGGAACACGTACCATGGTTCGAATATATTGCTGACTGTTCTTCCCGACCTGCTGGCTGAAGGTGTTACAAAAGGAAATGTTGCCACGCTCAGAATAAATGGCAAAGTGAATGGTATGATCGATAAATTTCCTTTTAAACTCGAATTGATGCCAGAGGATAGCGTATCCGTACTGAAAGAATCAGGCTTACCGCTGTATTACATGCAGTACACGGAGGAACGAGTTACCTATGCCAAAACAGGGGTTGAAGGCTTTACTATTAAAACTTCTCTTGGCAATGGTAGGGATAGTGTCTTTCAGGCAGGTATTCCGGTGCAACTCACCGTTCAGGTGGAGGTGAAGAAAGATGCCACACTTGAATATGTAATGATTGAAGTGCCGATTCCCGGCGCATGCAGTTATGCGGACAAAGGCCAACGAAAAAATCCTGTAGAAACGCACCGGGAATACTTCAAAGAACGAACAGTCATCTTCTGCGAAAAGATGAAGCCCGGAAATTATACATTTGTTGTTCATCTGCTTCCGCGCTTTACCGGTAGATATTTGATTAACCCTGCGCAGGTATCGCTTATGTATGTGCCGGTGGTGAATGCAAATACCGATATAAGCGGGATGATGGTGCGGTAGAGAGTAAGGTCACGCAACTTTCTCCCCAAGCGACAGTTGATAAAATCAAGCACCAGGTACGTTCTACAGCACGTTGAAACAAAAAATACTGTGCATGGGCTTCTGTTG
>JBGTEP010000105.1:0-4239 GCA_041747735.1 Chryseolinea sp.
ATACACTAATCGTGTCGCAATGCTTTAATAGGATTTGACATCGAAGCTTTTAACGTTTCAAAGCCCACCGTTAAAAACGTAATGGCAGTCATGGTAAGCACGGCACTACCGAATACCCAAACGGAAAGATCGGTTTGATAAGAGAATCCTGATAGCCATTCTGAAGCAAAGTAGTAGGTTATAGGTAAGCCAATGACACATGCAATAATTAATAAACGGCCAAAAATACTTAAGAGTAACGCCAATATCTGAACATTGCTTGCGCCCATTGTTTTCCGAATACCGATCTCTTTGGTTCGCTGTTGGGAGAGAAATGCGGCGAGTCCATATAAGCCCACACAGGTGATAAGAATGGCAAGGGCCGAAAAATTCTCTGTAATTGCGGCGACCTGTGTTTCATTCTCATACATTCTCCCGAATTCATCGTCAATGAACCAATAGTTGAATCCGAACTCGGGAAATACTTGTTTCCATTTCATTTCAAGTGAACTTATTTTTTCTCCGATCTTACCAGCCGGAAGCCGAACGTAAATGATGCGATCGTCGGAATGTGGCTTAGGCGAAATGGCGAGCGGGTCGATACGCTGATGCATGCTCTTGTATGGAAAATCTTCCACCACACCAATAACAATTCCGGTTATCGGAGCTTGTGTTGAATCCAATTGATTATATCCCATGACATAGGCAGGGCGTTCAACGATTTTCCCCACCGCATTTTCCGGTGTTAGCTTCAGGGCTTTTACTGCGGACTCATTCAGCAGGATAGCTGATGAATCGCGCGTGTTGTCGTGATCAAAATCACGTCCCGCCAGAATGTTAAGTTTGAAGGTTTTAGGGAAATCGTAATCTCCATTTAATTGGAACCATTCATACTTATCTTCACTAACTTCCGGGAATTGCATTTGCATACTGATAGGCCCGAAAAAGTCCAGTCTTGGTAAGTGATTGGCAAGTGTAACCGCTTCAATTTCCGGATCCTGCAAGATGAGTTGTTTGTACGCCAGGTATTTCTGATCATCTGCCAACCCAGCGAAACCGCCATATCGGACCGATACAATTTGTTTTCCCATCTCATTGAGCTTCGAATTACGCATCAGGTCCATCTGGCGCACAATGATAACGGTACCCGCCAGCAACATCACAGCAACCACGAATTGTATGGAGGTTAAAAATTGTCTGAATACGTTCGAACCTTTCCGAAACGCAAACTTTCCTTTTAAGACGTTGGCTGGTTGGAAACCTGATACGAACAACGCAGGGTAGCTTCCGGCTAAAAGAGACACAATACCAATAACCCCGGCAATGGTCAGCAGCATTTCTGTACGGAAGATATCCTGTATTCGAAACGTTCTTGAAGTAAGGTCATTGAACTGAGGGATAAACAGCATCACCAAAAGTATCGCCACGATCGCAGACATGATGACTAACACAAAAGCCTCCAACATGAATTGGGAGAATAGCTGCCAACGTAATCCTCCGAAAGTTTTTCGCAGCCCGATCTCCTTGGCTCGGGTAACGGAACGCGCCGTAGCCAGGTTGACATAATTAATGCATGCGATCAGAAGAATCAACATTGCGATAGAAATGAAAACGTAAATATATTTTTCGTCGGCGGGTTTGCTGGAAATACTCCAGTTTACTTCCTGATCAAAATGCGCTGCGGTGATCTTTTTTATAATGGGTTTAAATTTAAAGTCAAGTTTAAATTTTTCGATGATGGCGTTTGCCCGCTTTTGTAAATCCTCCTGAATAAGTGGAATTTTTCCCTCGTCGTCACAAACCAGGAATGATTGCGTCCAGAAATTATTTGCATCCCCGTCTCCCATAGAAGCGTCGAGCATTGTTTCAAGGTTTTCAATGTACGGTTTCAAGGATAAGATGTTGAGAATGTATTTAGGTCGAAGGTGCGTGTTGGTCGGGAAGTCTTCATACACTCCAGCCACACTCATTGTAACCTTCTCGCCATTGGTCATGTAGGCATGCGAGACGTTAACCAGTTTGTTGAGGGGGTCCTCGTTGCCGAAAAGTTCTTTTGCTGCACTTTCACATAAAAGGAGACTATTTATTTCCTTTAATGGTGTATTGAAATCTCCCTTCAATAGCGGAATGTAAATGATGGTATGAAAATTACTTTCCGCCCAGATAATATCTTCTGTCAATATAATTTTATCGGCCTCCTCAAAGTGAATACTGGTGGGCATACCTGTAGATGTAAAGCTGGTGATAGCAGACACGCCGCTATAGGTATCTTTAACGTAGTTATCCCAACCGGCAGGCGACGCGGGAAAGTTTTCACTTTGGCCATTCTTAAATTCCAGCTTGTATCCAAGTCGATACGTTTGTGTAGCAAATGGATGTATTGTGTCATAGGTACGCTCATGCCGCACGTACAGAAAAATAAATATTGCCGAAGCAAGTCCGATGGCAAGACCCATCATATTAATGATGGCATAGCCACGCTGTTTTCTTACATTCCTTAAGGCAAGCAAAAAGTAGTTGAGTAGCATAGGAGCCTATATTTTTGTTTACGACTGTTGATCTCGTTCCCCTTCTGTATACTCCAATTCCTGTATTAACGTTACATAAGGTCTTGGTATTTTGGGTAGGATGCTTAATGTGTAAAGAAAGTTGTACATGGAAGAGGGGAAAGGTGGGTGTGAGTTTCTAACTAAAAACTGGTGAGTTGCTTACTTTCCTGGAAGGTCAAAAATTAAATAATGAGGGATTCGGCAAGATTCCCCAACGACAATTTCAGCCTTACCCTTGCTATCGCCATTCGTCTGCGCTAATTTTCTTGTAGCATTTTATGAATTTGCTCAGGCTGCCAGTCAACCTCATGTGTTTTGGTGGATAAGATACCTAACGCCCCAACGTTCCTGATGACGCGGCTTTCAGGGTCAGTAATTATACCTGAAATATTTGCGACTGGGGCCATCGCCAATTTGGGAATTGCTCGTAACGCAACTAAGCTTCATCACCTTTTCTTCGAAAGATACAGGCTGAGAAACTACAGGATGGCTGTGGAATTTTTCAAAACTGAATAGCGCTAATGCCACCGAGTAATCACGGCCGTGATTATGAGCTCACGGTCGCCTGCATCATCATCTATGAGTAAAAGTGGATTCATGGTCTTAATTTCAAGTCTCAAGCCCCAACAAATGAGCCTAAAATTGAAATAAAACAGGATATGGAGGTCGATTAGTTATTAGACAAGACTAGCGTTTCCACATCGGTTTTGTACCTTTATTTAATAATTGTTATTACAATGAAAACTTCGACGAGCACTACAGTAAAAAACACTACAGTGACTACTTCTCACAGCGTTACGAACGAGATATTCGACAAAAAGACAAACGTGTTGAATAAAAATGGACCGATTATTATTATTGAAGATGACGACGACGATCAGCAGATTTTGTCCGAAGTCTTTAGAAACTTGAAGTATCCAAACGAGATTTTGTTTTTTCTCGATGGACAGAAGGCTCTAAAACACATTATTGAATCGAATGATCCACCTTTTCTCATCTTGTCCGATATCAATATGCCTATACTGAATGGGTTTGAATTGAGGGAGAAATTGAAGACGGATGCCAAGTTAAATACCAAATGTATTCCTTATGTTTTCTTTTCAACGGCAGTGAGTCAGCAAACTGTAATCGATGCTTATAGTTTGTCGGTTCAAGGTTTTTTTGTCAAGCAGAATTCAATTACCGAGTTAGAGAAAACGATCTTTGCAATTATGGAGTACTGGCGAAGATGCGCTGCGCCAAATGATTTTCCAAGCTAATAAGAGGGCGGATTTCATGTCTATGAGGCAAACCCTTTGCCTATCTGACCGATGAATACTCGCAGCACTACATCAATTAAAACTCGATGAAAATATAATAGTCGTTTTATGGGGAGACCATGGTTACAAGCTAGGTGAATACTGGCACTGGAGCAACCATTCTAATTTCGACGTGGAACGATCGTATACGTTACTCCTGGTTTTTCGAAAATTTTAGGCCTTGCATGTAAAATCCCGGTGCTAACAGTTGATCAAAGTAACTTCAGATGACGAAGGCACCCTATGTAAATTAAATTGGCGCCAGACAATGACTTTGTAAGTTAGTGCCTTTTCCCCGGCACAGAAAGACGATTTTCACGCTGACGAGGGAATTACTTTCAAGTTTATCTTCCAAAGGCGAGATAATTTCATGACTAACCAAATTGCTTGTGTTCAATTAATTTACTTATTTG
>JBGTEP010000106.1:0-72494 GCA_041747735.1 Chryseolinea sp.
AAATCCTATGTTTCCGAATCCTCCGGGGTTGTTACGATTAGAACCTCATGCTGAAGGATTGCGCGACAGGATATGGTGGGGAGCTGCGTCCAATGCGACAGCAGTGTGGGCTGCTGAAAATGGAATGCATCTGCAAAGTTCTACGTTGAAGTTTGATGAAAGCGATAAGCCTTTTCATGTGCAGCAGGCAGAGCAAATCAGAATGTACAAAGAAGCATGGAAGGAGGCAGGGCATAAGAGAGAGCCACGGGTTTCTGTAAGCCGGTCTATCTTTCCATTGGTAAACGAACAAGACCACTATCTCTTTGGACAGGAGAGGAGTCGCGCAGATCAGATCGGTTACATCGAGGCTAACAAACGTGCTATTTTCGGACGAAACTATGCTGCAGAACCGGACCAACTCATTAAGGAAGTGGCTGCTGACGAAGCTATTCACGAAGCAGACACACTACTTCTAACCGTACCCAATACACTTGGTGTCGATTACAATGTGCATATACTGGCTTCTATTCTGAAGTATGTGGCGCCAAGGTTAGGCTGGCGGTAATTTGATTCTTTTGTGCAACACACCGAAGTTCAAGTTTTGAAAAAATCCACTTATCGCCAGTCTTCCGGCATAAACAATTCCGTCGCCACAGGACAATAAAAATCTCCGGCACTTAGGGCTGCTGTCAAGGCAACCTGACCGTTGTCGTTCTTGCCAATACTGCCGATGTATTGATGACCAACACAGGCCGAATGCTTTCCCTTTTTTCGAAAACCCACCTCATCTACCAGAATATAAATCTTCTCCCGCTGCTGGCGAAGCAGCTTGATACAGTGATTCAAAATTCTTTTAAAAAGTTCTTTGTATTCCCAAGGAGATTCGCTCAGCATGTGATGAAGGTTCTGGCCTTTGCATTCCTTCAGGCTATTGCCTATAAAATTGCAATTGGCTCTGCCTTTCGGACTCTTAAAAAGCCCGGGTTAAATTCAATAAAAGGATCGTCTTCCAGCGAATTGCGATATACTCTTAACCCTTTTCCATTGATTTTTTCAACACCTTACCCAGGAAAGTGAACTCCTCGGATTCAGACTCCTATGAATTCCAAGAACCTGACCGTCATTTTTTTTTTAAACCTTGAACACCTTCTCTACCGGAAAACCGGTAGAATGTAAATACATAAAACCGTGGTTTTATTGTTTTCGATATACAATACCTTGCGCCTATTCCATACAAGAAATTATCACGACTTATGAATCTTAAAAACCTCATTTTCAGTTTCTGTATTTTTATTGCCGGCCAACATGCTGCGGCGCAGGTTATCGATCCTAAGGAAACAGCTGAACGAAAGGCAACCGACAGAGCGAACTCAAAAATTGACAAAGGCATAGATGATGGCCTGGATAAGGTAGAAGGCCTCTTCAAGAAAAAAGACAAGAAGGATAAAAACACCAGTAAAAGTGAAAGCGCAAGCGGGGATCCTGCTCCCGCAGAAAATGATAAAGAGAATGCGCCCGGTAAAGGTGGCGATGCACCCACGGAAAAGAGTGGAGCGATTACCGGTAAGGAGAATGTTAATATGCACGCGCCTGCGAAGTCTGATTTTAGAACCTACTCAAAGTTTGATTTTGTATCAGGCGAGAAAGTGATTGCGTATGACGATTTTTCTGCAACTTCCATAGGTGATTTTCCATTGAGCTGGAACACCAGTTCATCAGCAGAACTGGTATCACTTGATGGAACTGGAGAGAAGTGGCTCTTCATCAGTCAGGATGGATTTTCACAGCCCATGTATGTTACCGATATGCCAGAAAATTTTACACTCGAGTTTGAGGTATTCAATCGATATAGAAGTTCTAATATTCTAGCGTATAGTTTTATATTCTGTGAAAGTGAAAACCCGAGGAGGGAGTTGGGCGAAAGTCGGTTGTCTAAAAGTTCATTCCAATTTGGTTGGAGACCGGGTACAGGAGAAGCCAACTATTATATATATGAGCGTGGTGAAGAAGTTGGTAAGAATGAAAACCTGAACGTGAAGGATCTAATTTATGAAGAGGACTATGTGAAGGCTAAGTTTTCGATTTGGAGACAGAAAACACGTGTACGCATTTACATCAATGAGAATAAGGTCCTGGATCTTCCCCTGGCGTTCGATCCGAAAGCAAAATACAATGTGTTTAAATTGGGTGGATCCTACATGAATTTTGCATCAGCGGATAACAAAGATGAGTTTATGGTTTCAAAGGTTCGCTACGCTGTAGGATCGCCGGATATGCGCTCAAAACTGATAACGGATGGGAAACTTGTGACACGGGGCATTACCTTCGATGTGGGTTCGGATGCTATCAAACCTGAAAGTTTTGGTGTGTTAAAAGAAATCGCTAAAGTGCTAACAGAAAATCCTGCCGTGAATGTAAAAATCGTCGGCCATACCGATTCGGACGGAAGTGCTACTGCTAATCTTGAGCTTTCTAAAAAGAGAGCTGAATCCGTAAAATATGCGTTGGCCAATGATTTTAAGATCGATCTAACCCGCATGCAAGCCGATGGCAAGGGAGCTGCTGAACCTTCTGAACCGAATACAACACCACAAGGCAAAGCCAATAACCGCAGAGTCGAGTTTATTAAGCTTTAGGGTCGCGTAATTAAAAATCGAACTTTAAATTATTCTGCTCACTCAAATCTATATTTATGATTAAGCATAAACCATCATACTGCATTTACGCACTTTTAATAATAGCTGGTATCTTTATATCTGCATGCGGACAAAAATCTGAATCAATTTCTGCTAGTGCTGGCGATGCTAAACTGAAGTTATCATCAGCTTCGTTCTCCAGTGGAGATTGTATTCAGTCATATCAGTCGAAATACGATGAATTATTAACACTTGAAGACATTCAGAAACATTATACACTAGATATCGCAATAGCGGAGAAAAAGTATAGGAAAAGCCCAAACGAAAAATATAGGAACCACGATGCTTATACGTATGCCTGGGCAAGTGATCGCACCGTTACAATCGATTTTAATGGAAACAAAATGACTGCCCCTGTGGAAAACCAAATAGGTCTGCAATGGGTAGGTGACGATTTGTATCGGATGTCAAAGGATAAGTCCCCGCTCGAAAATTTTCATGGTTTCTATCGAAATGCCTCACAGGAAGAAATCGATAAAGCCATGGCCGTTGCTAACGCACAAGTAAAAAAGATGGAAGGCGTAACCGAGGAACAGGCAAATGCTGCAACCGACGTAGCCAAAGGCATAAGTGCTAAAACACGATTCAAGCCGGTGGAGGGAATAGGTGACGCGGCTTCGTGGGTTGTGCAAGATAATTACTTAGTCGTGCTGGCAGGCAATGTAACCTTTCAAGTGATTGCCGATATTGGTGGCGAAGAAGCGGATAGAATTGACTTGGCAAAAAAGTTAGCGGCAGAAGTTTTGACGCGATGTAAGTGAGTTGTAGCTCCGCGTTATTAATGCCTGTACATGAATAACAGCTGTGATTCGTTTACAGGATGGTTAAATGTTCAATTATTTATCATTGCCGGCTTCAATTTTGAATCGAATCATGATTCAATTTGCTGGTAAATTTGTTTGTACAATCGCGCGAAGGGTGTAGCCAAGCATATAGAGTAACAGAGGAAAAAGTAAGGCTGGTGTCATGGTTTAATTATTTTTATCTTTGCCGGCATAGTGAAAACACATTCAATCACATCACTCATGCAGATAGGATAAATGAAAAAGTTGTTTATTCTTTTAGGCATTATATGTTTCACACTACCCACTGTTGCGCAGGAGCGGTATCTCGACCTTGGCTCTTTGATAGAAGAAATTGAATTAACCGGATATTCTGACCGCTTTGCGTATTTTTATGGAACGCGTACTGATAGCAGTAGCCAACGTGAATGGCCCTTCATCCAACAACAGCGTTTTACATTTCCACCGCCAGGCCAAAACGTTTCATTTATTCATTTTCTTGACAACCAAACACCTAACTGGCATAAAATTAATATCTTACCCTACAACGGAACTGAGACTTTCTATTGGCGACTCATCAATCTTCGCTTTGGTGATGTGACGATTTACGAACCGCAACCGGATTTTACTTTTGCAGAAATCAATCTTAGCGCCCGGGAATCGTTTGGTGAAAACACAAGTGTCGCTGGTGGAATAACCAAATCTATTCGTACATCAACTGCTGATACGCTTACGTATTATTTTAAAACCTCATCGGAGACGAGAAATAAACAGATCATGGCGATTACAATTCCGCTACACAACGTTAGGCATACCTTGTTAAGAGACTTACCAAGATCTTTTTTACTGGGAATCGTTTTTGGTATGGTGATTTATAATCTGCTTTTGTTTTTTGCACTACGCGATAGGGCTTATGCATGGTATGTTGGGTATGTTTTCTTTTACTTCGTTGCCTTGCTCAATTGGTATACTTTCGACTATCAATATTTAGCCCCAGCGTTTGGCTGGTGGAGTGTGCGGGGATTTTATATATGCCTTTCACTTTCTTTAGTGTGTATAATTGGATTTTCACAAATATTTTTGCAACTAAAATTACGTGTACCAACAACCTATTATCTTACTGGCTTATTCCAACTTGGGTTGATATGCTATGCTCTTATGTTTGCTGTTTTTCCGTATTTCGAAAACAGGATTACTATTCTTCAACTTGGTCTTTTCATCCCGTCTAGTTTACTCGTGGTTTGCACCGCTATTTTCATTTATAGGAGGTATCGCCAGAAACACGTAAAATATTATCTTATTGCTTTTCTGCCACTCACCTTATTTGTTGCGATCCATTCTTTTCATCAACAATTTACAGGCAAACTATTTTATGTAGGAACATTAACGTTAATGGATATTGGGCTTGCCTCAGAAACGGTAATCATGTCGTTGGTATTGGCATTTCGATTTAATTTATTAAAAGAAGAAGCGGAGAAGGTACACAGTGAAAACGAGCGCATCATTGTGGAGAAAGGTGAAGAACTTACCAACACCATAATCGAAACACAAGAGAAGGAACGAAAACGCATTTCACAGGATTTACATGATGAGTTAGGTGCCACGCTTTCGACCATAAAATTGCATATTAGTCAGTGGCATGAAAAACCCAACAGTAGTAATCAGATTTCAATCTTGCTGGATGCAGGTATTGGACAACTAAGAAGTATTTTGTTGAACCTTAATCCGCAAACATTGGAAGAAGATGGATATGGTGAAGCGATGAAAGAATTGGCATTTCGTATTTCCCAAAGTGGGTTGTGTGAAACAAATTTCTTTGACGTCAACGCAAGCCAATATCTCACCCGAAAAGAAAGTTCTGCGCTTTATCGTATTTCGCAGGAATTGATTAATAATACCTTGAAGTATGCAGGAGCTTCTTGTATCAACATACAATTAATTTGTGAACCCGACTTAAAGTTTACCTTTACATATGAGGATAATGGAAGAGGTATCGACAAAAATATTGTGCAAGGATATGGGTTAAAAAACGTCCAGGCACGGGTTGAACTTTTACACGGATCATTTGAAATTGATACGTTGCCTGGTCAAGGTGTATTCGTTACAATTTCGTTTAAAGGAAAATTGCCTTCACCTGTTTATACTTAAACGCATCACAACCCCAACCCAGGAATATGCAGGAAAAATTGAAAATTCTACTGGCTGATGACCATCGCATGTTTATAGATGGAGTTAATTTACTCTTAATGGCTAACGCACAATATGACGTGGTATGCCTGTGCGCAAATGGAAGGGAAGCCGTATCTTTTGCCGAAGTCAACCCGGTAGACGTGGCGCTCTTGGATGTGAACATGCCGGACATGGACGGTGCAGAGACAACAAAGGCTTTAAAGCAATTGCAACCGAATATAAAAGTGATTATAATCACAATGCATCGAGAAATAGGTATAATCCGAAAAATGATGCGTGCGGGTGCAGATAGTTATTTATTAAAGGAGACTTCTGCTCATGAATTGTATGCTGCCATTAACAAAGTAGTAGAAAATGAGCAATATTTAAGTCCGCTAATATCAGAAGCGGTGATCCAGGCACTTAAGGCTAATGGAAATGAAAACATAACAAAGTTGACACTTAGAGAAACAGAAGTTCTCAAGCTGATATCAAACGGTTCCACTACATCAGAGATCGCTGTTCACATAGGCTTGAGCGTTAATACTATTGAAACACACCGTAGAAACATGCTGTCGAAGCTTGGCTTGAAAAATACCGCGCAACTGGTTAGATACTCCGTAGAGCAAGGATTACTTGAATAAAGTTAAACTCGATCTAAACGAAAAGAATTTCAAGTAGGACCAAGCGGGAAATTTTGCGGCGTTTAGCTCTTTATCATGCGGAAAGCGTTGGAGATAGCGAATGCTTAGACCAGGGAAATTTAAAGAGGAATATCGACACATTAGCAGGCACCCTAATATGATACCAATGGCTCCAAGTTGCCATCGAATTTTCTATCGTACACCCTACTGGTGGGTCGCCTTTCCAATACTGCTTCCAATCCCTCCTCCACAAACCGTTTCTTGACTCTATCTATTGTCCGCATACCAACTTTAAGCACTTTACTTATTTGCTCGTTAGGGCTACAGGCAAACTACGCAAGACACGACGCTTGTCGGCATTGAAATCATACCTTGGCTAGTAAACTTCTTTGCCGCCGGAAGTGTCAGTCAGTGGGTCAGTCGATGAAGATGTTCGATCCACTGGCGCAATGACAAAATTAAAGAAATGAAGAATTGGCGTTTAGGAATCAACACGCGGATTAGCTCTGATAATTTGTACGATGAATATTGAGGTGTTAGGAATCGCGAGGAGATTTTCTTTATGTTTTAGTTGAACTCATTTTAATAGCTACGCACTCCAGGTACTCACGCGAGATGGCACTATGATCAATGTTGCCCATGGTAAAATTATTATTCTATAAAATAAACAAACTAAAGTTCAAGTTCGGAAGTGGTGTCGTCTACGGAAGTGACGTTGAAAAAGGCGAAAATGATCTTGGAAACAAAAGAGATGACACATCACAATCCTTTCGTCTTGTTTCGACGACAGTGCATTTAAGTTTGAATTATTTTTTCGGACAACGCGTGTATTTCAAGTTGAGCTATCAAAACTGATTTGAGTTTTTTTATTGAAGGCCCGCCATACTATTCAATTTCCAAAAGCCGGAGAACATGTCAGTTGTGTTTATAATTCTTGTCAATTTGGCTGATTAGGCCATAAAAAATGGGAACTCAGTTCAAAATTTGGTAAATTAGTAATTCAGGAATTTTATATCTCCGTAGCAAGCCTTCAGTCTATTTCGGGGAATATCTGTTCAGATCTTTGAGTGCACTCAAGGTCCGCGTTATCGGGCTTTTCCAAGGCCGTCAAGCGAAGCAGTAATTTCATGGTTCATTTCGATCGGTGATGGCACGATCATTTTATCCAATTAACTAATTATTACTTAACTAATTATTACGAATGGCTAAAACAACTACTCTGGATCGGCATCTATTATCATTTGAAAAAACTCAGCAACTCTTAGAAAGAAGGAGAGCAGTAGTAGCAAATGGCGTCAGCGTATTCGTTCCCTCGTCGGCGATGGAATCCAATGGGAGTACGATCATTGATGCGGATGGGAATCACCTGATTGATTTTGGCGGTGGGATTGGTGTGCTTAATGCCGGTCATTGTCCACCGACGGTTGTGGAAGCAATCCAAAGACAAGCCGGAAAACTTATTCATGCCTGTTTCAACATCTCAACATACATACCTTACCTGGAGCTATGTGAAAAGTTGGTTGACCTATTTCCACATGGAGAGCAAACGAAAGCGATGTTAACCAATACAGGAGCGGAATCGGTCGAGAATGCAATAAAAATTGCAAGACAATCCACGAAGAGATCTGCGATACTTTGCTTCAGCGATGCATTTCATGGGCGCACCATGATGGCGATGACGCTAACCTCGAAAGTAGCTTACAAAACAGACTGTGGGCCATTTGCTCCCGAAGTATACCGGCTTCCATTTCCGAATTATTATCACGATGGAAGTGGAATGTCCCAGGATGATTTTGCAGAGAAGGAATTGAATAAACTATATGATTCAACGCATACACATGTTGATCCAAATTCAGTTGCCGCCATTATAATTGAGCTTGTTCAGGGTGAAGGAGGTTTCAACATCGCACCAAAAAGATACGTAGAGGGTCTTCGCAAATTCTGCGATGAATTCGGCATCATGTTGATTTTTGATGAAGTACAGACTGGTTTCTGCCGAACGGGAAGGTGGGCATCGTATCAGCACTATGGCGTCACCCCGGATATTTCCACGTGGGCGAAATCAATGGGTTCGGGAATGCCCATTGGTGCCGTGATCGGAAAGTCGGAAGTTATGGATGCCGCAGCCGTTGGGACCATAGGTGGAACCTATCCGGGAAATCCGGTTTGTTGTGCAGCGGCAATAGCCACGCTTAATTATATGGAGAACATAGACCTGAACGACAAGGCACAGCATATAAGTAAAATTATACACGGCCGTTTCTTAGCCCTGAAAGAAAAATGTCCGGCTATAGGAGACGTGCGAGGGCTGGGAGCCATGCAGGCGATTGAATTTGTAAAAGATAACGATCCATCACAGCCCGATGCTGAGACAGCAGCCCAGCTAGCCCGGGCGTGCCTGAGGCGCGGGTTGATTTTATTGAGCGCCGGAACAAACAAAAACGTTATTCGCGTGCTTAGCCCGCTGGTTATTTCAGAGGCATTGCTGAACGAAGGACTAAATATTATTGAAGAGGAACTATTAAAACTAACTAACTAAGTATGACGCCATTCTCCATAGCCGGAATTCAAATGCATGTTTCAGCAAGCCACACCAATGTACAGGTGATGAAACACAAAATCGACGTCATCATGTCCGTGTACCCTTGGGTTCAAATGGTCATGTTCAGTGAGCTTTGCCCCTTCGGCCCGCTAACATTTAACGCGCAGGAATTCCCGAATCAAACTGAAACCGACTTCTGTTTAATCGCGAAGCATTACGGGATCTGGCTTATCCCCGGAACAATGTTCCAGAAAAAGGAACAGGCTATCTATAACACTGCCACTGTCATTAATCCACAAGGGGAAATTGTTGGCAGGTATAACAAAATGTTTCCATTCTATCCCTATGAGGTAGGAGTTGCGGGCGGTGATGAATTTCTGATTTTCGACGTTCCGAAAGTCGGCAGGTTCGGGATTACGATCTGCTACGACATGTGGTTTCCTGAAACATCAAGGACACTTGCCGTGAACGGTGTGGAAGTTATTCTCCATCCCACACTTACCGCAACTATTGATCGGGACATTGAACTTGCATTGGTTCAGGCAACGGCCGCCACCAATCAATGTTTCATTTTCGACATAAATGGATTGGGTGATGGTGGCACAGGCAGATCAATCGTGTGTGGACCAGATGGAAGAGTGCTGCACCAGGCCAGTACGGGTGAAGAACTGATTCCTATTGAAATTGATATGGAGCGCGTGCGACGCAGCCGCGAAATGGGTGTGCTGAGGTTGGGACAACCACTAAAAAGCTTTCGTGAAAGAAAAGTTCGGTTTGACATCTATCAGGATGATGCTCAAATACCATACCTCCATACGCTGGGAAAACTGAACAAGCCAACTCGCTTCGAGCAGATGAAAGAGGCACTGCAGTACAACGAACCTCCGTCACTTTCTTCAACACAGTCAAATAAATTTAAAAACAGTTGAATCTAACCGGTTGAAAAATGAAAACATTAGTAAAACACGTGAGCAAAGAAAAGTCATTAAACTTGAAACACTATGTTAATTGGTTTGAGCTACCTGCCTACAATTTTGAACGGGCTGTATCCTTTTACAATGCTATCTACAGCATTAAGATGGAGACAACGGAAACAAACGGATATACTATGGGATTTTTTCCAGCGAAAGGCGGAATCGGTGGAGCGGTAGTTCAGGGAGAAGGATGCGCGCCCAGCACAACCGGTCCATTAATTTATCTTAATGGAGGCAAGGATCTGAATGTTGTGCTCTCGAGGATCGAGGCCGCAGGTGGACGAGTCATTTTGCCAAAAACATTAATAAACGAGGCCGTTGGTCATTTTGCGCTTTTTATGGATACTGAGGGAAATCGGCTTGCCTTGCACTCAAAGAACTAGAAGACCATTCGGCCAATGACAATAAACAATGCGGACAAAAAATAACGTTATGGACGGTACTCAACTAAAGGGACTCTATTATAATATCGCTCAGTTTCGTACGGAAATTTGGGCTAACCTTAAATTAAAGGCTTACTCGCTTGCTAAGAATAAGAACAAACAAGAGCAAGAAGTGGAGAAAGCAGAGATACTGACGTTAATTAAGGACATGCGGGAGGTTGAGCAATACTATGCATTTCCCGGAAATGAGATTTTGGAAACACTTAAAGGATTCATCAAACATGATGAATTTCAGATTCTTCGTAATTCAATTACAGAGATTTTAAGATTGCTTGTGAGCGAGGGTTACCGGCAGGATCCTGAGACTCTTTCATTTTCATCCTTTCTAAAGAGGAAAGAAGGTAAAGGAACCCAAACACCAAAGTCAAGGAAAAGATATTTTGAGGTTTTATTTGTTGATAATCTTTCCGCCAATGATGAACAGCTAATCACCAGGAAGCCGCAGGAAGTGCGCGATCCCACGGAGCATTTTATTTATCAATTGGTGCATATTAAATCATATCAGGATTGCTTGATCGCATTGATCGCCAATCCTAACATACAAGCGTGTATCGTCCGAAGCGAAATTCCATTCAAGTCAAAAAACGCTAAAGATACTCTCGGCGCATTTACTTCGGATATCATAAATGACCAATACGAGGATCACCCCGAGTATGAGTTGGGTATTTTACTGGGCGACGCCATTCGAAAACTGCGTCCTGAAGTCGACATCTATTATGTCACAGACAAAGGAGTACAAAATGTGCAAGACAACTCATTGAAGAACTTCCAGCGGGTTTTTTACAGAAAAGAAGATTCACAAGAGCTGTATTTAAGTATCATAAGGGGAATTAAAGATCGCTACGAAACTCCGTTTTATACGGCATTGAAAGAGTATAGCCAGAAACCAACGGGTGTCTTTCACGCAATGCCAATATCCCGTGGGAATTCAATTTTCAAATCCAATTGGATTGATGACTTCGGGGAATTTTACGGACGGAACTTGTTTCTCGCAGAAACTTCCTCAACAACTGGTGGCCTTGATTCATTGCTTCAACCTACCGGCCCTTTAAAGAAGGCCCAGGAACTGGCATCGAAAGCTTTTGGTTCCAGGCGCACTTACTTCGCAACGAATGGAACATCGACGTCTAACAAAATTGTATTGCAAGCATTGGTAGAACCGGAAGACGTGGTGCTGATAGATCGGGATTGCCATAAGTCACATCACTACGGCATGGTGCTTTCGGGTGCATACGTCACGTACCTGGACTCGTATCCTTTACAAAAGTATTCCATGTATGGTGCTGTCCCGTTGGCCTCGATTAAGGAAAGACTGCTAGTGCTTAAGAAGGCCGGCCGGTTGGATCGGGTCAAAATGCTGCTGCTAACGAATTGTACATTTGACGGACTGGTTTATAACGTTGAACTCGTTATGGAAGAAGTGCTTGCCATAAAACCGGACATGATTTTTTTATGGGATGAAGCATGGTTTGCATTCGCTGCATTTGCACCAACCTATCGCAAGCGAACAGCAATGCACGTAGCCAATAAGCTGTTCAAAAAGTACAAGACTGAAGAATACAAGGAAGAGTACAAAAGACACCTCGCCGTCATTAAGAAAAAAGATACGGAGTCTTTACCATCGATGCCAGATCCGGACCTGGTGAAGATTAGGGTATACGCCACTCAGTCAACCCACAAGACGCTATCATCGCTTCGACAAGGTTCAATGATTCATATTTATGACGAAGAATTTGAGAGGAAGGCAGAAACTTCATTCCACGAAGCCTATATGACCCATACTTCGACTTCGGCAAACTATCAAATACTTGCATCTCTTGATATTGGAAGACGACAGGTTTCATTCGAGGGATATGAGCTTGTTGAAAAAAGTGTTGAGATGGCGATGATTTTGCGTGCAAAGATCAATGACCATCCAAAGCTGAAGAAGTATTTCAAGGTACTTACCATCGCTGACTTAATCCCTGACCGACACCGTCAGTCAGGACTTTCAGAATATTATCGTCCGGGCTTTGGCTGGCAACGATTAGAAGAAGCATGGGACAAAGATGAGTTTGTTCTGGATCCGACTAAGATAAACCTTCATATCGGGAGAACAGGGATGGATGGAGATACCTTCAAGAACGAGTATCTGATGGACCAGTTCAATATTCAGGTGAATAAGACCTCGCGCAATTCGGTGTTATTTATGACGAATATAGGGACCACAAGAAGTTCTGTGACCTATCTGATCAGCACTCTCCTAAAAATTTCCGAACAAATTGATGCTCGGTTTGATGCTCTCAACAATGAAGAGCACAGGATAATGCAGAACAAAATTTATTCACTAACGGAGGAAGCGCCGTCGCTGCCTGATTTCAGCTACTTCCATGATTCATTCCGTGCCGTAGCCGGCATTCCGGGTGGGCGAATGCGTGAGGCCTACTTCCTTGCCTACAAGGAAACAAAATGTGAATACGTCAAACTCTCCGAGTGTAATAAAATAATGCTGGAAGGAAGGATGCTTGTGAGTGCTGCATTTGTTATTCCATATCCGCCGGGCTTCCCGGTTCTTGTTCCAGGCCAGGTAATGACAAAAGAAATTCTTGATTTTCTTCAGGCACTTGATGTAAAAGAAATTCATGGTTACCGCCCGGATCTCGGCTTGCGCATTTTTACAGACGCCGCGCTCAACAGGCAGCAGTCGGGCTCAGGTTTAAGAGGTGCGACTGGAATGATGGGAGCACTCGGGAACGGTAACAGAAAGAGTAAAGTTGTTATCACCAAATCCTGAAGATGCAAGCGAACCAACCGAAACGACCCGAACTAAAAAGAGCGATCAGCAAAGCTGGATTTTTCTGCCTTGCATTTGGTGCTATGATTGGGGTAGGCTGGGTTACCGCGATGGGGCCATGGCTTCGAACAGCAGGTCCTCTTGGTGCAGC
This sequence comes from Chryseolinea sp., assembly GCA_041747735.1. Classification (GTDB taxonomy): domain Bacteria; phylum Bacteroidota; class Bacteroidia; order Cytophagales; family Cyclobacteriaceae; genus Chryseolinea. Next base: position 13,157 of record JBGTEP010000106.1, read on the forward strand.
AATTGCCTTCGCTATCGGAGGCCTGCTTATGTTGTTCATTGGCTTCTGCTACGCTGAAGTTACAGCCATGCTTCCTGTATCAGGAGGGGAAGTAGCCTATGCCTACAAAGCCTTTGGCAGCAGGCACTCTTTCTTAGTCGGATGGTTTCTTGCGTTCGGTTATATATCTGTTTCAGCGTTTGAGGCAATATCTGTCGGGAAAATTCTTAGCTATCTGTTCCCGTTTGTGGATCGGTGGCCGCTCTATTCAATTAATGGCGACACCATCTTTGGAACGCATTTGCTACTTGCTCTCTTTTTTGTTTCAGTGATCACCTACGTAAACTATACTGGTGTTCGGAATTCGATGCGATTTCAAATATACCTGACTATAGTTTTTCTCCTTATAGTTTTGTGTGTTGCAATAGTAGGTCTTGTACAAGGAAAAATCGCTAACCTTCAACCGCTCTTTGTTGGGAACTCCTCCCCGGATATTGCGGCTGGCATAACGAGTGTGATCGTTACAGTTCCATTCTGGCTCGTAGGATTTGATACAATACCACAAGGGGCGGAAGAGGCCAAGGAAACAGTTTCTCACCGGACGATCGGCATCTTGATTTTAGTCTCAATAATTGCCGCAGTGCTGTTTTACATTTTGTTGATATTCAGCGCATCGATGGTGACGAGTTGGTCTTCATTATCGGGATCAGAATTATTTACAGCGAGTGCTTTTGAAATTGCTTTTGAATCCGATATCCTGGTAACTGGAATTTTAATTGCCATTATCATCGGACTTCTCACAAGTTGGAATGGTTTTTTCTTGGCAGGATCACGGGTGCTTTTTGCTATGGGTCGTGGTAAAATAGTTGCCCCTTCGCTTGGTGAATCTCACGCGAAATACGAAACACCATATAATGCGGTGATTTTTAGTGGCGTGATCACACTGCTTTCCACATTGCTTGGCCGTGGGGCTATGATCGCATTTGTCAACGTTGGGTCTTTGTGTATCGCAGGCGCATTTCTTGGAGTCTCATTTTCGTACCTGCGTTTGAGAAAATCTTTCCCCGATCAACTGCGTCCCTATAAGGCGCCAGGAGGAAAACGGACAGGATACATTTCTATTGCTGGCTCAATATTGATCTTACTTGCCATTACACTGCCCGGAAGTCCCGCCGCTTTGAAGTGGCCAATGGAGTGGGCCATTTTTTCGACTGTGTGTTTTTTGGGAGCAATTCTATGGATTGGTTCAAAATCAAGTCGCAGCGCGACTTCAAGCCAGGACAGGGACTATCTTATTTTAGAAAATTTCAATTAACAAACCCCATTTTACAATGAATTCAACACAAAGTAAAGAAAATAGCAGTCCGGCAATAAAGTCTGCTGCTGTTGCCGTTTCCGAGAGAAGAAATACCGGAACAGTCAGAAAAATGACATCTAAAAAGAAGAATACAAAGGTACTGAATGGGATTCCAGACATAAGAAGATTCTTTTACAGAAATGAAATACCGATATACTTTGTGAGTGCTACCAATTTCAATCTGCTTGGTGCCGACGAATGGATTAAAGGTTTCAAGTTTATCTGCTATATAGAATGCTTCGATGGGTTGCACCCGAACGTCTTTTCACCGAAGGAAGAAATAGCCCACGATGAATTTAAAAGTATAGAAGACATTAACAATTACCTGCTCGAGCACAAAGAGGTGGTAGACTATCTAAAGGAACGAGGTGGAAAAGGAAAAGCATTGTTCCTGATGTTTGACGAGCGTACCGAGGAATTAGCGAAGCAACTTGGATTAGAAGTATGTTTTCCCTCCGCTGAGATGAGAACATTTATGGATAATAAAGTAAATACAAACCGAATCGCTGAGAAAGCCGGGGTTCCTTGTGTGCCGTATATTTTATCTAATGTTATGAGTTATGAACACCTGGTTTCGATCAGTAAAAAGAAACTCGGTACCGACCTTGTCATACAAACTCCTTTTGGTGACTCTGGGCACACGACTTTTTTTATTTCCAACCAGGAGGAATGGGAGAAGCATGCAGATGAAATTATCGGGGAAAAAGAGGTGAAGATCATGAAACGTATTAACTGCCGCGGTTCTGCGATAGAGGCGTGCGTTACGAGACATGGTACTATCGTGGCTCCGTTAATGACAGAGCTAGTAGGATTCAAAGAACTTACACCGTACAAGGGAGGGTGGTGTGGAAATGAAATCTATGCTGACGCTTTCACACCCGAGATCAGAAAAAAGGCGCAGGAGTATACGCAGCTTTTCGGCAACCAGCTAAGGGACGAGGGTTATAAAGGTTATTTTGAACTTGACTTTCTTATCGACCTGGATGATCAGCAGATTTACCTCGGTGAATTGAATCCCAGGATAACAGGCGCCAGTTCTATTACCAACCATGCGGTATTTGCTTTGTCAGATATGCCTATGCTGTTGTTTCATATGATGGAGTGGATGGATCAACCTTACAAGCTAAATGTCAAGGCACTTAACAGCCGTTGGTTCAAACCGGAAAACATTGATTCGTGGGGACAGCTTGTTATTAAACATACCGGAAAAAATATACAAGTGATAGCGGAAGCTCCGCGCTCCGGAATTTATAAAATGAACGAGGACGGCACGATTAAATTCTCAAGAATGGACACACACCGAAGGGCCGTGGAGACGGAGAAGGAAGCGTTCTTCCTTCGAATCAGCCGCACCGATGATTATTATTATGAGGGTGCTGACCTGGGCATACTGGTTATGCGTGGACGCCTGATGACTGATGATTTTACGCTAAACCCAAGAGCGAAGAAGTGGATAAAGGCGATCAAGCAGTTATACGCTGCCGTGGCCTATGTGCCTCAGGCATCTGTTCCGGAAGTAGCTGAGATTGGAGGATTTAAAATGATGTAGGCAGATGCTCATCTCTTTCAATTGTATTCAGGAAGATAAGCCAGGCGAAAAATGGAAAGCCCTGTTTAAAAGAACATGGCGACACTATAAACACTGGTTTTTGTCGGAAGGATACCTGGCGAGGAAAGGATACCTCACTTCTGTTAATCAATTGCAAACTTCAATGCCGGAGCTTATGCCAATTTATGAACGACTCGTTGAACTTGTTGGCGGCGGTGATCTCGAAGCCAGATTCCTTAGCATGTACTCGCCACCTGCGTACATGTCAGCGTGCTCGCAAGTAGCATGGACTCAGGATGGTGCTTCCTTGATAAGAAACTATGACTACAGTCTAAAGATGTTCGAGGGAACGATGTTGTATTCCAATTGGTTGCAGCCGGTCGTTGGTGTTACCGATTGTAACTGGGGGCTTCTCGACGGAATGAATGGATCCGGGCTCGCAGCTTCTTTGACTTTCGGTGGTCGAAAAGTTGTTGGCGAAGGATTTGGGATTCCTCTTATTATGCGATACATCTTAGAAACTTCGCGAACAGTTAAGGACGCGATAAATGTTTTACATCGTGTCCCGGTTCACATGGCCTACAATGTTACGCTAATCGAACGTTCAGGACTATTCGCAACCGTATTTCTCTCTCCCGACAGGCCACCTGTGGTTATCGACGAGCCGGTTGCAACAAACCATCAGACAGAAGTTGAATGGAGTGATTATGCTTCGTTAACCGGAACTATAGAGCGTAAGCGAGTTCTCGAGGAACTGATCGCATCAACCCGTGAGACTGAAACAAGTGTGCTTGGACATTTTCTGAACCCGCCGCTCTACAACACGAATTTTGAGAAATTGTTCGGAACCCTGTACACGGTAATATATCGGTTACATAAACAAGAAGCGGAGGTCATATGGCCCGGAATGGAGATCAAACAGACATTTACATCTTTCGATGAAATGTGTTTGGTCCCTTTTACAATCAACATGAACAAAGACCTGGCCCGGTAACAAACTGGTTCGGGTAGAAGAGATTCTCTTCTCTTCTTCTCTACGTCTAAATAGAAAAATGGAAAGCTAAAATTTTAATTTATGGATGTGTTGATTGAAGTATTTGATAACATAAAGAAAGCGCTCGTTGAAAACGTCGTGGAACTCCTTCCAAACCTGGGTCTTTCCCTCATCGTGGTTCTTGTCGGTATTGCGATAGCCTGGATGGCCAGGAGGGTAACGATAAGGCTGATTCTTTATATTGATCGGAAAGTCAACGAAAGGTTAAGTGTGCGTTTGTTAAAAATTGATCTACAAAGCGTCGCGAAGGCTTTAGCCAGGGCAATGTTTTGGACGATCATATTGTTCACAATTGCTGTGATTATCCAAATACTCGGAATGTCAATTCTTACTACGTGGGTCAATGACCTGATTAAATATGTCCCGAATATTCTGGCAGTACTACTGATTATTGTTTTTGGAATTGTTTCCGGAAAGCTGGCTGGTGATTTGATTTCATCCGCATCCGCAAGAGCGGGACTGACTACCGGTAACCAACTCGGCAGGTTAGTTCACATACTTATACTGGTAGTGACTTTTATCATCGCTATTGACCAAATAGGGATTGATATGGAATTTCTAACTAACATACTGACCATTATTGTGGCTTCATTATTATTTGCGGCTGCACTGGCATTCGGGCTTGGCGCAAACGTTTCAGTTAGTAACATACTCGGATCATATTACCTCCAACAGGTTTACAAGGAGGGCGATAAGGTCAGAATAAATGACATCGAAGGAATCATCATAAGAGTTACAGCAACAGTTGTTCTGATCGAAACCGAATCCGGCAGGGTTGTCATTCCATCAAAAGTTTTCAATGAATCGAAGTCTGAACTAATTAAGTCTAACACATGAATTACGACACACTTTTACTTGAGAATTTCGTCAAATATCACACAACCGAAGCAGCGGTCCTGACTGAGAGTTTGCAAGATTCGGAGGTTGAAAAAGGGTTTAATACTTTACCAACGAAAGTATTACTTGCCCTGTTGAGTCAAATGGATCGTTATAAAGTGTTGAAAGGTATCGAAACCTTAGACGAATCAAAGCTTACGGCCCTGTTTGAATCATTTCCAATTTCCGTCGCGAGAATACTGCTTTCTCAGATGGATGAGCAAAAAAGAAACTTGATTCTCGAAAACATATCTAAGGAGAAAGCAAGATCAATTCGGGTTGTTCTGAGCTATTCAGAAAATGCAGTCGGCGCCTACATGGATTCCCGTCCCTTCTTTCTCACGGACGACAGCAACGTAGGTGAAGCGATAGAGAAGATAAAAGAAAGCTCACAGGATGCCTTTCAACATCTCCCAATTATAGGACGTGATCAAAAATTGGTGGGCGTTGTCGATGTAAAATCATTGTTAGTTTCGGACAAGGAAAAATCTCTTCACTCCATCATGATGGATGCCCCATTCAAAATATTGGCAGAAATGGATATGGAGGTTTTACTGGAACCTGGCGCCTGGGACGATGCATTTGTATCCTTGCCAGTAGTTGATGCCAGTGGAATATTCTTAGGTGTTTTACAGAGAAAAACGGTCACAAGTTTTGTCCCGTTCAAGAAGGTGCTTAGCAAAGAAGTGGCAGCGGCAAGCTCTGCTTTAGGTGATTTATACCGGATCGGGTTTCTAAGTATTGTCAGAGGCGCAAATGAAATTGGTTCAAGAAACGCAAAATAATGGAAGCTTTAACTCAACATAAAGAATTCACAACAACGCTATTGGACTATTATTTCAGGAAATATCCTGACGAAGTAGCCGAGTCACTAAATGAATTTCCCACGGATTATCTCGTCGAATGCTTAAAAGGATACTCGCCCGAGATCTCCCGTGAAATTCTATCAAAACTGTCCAGTCAGTCAGCAACAGAGGTTCTTACCCTCATGGACGAACCATCGTTTGTAAGTTTGATTTCCGGAATGGATACATACACTGCTGCAATTTTGATATCGCGATTGGAAAAACCGCTCGTGGAAGAAAGGCTCAGGTCGCTTGGTTCTAAATTTTCATCCGCAATACGTGCGTTGTTGTCCTATCCACCGGAATCCGCAGCCTTTCTTATGGACACACGGATGAAGTTATTTAGAGAAACTGATTCCGTTAGCGATGTTCTCAATACGCTGCGTAACCATGGAGACAGAAGCCTGGTGGTTTTATATGTAGTAGACCCGGACGGTAAATTACTCGGAACCGTTCCCATCCATGTTATTGCGGTTTCGCCTCCAGGGGAACAGATGGCTAACTTAGTCGGGAAGTCAGTCTTTGTTGAAGCGCTGGCGCCTCGCGAAGAAGTTGTCGAATTACTTCAGGACGGTAAGTTAATAAGCCTTCCCGTGGTTGATGTCAACCATAGGATGCTTGGGGTTATTCGATATGATGCGCTTGTCAAAGCTGCTCAACACGACGCAACCGAAGACTCCCTCGCCATGTTTGGTGCCGGACGTGAAGAGAAGGCATTGTCAGGTGTTTGGTTTGCGATAAGAAAACGATTGCCCTGGCTTGAAATAAATCTGGCAACAGCGTTCCTGGCCGCATCGGTCGTAGCACTTTTCGAAGATACTATTGCACGAATAACCGTCCTTGCCGTATTTCTTCCCGTAGTTGCCGGCCAGTCTGGAAATACAGGTTCTCAAGCACTGGCGGTAACAATCCGCGGTTTGGCATTACGTGAAATACACATTGGTCAATGGTTTAAAGTTGCCCGAAAGGAAGTATTAGTCGGACTCGTAAATGGTATTGTTATTTCTCTCAGCACAGCTATTATTGTCTTCTTTTGGGCCTCATCGCTTGGATTAGGAGTAGTGATCGGCGTGTCAATGATCTTTTCTATGGTCATTGCCGGATTTTCGGGAGCTGTGATTCCCATCCTCTTAAAATCGTTTGGACAGGATCCGGCGCAATCATCGTCCATCGTATTAACCACAGTAACTGATATCGTTGGCTTTCTAAGTTTTCTCGGACTGGCAAATGTTTTGGGCGACATGTTGGGTGTTGTGTAATGACCGATTGTCTTTTCGCAAGACTAAACTGAAATTAGGTAAATAATACAAGGTTATATGAACTTCACAAGCATCAACCCATTCAACGGATCCAGGATAGGCAATTATAAAAAACATAATGAAGCGGATGTTCTTAGGATAATAAACAAAGCACAGCAAACTTTTGATAGTTGGCGTAAGGTCTCGGTGAAAGAGCGTGCTGCGCTTATCTCAGCCGTAGGAGATGCCTTGCGGAAAAATACTGAAAAGTATGCGCGGATGATAACGCAGGAGATGGGAAAACCGATTGCGGAATCACGCGCGGAAATTAAAAAATGCGCCTGGGTATGTGATTATTATTCAGACCATGCCGAAAAATTGCTCGCTGAAGAAACGATAAAGACGGAGGCATCCTGGAGTTTTGTGAGACATGATGCTATCGGTTGTGTGTTGGCTATAATGCCATGGAATTTTCCTTTCTGGCAAGTATTTAGATTTGCGGCACCCGCACTTGCGGCAGGTAATACTGCCTTGCTAAAGCATGCACCCAATGTGTTTGGCTGCGCTACTTATATTTCCGATGCTTTCCGGGACGCGGGAATTCCCGATGGAGTATTTCAAAATCTTTTTATTGACACGGATGCTATTGGCGGCGTCATCGCTGACAAATCAGTGAAAGCGGTTACGCTGACAGGTAGCGAACGGGCAGGGTCTGCTGTGGCTGCCCTTGCTGGCAAACATCTAAAAAAAACTGTATTGGAATTGGGAGGAAGCAACGCATTCATAGTTCTTGAGGACGCGAATATTGCAGACGCCGTACGAATTGCTGTGACGTCAAGGATGCAGAACGCAGGACAAAGTTGTATTGCTGCAAAACGATTTTTAGTGGTCGAACAAGTATACGATGATTTTGTCGCGGGATTCATATCAGAAGTTAAGAAACTGAAGTCAGGGGATCCCATGAATGAAACTACTCAGCTAGGCCCGCTTGCACGCATTGATCTCGCCAATCAACTACAACGGCAGGTTCAGGAGTCTGTCAAGGCTGGAGCGGAACTCCTCCTCGGAGGCAACCAGCAAGGTTGTTTTTATGAACCCACCGTTCTGGGAAACGTCACTCCGGGAATGCCAGCATTTGACGAAGAGACATTTGGTCCGCTTGCACCAATGATCAAAGTGAGAGACGCAGCGGAAGCAATTAAGTTTTCAGAGATGTCTAGATATGGATTGGGTGTAACCCTCTTCACTCAAAATAAAAACAACGCCATGGCAATGGCTGAAGAGTTCACGGACGGCGCTTGCTTTGTTAATGAACTGGTTAAATCCGACCCAAGACTACCCTTTGGAGGGACGAAGTCCTCTGGTTATGGGCGAGAATTATCACGCGACGGCATGATGGAATTCGTGAACAGGAAGACGGTGTACATTAAGTAATTTAGGTGACGTTTGGAACGCCGGATCGTCAAATTTGTCGGTGTACTTCAAGAACCCCAATCGACTTTACCTCTTGAAACGACTTCGGCGAAAGTACCTCCGTTGTACGTCTTAGAAGATGCGATGCCAAGGGAGTTCGAAAGAAATTTTACCGAATTATGAACGTCCGGGACTAATAATCGTTGCAGGAAAATTCAAAATGCCTAAATTCCCGGATTGTACGTAGCATAGGTTTTTGATGAGAATACATCTTTTCCAGCTAATAATACGCACAGTAATTAATACGACATGTTTCAAAAAAATAAGAGAATATTAGCTACCCTTTGTTGTCTCTGCCTAACGTGGGAGCTACCTGCGTTTAGCCAGTTCCAAAATCTCCCGATGAATCAAATACCCCTCACCGATTTAAGCGCCTTTAAACCCGTTGATGGCAACTGGAAGCTGGTCGAGGATGTGTTTTTTGATCCTCTTAAAAACAAAAAACCGCAGATCGACAAAGGCAGTGGCGTATTATTGAACATTCCTTCGGATAGTGAAAAAGATAATTTGTTTACGAACCTTGAACACGGCGATATAGAGCTGGAATTGGATTACATGATCGCGAAAGGCTCCAATTCCGGGGTTTATCTACAGGGTCGCTACGAGGTGCAGATTTTTGATTCTTGGGTCAAAGCTAACCCAAATTTTTCGGACGCAGGGGGTATCTACCAGCGTTGGAATACTAGCTTGGAAGCCGGAAAGAAAGGTTTTGAAGGACATTCACCTTTGGTAAGCGTAAGCAAAGCACCGGGCTTATGGCAGCACTATCGGATTATATTTCAGGCACCAAAGTTCAATGCGCAAGGCCAGAAAATTGCCAATGCCCGCTTTTTAAAAGTTTACCACAACGGAGTACTGGTGCATGATAACGTAGAATTATCCGGTCCCACGCAGTCAGCGGCGTTTGAAGATGAAAAACCGCTAGGGCCACTCATGATTCAGGGCGACCACGGACCGGTGGCTATCCGGAATATCAAATACAAAATTTTCTCGGACGATGAAGTGAAAGTGAGCAATATACGCTATGCCACCTACGATGGCGCCTTTCAGCAAATACCTGATTTTACGAAGCTAACTCTACAAAAGGAAGGGGAGAGCGAATACATTCAGCCGGGGATGGGTGCCAATACCAATAATTTCGCAGGACAAATTACCGGTACGATAGAGATTCCAAAACGCGGGCAATACCTTCTTGAAATGCAGTATTCGGCTATTGTATCCGATCCGCATTTCGCGAATAACCCCAGTGGTGGCGGGGATCTAGAAATTGCCGGAAAAAAAATACTGGAGTTAGATCAGCGCGGGAAAGAAACTACAGCTCAGGTCGACTTGCCGGCTGGCTCTCATCCATTTACAATTCAGTACTACAGCCGTATCCCCAGTGAAAATAAGAGTATCCGATTGTATATAGAAGGAACAGGCACAAGGCGGCAGGCCGTAGGCAGTCCACCGGTTATTCCGGATCCGGACCCGGCAGGTGTAATAACCTTGGTTGCCAAAAATGAACCGATTGTGCAACGCAGCTTTGTGCAACACAACGAGGAAAAGAAAACACATGCAGTTTCGGTAGGAGAGCCAGGCGGAGCAAACTATTCCCTTGATTTAAAAAATGGGGCCTTGTTACAAATTTGGCGCGGGCCTTTTCTTGAAACGACACCGATGTGGCACCAGCGTGGCGATGATCAAATAGGCAAACCCCTGGGCAGCATCATCACGCTTTCGGGAGCCCCCTCGCTGGCAGCGCTACCAGATAAAAATACTGAATGGCCCGACTCGATGACTACGGCTGCCAATTATAAATTCTTGGGGTATACCCTTGATAAAACCGGCAGACCTACTTTTAGATATACGTTGGGCAACGCACAGGTGCGAGAACAATTTGTACCGGAAAACGACATGCGGCAACTTAAGCGGCATTTTTCTTTCCAGGGCAGTACCCACAACATGTATTGTCGGGTAGCTACCGGCAAAATTAAAGAACTAGCAAACGGTCTTTACAGCATTAACGACAAGGAATATTTTATCAGCCTGTATGACACCAAAGTGCAACCACTGGTGCGAAACATGGGCAGTGAACAGGAATTGTTACTGCCGGCGGAGAATAATCAAATCAGTTATACTATCATTTGGTAAGGCTCACAAAATGAAAGCGAAATTTTTATCGATTGAGGCACATATTTCCGATTTGAGATTCCTGTTGCTGGGCTTAGCTTTTCTAAGCTACGTCGCCCACGCGCAAACCTCGCCCACCAGTAGCAAGCACCATGCCCCAACTCTTCGGGGCCCGGTTGCTCTTTCAGCTGTGCCCGCAAGCGAAGATGATTATTACAAAATTATAACCCTGCCGATTCCAGAAGGCGTGGTATTGGAAGTGGGTGGTTTGGCGTCCATGCCCGATGGCCGTTTGGCAGTCTCTACCAGACGCGGCGACGTATGGATGATTGGCAACCCTTATTTAGCTGGCAATGCCGGACCCTCTTACAGACGCTTTGCCTCAGGGTTACACGAACCGTTGGGTCTAGCCTATAATGATGGCGATCTCTATTTATCACAGCGCAGCGAAGTAACTCGTTTGCGCGACCGGGATGGTGATAGCCGGGCTGATGATTATGATAATGTATATTCTTGGCCCCTCTCGGGCAACTACCACGAATATTCATACGGACCGTTGTTTACCTCCGATGGCGGAATGTTAATAACTCTAAATTTAGCTTGGGTAGGCAAAGGAGCCAGTTTTGCTCCGTGGCGGGGCTGGATGATTAAAATTATGCCGGATGGCAAAATGCATCCGATTGCTTCTGGCATGCGCTCCCCGGCGGGTTTCGGCATGAACGCTCAGGGCGATGTGTTTTACGCCGAAAACCAAGGCGATTGGGTGGGCTCGGGACGGATCACCCACGTAGTGCCGGGAGATTTTGTCGGTAACCCGGAAGGTTTGCGCTGGAGCGGCGAACCCAATTCGCCTGTTAAGCTGAAGAAAACCGATATACCCAGTACTGATAATCCGATGTTTGAAGTCGCTAAAAAGATACCCGGTTTAAAACCTCCGGCTGTCTGGTTTCCGCACGGTCTACTTGGTACTTCTACTTCTGATATTATTACTGACACGACGAAAGGTTCTTTCGGACCATTTGAAGAGCAATTATTTGTTGGCGATCAGGGTCAAAGCAAGATTACACGGGTGGCATTAGAGAAAATAAACGGTGTGTATCAAGGTGCTGTGTTCCCTTTCCGGGAAGGTTTTATGTCGGGTATTTTGCGCATGGTGTGGGGCAACGATGGTTCCATGTTTGTTGGTATGACGAGTCGCGGATGGACGTCTACTGGTAAAGAACCGTTTGGTCTGCAGCGCCTGGTTTGGACCGGTAAAATGCCCTTTGAGATGAAGACGATTCGAGCCCAGCCCGATGGTTTTGAAATTGAATTCACCCGGTCTGTTGATAAAGCTGCGGCGAGTGACATGGAATCGTATAAAATTACCGGCTTCAATTACAAATACCATCTAGCCTATGGCAGCCCGGTCATCAACCAGGAGCCTTGCCCAATTACGGGGATAGTTGTCTCGGATGATGGGTTAAAAGTGCGGTTGGTAGTGGATAATCTACGCGAAGGATATATTCACGAGTTGAAGGCCGAAGGTGTTTATTCAACGGCAAATAATTCACTGTTGCACCCGGTCGGCTACTATACGCTAAACAGTATCCCGATCGGTGAAAAGTTGAATTTGCCTAAAACGGTCATTCCAAAACAATCCGACAGTTCGCATACTGCTATAGGGCATAACATTCCGGGACCCAAAAAGCCAGCCCGTAAAAATTTAGTTGTTAAGGGTACCCCAACTGGAAGTATTGCCAAGCATGTAACTACTCGTCCGGCAAATTGGAGCGACGAGGTCGTAACGATTAATATGGGCACTAAACCCGGCTTAAAGTTCAATCCGGAGCAGTTTCAGGTAAAAGCCGGCAGCAGGATAAAGGTAGTATTCCATAACAACGATGATATGCTACATAATTTTGTTGTGGTACTACCTGGTACCGCTATTGATGTGGGCGAGCAAGCCATTAAATTAGGCCTCGATGGTTTAGAATTAAATTATATACCCAACACTGAAAAGGTGCTGCACTACACAACATTGTTGCAGCCGGAGTTGACTCAAACAATCTACTTTACGGCTCCGGACAAACCCGGCGATTACACATACGTGTGTACAGTGCCCGGCCATTTTTATGTGATGCAAGGTATTATGAAAGTGGTGAAGTAATTGAAAGGATCCGTTAGCGGCCCCGGTTTAACGATAAGAATGTGGGGGTGAAGTGATTTCGTTTTCTATAATTAATAAGATTCGATGATTCGTAGATTTATTGTATTGGTGACTTTCTGTATCCCATGCGCCGAACGGTAAAGTGTCTATCGTGTTTGTTGTCCAATGGGAGATTCTTTCTACTTGTGCAATGAATTCGGTGAAGTATGGATATCTGATGATAAGCAAGCTTGCGCTCTCATTCTATTTCCCGATACAAAATGTGTTCAATACAGAATGTCAATACGTTAGGTGGGTCGCGCAACGAACTAGCAACAAAAAATACCTAAGCATCGGTAACAAACCCTAACTATGCCGAAAGATGTTTTTAGGTGTTCATTGCTTTGACAAAGGTAGATAATGTCGAGTAGATCATCAAGAAATAGAAACAAGATCAACATTGAAACAACGTGATCGTGCTATTGCTAATTGCAGTTTCGTATCGGTCCAGTACTCGCAAGAGGATGTCTTTTGCGAGCTGCAATGCGTTGAACTTCTGTATTAAGCAGCTTCTCAATTCATTTGCTTCTTTAGAAACGCCATGACTTTAGTCCTCACCTCATCCGCATCGAACATCTCACCGAAGTGAGGCGCATCTTTAACAAGAACAAGTTCACTTTTCACTCCGACAACATTCAACCATGAATTCAGTAGCTGCGAATGTTTGTTTGAAACGATATCGTCTTTTTCGCCATGAATAATCAGGAATGGCGGATCATTTTTGTCGACATACGTAACGGGACTCGCTGCCTTTGCAAGATCAGGACGAGAAAGGGGAGTGGCACCGATCAAAAGACTTTCGGGAGATTTTGGATCATTGGCTCCAGGGAATAATACTAGTTCTGCGGGACCATAGAAATCAATTACAGCTTTGAACGCGAACGATTTATTTGTCCCCGTCATGAAAAAGTTCTCTACGTTATTATTTTTTGACAAACCCGTCAATGATGCTAGGTGCCCGCCAGCCGAAAAGCCCATGACGGCAATTCGTTTTTTGTCGAGCCCGTATTTATCTGCATTGTCAACCAGAAAAGAAATTGCGCGATTGCAGTCTTGTATCTGTGCAGGAAAAGTTGCTTGCGTTGCAAACCGGTAATCGATAGAGGCGAGTGCAAAACCACTGCTTACTATTTCCGCCACTGTTTTTCTCATGTAACCAATATCAGCATACTTATCATTGCCTAACCAGCCACCTCCATGTATGAAGATGACCAGTGGTACTTTACCCTTTGCGTTTGGTGGAAGGTAAATGTCAAGCAAGTGTTTAGTTAGTGTATCATTGTTGTACCCTATGTTTCCATGTAAAGTGGTGCCCTTGGGAAATATATCCATGACAGGGTTGGTTTGAGAAAACCCAAACGTGGAGATCAATATCAGGGAGAGAAGAATGAGGATAATTTGATGTTGCATATTTGTTAAGATGTTGAAGTAGGTTAAATAATATATGGTTAAGGAGTTTACCTGGCTATATTGACTTGATATTGCTCATCACTTACTTTCTCCATCCAATCCACAACTTTCCCATTCAGCTCTTCTTGCGTAGCGATATGCGTCATTGCCATTGTTGGCGATGCTCCATGCCAATGCTTTTCACCTGGAGCAATCCAGACAATATCACCTGGCCTGATTTCTTCTATGGCGCCACCTTCAGTTTGCGCTAATCCTACCCCTGACAATACAATCAGGGTTTGGCCCAAAGGATGCGTGTGCCACGCGGTTCTTGCTCCAGCTTCAAAAGTTACTTCGGCTGCACCAGCGCGCCTGTGTCCGTTTGGTTGAAATAAGTAGTTAATGCGAACGGAACCAGTAAACCAATCGTCCGGACCCTTGACTGATGGTTGAGAACCTAATTTGATAATTTCCATTTCGTTCTAGTTGTTGGATTTATACTGCTCGTCTGTAACAGGCTCCAACCAGGTTACAATTCCATTTTCTGTCTTTGGCAATATATACAATTGAGTTAGACTACTGTTTTCAGTTGCTCCGTGCCAGTGCCTTGTATTTGCCGGACATTTGATGACGTCACCCTTTTTCATCGTTTGCCTTGGCTGTCCCTCCAGTTGATGATATCCTTCACCATCTAATACAATCAGAATTTGCCCACTCGGGTGGACGTGCCAGTTTGATCGCGCGCTTTTTTCAAAATACACGTTGCCAACTAGTGTATTATAAATGGAGTCGTTTGGTACAAGACCAAAGTTGTAGGCGTTACCTGTGAAGTTTGTTGTAGGCCCAGGTTCGCCCTTCGGAAAAATTGTTTCATCAGAAGTACCCGATTCTGATTGTTGACTTTTGCCTTTATCATTGCAGCTAATCAGCGTGACCAGCAATAACAAGACAGTGATGGAATTAAAATGCGTGTGTTTCATTGTTGAGTTTTAAGTTTATTTTTTTCTGAGCAACTCAAACGTCATCGTCACGTTACCAGAACCTACTGCCTGTGAAAGGCCGCTCGGGTTTTCTATTTTGCCGAGCCTTGCGTAACTATACGATGTGTTAAAAGTCTTATAAAACAATACCAGCGTGTTCGAACCCCAGAGCATCAAATCTCCTGAGTTGATGATTCGAGGGCTAGAGGCATTAGCCGGTAGGCTATTGGAAAAATCGAAAAATTTCTCATCGCTGTTGAGATCCTTCATGTTGACTGTTAGCGGTAGCATTTTTTTAAATTCTGTTGCTGCAGCGTTTGATTCAAGTATTGCAGTAAAATGAGCGTTGCCAATGATTATCTCAATTGTATCCTTCATAAGTTCTGAAGTTTTGGGTGCAGAATCTGGAACATTTTTTTCAAGCAACGCGGCTTCTTCGGTCGTGCACGTGGCCGAAACTATCAAAGGCAAGATGAATATAATGATACTTGCGGATAACTTCATGATCTTGATCATTTCAATCTTTCGTTAATGTTGAATCCTGTTACGACATCGTCTGAGTTGTGCTTTGCTTATTTTATAGTTCCTGGGATGTAGGACGGAAGATAATTTCATTGACATCGACATCTTCCGGTTGACTGATGGCGAACGCGACCACACGTGCGAAACTATCTGGACTGATTCCGACAGCTCCCACGTAGTCTTTGTTAGCTTGCTGGATGTCTGCCTCAGTAATATGTTCCAGCAATTCGGTCTTAACTGCTCCGGGACAAACTATAGTGGTACGAATATTATAAGGCTTCACTTCCATCCGTAAGCCTTCAGTCAATGCCCGCACTGCAAATTTGGTAGCTGAATAAACTGCAGAGCCATTAAATATTTTGTGACCTGCTACTGAGGATGTGTTGATAATCTGACCTGATTTCTGCTCTTTCATGTAAGGCAGAGCTGCGGCAATTCCATTGAGCACTCCTTTGATATTAACATCGATCATTGTATCCCACTCATCAACATTCAGCCTGTCCATTGGTGACAATGGCATGATGCCCGCGTTATTAATAATCACGTCAACGCGCCCAAATTGTTTAACAGCTGAGTCGACAAGATTCTTTACCTGATCCCGCTGCGTTACATCCGCAGCGATGGCAAGCGCTTTTCCACCTTTGTCACGAATCTCCTTGGCGAGCTTTTCAATTCTGTCAGCTCTTCTTGCGCCCAGTACTACTGTTGCACCAAGCTGTGACAGATGTTTTGCAGCAGCTTCGCCCATACCACTACTTGCGCCTGTAATTACAATTACTTTACCTTTTATATTATTTCCCATTTCCATATCTATTTTTACTAGTATTATTTATTTGCTACTCAAAAACACTCGAACGGACTATCGACGTTCTTCCACTACCACAGTCTTTTTTGCCGACACATCATTTAAGTTAGCCTTGAAGAATTCCTCGAGCTTTTGGAAAGGGATGATCTCTACTTTGTCATACAGATCAACATGAACTGCTTTAGGAATGATAACCAACTCTTTTGGTTCCGCTGCTGCCTTGTATGCGTCTTCGCTGAAGTAACGTGAATGAGCATTTTCGCCAGCGATGATCAAGACGGGACGCGGAGAGATTTCTTTGATGTACGTGAGGAGCGGCATATTCATGAATGACCACGGATTGGTTGCAGTCCAGGAACTATTTGAATTGATAGAACGGGGATGAAACCCACGCGGTGTTTTGTAATAGTTAAAGTAGTCGACTACAAATTGCGGCTCATTACCAGTTAGCTTCTCGGGTAGATTGCTGGAGCTGGCGGCATACGATTCATTCTCGGCATCTTTCCAACGTTGCTCTCCAAGCTGCTCAAGGGTTTGGGTACGTTGCTCTGGTGTAAGCGCATCGTAGTATCCATTCGCCATTACGCGACTCATATTGTACATGCTGGTGACCGCCACTGCTTTTACCCGTTTGTCTACTGCAGCAGCATTCAATCCCATCCCGGCAAATCCACAAATACCGATAATACCGATCCGGCTTCTATCAATGTTCTTTTGCAGTCCAAGAAAGTCAACTGCTGCACTGAAATCTTCCGTATTGATATCAGGTGATGCGACATTTCGTGGTTCGCCACCGCTTTCGCCTGTGTACGAAGGATCAAACGCAAGTGCGGCAAAACCTCGCTCGGCCATATTTTGCGCATAGAGTCCTGAAGATTGCTCCTTAACTGCGCCAAACGGCCCACTAATGGCAAGAGCTGCCAAAGATTTTCCTCCGGCATTTTTAGGAAGATATAAATCTCCGGCCAAAGAAATTCCATAACGGTTTTTAAAAGTTACTTTTTGGCGAGTGACCTTGTCGCTTAGTTTGAAAGTATACCGTTCTCCTTGATTTTCCTTATTCATAGTTTCCTTCTTTTGGTTTGAAACTGCGCTCTGATTTTGTGAATGGGCTTGTCCTATAATAAGTAGTGACAAAGCCGCTAAAATGGCTGTTGCTTTCATGTTCTTTTTGATTTGATTTACTTATACAAAGTTGGCGTGGTTGGGGCGCTTTTGGTTAAAGAAAATCAAACCAATCATTAAGATTTTCAAACCTATTTAGCCATCAGCTTATTAATATTGTGTGATAATGAGCAAAAAAAGCCGGTTTTATGGATTACAGAGTATTGTCGCAATACTCTCGCTTGCATTTTTCCGCATGATGACGGACCATCACAAGACTGAAAACATAGGTCACGCGAATTTCATTAGTTTGATAATCTTAATATAAAGATTGAATTTCTTACCTTCCGATTGTGTTAAAATCAAGAGATTTGTGCTCTACAATTAAAGTAACGTGCAAATGATTTTTAGAGCGATAAAAAAGGCATTTGAATGGATCTGCAAGCAGGAGTCGTTTCCAGATTTTCAGAAATGAAATTGATACTCAATTAAAGGCATTGTTATGGAGAAAGGTAATGAACGATCAGTCTCGACTTTTAACAGCGAGCTTAAGCTTAAAGGCTTTAACGCCTTCCAGATTGAAGACGACTCGAATGGTGTCAGAGAGTATAGTCGAAAAGATTTTATAAGATCTGCCTAACGACTGGAGAAAGTATTATTAACTACGCTGATCGGAGCTACGCAATGAAGGGCACGATCCTGTTCTTTGCTAATCCCAATGTTCCCTATTCATGGGAGACAATTTCTAGGAGTTACGTGGGTTATACGTGTTTGTTTTCTGAAGATTTTTATAAACCTTCAGACCGTACTGAAAGTTTGCAGCATTCATCACTCTTCAAAATTGGAGGAACACCAATCTTCCAGATTTCTGAGGCGAAGCTTGAATTTTTGAATGGAATCTTTCGAAACATGATCACAGAACAAAGTACCAGCTATGCGTTCAAAGATGATCTGATTCGAAACTATGTGAATCTGATAATACATGAAGCTTTGAAACTTCAGCCAGCTCAGGATTTTGACCAGGTCAGGAATGCCTCACATAGGATCACAAATGTTTTCCTTGAGCTACTGGAAAGACAATTCCCGATCGAGGGTAAAGATCGTCCACTTCTACTACGCACTGCGCAGGACTATGCCAGTAATTTGAATTTGCATGTCAACTACCTGAACAGAGCCGTTAAGGAAACAACAGGGAAATCGACAACAACGCATATCAGTGAGCGTATTGCAAGTGAAGCCAAAGCATTGCTTCTGCATACGGATTGGAATGTAGCGGACATTGCTTATGCGCTTGGGTTCGAGTATCCGACATATTTCAATAACTTTTTCAAACGAATTACAGGAACAAATCCAATGTCACTAAGGCCTGCTGAGGTATAGGAGATCAACTCGAGTAACCATGTCAACCAAGACTGATATTTTTCAAAAGATGCTTGCTGGCGGTATCATCAGGAGTGATGAAATGGGCGAAGCGTGGGAAATTGTTTTCCGTGCGCAACGATTATCGCGTGCTCTTAATGCCTCAACTACAATCGATGAGATTAGAGAACGTTTGAGCGAGATCATCGATAGCCCAATTGACAAGAGTACAACCGTCTTTGTTCCGTTCTATACAAACTTTGGCAAGCATATTAAGCTCGGTAAAAATGTCTTCATCAATCATGCATGCAGCTTCCTGGACCTTGGCGGAATTACAATTGAAGATGATGTGCAGATTGGCCCTCGGGTAAATCTGGTAACAGAAAATCACCCGTTAGATCCGGCAACGAGAAAGCATCTTGACTTAAAGCCAATTGTTATTAAGCGAAACGCATGGATAGGAGCGGGCGCTACGATTCTTCCGGGTGTTACCGTAGGAGAGAACTCAATTGTTGCAGCAGGAGCGGTGGTGAACAAAAATGTTCCTGACAATAGTATTGTCGCGGGAATTCCAGCCAAACTTATCAAGGTTATCGAGTCGCATCATTAATCCTAAGTGAAGCTAGCGTATTGATGGCTTCGATTTTGAGCTTGTCATTCATATGAGTATATCGGTCTGTCGAGACAACGTACCTATTCTCTAACGAAATTTCCTTGATATCAAACCCTAAATCCCTTAGAAAGGGCAAAAGTATTTTGCTACTTATTTCTTCTTCGCTCATTCAGTTAGGGGTTAGTTAAGGGCACATCTATTGATCTATATTAACCTGTCATCCAAAGTAATTGGCCTGCTATCACCGATTTTTACGTGACTAAAGTCCGGATGTTCTGGGTTAAGGAGAATATTATAATCCGGAGACGTCACTGAAGGGACGAGAACCGCAAGGGAAGATAAACCTTGCAGCCACATTGTTCCCCATCGTTGAACAGTCTCAAAGTATCCCTTCTTGTTCCAATTCTCAGGGAGGTCTTTTGTTTCGACTTTTACGATACTTTTATCTGGAACATCAATCGTAAGGAGGACCATATCCGGTGGTTTTACAGCACTTGGCAGATGCACGAGACACTCAAGAATAGCTAATGAGATATTGCTGGAGGCGTAGAGAATGGGATTCTTACCAGCTTGGTGCAAGCGACCAGAAACCAAGGTTGAGCCGATTCCACTTATATCGTTAGTATATTTTGCTTTTTGAATGCGATAGACAAGCATCAATAAATACCATATTCAATTCTTAACAACTCCTCCTTAACCAGCTCAATACCTAAACTTGACGATAGCATATGAACAGGTGTTTCATTGTTGAGCGATGGGATAAGCGAATTGAGCCAGGAAACGAATGCCTTTTCATCATTATCAAAAGCGTTAAGACCAAGTTGAAATAACTCTGCAAGCTTCAAAACATTTTCTGACGCGGCATTGGTAATAGGAGTTGTATTTTTCTGTCGTTGGTAAGTCCTAACGGATACACCAATTAACTCAGCGGTTTCTTTCTGCTGCAATCCGAGCTTAAATGAAATGTGCGCAACATGCTTTTTCTTTAACGGGCGCTCTTTAATCACATGATAAAGACGCTGTCTTGAATCGACATTTCTTAAGCTCGCTTCTCCTAAATGTTCCAGAAATTTCATCCTAATTTATGATACGTCATTTGACGTATTAAGTTACGACATTTTGTGAATTGAATACCTAAATGAACCTAAATACTTTTGTTGCTCATTTAGGGATGATTAGGTTTGAGCAACAAACTAGCAACAAAAGTATGTTGATAATTAAGGTTTTTATTTTGTAAATATCTGTAAATGAGTGTGTTACCTTATAAAGCACATTTTGTCACAAATTTCTATGCTTCTGATTATCAATGAGTTAAATCGGCTATTTCCCGATACAAAACTTCGAGAAAATATTATCCAACAAATCATCCGTAGTGATTGTGCCCGTGATCTCGCCAAGGTAGTGCAACGATTGCCGAATATCCATCGCTAAAAAATCGCCGGTTATACCAGTGTCCATTCCATGTAATACTCGCTCCAAGGCATCGTTGGTTTGAATAAGATTCTGATAATGCCTTAGGTTCGTCACCATTACATCGCCTGAGGTAACAGTCTTAACCTGAAAGGTGGAAAGGATTTTGTCTTTGAGTTCTGTGATGTTGGTTTTGTTGGAAGCGCTTATGAAAATGAAATCATGTCCTTTTAAAACGGTGACGAGCTTTGGATCTGCTTTGTCAACTTTGTTTCCAGCTTTGATGTAGGGGATACCCAGCTGAATTAAGTTCTGTTCTTCTGTCGCGATTTCATCAAGAGTGGTTTGTGTGAGGTCAAACAGGTAGATAATGAGGGAGGCCTTTTTCATTTTGTCACGTGTTCGCTCGACACCCATGGCTTCAACAACATCCTGTGTTTCTCGCAAGCCTGCAGTATCGGTAAAACGGAAGTTGATACCCCCGAGTACCATCTCATCTTCAATTACATCACGGGTAGTTCCGGGAATGTCGGAGACAATGGCCCTTTCTTCGTTGAGCAGTGTATTCAGCAACGTTGATTTTCCAGCATTCGGTTTCCCGGCTATAACGGTTGGTATACCGTTTTTGATAACATTACCCTGATCGAATGATGCAATCAATGATAGCAGGTATGTTTGGATCTTATGAATCAGTTTTTTCAGGTCATCGCGCTGCGCGAATTCTACATCTTCTTCTCCAAAATCCAACTCCAGTTCGATGAGGGATGCAAAGTGGATCAGTTCTTCGCGAAGCTGGTTAATTTCTTTTGAAAAACCACCGCGCATCTGATTTAGTGCAGCTTGTCGGGCATTGTCAGTTTCTGCGTGAATCAGGTCGGCAACAGCTTCGGCTTGTGCGAGGTCAAAACGACCGCTAAGAAATGCTCGTTTTGTGAACTCACCCGGTTCTGCCAGTCTGGCGCCGTTCTTTAATAAAACTTTGATAATCTCTTTTACAATTATCGGTGAACCGTGGCAAGAGATTTCTGTGCTGTTTTCCGTGGTGAAAGAGTGCGGCTCGAGAAAGACAGCAACCAGCACTTCATCAATTATCTTTTCGCCATCGCGTAACGTACCAAAGTGAATGGTATGCGACGGCTGTTCTGTTAAATTCTTACCTCTGAAACATGCCTGAGTAATAGTAATCGCATCCTTACCCGACAAACGGATGACGGCAATAGCCGAAATTCCCTGGGCAGTAGCTGGTGCAACAATAGTTTCTTCCTGTGGTATAGACATAGGGTGCAAGATACTGGCTTGTGGTAAAAGTCCAACGCTACTTCTCGCGAACAATCAACACCGGAATTTTTACTCTGTGCCGCACGGTATCGACTGTAGTACCGAAGATCAAATCCTTAAAGAATTTATGTCCGTGAGCCCCCATAACCAAAAGATCGGCATTAAAATTTTTTACCATTTTCGGAATCTCACGTTGTGGATTTCCATATTCGATTTTGATTTCCACTTCATATCCCATTGCTGTAAGTTGATTCTTATAATTTTCCAGCGAGACCGTGTCTTTACTGGATTCGTGATCGGCGATTTCGCTTCCATAAACCATGGCTCCGGCGGTTTCAACAACATGAAGCAGAATATAGCGTGCCTGGGTACCGCCCTGCGCCAGCGCACTTTGAATCGTAAGTGTATCGATGGCGCTAAAGTCGATCGTTATGGCAATTTGTTTATAAACCGGGCTATGGGAAATATCTAACGTTACCGCAGTACCATGTGGAATCTTAGCGTCGCGTTCAGCGCTGCGCTTATCAAGCAAGGGTTTGAACGTGATATACAACAGGAAAAGA
The DNA here is from genome assembly GCA_041747735.1 of Chryseolinea sp. Classification (GTDB taxonomy): domain Bacteria; phylum Bacteroidota; class Bacteroidia; order Cytophagales; family Cyclobacteriaceae; genus Chryseolinea. The sequence continues at coordinate 35,851 of JBGTEP010000106.1, forward strand.
CCGGCTGCTGCGCACACGGGGATTACCGTTACCCAGAGCACCCAGGCGTTTTCGCCTGCCACTATAAGCCAGCCGCTGACTTCTTCCTGAACAAGTTTTACGTTGAGGGAAACGATAATGGCGGCGATCAGCCAGGCTAAAAACTTTACCCATGGCTTGATGGCAAAGACACCCATTTTTACTTTGTCGCTGGTAAAGTGTATCAAAGGGATAACTGCAAATCCCAATTGTAAACTTAAAACCACCTGACTGAAGATCAGCATAGTTCCGGTTTCCGATTCACCATAGATAAGGATGACCAGCACTGCAGGTATGATGGCGATGAGTCGGGTGATTATACGACGTAACCATGGTGCTATGCGCAAATTCAGATAACCCTCCATTACGATCTGTCCAGCCAGCGTTCCTGTGATCGTTGAACTTTGTCCCGCTGCTACTAACGCTACACCAAAAAGGATAGGGGCCAGTTCAGTACCTAAAAGCGTTGCCAGAAATTTATGAGCGTCCTGAATATCGGCAACTTCGTGCATCCCTGCTTTAAAAAATGTCGACGCGGCTAAAACCAGTATGGCTGCATTTACAAAAAAGGCGGCATTGAGGGCAATGGCTGAATCGATAAAGTTATATTTGATGGCGGACCAGATACCTTTTTCTGACTGGTTTATCCTCCGTGTCTGGACGAGGGAAGAGTGAAGGTATAAGTTGTGAGGCATTACCGTTGCTCCAATGATTCCGATGGCGATATAAAGAGCCCCATCACCTGGCAGCGACGGTACAAATCCTTTTACTAGTTCACTCATATCAGGCTTAGCCAAAACCATTTCGACGACAAATGCTCCTCCTATGATGGCAACCAGCGCGATGATAAATGCTTCCATCTTGCGCATGCCATAGCTCTGAAGCAAAAGCAGAAGCAGGGTATCTAATACAGTCAGACTAACACCCCAGATTAACGGCAACCCGAAGAGTAGTTGCAACCCTATGGCCATACCCAATACTTCAGCCAGGTCACAGGCAGCAATGGCAATCTCGGCTAGAACCCAAAGAAAGAAGTTCACCGGACGGCTATAGGTGCTTCGCGAGGCTTGAGCAAGATCCAATTGGCGAACGACGCCGAGGCGGGCACTCAGACTCTGAAGTAACAACGCCATCAGGTTGGACATTAAGAGTACCCAGATGAGCGCATAGCCAAACTTACTTCCACCCGCAATATCTGTTGCCCAGTTACCGGGATCCATGTACCCCACACTTACGAGGTACGCCGGGCCCATGAAAGCAACAACTTTACGCCATCCTTTCCGGTTGGAAGCATCAATCGATGCATTGACTTCACTCAGCGATTTGCGCTGACCTCTGTTTTCATTTCCCATGTTGTGTTACACCGCCATTAGTATATTCTCTGATACCACTTTCGAAATGGAAATACGTTGATCATCAATTTCGATTTCCAGACTTCCATCATACTCTTCTTTATTGATGAGCTTCACTTTTTTACCGGGTATTGCACCGATCTTATTAAGATATTTTAGAAGGGTTGAATCGGAATCTTTCACTGCGATGATGATTCCCTTATAGCCAGGCATCAAATCGAATAGCGGCATTTGTGCTTTAATGTTGATTTTACCGTGTTTATCCGGAATTGGTTCACCGTGAGGATCGGCGGTGGGAAAACCGAGGAACTCATCCAGCTTCTGGATAAGTAGTGGAGATTGAATGTGCTCGAGTTGTTCTGCGATTTCATGTACTTCATCCCAGTCGAAATTCAGTTTTTCTACAAGAAAAGTTTCCCAAAGCCGGTGCTTGCGGATTACCATCAGAGCTTCGGCTTTACCTTGTTTAGTAATCTTCACCCCATAGTACTTTTCATAAGAGATGAATTTCTTTGCCGAAAGCTTCTTTATCATATCCGTTACCGAGGCTGCCTTTGTACTCATCGCATCGGCGATGGCATTGGTCAGAACTTCTTTCGTTCCGTCATCTGAAAGGTGGTAAATGGCTTTAAGATAGTTCTCTTCTGTATAGCTTAACATACCGTATGATTTAAAGCTAGACAAAAGTAAAAGTTTAGACGAGTCTAAAAAAATATTTAGAAAGAATTATTTTTTTAACGTTAGATCGGGAGTATATGGGAAATGCTGCCAATCAATTTCTTTTCTTCGGCATCCCAGAACACATCCTGTGGTATTGATGAAAAAAAGGAATTTTCAAGCATTTTAGCAAGGATCGGGTCAGCCTGAATATTCATCGGATCGAAAGGTATTGCGGCATTGTATTGTTCGCAGATCGAAACCCAGGGCTGGTGATTAATTAGAATAACTGGAAGTTGATAGCCCAGGTACTCGTACAGTTTTGTTGGTATTGAATTAGCAGTTGATGGATTGTAAGGGTAGGAGATAATGCCAAAATCAGCTTGCTGGATACTCTCCAGAATTTTTTGGTGCGGTACTAATACATTACCACCCTCCATCGTGATAAAAAAATAACTCCCTGTCTCACGTTTGAGTCGTTCGTAGATACCAGGTAGTGCCGCCCATCCGACGATGTGCAACCTGATTCTTTGATCTTGTGCATGTAACTGTTTTGCAATTTCGATTGCCGTAAAAACTCCAGTTGTTTCAGCAAGCGTTCCGCTAAACAATAGATGTATGTTTCCATCGTGTTGACTTTTCGGAGTTAATAAAGGCAGTGCAGGTTTTTTCAGTTTATTTTCGATTACAGTTTTTTTCTTTCCCGGAAAGCCGATCTCTTTTTCATAACCTTTTTCTGCCAGATAATAATAGTCAACAACGGGGCTTGTAATCCATTCTTTGAACCTGACAAATAAAGCAATGAAAGGGGCGATTAAAAATGGAAATGTTTTGCCGTAAAGAATATTTCTCCAGTAGTTCTCTTGCACGTCATAAATTATTTTGCAGCGGGTCAACGCTTTGGCAATTACTGCTGTAAACAATAACTCGTGGGTACAGAAAATTAAAACTTCTGGTTTAATAGAAAGTATTTTTTTGAGAACAGTAAAGGGCGTCGCAATTCTTGAGATACTAAGACGGCTGAAGGGTTTGAAAGTATGAAGCGTAATTGAGGTGTAATCCGCCTTCGCTTCACTGGGGTAACCGATAACGTGCACTTCGTAATTTTCCGACAGACTTTGTCCTATCTTTTCAAACATGCGCGGATCATTTACGGGTTTAAGTACCGAAGCAATGACTATTCTTCTTTTTTTTATTTCTTGCATGCTGATTTAAATCTAAGATAATGGAATTGAAACAACGTGTTGAAAAAATCTGGGACGACCGCTCACTTCTTCAACAACCTGATAGTCAGGAGATCATTCGTTCAGTAGTAGAAAAACTTGATAAAGGTGAATTGCGGGTAGCTGAGCCTTCTGAGGGTGGATGGCAGGTAAATGAATGGATAAAGAAAGCTGTGATCCTGTATTTCCCAATCCAGCAGATGGAAACCATTGAAGTTGGTCCTTTTGAGTTTCACGATAAAATCCAGTTAAAGCGGAATTATAAGGCGTTGGGCGTTCGTGTGGTACCTCATGCAATTGCAAGATATGGATCATACCTCAGCAAAGGTGTTATTATGATGCCCTCGTATGTAAACATTGGTGCTTATGTCGATGAAGGTACGATGGTCGATACCTGGGCCACTGTCGGAAGCTGCGCTCAGATCGGAAAAAACGTACATTTAAGTGGGGGAGTAGGCATTGGAGGGGTTCTTGAGCCAGTTCAGGCTGCACCGGTTATCATTGAAGATGGTGCTTTTGTGGGTTCCCGTTGTATTGTCGTAGAAGGTGTTCGGGTAGGAAAAGAGGCAGTTTTGGGCGCAAATGTGGTTTTGACAGGCAGTTCTAAAATAATTGATGTAACCGGATCGTCTCCTAAAGAGTATAAGGGCTATGTTCCTGAGCGCTCGGTAGTTATCCCGGGTTCTTATGCTAAAAAGTTTGCGGCAGGAGACTTTCATGTACCTTGCGCCTTGATCATTGGTCAGCGAAAGGAAAGTACGGATAAAAAAACCTCGCTAAATGATGCTCTACGCGATAATAATGTTTCGGTTTAAACTTCGTTAAACAGTTGGCACATACTTTGAATTTCATAAATCCATTACAGAACAGTAATATGCTTTATGTAAATTTGAAAAATAAACTATGAAGCGAGTTTTATTTAGTTTATTTCTCATAGCCCTTTTATCTGGTTTTGTTTCGGAGGAGAACGACATATTCCCGGTTGTGAGGAATGTGAGTTTTGCTCGGGGGGAAGTTATCAACTTCAAGATGACCTACGGCATTTTTACTGTCGGCAAGGGGAGCGTAACAATAAATCCAAAATACTACAGGATCAACGACCGGGATTGTTTCAAAATTGATGTTTATGGTAAAACCGTCGGCATGGTCGACTGGGTTGCTGATGTAGATGATCGATGGGGAGCGTATATCGATACAGTGGCGATTGTACCGCATCAATTCTACCGGTTTATTCGCGAAGGTAGATATAAAAAAGACGAGTGGACAAACTTCGATCATGTTAATCGGAAGATTGAAGTAAAGACCCTTGACAATAAAACCGGAAAATTGCGTGAACCCAAATACTATGACGCACCGGCACAAGTACGGGATATGGTTGCCGGCTTTTTATATCTCCGGAATATGGACCTTACCAGGATCAAAGTCGGCGACACTGTTGCCGTGAAAGGTTTTTTTGAAGATGAATTCTACAATTTCAAAATCATTTATTCAGGTAAAGAAACAATCCGTGTAAAGGCGGGTAAAATCAGAACAATTGTGTTCAAGCCTGTCATGCCAAAGAATAAAGTCTTCGACGGAGAGAACTCAGTAACAGCATGGTTCTCGGATGATAAAAATAGAATCCCTGTAAAAATAAATGCCGCGATGTTTATTGGAAGCGCGGGCGTCGAACTCACCGATTATCGCGGACTAAAAAACCCACTCAACCTGGCAAAGTAAATTGCCTACGATCAGGCCGCTGCTTTCTTTATAACCTCTATTAATTTCTCGCGGCTTACCGGTTTAATAATGTATTCGCGGACATTAGCATCGAGCTTGGCACGGCTAACATCCCGCGGATCGATCGAAGAACTTACCATGAATATAGAAATCTCCTTTTTGAGATCGAACTTCAACGATGCATAATCTTCCAGAAACATCCACCCATCTACATAGGGCATATTTATATCCAGAAAAATATAATCAGGAAGATTTTCTGATTCGGCTGCATGCTCCTTGAGAAACAAAAGCGCTTCTTCGCCATTTTCAAATTGCAACACCTTGTCAGTAAGCTTTGCTGCCTGTATGGTTCTTAACGTTGTGAGTTGAAAGATCTTGTCATCATCCACCAGCGCTATAATCGGTGCCTTCGTTTCCATGTAGAATATGCTTGTTAAAATTCACAATAATAGTACTGCCTCGGTTTACCTGACTGGAGATTTTGATTTCTCCTCCCATGGCCTCAATTTGATTTTTTATCATGAATAATCCTATACCCCTACTTTCAGGGTGTCTGTGAAAGGTCTTGTGAAGCTTAAATACCTGATGGCCATAACGTTCCAGATCAATACCCAATCCATTGTCACTGGCCTCCAGCATCATGCTCCTGCCGTCGTAATAGGTTTTGAACCTAATAACCGGCTTTTGATTAGGTTGTACATACTTCAATGAGTTACTAAGAAGGTTTAATAAAATACTCTCCATATAAATATTAGGATACTTAATTGTCGGTGCCTCGCCAAAATCTGATTCTAAAATGGCCCCAACTTCTGTAATTCGTGCGCTCAACATACTTTGAACTCGCCCGAAGACTTCAACAAAACTGATATCATCGTGGGCTATACCTTTGTTTTGTTTGATGTTGAGTACCTCATGAAGTTCCTGAAGTGTTTTTTGCGTTGTTGCTCCTGATTCTTTTAACAGGTTTAAGTATTCTGTTTTCTCTTCTTCTTTTTCTGACGTTTCAATAAAATTGATAAGGGTCAGGATGTTGCCGACTGGCGAACGGAGGTTATGAGAAACGATCTGTGTAAACTCCTCCAGCTGTTCGTTTTTTCTTTTCAGATCTTCGGTGAAGGAAAGTAAGCGGGCATTTTGCTCCTTTATTTTTTGTTCCGCGAGTTTACGCTCATTGATATTCCGGAATTCGGTTACGCGAATCGTTCTTCCCTTGTATGGAATATTCTTAGCTTGAACCTCAAGAAAATATCGGGTGCCATCTTTATGGAGGCCTTCAACATCATACTGTTTTTCATATCCGGCTTTTATGTTCTCTATCACCAAAGGGCGCCACTCAGGAGCAATAAGGTTTACTCCGTTGGAATTAATCAGTTCTTCTCGGCTGTACCCTGTCAAATCACTTAGTCCTTGATTACAGTCTATGATGATTCCATTGTCGTGCATACCAATACCGCCGAACGAAGCTTGCTGCAGAGTTCTGAAACGTTGTTCACTTTCTTTCAGTTCTTCTTCAATTTTTTTCCGGTCGGTAATATCCCGCGCAGTAGCGATAATAATTTCCTTACCGAAATAATGACCCTTTGTAACCTGCACTTCCATTAAAAATATTTCGCCATTTTTTTTCTTCCCCCAGAATTCAAAAAGTTGTGGAGCTCCTTCAAGAGCCAATGCGATTTTACGAACAACTATTTCAAAATTATTCTTGTCTTCAGCCGAAAGGAAAACGGGGGTTTTGCCGATAAATTCCTCGCGCGTATATCCATACAGTTTGCAAGCGCCTTCATTTACATCCACAAATGTACCATCAGGATTTTGCATGTAAATCGCTTCATTTACCGAGTTGAAAAGTGCACGGTAACTTTGTTCACTTTCATAGAGTTGTGCCTCGGACTCCTTTCGCTCAGTTATATCCTGCGCTATACCAATAATCTGGGTAACGGTTCCATCAATACCTTTCTGAAATACGGTATCACGCCCCATAAACCATCGCCATTCTCCTTCTTTGGTTTGCATTCTGTACTCAGATTCTTTGATGGTGCCATAGGCCTCATTTGTCCATTCAGGCATTCGACTCGTATCCTCAGGATGAGATACTTTTTTAATGAACTCAGAACCCATACCCTGAATTTCGTCCAGAGTGTAGCCAAGTGCGCGGATCATATTGTTATTGGAGTATAAATTTTTGCCCGACCGCATGTCATAGACATATAAAACACCGGGCATTGTATTTTCTAAGCTTTCTTTGAATCGGTTGCTTTGTAGCAGATCTTCTTGCGCCTGTGTGATATCCGATATGTCGTGCATGGTGCCCAGCATCCGGTAGGCTTTGCCGCTATTGTCACGCAGATAAAAGCCCCGGTCGCGCAATGAAACATAGTTAGCAATTTTTGTTTTGAACCTGTATTGAATGCTATAAGGGGTATTTTTCTTTTCTGACTCATCAAGCTGCCGGAGTGCTGAGTCGCGGTCGTTGGGATGAATAAGCGCAGCCCATGTGTCGATGTCTCCCATCTCACTGGGATTGTATCCTAATACTTCTTGAATATTTCCACTCCAAATAATGTTTCCGGAGAAAATATCATAATCGTAAACTACCTGACCTGAGGCCGCTGCGACCATCTCGTACCTTACCTTCCATTCTTCACGATCTTGCTCCAATTCTTTTTTGTCAGTGATGTCTTGAACAGTGCCTATCAACTTAACCTGTTGGCCGCTTTTGTTAAGGACTACATTTCCGATTGCTTCAATCCACTGCAGTTTTCCGTCACTAAGAATTACGCGGTGTTGGACAAAGTATCCTTTCAAACATGCAAGTGAATGCTCAATAGCTTTTACAACGTTAGGTTTATCCTCCGGATAGATAAGTTGAAGGTATGCATCGTAAGTACCACCAAATTCCTTTTGTGACTTTCCAAAAATTTCGTGAACATGGGCAGACCATCGGACCTTATTCGTTTTTAAAGTCCACTCCCACGTTCCCATTTTGGCAGCTTGTAGCGCAAGATCAAGCGATGATTTCTTATGGCGTTTGGGTGTATTGCTATCCAATTTGCGGCGAGAAATCTTTTTGGAGTGATTTTTCCCGGAATCTTTATTTTTTAGCTTCTTGTTTCCGGCCATACTTTTTTTTTCTATCTCGGGAAAAGTTACAATAATTGTGTTCACTAAAAAAGACAGAATTTCCAAATTACAGGATGTTGTTTCCTGATTATGAAGTAACTAAATTTCAAAAAACCTAATCTACTAGACTATGCTTAAGGAATTCAAAGCTTTTGCGATGCGGGGTAATGTTATCGATCTCGCAATCGGTGTTATCATAGCTGCCGCATTTGGAAAAATTGTAGGGTCACTTATCGACGATGTGATTACACCCCTGATTTTGAAGCCTGCATTAGATGCCGCTAACCTTAGCGAGTTAGCTGAACTGACCTGGCTCGGTACTGTTAAGTATGGCAGCTTTCTCTCTGCTGTTATCAACTTTCTGATCGTAGCGTTTATCCTGTTCTTGATAATTAAAGGTGTTAACATCAGGAAGAAAAAGGACGCAACTGCTCCTGTACCTGTCGAGCCACCCGCGGATATCAAGTTGCTAACCGAAATTAGAGATCTGTTAAAGAAACAAGATCCAACTTCATAAATCATTTTTTATGTTCTTAAACCTGGTACTAACAACAAGTTCTTTGCTACCCAACGTGTATGTATAAAATCCCTGACCGGATTTCACTCCGAGATGGCCGGCTTGAACCATGTTTACCAGTAGGGGACAGGGTGCATACTTTGGGTTGCCAAAACCATCATGAAGTACAGATAGAATGGATAAGCATACATCTAGTCCAATGAAATCGGCTAGCTGTAGCGGACCCATTGGATGCGACATTCCTAGTTTCATTACGGTGTCAATTTCAGCAACGCCGGCTACTCCTTCATAAAGGGAATAGATCGCTTCATTGATCATGGGCATTAGTATTCGGTTTGCAATAAAGCCGGGGTAGTCGTTTACTTCAACAGGTATTTTTTCAAGCTTGGTTGACACGTCCATAACAGATTTAGTTGTCTCATCGCTGGTACTGTAGCCCCGGATTACTTCTACCAGTTTCATAAGAGGAACTGGATTCATAAAATGCATCCCGACAATTTTGTCTGGTCGCTTTGTAATGGAAGCAATTTTTGTAATCGATATTGACGAGGTGTTGGTTGCCAAAATGGCTTTGTCCGAAGCATAACTGTCTAAATCCTGGAAAATCTTCAGCTTGAGGTCGACGTTCTCTGTCGCCGCTTCAATGATCAAATCGGCATCGCTTACACCAGACTTCATATCAGTTTGCGTTACGATGTTTTTAAGTGCACGGATTTTAGCATTGGCAGTTACTGTTCCTTTCTCTACCTGACGGGTCAGGTTTTTGTCAATGGTCGCTACCGCTTTCTTCAGTGCATCCTCCGAAATATCAATGAGGGATACTGCATAATCATATTGAGCAAAAACGTGAGCGATACCATTCCCCATTGTACCCGAACCAACTATTGCAATTTTTTTCATAGAACATTCATTTTCGATTTACAACTGTGCACTATACGATTGGTTCAATTTGATCAATTAGCTCATTTTTAGGTGGTGCAAGTCCGAACTCACAATTTCAGATTTAAGGAACGTAATTCAGTTTTCGACACTAACTTCTTTCGACAGTCCGACAGCATTAAAGCGTATCACCAGGCGATATGGATTTTCAACTTCAGAAACATTACAAGCCTCTGCAGGTTGAACAAAATAAGAATAGAACTTTTGATTGCGTTTGTACAATTCATTCTTATCCGGGCGACCCAGGAGTTGGACAATTTGAACTTCGCTTAAAGCTAACAATTTATCTTTTTGTGCCTGAAGACTTTCAACCATGCCGGATCTTTTTCCCAAACATGCATTTTTATCACTTTTCCAGGAAACGATATCAAGATCATCCAGTGCCGGAAGATCCTTGCCGCAGGAAGAGAAAATAAGCCATAATAATACTGCACTATACCAACTGAACTTCCCTGACATATTTACTTTGAATTTGATAAAACCAGTATACGGAGACTAAGAAGTAACTCAGCCCCAAAAAATAAAACCACGGCGACCATTCATTTAGGTAACATAAAATAATAAGAACCAAAGGATACACGACTATACGCATCCACTCTGAATATCTGGCCCACGGCCTTTGCTCGAACAGAACACCACTGTTAACAACAACAATAGAAATTAACGTAGCAATGATCGCTTTTTCAATCAGTGAGAAGGAAGATGCGTTAAACAGGAACAATGCTGTTCCGACAAGGCATAATACATACTGGAATAGTACGTAAAGGTTCAACAGCATAGGAGCGGGGGTCTCATACTTTGCGTAGGATGACTTGTCAACTTCAGGAGGCGACTGGTATCCGCCGAGATAGTCGGGCAACCATCCTGGTTTTTTAAACAAATATTTTATTCTATCAGTCCAGGTTGGAATTCGTTTCAGATCTTTCCCCATTTCGACATAGTGGCTTACATTCGCATAAGCCGCATTCCAGCTTTGCAGAGGCTTTGTGATGCCATAGGTTGGTTTTTCCTCTTCTTTCTGAAATGTTCCAAACATTTTATCCCAAATGATAAGGGATCCCGCGTGATTTTTATCGATGTATTTTGGATCCCGACCGTGGTGAACGCGGTGATGCGAAGGCGTATTGAATATATATTCAAACCATCCCATCTTCCCAATGGCTTCAGTGTGGATCCAAAACTGATACAGTGTATTGAAGGCCGCTACTAAAGCGAAATCCAGGGTTTCAAACCCCAGGAATGCAATGGGCAGGCTAAACCCAAAGGTCCATACTACCTGCAAGGAACTTTGACGCAGAGCAACAGAAAGATTATAGTCTTCGCTCTGATGGTGCACCACATGCCCTCCCCAGAAAAGGTTAACTTCATGGCTCATTCTATGGGCCCAGTAGTACGCAAAATCCACCAACAGGAAGAGGCCCAGCCAGTAATACCAGGTTTTTTCAAGTGTGAAAAAGGCAAAATGCTCGAAAAGAATCTGGTATATCCCTATTCCGAAGATTCTAAGAAACATTCCGGACAGTTGCGAGGTTACACCACAGCTAATGTTGGCAATGGCGTCTGGTAGTCGATAAAGCTTCTGATGCGTTAGACGCTCTACCAGTAGTTCGATCCCGATCAGGACGAAAAAAACAGGGATTGAGAGAACGATAGGATTGAAGTTCAAGATTTATTATCGCTTTATTTGCAGCCAAATTTACAAAGATGGGATTAAAAATTTTCAAGGCGTTCTGGTTTCTTTCGATGATTGTTGTGTTGGCGAATCTGCTGTATGTCTATGCGAGCTTACCACCAACGGTAGTCATACAAGATCAAGGAACTGATTCGTTTTCTGTGGGGAGGGATGCTTTTTTCTACGTTGTGACCGCCGTCATTGCCAGTGTAAATGGATTGGTATATATCATTTCAAATGTTTTTAAAAGGGATGTCGATTTCAGAGCCTGGTTCCATGGATTGATTATCACGCTAAACATATTTTTTATGGTATCCCTGAACTTTATTGCATTGTTCAACAGTGGTGAGAAATTCGATTACAGCAAGATCGATTTTGTGGTGTACGGAAGTATTTCGCTTTTTGTGCTTTGGGCTTTAGGCTGGCCGGTCTATAGACTGGTTCGTAAAATTTAATTAGATAATAAGTTTATTAGTTTTGTATTAATACATTCATCATCAGTGTTTTATCCTTGTTTATCTCAACTAACTTTGTAATTGTTGGTCTCGGCTCACCACTTGTAGTGATTTCAAAAATTGTTTTATTCGAACCCAAATCATGTTTAGATATCCGGGTATACATGTAAAATGATGATCCGGGGTAATGCGAGTAAAATTTTTTGAGCTATTGTTGTTGATTTTTTTGACTTGTCTTTCTTAAAATTATTCCTGTACGCATATGGGTAAAGCAGAAAAACCTTCGGCTATGTTTGAGTATAACGAATCCAGTATAAAGTCGCTCGATTGGCGAGAACATATCCGTCTTCGTCCGGGTATGTATATCGGTAAACTCGGTGATGGGTCATCAAAAGACGATGGGATTTATGTCCTGGTAAAAGAGGTGGTCGACAACTGTATCGATGAGCATATGATGGGATATGGGAAAACCATCGATATCAAGATTACAGATCAGCGCGTCGTTGTACGGGATTATGGAAGGGGTATACCGCTGGGGAAAGTGGTTGATGTCGTTTCCAAAATTAATACAGGAGCAAAATACGATTCCGGAGCTTTCCAGAAATCTGTCGGGTTGAACGGTGTGGGAACGAAAGCAGTAAACGCACTCTCTAACTATTTTAAGGTTCAGGCCTTTCGTGAAGGGCAGGCGAAGCTGGCTGAATTCAAGCGTGGGGTTCTGGTAACGGATTCAAAAATAACGAAGAGCGACGAGCGTAACGGTACGCTGGTTGAGTTTGAACCCGATAATACTATGTTCAAGCACTATCATTTCATTCCGGAATATCTGGAAGATCTAATGTGGAATTATGCTTTTTTAAATGCAGGCCTGATTATTAACTACAACGGAAAGAAGTACTACTCGAAAGACGGGCTTCTCGACTTACTGGTACAGAAGGCTGATGCTGAAGAATTACGCTATCCAATTGTTCATTTTAAGGGCGAGGATATCGAAGTCGCCCTTACACATGGCAACCAATATGGTGAAGAATATTACTCTTTTGTGAACGGTCAGAATACCACGCAGGGTGGAACCCACCTTGCAGCATTCCGTGAAGGAATTGTAAAAGGCGTGCGGGATTTTTATAAAAAAGACTATGATGCGGCCGACATCCGGGCCAGTATTGTGGCAGCGGTTGCCGTTCGCGTTCAGGAGCCGGTGTTTGAGTCACAGACAAAAACTAAGCTTGGATCCACAAACATGGCACCCGATGGTGCTACGGTAAGAAGTTTTGTTGTAGATTTTGTTTCAAGGGAGCTGGAAATTTATCTCCATAAAAACCCTACCGCTGCGGATGCCATGCAGAAGCGTATCCTTCAGTCCGAAAGAGAACGAAAGGAAATAGCGGGTATTAAGAAGCTGGCGAATGACCGTGCGAAAAAGGCTAACCTTCACAATAAGAAGCTGCGGGATTGCCGCTATCATTTTGATGAAAAGAATGAGAAGGGTGTAGACTCTGTCATTTTTATCACTGAAGGAGATTCTGCCAGTGGGTCAATTACCAAATCACGTGATGTAGAGACGCAGGCTGTATTCAGTTTGCGTGGAAAGCCCTTGAACTGTTATGCCCTCACAAAAAAGGTAGTGTATGAAAATGAAGAGTTTAACCTTCTTCAGCATGCCCTCAACATTGAAGATGGAATTGAAAACCTTCGGTACAATAAGGTGATCATTGCAACTGATGCTGATGTGGACGGAATGCACATCCGGCTGTTATTGATGACCTTCTTCCTTCAGTTTTTCCCCGAACTGGTAAAGGCCGGTCATGTGTTTATCTTGGAGACACCCCTTTTCAGAGTGCGTAATAAAAAGGAAACGATTTACTGTTATTCCGATGAAGAGCGACAAAATGCAATAGCAAAACTGGGTAGCAAGCCTGAGATCACCCGATTCAAGGGACTTGGAGAAATCTCCCCGGATGAATTTGGTGGATTCATAGGAGAGAATATCCGCCTGGCACCCGTGCTGCTGGGGGATGGGCATCTTGCAAAATTGTTGGAGTTCTACATGGGAAAAAACACGCCTGACAGGCAAGAGTTTATTATTGATAATCTCCGAATTGAGTTGGATAAAGTCGATGCGAAAGAAACGGGGGTCAGTGAAGTGGTAAATGAAGCCGCGGCATGATCGTTGCATTATTTCTGCAATATTGTACTTATTGCATTATTTATGCAATAAATGTTAAATTGCATTATTTATGCAATTTATGGTAATTCTAATGGCTGATATTGTCGGTAGCTCAAAACGCAAGGGCAAAGCCCTGATGGCTGATTTTAAAGCCGCAGTGGTGTGGGTGAATGATAAACATAAAAAGCAGATAGCTTCTCCACTTACCATAACGCTTGGCGATGAGTTTCAGGGTGTAATCAAAACTTCGCTTGCAGCATTCTGCATCGTCTTTGACTTAGAAGAATACCTGATGAAATTGAAAAAGCCTTTTAAGCTGCGTTATGTTATCCATGAAGGGGAAATTGAAACTGAGATTAATAAAAAGATTGCCTACGAAATGCTCGGTCCCGGATTGACAATGGCACGGGAAGAACTGATTACTTTGAAGTCCAACAAAAATCGTTTCAGAATTAGTTTAAAAGATGAATCCCTTACCGAAAAGCTTTCGCTGAGTATGGTTATCTATCAGGGAATAGTCGATCAATGGACAGAGGCTCAACAAAAAGTTGTTTCTGTTTTTGCAACAGAACAAGGCGACTATCGAAAAGTAGCGGAGCGGTTAAAAAAAGATCCAACCGTAATGTGGCGACGAAAGCGATCGCTCATGATAGATGAAATCAATAGCTTGAAAAAGCTCATACTGCTAACGATAGATCCCGCATGGCAGAAGTAATCATTCGTTTTATTTTACTGGTGATTGTTGGTGAACTTATACTCCACATCCTTTTTTTATTGCTTAGCAAGTTAGTGGGGAAAACAGTTAAGGATAAGGTAAGCAGAACCAGTATCATAAAAGGTGTTCTTGAAAGAGGATTTATTGTTGTGTCCCTTTATTTCAATGTTTCCCAGGCTTTAACACTTTTAGGGGCACTGAAAATAGCCACACGCATAAAAGACACAGAGGATAAAGTTTCGAATGATTTTTTTCTTATAGGCAACCTCACTTCCGTGTTGGTTAGTATTTTATATTTCGTTTTACTTCAGCATTTATTGACATAGAGTAATGAGCAAAAAGCAAAAACCAATTGTTCCAAAAGTAAACATACCGGTTAAAAGTAGTTCCGATGGGGGAGATGATATCATACATTCTATCGCCATTGATGGTATGTATCAAAACTGGTTTCTGGATTATGCGTCATACGTAATTCTCGAACGCGCCGTTCCTCGCATTGAAGACGGGTTCAAGCCCGTTCAGCGAAGGATTATGCACTCGCTAAAAGAGATGGACGATGGGCGTTTTAATAAAGTTGCTAACGTCATCGGAAACACTATGCAATATCACCCGCATGGAGACGCCTCTATTGGAGATGCTATTGTTAACATTGGACAGAAAGATATCCTTATTGAAACACAAGGTAATTGGGGTGATGTCCGGACAGGTGACGGTGCGGCTGCACCACGTTATATCGAAGCACGGCTTTCAAAATTTGCTCTGGATGTAGCGTTTAACGGGCAGACTACCGAATGGCAATTATCATACGATGGCAGGAAAAAGGAACCTGTTACTCTTCCGGTTAAATTCCCACTGCTGCTAGCTCAGGGCGTTGAAGGTATAGCGGTAGGGTTATCAACGAAAATTCTTCCGCATAACTTTTGTGAACTGATCAAAGCTTCAATTGATATTTTGAAAGGAAAGAACCCCAAGATCTATCCTGACTTTTTCACGGGAGGTATAGCTGATTTTTCTGAATACAACCAGGGGCTACGAGGCGGTAAGATCAAGGTTAGGGCACGAATGGATATTCTCGATAAGAAAACACTGGTCGTCAGAGATATTCCATTTTCTACTACGACCACTTCGCTGATGGAATCCATTGTGAAGGCCAGTGAAAAAGGACAGATTAAAGTAAAGCAGGTAATCGACAATACAGCCAAAGATGTCGAAATACAAATCCTTCTTCAGCCAGGCCAGTCACCTGAGATTGCGCTGGATGCTCTCTACGCATTTACCGACTGTGAAATCAGTATTTCACCAAACGCCTGCGTAATTGTTGAAGACAAGCCTAAGTTTTTACCGGTAGGAGAAATTCTGAAGTACAACACCAATCATACGCTTCAGCTTCTTAAACAGGAATTGCAAATCCGGAAAGGGGAGTTGATGGAGAAAATACTGTTCTCATCGCTTGAAAAAATCTTTATCGAGAAACGTATCTATCGTGATATTGAAGAAGCAGAAAGCTGGGAGGAAGTAATCGATACAATTGATAAGGGCTTAAAGCCACATAAAAAGAAATTCTATCGTGAGATCACCCGCGATGATATCGTTAGACTAACGGAAATCAGAATAAAACGGATTTCTAAATTCGATTCATTCAAGGCTGATGAACTGATGAAGGACCTTGAAAAGGAACTCAAAGAAACGGAACATCACCTCAGACATCTTACTGACTATGCGATCGCATACTTTCAAAACCTTCTTGAGAAGTATGGCAAAGGGCGTGAACGTAAAACTGAAATCAAGAGCTTCCAGTCAGTAACGGCAGTAGAAGTAATTGCCAATAACCAAAAACTGTATGTTAACCGTTCTGACGGATTCATCGGTTACGGATTAAAAAAGGATGAATACATCTGTGACTGCTCTGAACTGGATGACGTTATTGTAATCCGTAAAGACGGTAAAGCACGAGTTTCACGCATTGCAGATAAAGTATTTATGGGCAAAGACATTTTGTATGTCGGTATCTGGAAAAAGGGCGACGACAGAATGGTGTATAACGTGGTGTACGCCGACGGCAAGAGTGGTAAAGGCTTCGCCAAACGCTTTACCATGCCTGGCATTACTCGTGATAAAGAGTATCCAATTGCAACAGATGATAAGAATTCCAGGATTTACTACGTTAGTGGTAATCCAAATGGAGAAGCTGAAATGGTTGAAGTAAAACTATCGCAGGCGAGTACCGCACGGAAGAAGGTATTTGAATATGACTTCTCTGAGCTTGAAGTAAAAGGTCGCGGTTCCCGTGGGAATACGATCACGAAATATCCTATGCGTAAAGTTGACTTCCTCAAAGCGGGAACGTCTACTTTGAGTAAATTGAATTTGTGGTATGATGAAGATGCCGGCAGACTTAATAAGGACAGTCGTGGGAAATACCTCGGCAAATTTGACGGCGATGACAAGATTATAACCTTTACAAGGAATGGTTCATACAAAATCACCAACTATGAATTGACCAATCGTTTTGAGCCAGAGAAAACATTATTGGTTGAAAAATTCCATCCGAATAAACCTGTATCGGCTATCTATGTTGACGGTGAAAGTAAACAGCATATGGTGAAGCGTTTCATGATTGAAACTACAACGCAGGATAAGGAGTTTGGATTTATTACTGAATCAATTGGATCAAGGCTCGTGGTAGTGACCACTTCAGAATCTCCTGAAGTTGAGTTGGAATTAATAAAAGGAAAAGAAAAGGAGAAATCTGCTGAGGTTGTAAACCTGGAGGATCTGATCGATGTAAAAGGCTGGAAGGCGCTCGGTAATCGACTTACACAGTTCAAGGTTTCAAAAGTTAACCTGGTGAAGGAAGAAGAAGCGGCGAGCGAACAAGCTGATGATGAAAGCGATGATGAGACGCAACCCGACGACAATCGGGAAAAAAAAAAGAGTACCAGACTCAAGACCCCAACCAGTGGATTGAAGAAGGGGAACAAGCCAGTCTCTTCGGTGAAGCCGAAAAGCCAAAGCAAGCTCCCAGCCACCAGCAAAAAAGCGAGCCCACTAAAAAAGTCAAAGTCGAGCAGGCAAACCTCTTCGGCGAAGAACCAAAAACCGAAGCCAGCCAAAAAGCAGGCAGTGGAGAAGAAGGTAGCAAAGAAAGTATCGAAGAAGATCGCAAAGAAAGTAGCGAAGAAAGTGGTAAAGAAGGCAGGGAAGAAGATCGCAAAAACATCGCCGAAGAAAACAGCAAAGAAGGGACGGAAGAAATAGTTCGTTCCGCTGAAGAGTCAAAGGACGACAAACGTGATGACGATGATGATGATGATACACTTGGCGTAGGCCAAACAGTAGAGTGGAAGGTGTAAGTGTTGTTGTTTCTAATTGGAAGGGTGGGAATTCACAATTAACATCTTTTACTTTTGTTAAACTTCAACTTGGATAAGCGTTGGATGCTTTTCTAAGCGTCGTCTTTTGAGATGCTATTTTTGTTTAACACGCTTGTCACCTTTTCATAATTATTTGATAATCCGCTGTGCTTTGATCTCTAACGTCGATAGTCAACCTTTGGCTGAAGATGCTTCAGCTAACCGACGATAACGATCAAAACCTTTTTAAACGGATACAAAAAGACGACAGGTTTGCATTGAACCTGTTGTTCACACAGTATTATCAGAGACTTTGTTTTTTTGCCAATACATTTCTTCGCAGCACAGAAGAAGCAGAAGAAGTAGTAGCAGATGTATTTCTTACTATCTGGAAAAACCGTAAACACCTTTCTGTCGAGAAAAACTTTAAGGCATATCTTTATGTATCGGTCAGGCATGCTTCGCTTGCTATGTTAAAAAAGCGTCAACCGTTATTTGAAGACGTTGAGGATATTTTGTTTAGCACCAATCTTTTAGATGACAATGATCCCGGTCGGATTTTAGAACATAAAGAACTTCAGCACCAGTTATCCGTTGCGATAGAAAGTCTTCCGTCGCGTTGTAAGCAAATTTTTTTGATGAGCAGAATGGAAGCATTAACCTACCGCGAAATCAGCGAAGTGTTGGGAATTGCTGAAAAGACTGTTGAAAACCAACTTGTAAAAGCATTAAGCATTCTCCGCGATTGTTTGGGATATTATCAACGATCAAAACCTGGGCACCATCCTGCTCCCTTAACAGAAGCTTAATGTTTAAATAATATTGCGACGTAGTGGGGTGATCGAATAATACTACTCCTCCCGGGTAGATCACACACTATGGAAAATATAAATCCTGAGAACCTTATTGTTCGATACTTATCGAAAGAAGCCTCCGATGCTGAACAAGAGGAACTGCTCAGCTGGATTGCGAAAGATCCTTCAAATCAAAAAATGTTCGATGAGTGGCTAGCTCTATGGGAGAAGAGACTACCCGATCAGCCGGTATTTGATTTGTCTCAAAGCCTCCGAAAATTAAATGAACAGATTGACGAATACGATAAAGTTGAAAAGGACAAAGCGATTGAAGATAGTTCATTTGCCTGGCGGAAAATAGCAGCATCCGTTATAGTTTTTCTGATGGCTTGCGTCGGTATCTTTTTCCTTGGGAAGCATTCCGAGTTCCGTTCAAAGGAGAGTGTGTTATTGGAAAAGACAACCAAATCCCGGGAAAAGACAACGGTATCGCTTGCAGATGGATCCGTTGTTTATCTGAATGGAGAATCAAGTATCAGATTTCCGGAAGCATTTACCGGGTTCAAGCGTGAGGTGTACCTTACGGGTGAAGCTTTTTTTGAAGTGAAAAAGGATACCCTTCGGCCTTTCATTATCCACACAGAGAATTTGCAGACCCAGGTGCTGGGAACTTCTTTCAATATTAATTCTTCATCCAGTCACATCGTTGTAACGGTTGCTACTGGTCGGGTCAGGGTATCATCAGATAAAGAAGATCACATGCTTTTGCCGGAAGAGAAAATTACCTACTCAATAGGTTCTTCGCAAATCAAAAAGTCCCGGGCCGATCTTGATCATGAATTAGCCTGGCGGACAAATACTATCATCTTCGAAGATGCACTTCTCGTAGATGCCGTTCGAAAATTGGAGGAGTCCTTCGGCGTTAGTATCACCTTCCAAAACAAATTACTTGAGAAGTGCCTGATCACTGGAAAGTATAAAAACCAGTCTCTTGAAAAAATTCTCCAGGCTATGTGCTTTAGTACTGGTATGAAATATCAAATCATAGATAAAAAAATTATCCTCTCCGGACAAGGATGTGAAGACTAAGCAAGCTCAATTCTGGCTGGGGAAACAGAATACTAATTTAAAAAGAAACTAACTATCTAAACATTAATCCTATGCAAAAAAAGTTACGAACGCTTACAACTACTGCGCTCAGGCTTTCCAGGTACGCAACCCTGGGTTTAATTCTTCAGTGCTTCTTGCTGAATCTGCTGCTGGCGAACGTAACAGCGCAGAACATCTACGATGTAAAGCTTGAACTGCAACTAAAAGATAAAACGTTAAAAGAAGTGTTCTCGCTCATCGAATCGAAAACTGAATTCACTTTTACCTATAGCAGCCGAAAAATTGATCTCTCGAAAAGACTTACACTCGATGGAAGCCTGAAAAATTTGGGACAGATTTTAGAGTCCGTCTCAAAACAGTCAAACATTGAAGTCGAACAGATCGACAATCTCCTCATGGTTAAACCCTCGGCTACGGTGCAACGAACACAACGGGTTGTTATAGGCGCTATTCGAGGCAGAGTGATCGATGACCAGATGAATTCAGTCCTTCCTGGAGCTACCATCATGCAAATGGGAACAAACAATGGAACAACATCGGATATTAATGGGGAATTTCTACTACGCGTTCCACCAGGAGATGTTGAAATCGAAGTTAGTTACATCGGTTTCAAAAAGTACTCCGAAGTCGTAACAGTAAGCGATGGAGAGGTAAAGGATGTTGAATTCAAAATGATCAGCGATGCGACCCAGCTTCAGGATGTTATTATAACCGGTGTATTACAGGGACAGCAACGTGCGTTGAACCAACAAAAGACGGCAGACAATATCAAGAACGTTGTCAGTGCCGATCAAATCGGAAGATTTCCGGATCCCAACGTCGCTGAAGCTTTGCAGCGTGTGCCTGCCGTTAATATTGAAAGAGATCAGGGTGAAGGACGTTACGTACTCGTTCGTGGTCTTGCACCACAGTTCACGAACATCAATGTCAATGGTGAACAAATCCCATCTCCGGAAGCAGGTGTCCGGTATGTAGCTCTTGATGCGATACCTGCAGATCAGCTGGCTTCCATTGAAGTAAGTAAGTCGCTTACACCTGATATGGATGGCGATGCAATAGGAGGATCCGTTAACCTGATTACACGTACAGCGCAGTCTGAGGAACTTAGTGTGAGTGCATCAGGATTGGTAGGGTATAATGATATTAGCGGTAGAGCAAACTTGCAGGGTTCTCTTCAGTTAAGCAAAAGATTCCTCAATAATAAATTGGGTATAATGCTTAACTCAAGTTATTATGAGACTGAACGCGGATCTGATAACTGGGAACGTGATGATGATGCACTCGATTTCAGAGACTATGAGCTCACACGAACGCGCCTTGGGCTTAGTAGTACCATCGATTATAAATTCGATGATAAGAATGAAATTTATTTCAGAACACTTTACAATCGATTCTCAGACCGCGAGTTTAGAAGAAGTACGGTCTTCATTCCAGATTTAGATGAATCGCCATTTGAAGACAACGAAATCGAACGATTCACAAAAGATCGATTGGAAAAACAAATTGTTACCAGTTTCAACCTGGGCGCTAAGCATGCATTTTCAAAGTTCAATTTAGACTATGAAGTGTCATATTCTGAAGCCATTCAGGATACTCCATTTGATATTGAAGTCGGAAGCGTTACATCAGTTGACCAACTTTCGATTGACTTTGATTCTAACCCGGATTTCCCATCGTTTGTTGTGGATGACTTACCCCATACCAGTGCTGGCAATATTTATCTGGACAATTCGACTTATGAATTTGATGAGGTGACCATGGGAAGTTCCTATGCAAAAGATTTTAACAAAACGGCCAAGTTTAACATCGGTGTTCCTTATAAAGCCGGAGAAACCGAAGGGTTGTTTAAGTTTGGTGGAAAGGTGAGACTAAAAGAAAAGAATTTTAGTATCAATGAAAACGTGTTTGGTTATACGGGAACAGATGACCTTACCCTCGATCAGTATGCCGGAGGCACGGTAGATGATAATTTCCTTGGTAACCGATACAAGTTAAGTGCAAATGCAGACCCGGAAACTTTTGTAAAATACTTCAACGCGAACACAGAGAGTTTTGAGTTGTCGGTTGATGACAAGCTAGTAACGGAAGCTGCTGAAGCATATACCTCCAGTGAAGACGTTTATGCAGGTTATATGATGACCAAACTCCAGTTTAGCCGGTTAATGCTCCTGGGTGGTTTCCGATACGAACATACTAAAGTTGCGTATCAGTCATTTAACGTTGTAAATGAAAGCGACATCCTCCCTGAAAGTGGAGGAACGGAGTACGGCTACTTTTTACCGCAGCTGCATGCACGTTACAAAGTAAACGACAATACCAATCTTCGTGCTGCTGTTACGAGAACTTATGCAAGACCTAACTTCGAAGATATTATTCCCGCACAGGAAATCAGTATAAATGAAAGGGAAGGTACGATCGGTAATCCTCAGATCAAGCCGGTTTCTGCTACCAATGTTGATCTACTTGGCGAAAAGTATTTTGGTACAATAGGGATATTGTCAGGTGGATTATTTTATAAGAGACTTAATGACTTCATTTTTACACGAAGATTTCAGTCGAGTGTTTATCCTGGTTCAGAAGGCATACCGATCAATCTCACGCAGGCTCAAAATGGCGAGGATGCAAGTTTGTTTGGTTTTGAAGTTGCGTATCAGCAGAATCTTGCATTTCTTCCTGGTTTCCTGAAGGGGTTTAGTATTTATAGTAATTACACCTTTACTAATTCGAATGCAAACATTCAATCTCGCGAAAATGACAATCAGGAGGAAGAGATTCGCTTACCCGGCCAGGCAAAGCACGTAGGAAATTTCTCTATCGGATATGATTTAAAGCGTTTTAACTTTCGTGTATCGGCGAATTTTAATGGTGAATACATTAGTGAGATTGGTGAAGATGTTGATGAAGATGTTTACGTCAAAGATCGGGTTCAGTTTGATGCTACCGCTACTGTTACAATTACACCCAAGCTTAGGTTCTTCGCTGAATTTCTGAATATCACTAACCAGCCTTTTGAAGTCTATCAAGGCACGGAAGATCGCTACATCCAGCGCGAATTTTATTCATGGTGGACCCGTGTAGGTTTGAAGTTTGATTTTTAATTCTAATCACCTGTTAAAATGAAAAAATATCAGAATATAAATTCCCTTCTATTAGTAAGTGCACTGTTCTTTGGTTGCGCCGACAATACATTTGATGAATTACCGCTTGATAACAATTTCGCCTTTCAGCTCGTGCTTGATGTTGAAGAAGGAGCTGACTTACCCGATGCCGAGGATTTCGGCCTTGAAGTAAAGTTCGCCGACTACCTTCCAGATCTGGATTTGCCTGGAAGTACGATTATATTGAGCTATGAAATTTTTGACCTCGAAGATGATATGGTGGGCAATGTTGTAATTGATAAGGTGATCTATGAAATTGAATTGGACGATTGTGTTTATGAACGCGAGCTTACGTTTACCTCAGCAGGTGACGGTTTGAACGGAACAATAACGATTTCGCCTGACGCCGATTTGGGCACTGTCCCCGAAGCTTTTGAAATAGTATTTACGCTGCCCGGTCTGGATAACACAGAGGGAAGTTTTAAAATGCAACTTTCAAATCTGCAATCCTCTGCTAATCTCCTCTTGGGTTACCCCAGGGTATTTGAATACAATGTACTGGACAACGATGTGGCTGGTGAATGGCAACTCGAAATTAAATCCGAAGAGGAGTTTGAAGAATTTAAGGCAGTGTTTGGTGAATTAAATCCGGACTTGCAGGAACTTTCTTTCGAGGATATCACCGGAAGCATAAAAGCTGAGTTTGGCTTTGAGGAAATGAAGTTTGAAATCGAACTCGTAGAGACAGAAACGATAGTAACCTGCGAAGACGGAGAAGAAGAAACTGAAATAGAAAATAAAGTTATAGAGTTCGAAGCTGAGTATGAAGCTGAAGACGGTGAACTTGTATTGGAAGGAAGCCGTGAAATCATAAATGATGCCGGTCTTGTGGAAGATGAACTTGATTTCATTGTGGAAGGCGAGTATGAAATCGATGAAGTCGAGGACACGGTCATCTTTCGCTTTTTCTCCGTCATCGATGAAGATAACTACCGTGAAGGTGAGGAGTTATTTCAGAGAAGCGAAGGAGTAATATTTACCTTTAAAAAGGACTAGTCAAATAGCACTTATTAAAATGAATAAAAATATAGTGTATCTGTTCACGTTTTTTTATTGCCTTGGATTTATGGGTTTGGTTTCCTGTGATCGAAACCCACCGGTTTCTAAAAATGCAATTAAGCCGAAGATAATTACGGAGCCCGCAGTTCATGATACAGATGATCCTGCTATCTGGATAAACGAAGAAAATCCGGCAGAAAGTCTTATCATCGGTACAGATAAGGATGAAGATGGTGCATTGATGGTTTATAATCTTGATGGGAAAATTATTGAAGAGAAGACTGTAAGAGGAATTAAGCGACCCAATAACGTTGATGTTATAGACGTGAAAGTAAATGACAGTACGAATATTTCCATTGCTGTAACGACCGAGCGCCTTGCGAATAAAATCAGAATATTCTGCCTTCCCGATATGAAGCCTGTTGACAATGGAGGTATTGAAGTTTTTGAAGGTGAGGTAGAACGAGATCCAATGGGTATAGCACTTTACAGGCGTGTATCCGACAGTGTCGTGTTTGCAATCGTAGGCCGAAAGACAGGACCCACCGATAATTATTTATGGCAGTACAGGCTTGATTGGGATAATGCCGGGAATATCAAAGCAACGAAGGTAAGAGAATTTGGAAAGTACAGTGGCAAAAAGGAGATCGAAGCCATAGCAGTCGATCATGAGTTGGGATATGTATATTGCTCCGATGAACAGGTGGGGGTGCGGAAATATTATGCAGATCCAGACAAAGGAAATGCTGAACTCGCGCTCTTTGCTACAGAAGGTTTTGCGGGTGATCATGAAGGTATCAGTATTTATCGAACGGATTCTGTATCCGGATATATTCTGGTGTCAGATCAACAAGCGAATAAGTTTCATATTTATACGCGCGAAGGGACTTCAGCAAATCCACATGAACACGTAGAAGTGAAGGTGATTGATGTTTCCGCTGTCGAAAGCGATGGATCTGAGGTAACGCATCGATCGTTGGGAGCCAGGTTTCCGAATGGCCTTTTTGTTGTCATGTCAACGGATAAGACGTTTCACCTTTACGATTGGGTTGACATTGCTGGCGACGATCTTAAACGGGCGAGGCAAACAGATAGATAACAAATCCGGCAGTCTTTCGATGTATGGTTTACGTGGCACATTAATTGCCTAAATCGATTGTACAAAAGACTTCAACCAAAAACATGTACATCAATCGGTTCCTACGATCACAGAGAGGCTTAAATTTGGGTACTTTCATATCCTTTTCTAATTTCGGGGATATGAAAAAAATAGTCAGCGTATTCATCCTTTCTTTTAGCGTATTCTATGTTGCCGCTCAGTCGAATGAGATTTTAGCAGAAGGTAAGGTCAGTGATGCAAGAACAGGAAAGGGTATAAAAGCGAACATCCGGTACAGTAGTATTCCAACCGGCGGTATTTTTGGAAGGTTTAATGATAGTACATTTTCATTTCCAATCTTCGGTACGGCAAAGTATCAGATCACAGCGGAGGCTGCGGGTTATAATCCACGAACAGTAATTGTTGATCCCAAAGATATCAATACCGATAAAAAGGTATTGCGAGATATTTCATTGACTCAGTCTGGGCAGACCATGCGTTTAACGAATCTAATTTTTCCTCAAGGGAAGTCGACGATAGATTCGAAATCATTTCCTGAACTCGATGAAGTAGGGCAGATGATGCAAGAGAATACCAAAATTGTCATTCAACTGGAAGGCCATACTGATAACCAGGGAAGTTCAAAAGCAAACCTTAAGCTTTCTGAGGATAGGGTGGAGGCTGTAAAACGATATCTGGTGTCAAAAGGGATATCAAAAGATCGTATTAAGACCAAAGCCTATGGGGGAAGTCAACCGCTTTCCAATGAATTAACACAAGAGGCCCGGGCAATGAACAGAAGGGTAGAGATGCGTATTTTGAAAGACTAGCACTCCCGATTTTTACTTTAATGTCAACATTTTTATACACACAGGCGACGGGACTTTCACCGGCTTTCCCACCTGCACCATCTTTCCAGTCTTAGGATTTATTCTGAAGAGTACAATTGAATCGGTATCCTGATTAGCAACAAAAACAAATTCACCCTTCGGATCAACCAGAAAATTTCTTGGTGTTTTTCCCAGCGTTGGCTGTTGACCTATGAGTGAGAGCTTCCCAGCCGGCGATATGGAGAAGATACTTAATGAATTCATACCACGGTTAGACATATACAAGAACTTACCTGACACGGCTGTGTGAATATCAGCACTGGTATTTGTTCCTTTAAAACTTTCAGGTAATGCTTTTACGTTGTCTTCTAAAATCGTGAGTTCGCCCGTTGTTTTATTTACAGAGAACGCGCAAATGGAAGACGTCAATTCTTCTGCGAGAAATGCAAACTTTCCGTTAGGATGAAAAGTAAAATGGCGTGGCCCACTTCCAGGTGTAACAGATACTTCAGGTGTTTTCGCTGGCGTTAGGGTTCCGTTTGCAGCATTAAATTCATAAATGTAAATCTTGTCCGTTCCAAGATCGGAGACATACAGAAATCGATTGTCAGCAGAGATAACTGCAGAATGTATATGCGAACTTTCCTGACGTGATTCATTGATACTTCGACCGGTATATTTTTTTGCGTCAGAGGGACTTCCGATTAATCCATCATCGAAAAGAGGAAGCACTACCAGGTTTCCCTCACTGTAATTTGCAACGAAAATATACTTACCTGTCTTGTCAATGGAAACATAGCAAGGCCCACTACCATAAGAGGGGCGGTTGTTTAGTCCGCTGAGTTTGCCAGTCTTTGCATCAATACCATATGCGGAAACAGACCCACCGTTATCCGATACTTCTGCTTTCCCACGGTTGACAGAATACAGAAACTTTCCGGTGGGATGGATTTCAAGATAAGATGGGCTTTCTAAACTGGGTACTGACTGAATTAACTTCAGCGTTCGTTTAACGCGATCGAATGAGTAAGCATAAACTCCCTGACTACCACGGACTGAAAACGTTCCCACATAGAGTATTTCCTTTTTTGCCTGAGCACTACCCGATAGGTAAACAAGAATAGCAACAAGTGAGAACAGGATTTTTTTCATGGGAGGCTGAATAGAGCCTAAAGCTAATTAACTTTTAGAAATCTATTGCTCTAAATGTGTAGTATATTGGGATGCTGCTATGACCAGGAAATAAATCAGACAGTAACTTTATTTTTTTTGCTGGCAACATTAATTTTTTTTGAATAAGCAAGAGATGCGTATAGATCACCACTAGGTCTTCTCATTCTATTCATGGTGTTAAGGTCACATTCGTAAAGCCCAAATCGCATGGTTGGTCCAAGGTGCCACTCAAAGTTATCCCATGCACTCCAAAAATAATATCCTCTTATGTCGATGCCATCATGAATCGCTTCGTGTACTACCTGGGCATAATCCTGTATCGCCTGAAGGCGAAGGAAGTCACTTTCGTCACAGACCCCGTTCTCGGTAATCATAATTGGTTTATTATACCTTTTCCAATAACGATCTATACATGTTCGTAGCCCTTCAGGATGATATTCCCAAATGTCATCATGAGCAAGTCCAAGTCCTTTTATTTTCTCAGGTGTTTCGAGAAACGTAATAGGGAGAGGATCGTGAGGCACGCGGCCATAATAGCTCATCCCAAAAAAATCTACTTTTTCAAAATGCGTTGGAACATAGTCCATAAACCACCAGTCCGAAAGACGCGCAGGAAACCATCCTAATAAATTCTCAGCTGAAAATACGGTGGCATTGTGAGAGATACCAACGGGCTGGTCAGGGTTTTTCGCTTTGATGTAGTCATACACTGCATTGTGAGCAATGCCCATGTTCTTAACTACTTTGCCCGCTAAAAAGGGATTGATTTTGAACGGAGGAAAAAACCCCGTTATCCATCCATAGCTTGCATACACGTTAGGTTCATTAAAAGTATTCCAAAATGATACATAGGATCCAAATTCGTCGACCACCTTCATCGCAAAATCAATCCAAAGTGGAATATTTTCTATCTTTTCCCATCCGCCCAATTTTGAGAACCATATTGGATTCGTAAAATGATGCAGTACCATCATAATATCAACTCCCTTTAGTTTAAGGTCCTGGATGAAAAGATGATATTCCTTTGAGGTTGCTTCATGAAATGTACCGTATGGCTCCCGTTGTAGTTTACTCCACATAAGCCCCATGCGGTAATTTGGCGCGAGCGACGCAATTATTTCTGCATCCTCCTTGAATCGTTTTTCGTGATCGGTGGTTCGATCGAATATAAATCCCTTTCGGGCTTTTACACCCTGCCAGTCGTGCTCAAAGGCAGTTTCAATCTGCGCAGCCGCGGTACTCGTTCCAAAAATGAAATTATCAGGGAAGGTAAGTTTCATTACTTGCGCGTAAACGAACTTTGGGATGTTTCCCATTCCTTCCAATACCTGGTTAGACGCCTTAAGTCTTCCTCCAGGCAGGGATACTGCTGATCTTTGTTGGGTACTTCCGGGAATGATCCGCTGAAAAGGTCGGAAGTAGTCATTCCTCCTGTCCATTCAAAGTGCCCGGGGTCGTAGGGCTTCCTCCAACGGCCACCCCATCGAAGGCCTAATCTTTCACCTATCGTGCCCACCTTTTTCCAGAGGACTACATTGTTCCAGACTGCCACCGAGTCAATGACAGGGACTAAATCTACAGCCAGGCCGTATTGATGTTTAGACTTACCTGCACGTGAGCTAGTATAGCCCCGACCCATTACTTTATACTCATCCTGCTTGGCGTGAGTCCTGTACGTTTCTACGATTGCAAGCTCGATCCCCTTCTCTCCGCAGATACTGATAAGTTCACTCACCTTATCACGAAAATAAGGATGGAGCGCATCAAGCGCTGTGATCATTGGAATTGTACCCCTATTCTTGCCAAAGGAAAAATTTTCTACATATTGCCAGTTCTTCCATCCGTCAATAGTATCAATCAGGACCAAGGGCTCAATTACTTCGGAAAGTAATAGTGAAGAATCGATAGTTATCACTTCTACTGGTAATTCATAAAAAGGCTCAGCACGCTCCCGGCAATCAAATGAAGCAAAAAAATAATTTTGAGCTTGAACGATATCCCCTGCACTCAAAATTAATGAGGCACTTAGTAAGAGGTTTTTTAGCATGTTGCCTACCAAATTGAAGCTGCAAAGATATGTTTTTTTGCGAACTACAAGTTTACCACAAAGTTAACATTGCTCTATTAAAGTTATCTCCCTGAAACAATTGCATTAATTCACATCATCAGTTTCTAACTCCTTCATGAATACCTCGTACCGGGACTTTACTTCGCTGTCAGAGGCAAGTGCCTTCTTTACCTTATTGTAAGATGCCGCTCCAATGTATTCCTTGGCGAGCATTTGAAACGTTTCGGAGATTTTGGCAGTACCTTCATCTTTTTTAGTCACTACTTCACGAATGAATGCAATCTCTTCTGGGGTTGCCTTAGCGGCAGTAAGCTTCGCATCGTCACTTGCGATTTTCGAAAGCTGATTATAACGTTCATTCGACATAGATTCATTCTCCTTCACCATCTCAACAATATCTTCCAACAGCGTTTCCTTCATGCCGTTAATGGAGTCCATTGTAACGGCATACTTCTTTAAGTCTTCATCGGTAATCTCATCCTGTGCGAAAATGGTATGGGTTGTAATGGATAACAAAGCGAATAAGAAAAGTCTGTATTTCATACAAAATATGATTTAGGTTAAAACTCAATTTAACAACGATTTTAACAACGTAAGAATTGCAATGCGCCAAAAAATGACATCAACGGTAAATGGCTACTATAAAAGGTATCACTAAAACACGGAAACAATATCCCCGATTTAGTACCGCCTGAATATCTTCCGTTATCAAGCTGATCTTCTAAGCATGTACCTTCACCTTCGGCGCCCCTAGTATAATTTCGTCGCTCGCATCGGCTTCAAACTTTTTGAAGTTGTTCAGGAAAGATTCAGCCAGAAAGTTCGTTTTCTGATCATATGCTTCTTTATCAGACCAGGTACACTTTGGATTAAGCATTTCAGCCGGGACTCCGGGACATTCTTTTGGAATGGAAACGCCAAACACTTCGTGATTTTGATATTGAATATCATCAAGTTCGCCATTCAAGGCGGCCTTAATTAGCGCACGAGTATACTTTAGTTTAATCCGGTTTCCGGAACCATAAGAACCACCAGTCCAGCCAGTATTTACTAACCACACGTTTACATTAGCTTTCATGATCTTTGCACTTAGCATCGATGCATAGTGTGTGGGGTGCAAGGGCATAAACGGTGCGCCAAAACACGCAGAGAATGTCATCGTGGGTTCGGTGATTCCTGCTTCTGTCCCGGCGACTTTCGCGGTGTATCCGGATATAAAATGAAATGCTGCCTGTCCAGGGGAAAGTTTCGAGATAGGGGGGAGTACACCGAAAGCATCGCAGGTAAGAAAGAAAATATTTTGCGGGTTGTTGCCAAGTGATGGGATTGCGATGTTTTCGATATGATGGATCGGATAGCTTACCCTTGTGTTCTCTGTAATTGAAGTATTTGAAAAGTCAACATCATCGGTACCATCTTTAAAGCTCACATTTTCGAGTAACGCGCCTTCTTTGATTGCACGAAAGATATCGGGTTCTGTTTCTTCAGAGAGGTCGATTGTCTTCGCATAACATCCTCCTTCGAAGTTAAAAATGACATCATCATCCGTCCATCCGTGCTCATCGTCACCAATTAGTTTTCGATCCGGATCAGCCGATAAAGTTGTTTTGCCAGTTCCTGACAAACCAAAAAATATGGCAGTGTCTCCTTTTTTTCCCACGTTGGCGGAACAATGCATAGCCAATACGTTATGTTGATAAGGTAGAATAAAATTCAAGGCGGAAAAAACTGCTTTTTTAATTTCGCCGGTATATCCACTTCCGCCGATCAGAATCAACTTCCGTTTGAAATCAATGATAGAAAAATTATGTCGCCTGGTCCCATCCGTAACAGGATTTGCATAAAACCCCGGTGCATTTAGGATCATCCATTCCGGACTAAAGTTTTTTAGTTCTTGTTCTGATGGCCGTAAAAACATGTTGTGTGCAAACAGGTTTGACCACGCATATTCATTTACCACGCGGATATTCAGACGATACCGTGTATCCGCACAGGCAAAGACATCACGGATAAACAATTCTTTGCCATCGAAGTATTGTATCATTTTCTGATACAATTGTTCAAATTTTTCAGGTTGAAATGGAATGTTAAAATCTTCCCACCAAACAGTATCCGATGTTACTTCATCTTTTACAATAAACTTATCCCTCGGCGACCGTCCGGTAAACTCGCCGGTATTCACAGTGATTGCTCCGCAAGATGTTTTTTTAACGTGACCGGATTCTATTGCTATCCGTGTTAATTCCTCTGGTGGTAAATTCCAGTAGACAGTACCATTCTTGATACCCAGGTCAGTAGCCGAAGCGCTGGCTGGTTTTGATCCAAGTTGTTGCATGATGTTTAAGTTAATGAGTCGCGCAAAGTTATGGCATTTTTGACCACTTCAATCGATTGCAAGAGCAATTTTATTAGATTTGTCGCGAGTGTCGTCCATTTGCGAAAATGAATTTATCGGCATACTTTGATGCGCATTTAAATGAAAATTTGGCGAAAAATCATTTTACTTATCTGATAATTTACAACAATGAACTCTGACAAAACTTTTTTTGGTCATCCGCGTGGTTTAGCTACTCTGTTTTTTACGGAAATGTGGGAGCGTTTTAGTTACTATGGTATGCGCGCGTTGTTGTTATTGTTTATGGTTGCTTCAATAGAAGACGGCGGTATGGGTTTCGATGACAAAACCGGTGGTGCGATTTATGGATTGTACACCATGTTCGTATACCTTCTCGCGCTTCCCGGTGGTTGGCTTGCAGATAAGTTTTTTGGTTTGCGAAAATCAATCTTCTATGGAGGATGTATCATAACACTAGGGCACTTCTGCCTTGCATTTCCCAGTACCGAAACATTCTTTCTGGGTCTTCTTTTCATCGTGATAGGAACAGGATTGCTTAAGCCCAATATCAGCAGTCTGGTAGGTGAGTTATATCCGCAGGATGATCAGGTTCGACGGGATAATGGTTTTTCGATTTTTTATATGGGCATAAATCTGGGAGCACTTATTTCTCCGCTTATCTGTGGTTATCTGGGTCAAAAAATAGACTGGCATTACGGGTTTGCTGCCGCTGGGGTAGGTATGGCGTTAGGTTTGATTCAATACAAGGTAACTGAAACCAGGTTGGGTAACGCGGGACTTGAACCTTCACGTCTTCCGGATGAAAACAAGGAGATGAAAAAGCAGAAAAGCATTCGTCTCGCACTGTGGATTTTTGGTGTAGCACTTTCGCTCTTCGTTGTACTTCTGTTCATGAAGGTCATTACACTCAATCCGGTTTTAATCGCGCAAGCTTCAGCCTATCTCATTGTCTCCAGTGTAATCTTATACTTCATTTACATCCTTCTTGTGGAAAAACTTGATATCGTAGAGAAGAAGAAAGTTTTTGCCATCAGTGTTGTCTTTGCCATTACTGCAATTTTTTATGCCGGGTATGAAGGTCAGGGTTCTACGCTTAACTTATTTGCCGACCGTTATACCGATATGAGTATCGGAAATGCTTTTACCATGCCAGCCAGTTGGATGCAATCGCTTCCCCCTGTCTATGTGTTACTGTTTGTCCCTGTATTTGCCTGGCTCTGGATGTGGCTGGCAAAACGAAAGCTAAATCCAACAACACCGGTGAAGCTCGCATTAGGTTTGTTTTTTATGGGATTGGGATACGTGGTAATGATAGGGGCTTCCTTTGTAGTGATCAATGGAGAACAACCCTTGCCGACCTGGTTATTTTTCACCTACATGCTTCATACGTTTGGAGAAATATGTTTATATCCTATTGGCTTAAGTGCAATAACAAAACTCTCACCGCAGCGGCTCGTGGGCAGGATGATGGGAGTATTTTTTATGGCGCTTGCTTTAGGTAATCTGATTGCAGGATTGTTCGCCGGTGAATTTGATGAAAATGCGGTCGCCGCCAACCCATATTTACTGGTTGATCTTTTTCAATTTATCGTTATGTTTATGATGATCTCCGGAGTAGTTGTGCTTTTTTTAAGCAAGCCCCTCCGGAAGTTGATGGGCGATATCCATTGAGGTGTCGAATTGTAAAGCAACTCATAACCTAAACCTATATCATGGAAGAAACTAAATCTTTCAAACCATACATTGCGCCCGAGCAAAATGTAGCCGAATTCACTGTGAAATCAGTGGTCTTCGGTGCACTCTTTGGGGTTCTTTTTGGTGCTTCGACAGTATACCTTGCGTTAAAGGCAGGGTTAACCGTATCTGCATCAATACCCATCGCGGTAATTGCCATAACCCTTGGGCGTAAGTTTCTCAAAACCACAATTCTTGAAAACAATATCATTCAGACCACAGGTTCTGCAGGTGAGTCTATCGCTGCAGGTGTAGTCTTCACATTGCCGGGATTCCTTTTTCTATCTCCTGACGCTAACGGTGTCAGTGTAGGTGAAGGGTACTTCAATTATTTAACAATCTTAATCCTTGCGGCATTTGGTGGGATGCTCGGTACGCTGATGATGATTCCTTTACGACGATCACTCATTGTAAAAGAGCACGGCGTATTACCTTATCCAGAAGGAACTGCTTGTGCCTCGGTTTTGCAGGCTGGAGAAAAAGGAGGGGAGTTTGCAAAGACAGCGTTTATGGGGATGGGTATTGCGCTAGTGTATGCAATATTTCAAAAGGTGCTGCATGTCATTGCGGAAGTGCCCACGTTTGTAACGCAACAGACTAATAAGTTCTGGCCATCGTCAACAATCAATGGTGAAATCACACCAGAATATCTTGGCGTAGGCTACATCATCGGACCAAAGATCGCAGGCGTGTTAGTGGCGGGCTCCGTGCTGGCCTGGTGGGCAATGATCCCGCTCATTGCTACCATTGTTCCTGCTGATACCATTGCTTTGCAGTTGGTAAAACTTGGGTATCTCGCGGATGTCAACACTCCAGGAGGGCAGGGTGGATGGGATCCTGTAACGCATACGTTCGGCAGTTATGCGAGCGCAATCTATTGGGCTTACATCCGTCAAATAGGAGCCGGTGCGGTTGCGGCCGGCGGCTTCATCACCCTGATCAAGACTATACCTACTATAATAGGATCTTTCACAGAAAGCATTGGTTCATTGAAGGAAAAATCATCTGTTGGAGGTGTTCTTAGAACAGAAAGAGACCTGTCATTTAAAGTCGTGATTATTGGAAGTATACTTTTAATTGCTGTGATGGCAATTCTTCCCAATATTCCAGGTGAAGGTATACTTCAACGTCTATTAATTGGTGTGTTGATTATTGTTTTTGGATTTTTCTTTGTGACAGTAGCGAGCCGAATTGTGGGGCTGGTTGGGTCAAGTAATAGTCCGATTTCCGGAATGACCATTGCTACACTAATGGGCACCTGTCTTATTTTTACAGCCGTCGGCTGGAGTGGTAAGTTTTATGAGCCGATGGCCCTCGTCGTAGGCGGAATGATATGCATCGCAGCAGCCAACGCCGGAGCTACCTCGCAGGATCTGAAAACCGGATACCTTGTTGGTGCTACGCCCCGTTATCAGCAGCTTGCGCTATTTATTGGCGCTATCGTTTCTTCGGTTGCCATCGGTCTTGTTGTTAAGGTACTGGATACTCCCACGCCAGACATGCTTGCACAAGGCATTACACACGCGATTGGGAGTGAACGTTATGCTGCACCTCAAGCGACCCTTATGGCAACGCTGGCTCGGGGAATCTTATCTTACAATCTGGATTGGCAATTTGTAATGGTAGGAGTGTTTATTGCCGTAACGATGGAGCTATGCAACATTAAGGCACTGGCTTTTGCGATTGGCTTATACCTTCCTTTATCAACAACGCTACCGATTTTTGTCGGTGGAGCCATCAAAGGCTTCATTGATTGGCGGGCAGAAAAGAAAAATGAAACACCGGTTGACGATGAACTAGGTAAAGGCAGCTTGTTTGCCACT
Organism: Chryseolinea sp.; assembly: GCA_041747735.1. Taxonomy (GTDB): domain Bacteria; phylum Bacteroidota; class Bacteroidia; order Cytophagales; family Cyclobacteriaceae; genus Chryseolinea. The sequence continues at coordinate 70,902 of JBGTEP010000106.1, forward strand.
GGATTGATTGCCGGTGGAGCATTAGCCGGTGTTGTGGTAGCGCTTCTTTCGGTGAATGAGAAGATTTATAACTCCCTTCAAAATGTGAACGCTGAACACGGTTTGACTTCTATCCTGGGTTCGGGAGGATACCATATTATGGGTGCATTGTGTTTTGTCGGGTTGTCACTTATACTTTACCGGATAGCGATCAAAAAGTAATTATAGATCTTATCCTAAGAATTCAACCCGGTGCAATATCTGTTTTGAATCTCTGCCGATGAGGAGCGTATGTTTTAACGGGGGCTTGATACACTCATAAACGTCAAATTGTTTATGATTGGCATCCCAAAAAAATGCAGTATGTTCGACCTCTATTGTCGGTACCTGAGACTTGTATAGATCCAGATCGCTGGACTGTACTTTTCTACAACGTGTATCTGCACGAACTGCATATTTCGAAAACGGCAAGTTTGAAATAACGGAGATGATTGATTTTCGGTCAGCTTCATACGCGAAGTAACTGTTGGAGTGCCCATTCAGGTATTTTACTTTTATACCAGTTACATCGTCAATCTTAAGCATTTCCAATGCCTTCTTTGGTAGCGTATCACGCAGAGAGACATTTACGATCAATGGTAAATCATAGTTCGATAAAGGTTGTAAATCGAGGTGGCCCGGTTTCTTACAGGCCACGATTGCCAGCAGGAATAGAGAAAAGAAAAGGGCCCCTGTTCTCATGTGGTTTTGGGTTCGGAATGAATCTCTATGATGCGTTTGATAGTTTCGAACGCTTTCGTTTCTGATTGGTAGACTTTGCCGTCGGCTTGAATAATTTCGTAAAGGTCGGCATAGACTTTATCGGTAAGTGTATCCACTCCAAAATGCTGAAGTGTTTGATCGATGAGCTCGGTTATTTTTGATTTATCGAAGGAATTATATTCACGAATGGCTGCGTACAATTTTTTTTCAAGATCGGTATCGTCAGGAAACAGGGTATGCATCTTTGACTTGATTGCCGCCATTTCCTGGGGGTCATAGTTTTGATCTGCATGCGACATGTGCACATATAAAAACAAAATGAAGTCAGGAACCGTGGAATGAAGCCTCATAGAATATTTGATTGTATTGTCAATCAGCTAAAATAACAAAAAAAGGCTTCACCGAGAGATGAAGCCTTTTTATTATGCATTCCGTACTCCTGTTTTATCAGAAGCTATGGGTTTAGATTACATCATTCCACCCATTCCGCCGCCGCCGTGTGGCATAGCCGGAGCTGGATGATCTTCCGCAATTTCTGAAACAACTGCCTCAGTGGTTAACAGAAGACCGGCAATCGATGCTGCATTTTCAAGTGCAAGACGAGTTACCTTTGTCGGATCGATAATACCTGCATCGAAGAAGTTTTCAAACTTGTTGTCACGGGCATTGTATCCATAGTCTTTCTTGCCATCCTTTACTTTATTAACGATCACAGAACCTTCCTGGCCTGCGTTCTCGGCAATAGTACGCAAAGGTGATTCAAGTGCAAGGCGAACAATGTTCACACCTGTAGCTTGATCTTCATTCGTAACTTCAAACCCTTTCAGAGAATCAATGGCACGAATGTAAGCA
>JBGTEP010000107.1:0-5089 GCA_041747735.1 Chryseolinea sp.
AAGTTGTACAATCTCATCACCGTCTTTCTTACCCGTATTCGTAACTTCCACGGTAATTTTTGCCTCACTGCTTGTAGAAAGTGAAAGTGGTGCTTTAAGGTTAGCATACGAAAAGGTTGTGTAGCTTAATCCATAACCAAAAGAAAAGAGTGGCTCGCCCCTGAAATATCGGTACGTTCTTCCTTCCATGACATAGCTTTGAAAATCGGGTAGGTCTTTTACCGATTTGTAAAAGGTAATGGGTAGTCTTCCAGATGGATTGAAGTCTCCGAATAGTAATCGCGTTAGTGCGGTGCCCGTTGCTTCACCTGGATAAAAGGCCTGAACAATGGCAGGAAGATTTTCATTCTCCCAATTCAATGCAATGGCACTTCCACTAAAGTTTATATATACTATCGGCTTACCTGTCTTTTGAAGTTCTTTCAATAAATCTTCCTGAATTTTAGGTAGTGCTAAATCCGTACGATCTCCATGTGCAAAGCCAGTGGTTTCTAATTTCATCTCCTCGCCTTCCAAACGCGCAGAAATGCCACCGCAGAAAATAATGACATCGCCCTTCTTTGCAGCGTCCAATGCTTCCTTTCGATAATCACGCGAAGTTGCTTCGGCCCAATATAACGTAGCGGATGGCTCAACTAAATTGGCCCACATAAACGGAGCGATAGATAACTGCACATCAAGCTTGTATTGCTTTCCTTTTTCAAGCGTTACGGCAGTGAGTACATCAATGACTTTGCCATCGATGCGAAGTGACGGTACTCCATACGGATCAGACTGCACATTTCCGTTACCATCAAATTTATAATTACCGGAGAAATTATAAATCCCTGATTTCTGAGGCACCAACACACCCGACCACCGAACTGAAAACTCTTCCTCTACTACATTATTGATAGGTGATTTTGTCCAATGAAAATCAAGGGACCGATCAACACGCTTGATCTTTGGTTCTCCACTGAAGTCAGTGTTCTCAAAATATTCAGCCTTTAACCCTGGCTGTAATTTTCCGTTCTCCAAATGATATAGATTTTTTGCGTTGACTATTTCATAGTTGGTATAAATTCCCGGAACTATAGGTCCACCCGGTGTATAAAATACATTCGCTTCCCCCAATCGCTTTCGTCATGCATCTAACGGGGTGCTTGGATTAACAGGTAGGCCGGCATAGTTGCCGATGAGATTAACCGGGTTATCGGCATTCGGGCCAATTAAGGCTACCTTCCTTACATTCTTCAAGGGTAAAACACCAATGTTCTTCAATAACACCAGCGACTTCTCCGCTGCCTGCTGTGCCAATTTCAAATGCTCCTCCGATCCTACAACAGACATCGGAATTTTTGAGTAAGGAACTTGATCGTCTGGATCGAACATACCCAGCTTAAACCGTGCTTTAAATAATCGAGTTAGAGAAGTGTTAATATCTTTTTCATTCAGTATCCCCGTTTGAACCGCAGAGTCAAGATGATCCTTTACAAAGGCAGGACACTCTTCACAATTTAAATCAGTACCTGCAGCAATTGCCCAGCCCCAGGCTTGCGATGGCGTCTGCACGACATGATGATTTTCTTTTTTATAAAAATCGGTGATGGCTCCACAGTCGGATACTACGTAACCCGCAAAGCCAAATTCGTTTCGCAAAATATTTGACAGCAAATAGTCAGAGCCACAGCATGGCTTATCGCGAAAGCGATTGTAGGCGCACATCACCGATTGCACATTCGCTTCCTTTACTGAAGCCTTAAATGCAGGAAGATAGGTTTCATAAAGATCACGATCATTGACAAACGTATTCTCTATATGTCTGGTAAACTCAGGGCCGCTGTGTACGGCATAATGCTTTGCCGTGGCTATTGTTTTAAAATACTTGGGGTCGTTGCCTTGCAGGCCCTTAATAAAATTAACTGCCATGCGACCGGTAAGGTATGGATCTTCACCATAGGTTTCTTGTCCTCGCCCCCAGCGAGGATCCCTGAAAATATTAATGTTGGGTGTCCAAAATGTAAGACCTGTATAAATACTTCGCACATTGTTTCGCACAAAATCATGATGCTTTGCTCTCGCTTCGTCCGATACCGCCGTAGCCACTTTAAACATTAACGCTTCATCAAAAGTAGCTGCAAGTCCTATGGCTTGTGGAAACACCGTTGCTTTACCTGCACGCGCCACACCATGAAGACTTTCGTTCCACCAGTTGTAAGCAGGTACACCTAATCTTGGAATGGCCGGGGCTGCGTTGAAGAGTTGATTTGCTTTTTCTTCGAGGGTCATGCGAGCGATTAAATCCGAGACTCGTAAGTCAATTGCTATCGCGGGATCCTGAAAAGGGTATTGATATTTCTGTTGACTATGAGCCTGAATGCACCCTAGTGTTAACAAAAGTGATATCGCACAAGATAGATTTCTATTCATTATGATAAAGGTTGGGTAATGATCTGATAAATTATTTTGTTTCTGATAATTTATCAATGCGTTCAAATAACTTCGCATCGGCTTTCCCCTCATCAACCAGCTTTCTCCAAATAGAATAGATCGCCACGTTCCACCCCATGTTTGGCTTCCAAGGCTCACCCGTTTTTGTATTCAGGCATTCGTAGGTAGTATTACCAATTTCAAAATCTAACGAGGTTCTCCAGATCAATTCATCTTCGGCTTCTTTGATTCCGTGCAGGTAAGCATCAATCAGAAACAGATTGTCATAGAGAAAAAATGAACCACCTCTGAAGTATCCTCCATCCGGTATTGTCTCTCTATTCATTTGCGAGGTATATCCTTTTATGTCATAGAGTGCTGCCGGTAGGTAATCACCATTCGGCATACATACCGTTTTAAAACCATATTTTGTTTTCGAGCCACTCACCATTTTGCCATAATGCTGTTCGATTGTTTTGGTGGCAAGCATTTGTTTTCCGAAATAGATTTGCGATAAAAGATCAGGGACTAGTGGGTCAGGTCCGAGGATCATGTTCTTCTTTTTGCTGATCGGATAAAAGCCCAATTCAGTATTAAACATTTTTTGATAATTTACTAAGGCTTGATCCGGATCACTTTTCAAAGTTGCTCCCATTTCCTTTGCTGCGGCTATGGCTAAGGCAAACAGTCCCTGGTTATAGGTAATCACATCATCTTTCTCAAAAGCAATAACATCTCCCCAATATTGAAAATCCAAACGCCCGTCACTTTCCAGATAACTATGGAAATAATTATTCCTTACGCGCAGTTCAACTGAATCTACATAAGCCTGCACGTTAGTCATATCTACATCACCATTTTCTTTCGCAGAACGATAGGCCCAGATAATAGCAAATAAAGGATACTCCGCATACTGATTCACCACAGACAATTCACTCTTCATACACTCGGCTGCGTAATCGGGGGTTAGCATTGTAGAAATCCAAAACGCATCGCGGCCATATTGTGTATTGGAATATTCAACTGAAGGGACAACCCAATACTTACTTTTACCTGTATCGTTAACCCTTAAGTTCATGTAGGCAGTGGTAAAGGAAAGCGCACCGAAATAGTCTTTATAAATTCCATTTGAAAAATGCTGCGCAGCGAGTTGATTAATATCCTTACGAAGTCCGTTAAGGTTGTCTGTTTTACTTTCAAATAATATTCCTTCAAATGCATGTGATTTGTTTGAACCTATCGGATGGTAATACGGTAAAATTTTTCCGGGTGCCATTACCTGAGTCTTTTCGGTATTGTAATCTATATCCAATTGTTTTACGGTGTCGGGCTTCAGGCCTGGTGTTTTGCCGTCGTCACCGGAAGAGAGTTCAAGAAATTTTTGACGCACATAAAAACCCTGACTGGTGAAATTATTATACAATGCTGGAGAACCATTGAGTGCAACAATAAAAGCAGAATCGCTTTTCAATGCTATGACCGGTACGGCTTGCTTGGCAATCTTTTCAGTGATCCATGCATTTACATCATGTGGACTTTGCCGATAGATTTCGGAACTATCAACTTGCCCGTTAAAATTATACGGAATCTCATTGGTGTAGTCACAATGCAGCGCGAAATACACTTCAGCTTCACCGCTATCTTTTTTTGCACTGGCTTTAAATACTGTATAATTTTCTTTTGGCTCAAGTGTGAAATCAACTGCGATGCCATCCACATCCTTTTGAAATGAAAAGGGTTTTGATAAGTCAACTGGTAGTTTCGTTATTTCAATATCATCTTTGTCTGGCTGTTTTAAAACGAGTGACCAATTCGAAACCTGGTCCGTTTTTTTCTGGCAACCAAAAAGAGAAGCCAATACAAAACTCAATAAAATATATTTTCCCATCTCTATAATTTTAATTCACGTATAAATTTTAGAAGCACTTTAATATTTACCTTCCTCCATAAATTTCATCAGCCCCATCAAAGCTCCCCAATGATAGTATGGATCGCTGTTCAGTTTATTATCGGAGGCACTTATACCCTTCTCAGAATTTATATTTTCGAATACATAATGGTCATCATTCCATGACTTCATATATAATTCGTAAGACTTGTTTGCCAACTCGATGGCGGCCGGTTTATCATAGTCGCGCAAGCCGAGATAGACTAAAAAATTCATCGGCCCCCATATTGCGCCACGCCAATAATCATTATCAAAACTTTTATCGTTGCGGGCAGCAGATGGGATTATGTAGTCACCATAAAATTCCTGCGGATTATAATAGTGCTCCTTCATCATGCGTTGCGCTTGCTTTTCAGAAGGTACGCCGGCAAGCATCGGATAAAATAACGTAGGACTCAGACGATTGCTGAATTGCTGATTGTCCAAATACTTATTCAAATAGATTCCTGCTTTTTCATCCCAAAGTGTTGCAGTCAGGTTACTGATCTTCTTTGCGCGTTCAAGCAATTCTTTTTCATCATTCTTTTTTCCTAACGCAGAAGCCATCTTTGCGAGGTTTTTGCAATCCGCTATATACAAGCTATTCAATCCAACATCTGCTAAATTTAAAAGTGAGTTATTTCCTACCTCCTGCACTTTTGCATCTTCATACATCGGTGAATTATCCAATCCGGATTCGAGCATGATATGTTTGAGCTCTGCACCTTTCCATCCTGCACCCCAGGTTAAATA
>JBGTEP010000108.1:0-56304 GCA_041747735.1 Chryseolinea sp.
TCGCTTTATGGTTTTGCACACGGAGCCACATCGCCAACATTAATTGCCTGGGCAACTGACTTAAGTGATATAAATTTTAAAGGACGAGGCGTTGCATCAGTGTACATCTTTATGGAATTCGGTATTGGATTTGGAGCTTTCGTTTCCGGATTATTGTATGCAAACAACACGGCACGCTTCGAAATGGTTTTTGGGATCTGTGCTGCACTGGCTTCACTTGCGTTCGTTTATCTACTGCTTAAACGTTACCTTCCCGGAATCTCCTCATAGTACATTTGAAGTTTTCACCCGGTAGATAGAGGAAGCTTCATTAAAGCTTTTTACTAAATTCGCTTGTATGAAAAAATATGTTCTGTTCATATTCTTAGCCGTATCTGTTGGAGAGCTTTTATCCATAATTTTTTATCTTCCAAAAGTCCATATCATTTGCAAACCGATGATCATGATTTCACTCGGTGCATATTATTGGATGAATGCCTCAGAAAAACGTTCTTCGACAGTGTTGCTGGCAGTAGTTTTTTCCTGCGCAGGTGATATCGCCCTGATGCTGGAGTCACAACAAGCAATATTTTTTATGGTTGGTCTTAGTGCTTTTTTACTATCGCACATAATGTACATTCTTTCCTATCGTCAACATCAACATCAGGAGACCGCCGATGGATTACAAGGCGTACAAAAAGCTCGCCTTTCATTTCCCATTATTCTTGCCGGTTCCGGATTGGTGGTGATTATATATCCAAACCTGGGTGTTTTAAAATTTCCTGTTATGCTGTATGCCTTCGTGCTTGTTGTGATGGTACTCAATGCGCTGTTCCGGTATGGAAGGACATCAACAGAAAGCTTTTGGCTGGTATTCTTTGGAGCACTACTATTTATGATCTCTGACTCCCTTCTGGCAGTGAACAAATTTCTTCAGCCCGTTTGGCAATCAGGATTATTAATTATGAGCACATACATTATGGCGCAGTTCCTTCTCATTGAAGGTTTGCTTCGTCACAGCAATACTTTCGCAATCAACATAAATGAAAGATGAATCTGAGTTATAACTGCCCCCCTATCGCACAAAGCCAGCAGCTACCCCGCCATCGACGTTTACAACATTTCCTGTCGACTTAGTTAATAGTCCGCCAACTAAAGCAAAGCATGCATTTGCGATATCCTGTGGCAGGATAACTTCATTGAGCAAAGTGCGTTTTGCATAAAATGCCGGTAACTCCTCAACCTTTACACCATATGCCTTGGCTCGTCCTTCAGCCCATGCGCCCGCCCAGATTTTACTGTCTGCAATAACAGCATCCGGGTTAATGACATTCACTCTGATTTTATCTGGTCCGAGTTCAGCTGCATTCAAACGGCTAAGGTGTAGCTGTGCTGCTTTTGCAGAACCATATCCTGCGTTGTTGGGACCGGAGACAAGTGCATTTTTGCTGACGATGTTAATTACATCACCGCCAAGAGCCTGCTTGCGCATGGTATTAACAGCAGATTGTGTTACCAAAAACTGACCTTTCACCAATACATCGTATAAAATATCCCAGTCCTTTTCAGTGTGGTCTTCAAGTGGCTTGGAAATTGATAAGCCTGCATTATTCACAATAATATCAATACCTCCAAAAGCAAGAGCCGCTACTTTCATCGAAAGATCAATCTGATCGCCATTCGTTACATCCATTAAAGAAGAAGCAAAAACATCTTTACCATATTGATTCCTGAATTCTTCTTCGGCTTCTTTCATCCGTGCCGGATCATTATCACTCAAGACAACACAGGCACCTTCATCCGCAAACTTCTTAGCGATAGCCTTTCCAATGCCGCCAGCGCTTCCCGTTACCAGGGCAATTTTCCCGGACAACGACTTAGGTTTTGGCATCCGCTGAAGCTTTGCTTCTTCAAGTAACCAGTATTCAATGTTAAAAGCCTCCTGACGAGGTAGTGAAGTGTATTCAGAAACAGCCTCTGCGCCCTTCATCACATTGATTGCATTTACATAAAACTCAGCGGCTACACGCGCTGTCTGTTTGTCTTTGGCAAACGTGAACATACCAACACCTGGATTCAGGATAACAACGGGATTTGCGTCACGAACTGCCGGACTGTTAGCATGCTTACAGGTGTCATAATAGTCATTATACATTTTCCGGTAGCGTTCAAAAGCAGGTGCCAGTTTTTCCTTGACAGCTTTCACATCCGTAAAGGTTTCATCAGGCTTTAGATCTAAAACAAGCGGACTTATTTTTGTGCGCAGGAAGTGATCCGGACAGCTGGTTCCCATCGGCGCTAATCTTTCCTGATCTTTTGAGTTGATGAATTCCAGAACACGATCATCATCGGTAAAGTGACCGATCATACGCGTCTGACTGGAGCACAAACCACGCAACACTGGGGCCAACAGTGCAGCCTGTTGCAGTCTATGCTCTTTCTCCAGGCTTTCTATTTTCGCGCCGCCAAATACAGGCCCACGCTTTCCATAGTTATCTTCAAGGTATTGTGCGCAACGCTCGATCACTTCAAGTGTATTAACATAACTTTCATAGGCAGTATCTCCCCAGGTAAACAAGCCATGTGATCCGAGCATAATACCCTTTATACCTGGATTTTCATCGAGACATTGCTTAAGCTTCAAACCAAGATCGAATCCCGGTCGCTGCCATTCAACCCATCCGATCGATCCATTAAACAGTTCATTCGTGATTTTTTTTCCATCCTTTGCTGCCGCAATAGCGATGGCCGCATCAGGATGCAGGTGATCGATGTGCTTGAAGGGAAGAAAACCATGAAGTGGTGTATCGATAGAAGGGGCTTTCGATGCCAGATCATAAATACAATGGTTGAAGAGTTCCACCATCTCATCTTCATATTGAAGTCCGCGATAAACATTTGTAAGTGCGCGAAGACGATCCACATACAACGCAGCAAGCCCACTTCGTTTCAGCGTACCGATATCACCGCCCGAGCCTTTCACCCACATCACTTCCGTTTCTTTTCCCGTTAGCGGATCTTTAGCCATAGCTTTGCAGGATGTATTTCCCCCACCGTAGTTGGTTAACCGAAGATCAGCTCCCAATAAATTAGAACGATAAATCAGAAGACCAACTTCATCACCTGCCAGTGCCTCAGCTTTTTTTTCGTCCCACAAGTAGCTTACATGTTTGAATCGGGTTGTTACGTTTGTTGACATACACTAAAAGTTTTATTGAAATTATTTAATAGCATTTCCATACCCGACAACCAGTACAGAGAGTATGATGGTGCAAATGCCTGTGATTATTGTCGATCTGGTTTTTTTACTGACGCCGTGCCATTCGCGCAGAACAATTCCCCAAATATTTGCAATCAATATTATAAAGGCCATGTGAAGTATCCATGAACTGGCGCCATTCCCCAACTTGCTTTCGCCCATTCCATAGAAGAAAAATTGCATGAACCACGTCGTGCCCGCCAATGCTGCAAACAAATAATTATTCAGCAGTGGCGAATTCTGATTGACATAATCTCCAAATGTTTTGTTGCGTGCATTAAGTATCATACACCAGATAAAGTTCGTTGATAAACCTCCCCAAAGCAAAACTACATAGGTAACATTGTTTTGGTACAACGGATTAAGTCCCATGGATACAGCAGTTTCCGCCATAGGCTTACCCGCTTCAATACCAAAGTTAAAACACGAACTGAGAATACCCGACGTTACTGCCACAGCCAAACCTTTTACCAGGTTAAATTCAGCAACACTTTTTTTCTTTTCCTCCTCCCCCATTTCACGTTCTTTCAAAACACCGGCTTTCCCACATATATAAATTCCAAGAAGGCACATTGCCACACCCAACAACACAACCTGCCCCCACGTAGTAGTGAGCATTTCAACGAATGTTGTTTTCCCGGGTGCAGGGAAGAAGTTGTAATAAATCGATGGTACCAGCGCACCAAATGCAGAGCAGAATCCAAGGACAACAGAATTGCCAAGCGACATCCCCAGGTAACGGACACCTAACCCATAGGTCAATCCTCCAATTCCCCACAGCACGCCAAAAACAACAGTATACAGAATGCTGTCATACGATGCATTCTTAATGATATCATAAAAGCCGGGTAATGTAATCCAGGCGGCGAGGGGTGGAACAATCAACCAAGAGAACAGACCCCCAATAATCCAGTAACTTTCCCAAGCCCAACCCTTCACCTTTTTGAAAGGCATATAAAAACTGCCAGACGCAAAACCACCGATAAAATGAAAGATTACACCAAGTAGTACACCCATGCAGCTGGTCTTAGTTAATGGGAAATTTCAAATAAAAAAGCAATTTTAGCAATCGTTACTTATTCTCTATCATGCACTGTCATGGTGATTAAGTCAATTTACGACTTCAATCTACACGATAATTTTAAGCGAAAGCCGCCAGCAATGACATTGACCACAAATACTAGATGGTACAGGATGCGGTTGCTTTTGTGCATTGGCTAGTTTTATAATCAGCACCACACCAAAATTATTTTGACACCAAACTGATCTGTACCGCATTTTAAACTAAAAGCTTGTGAACATTCCAACCGAACAACATCAGCGATTCGCCTTTAAGATGAAGCTGAAATCCGGATACGAAGAAGAATATGCCCGGCGTCATCGCGAGATATGGCCCGAGTTAACCGCGTTGCTGAAAGAGAATGGTGTTTATGACTACTCCATTTTTTTGGATTTAGAAACGAATATGCTTTTCGGAGTTCAAAAAATTGTGGGTTCAACGGGATCGCAGGACTTAGGACAAAATCCGGTAGTTAAAAAATGGTGGGCATACATGGCTGATATCATGGAAACAAATGATGACCAATCGCCTTTTACTGTTCCGCTGAAAGAAGTTTTTTATATGCCTTAATTTTTATTCATGAAGTTGATCAAATTGATTTCTTTACGCTGAATTTCGGTTTATAAAACGAAAAACATTTTTCACCAACTCCCTCTTCTTTTTCAAAATCATGTAAGCGGCTGTTTCACCCATAACCTGGAAATCAGTTGAAATTACAGTGATTCCCAAAAGATCTTTCAAGGGTGTATCATTATATGAAATAACACCGACGTCCTGACCCAGAATAAATTTCTTATCGCGTACCTGCTTTACAAGATTAACGAGATCAGACTCTTCTATAATAATGTATGCATCTTCGGTACGTAACTCCATATCCTGGTAGATTTCATCAAGCACCTCAAAGTCGAAGTTGTAATCGGTACAGAATTTCTGGAACCCATACAGAATTTCGACGGGATAAGGGTACACTGTTTTTCGAGGATATACCAGAATGAGCTTTTTGTAACTTCTCAGGGTTTCACTTCCTTCTTCAAGCGCTTCATAAATATCCATTTTGAAGTCCTGATACACAGAAGCAATTTCTCCCTTCAATTCCGGAATGTACTTGTCCAGGATGAGAAGCTTATCGGTTGGAATTTTCTCGAGAGTTTCGATTACCTCCTGACTCGTATTCTGGTGGTTTTGATTGTCGTCCTTAAAGTGAGGCATTACAACGTAGTGATCATAACGGCCCATGTTTTCCTTTAGTGCATTTAGCAACAATTTAGGATCACAATGATAAATGGTAAGATCTACCTGCGCCTGATGACCAAGGCTATTAACAAAGGAGTTATAGATTCTTAATTTATACGAACTCAGTTTATTAAGCAGAAAGAGCACATTGACTTTTGAAGGAAGGAGATTGCGCGCAACATAGTATCCTTTTCCTTTGGCTGAGACAATGATTTGCTTTTCCTTTAGTACGTTGTATGCTTTTTCAACTGTATCGCGCGACAAATAGTATTCTTCACTTATTTCATTTATAGAAGGAACCCTTTGACCTACGAGAAGAGCACCACGTTCAATATCCGTAATGATGGAGTTTACAATCTGGCGGTATTTCGGAATTCGGGACTCCTGGTCAATACGAATTTCGATAAGGGTTTCCGTTTCTTTCATATTAAAAAAGTATTAGAGTTCTCGCCGGGTAAAAATCATCTATTTTATAGAGCAATTTATCATTTCTCAATCGATTTCTTTGTACAGTATGGTGCAGGATACTCCGGCATGTTGGTAAAAAATATCTTTAGAATGAGCAATCGATTGCGCAGCCCGCGTTCCGGTAGATTAAAATAAATAATCGAACCTGGAAATTCCAAAATTTATCTATATGAAGAAGAATGGCAAGCCTTTCACGACGAACTTTTATTGCGACAACAGGAACGGCTTTGGCCGGCGCTATGATAGCAAACCCTTTTGGAACATCATCACTCCATGCGATGGTCGCCGACAAGAAAAAACGTATTGCCAACGCATAGCTTTATCAAAATAAAAAAGCGGACACTATTAATATCCGCTTGTTTATTTTTTGAAAAATTCGTTTACATCTTCCTCACTTTACCGCTACCGGAAGAGTGACTATTAATTTTGCTTGGATTCCCTCTGTAACTCACACTTCCGCTGCCTGAAATGGTTGCATCAATCTCATTCTTTACATTGATCTCAACGTCACCAGACCCTGAGATTCGTATATCACACCGGTTGGTCTCTAAATTGGCGGCTAACACCTTTCCCGATCCGCTGATAGAGGTTTTTACGCTGGAAGAAGTGCCACTCGCTTCAATTTTTCCTGAACCAGAAATACCAAACTCAGCTTTGCCAGCAATATTCATGGCTAAGGATACTCTTCCGGAACCACTTACATCGCTGTTCAGACTTTGACACTTTCCTTTAAGATTCAGATTACCGGAACCGGATACATCAGCTTCTACATCACCGGATGCATCGACTTCCATTTTAAGATTTCCAGATCCACTTACATTGAGATCCAGGTCCCGCGTCGTGATCCTGTTTTCACCAATTACCTCGCCAGAGCCGCTAACACTTACTCCTTCGATATCTTTCACTGTGATGTATACCACCACTTCATCACCATCATTCCACTTCCAATTCGTCCAATTACCATCCTTTGAAATTACCAACCTGCTACCTTGCACTTCTGTTGAAATTTCCTTCAAAACATCTTTTTTACCTTCAATCTCCACTTTTTGTGGACTACCCTGACGCAAATAGACTTTTCCCGGTACCTTGAAGTTTATCTTAGTAAAAGTTGCAACATTTCGTGTTTCTTTGGTTTGCGCGTATATCAACGATATGCTGCAAATAAAAGCCAAAGCGAGGATAGATAGATTCTTTTTCATGGTTTTTTAAAATTGATTACTGCCAATAGACTTGTTGGGGTAATTGAAGGTTGCATGGTTTGGTTGTAATTTCTTAATCTCTTTCTTTGACGAGAATATCAGAACAATGGTTACATGCCCGTCTTCTCCTACCATACATTAAAATCAAATTCTGAGGGCATTTATAAGGAAAAGGGAAGAATTTCTAATTTCTCCCCTAAGTATCAGCAAGAACTTCTGCAAATTTTAAGAAACTTGATTACCGACAAGAAATATAGACCAGGTCTTCTTCACGACTCACAGTGAGCATTTTACTGTTGGAATGATTTTTTAATTTATCAGATCACTATGAAAGGAGGTATTTCAACCACTAAAAGGTGAGAAGTCGTAGTAAATTATTCTTCAAGCCTAGGTAGATATCATGCTGTTTCATCTGCCTCCGTACGTATTTTTCTGAACTACGGTTTCCTTTTTGACCAACGAAAAGTTTATAAAAACTTGTATTGCAGTTCGCAATAGAATGATAACTGTTCGTTGCATCTTCAAAAAATATTAAACCCTCAAAAAGGAGCACGATCCAGGTATCCAATAGCCATCGGCTGTCCGACAAATTTACTTTTGACCATAGTTACGTTTTGTGCGGTAATTCAACATAACTAAAAAGGATGGCTCTAAACAACCTACCCTTTTAAAATTTTAGTCGGACAATAATGATTGTCTTTATAACCGTTTGATTATCAATTACGGCAATACTATATTTGCCCATGGCTTCATTGCAACTATATAGCTCTTATAATGAATTGAAGTATGACCGAGTCGAGCGACCTCAGACTCAAACGGAAAAGTTGCGCCAAGAGAAAGCTGCTCAATCTCTTAGAAAGATCAAGAAAGTAGCACAGCGTTAGACTTAGTCTGCTACAATGGAAAAAGATCTGGCAGAAGGAATCAAGCGTGTTGCCCAGGCACTTAATAGGTATGAAGTCGAATACATGTTTGTAGGTGGTGTAGCCATTAGCTTTTATGGAACCCCAAGACCTTCAGTGAATCTTCCAAAAAACATTGAATACGATATAGACATATGGTACTCAGCCACCAACGGCAACTTCATTAAGCTCATCGAGGGAATAGCTGAAATAAGTCCGGAAATGAAGAATGAGCTAGACAAGATAGTGTTTGATCCTAAAAAGACATTCATAAAATTTCAGCAAGGTGAGTTTCACTTCGACTTTCTGCCAGAACTTGTAGCGTTTTATCACAAAGATTTCAAGAGATGTTACACCAATAAAGAAGTTGGCGAAATTGATGGTGTTCAAATCAATATCATTTCAAAAGAAGATTTGCTCCTGGATAAGGAGAAATTAGGTAGAGACAAGGACCTGGCCGATATAGAAAATCTAAAGAAGAATTCTTATAAGGGCTTTAAGAGATAAAATCGTACATATTGGCTAGGTTTTCAGCGATTAGTTAATTGATTTCGCGTTCAGCGTATGTTGATCAATGGTTCTTCGAGCCTTAATGTCAAATACTCACTATTCAATGTTCAATATTCAACACATATTATCAAAATAAATGAAACTAGCTATGAAAAGCCCTTCCTTTTTGATGACTATTATGGAACTGCGAGATGGAATCACATTTTCGGGTCCAAGTTATTTAGCAACATCTCTACTACATACAGTCGCTATCGCTTTGACGTAAGTCAAACGTACGAGGCAATTGTTAGCATTCGTCACATGAACGAAACAACTGAAATATTGCACTTTTTATTTACAACAAGTACGTACGCCTTAAAGACGAAGACAAGAATTACTAATCCCTAACTCTCCACGATTTTTCATAAAATGGAGCAGTTTCTAAATCAGTTAACAAATAGTTAGAAGACAGCTTCACTTCTTGACAGTACTACAAGTTTTCAGAAAAGAATTTTTAAGTATCCGGAGGAAGGACATGGTAAAGGCTTGCAGTATTCGGTAGCCTATTTTTCTTGGATCAACCTGTATATCAACGCAGCTTGATAAATCCATCCATTGGCAAAATCGGTATTCAATTGTTGTCTGTCATCGCCAACGCGGATCAAGATTGACCCTAAGGTGATCTTTTCCGACTCAGCATAAACCCGATAGCTCCTTCCTATTGAATGGCCAACCTTAGCCTGAAGGCTTAGTCCTTTACTTAGATTGAATTTTAAATAACTAAACAAATCATTACTGGCTTTTACAACATATCCTTCACCATTCAGTTCCGGAACTTGCGAAAGACGGTACGACCGCACCTGGCCGAAAAAATTTATTCCAAGATGGATACGATCATGAATTTTGTAATTGGCGTCAAAAAGAAATGGTAGTGTTGCATTCGTTTCAAATTTTTTGTTTGCGCTTAGATAGTACACTCCAAAGAGTGGTACGAACAGGGGACCAAAGAATTCCGAATTATAATATGCACCCAGTCTGTAGTTTAAATTTTCATGTTTGGTGTACTTCATTAATACTACACCACCTATCTGAAAATCTTTCCCGGAAATACTTTCTAAGTCAGCGGCCAATTTCGGAATCAGGAGATATGTGCCTGACCATTTATCAGAATGTTTTTTAGAGAACCCCATTTTCAAACCTAATATTGAAAGGTTTTCCTCGGGTTCAGATTCAAATAGCCTGACTTGTGTTCTCTCGTAAATTAAACCCGTCAGAAAAGCATCGGAGGTATTGATCAAGATGGGGACGGTAAGTTCTATGCCCAACTCTTGAACGCGGGTACTGGAGTCGCTGTTCGCAAAGTGATTTGTGGCTGAGTTGTTATAGTAAAGCTTAGCTAACTCAACATACTTCTGTGCCGATGCACCGGCAGCAACAAATAAGAGGCTAATGATAATACCGTTCTTCATGGCTGACGAATCGAAATTCAATTACTCATTACTTTATAATTTACACCCCGTTCCTTTAAATATTGAAGTATAAGCAAAAAGTTTTCTTCCTTCTCCCCTAAAATTTCCGGGGGGCAAATTCCTTTCTGGGAAAATTTCTCATTAAGCACTAACTCAACGGCTGCGGTACAGGTATAACCTGTCGCGCGGGCCATCGATAAGGTATTGGTATTTTTGTCTGTACGATCCAACAGATTGTATTCGTATGATTTTGGTGTGCCATTTTCACGTCCTTGAATTCGAATCCGCATCACCGTAAATTCCTCTTCATCCGGCTTTAGTTTCCATTTCGGAAAAAGAAGTTTTGCCGTGACGTCAATCGGACGGATTCTTACACCATTCACCTCAATTTCATCATATGAGAAAAAACCCGTTTCTCGAAGCACTCTTAAGTATTCAATACTTCCTGGATACCGAAGTGTCTTTTCGATCATGTTGGGAATATCTGGCATCGTTTTAATCAACGATCTTAGCCCGTCCGAATTCCATGACTCCAGGGTTCCTACTCCATCAAACTGAATCAGTTCAGGATCTGATAAGGCTTCTTTTATTACAAGCTCGCCGCTTTGAACATATCGGGCAGGGCGAACGTATTCTTCAATAACATCAATTGGGGAAAAAACAGCCTTATACTCGTATGGCCATTCGCGGATCAAAGGCAATCCACCGACAAGGCATTCGTACGACTCAACATTCATTCTTTTATTGTGATAACCGAGGATAATGTTTCCCATACCCGGTGCTACTCCACAATCTGTTATAATGGTTACATTTTTTTCTTTTGCCCGTTCATCCAGTTGGAAAGGATCTTCCGGAAAAAAGGAAATATCAACCATATTTTTTCCTGCTTCTATGACGGCACGCACAGTTTGTAATCCCATGAAGCCTGGAACTGCACCAACAACAATATCATAAGGTTTAATAAAGGAAGCTAGTTTTCTGAGGTCGGTAAAATCCAATGGATGAATTTTAATGCCTTCGATTTCCAACACCTTAAGCGATTCCAAATCTTTGTCCGCCGCAGTGACGTCATATTTTTTGGAAAGGTCAGTCGCAATGGCTTTACCGACTAACCCGGCACCGAGAACGACTATCTTCTTCATAATTCAGGTATTCCGTTTAGCTGCTCGCAGGTACTGCTATCAAAATCTACAACTTTTCTACGGTTTTTCTATCAGATGACAAACTTAAGTGGGTAACCTTTGGAGTGAAGCCATGAATTTTTACCAGATTCAATGACAAGAGACAAAATCACGCAGGTTCTCTTTTGTGGAGGGGTTTAATTGTATTTTTACAAACCAGTTATACATCGATTTTATTTAGTAAAAGAAAATTTACCCGGTATGGATATAAGTAAATTCATTGAACGAGCCCGTCATTCTGCATTTTATCTATGGCTTTTAAACCAGGGACTTCATCGCATGATACCGTTTAACAAGCCACACGACTTCAGACTTGTGGAAATTGGTGATCATCACGTTAAAATTCTTATACCGTATAAAAGAAAAAACTTCAACCACATCAGGGGCCTTCATGCCTGTGCCCTCGCGACGACTTCCGAATATGCCACCGGATTTCTACTGATCTCCAAGTTAGGTTTTGATACCTACCGGATTATCATGCAGCGACTGGAGATGGACTATCACTATCAGGGTAAAATGGATGCAATCGCTGAATTTGCTATCACTCCTGAATGGCTTGAGCGTCGTATCTCCGAGCCATTAAAAGTGCAAGAATCGGTAGTCGTTCAGTGTGAGATAAAAATTCACGACAAACAGGGTAAGCATCTTACTACCGGCCTTATACACTGGCAGATAAAAAAATGGTCAAGTGTAAAAACAAAACTTAACGGATAGCCAGACGATTCATAGCTCGTCTAAAAACTGGTGAATCCATATTAACTCATTCAAATGCACCCATTTGAACATTGCTATTAATGCTGTAAATTTAGTGTTACAAAACTTCATCCATGCGAAAAATTGATCAGCTGCTTTCTGAGTATGGCGAGAGTCATCAAAATTCGACCAATAAAACAATTCATTGGGTCTGTGTGCCTTTGATTTTTTTGAGTATTGTCGGGTTGATTGCTTCTATTCCCTCGCAGCATGTAAACTCAATGTTAGGCGACGACAATCCTTATGCAAACTGGGCAGCTATTGTATTAATTCTTGTTCTAATATACTATGTATCATTATCGATCCCACTTAGTGTAGGCATGATGTTGTTCGGCGCGCTTTGTCTGGTTGCGGTAAATATGATCGCGCGGCTGAATATCGCTCCATTATGGATTGTCAGCCTGGTGATTTTTTTTCTCGCTTGGGTTGGTCAATTCTACGGACACAAGATAGAAGGTAAAAAACCTTCCTTCCTAAAAGACATCCAGTTCTTGTTAATTGGCCCGGCGTGGTTGATGCATTTTTTATATAAACGGATCGGAATTCCTTATTAATTGAACGGCTTCATTTTTTGCGTTGGGGTTCCAGGGGACAATAAGGTATTCGACTTCGAGCCTTCTCTTTTTCACGATCCCTACCACCTTTACTTGCAATGTTCGGATGGATGGAGGTGGTATTACATTCTAAACCCAAAGCATAAAAATGTTGTGGCCTCCGTGTATTTTCACATCAGCAATAATATAGCAAATACCTCAGTTCGATCGCCCTTTGGCACCGTTGAGTTTTCGAAAAGGTTACCCGCCGAAATACTTTACAAGTTTTTAATGTTTGTGGAGGGTGATATGCAATCCACAGGCATTGAGAGAATCATTATAAAAAACCCACCATACCTCTATGCAGCAGATAAAATTGCTACAATGGAATCGTTTCTGTTTAATCTCGGATATAATACAACGAGCTCTGCATTGGGATCAATCCGATTTACCCATGACGACTTTGTAACGAAGCTGCATCGCCTCGAAATCAGTAAGCTGAAAAAGTCAGCCGATGTTAATCTTAATGCCCGGTTTTTATCTGCTGAAAATCTTGATCAGGTTTTTGATTTTATTCTTTCATGCCGAAAATCCAAAGGATATGTATTATCCATGACCCTTAACGATTTAAAAGACACAATCGGCCATTTCCCTGACCGATATTTATTCAGCGGAGTGTTTCTCGGTTCGGAAATGATTGCAGCCTCCATTTCCA
Source organism: Chryseolinea sp. (assembly GCA_041747735.1). Taxonomy (GTDB): domain Bacteria; phylum Bacteroidota; class Bacteroidia; order Cytophagales; family Cyclobacteriaceae; genus Chryseolinea. The sequence goes on from JBGTEP010000108.1 coordinate 13,241, forward strand.
TTCGTGTTACTTCCGAAATACTTTACAACTTTTACGCAGATCATTCCGCAACATACAATCATCTAAGTCCCGTTGTTGTCTTGATCAAATCACTCTATGAATATTGTCAACAGAATAAAATTTTGATGTTGGATTTTGGTACATCGGCGGTTAACGGGCAACCAAACTTCGGGTTACTGAAATTTAAAGCAAGATTGGGAGGCCAACCTTCTCCAAAACTGACGTTTGAAAAAATTCTGAAAGGATGAAGCCGCTTGTTTCCATAGTGTGTCTTTGTTACAATCACGCAAACTATATCCACCAGGCAGTTGGGTCAGTTATCAATCAGACCTACACTCCTCTACAAATTATAGTAGCCGACGATGCCAGCAGTGATGGCAGTGTTGCTGAAATTGAATCTTTGAAAGAAAAGTATCCGCAATTGGAAATTTTATTGTTACCGGATAATGTGGGAAACTGCAAGGCTTTTAATACCGCTCTTAAGTTGGTAAAAGGTGAATACGTAATCGATTTTGCCACCGATGATATTATGATGCCCGACCGTATTGAAAAACAAGTCAATTATTTTGAAACCTGTAGCCATGAAGTTGGAGTTGTCTTTACGGATGCCGTGTATATTGATGAAGGTGGTAATCCTCTTAAAAATCATTTTGAATATCTATTTCAAAAACGACTACTATCGACCATTCCGCAAGGTGACGTTTATCGTGATGTTTTATCAACATACTTTATTCCCGGCCCAACGATGATAGTACGACGTGAAGTGTTTGATACACTTGGAGGTTATGACGAAGAATTGTCGTATGAAGATTTTGATTTCTGGGTACGTTCAGCACGGATATTTCAATATGCCTTTCTGAACGAGCGATTAACCGGGATACGAAAACTACGTCAATCGATGTCCACCGGATGGTATGTGCCAGGTGATAAACAACTTCATTCTACTTACCTGGTTTGTCGAAAAGCATTACATCTTAATCAAGATCAAGGTGACACGGAGGCATTGGTCCGGCGGGTACGCTATGAGTTCAGGCAATCTGTACTTTCCGGAAATCATCCTGAGGCTAAACTTTTCTACATACTTCTCAGTGAACTGAAAGGTGTCCGCCCGACCGAAACCCTTCTTGCTTTTTTGAACCGAAAGAAAATACCACTTTCTGGTCTTCGGAAATGGTATCACAAGCTACGCTACTCCTGACTTTCTTTGACATAAAGCGCTAACGCATCGCGCTCTTCCTGATAACCAAATTGCTTTATGTCTTCCTCATAAAGCTGACTTACAACGGTAAAAATTTCCGGGTTGTAAAACTCCTTGTAGTCATATGCCTTTGGCTGCCTGTTAAGGTGTGACATCTCCATACCATACTTGAGCAAAAAATCATTCATTGGTGCGGCATCTTTCTCAATCCGGTAAAGGAGCACTTCTTTCTGCAGGTTTTTTTTTAGGATGTAGCTTTGAGGCGTAAAATGTGGGCCCTGAAATGCAACAGGGATTTTTTTTATCGTGTTGATAAATTCACCAAAAGTCATCTCTTTTTTGAGAATGCCGAACCAATACGGAGTATAGGTAAAAGCATCCTCGTTAGGATTGAACAGATCAAGGTATGCAGAGACAATCCTTTCAAATGGATTTCGCACCAGGGCAAATTTTGTGTAGGTGATTTGCGTTGGTCCGATTGTCTTTTTCTCATATGCAAATCCGAGGACATCCAACTGATCATCAGAAAATTCCTGAGTCGTCAGGCGGCTATCAACCAAAGGCAAAAATTCTTTTAACATCGAAGTGCTGGCTGCTTTTAAAATGCGGATGTAAATAAGCTGAGCCGTATCTGAAATAAAATACATAGTATTCATTGTCGCAGCATTTTTCAGATAGGCAAAATTCGCCAATACTACGTATCCAAAAGATGTATTGAGCAAAAATGATTTTAGTCCTCCTCTCTTTTTTTCTAAGGCCTTTTTATTGGGGTAAATAGCTGACCCCATAATTAATTTTCGATGCGCATCATAATCAAACGGCTGCTGACGTAATGAACCTTGGTGAAATAAAAGAAGGAGAAACCTGAGGAATTTCATCGTTTCCAAAGTCTCATTTCGATGGAAATTCTTGTATGGTGTTCACTAAGATTCACTGCTCCGCCGTGGATGAGATAGGGAGAGAAAACCAGAACCTCATTTGGCAACGGATCAGGCCTTATGATTTCATAGTGATCCCTGATATCGGTTACCGCTGGTACATTGAACTTGACGCCGTTAATCTCTGCTCCGGTTTGGGTTTTTTCAATCCTGGATTCGGGCCACAGATGACTTCCCGGAATGATGATCAATGATGACTGTTCATTACTTCCCGCAATCGGAATATAAAGATTGATACAGTCATCATAATCCTCCAACCAGATATCGCGATGTAGTGGATTATTGTCTTGCTGCATAGGTCGTATAACCCGAAAATGAAAGACGGATTGATTGTCCCATGGGTTTTTTGCAACCAAAGGCATTTGACAGATTTCAGAAATACGACCCTCGACAAGCTGTATCGGGACCGGAAAATCTTCTACATAAAGCAATTTTGATTTTTCCAGCGTATTCAGATGCGTTTGCGAATCAGGAATCAGCTTATGGTACTGATCGAGCGTAAAATTTTCCTCAATATTAAGGCCTGCATCTTTCCAACGCTGAATCAACATAGATTGGGTTTGCTGAACAAACATTTCAAAGGTTGCTGCGTCGAAAAGTCTCTCAATCGTAAATCCCTGCTTGTGCCATGGCGTGGATGAAGTCAGATCTACTGCGTTGTGTAGCAATACATGCTCCTCACCCCAGGCGCGCGGGCCTGCAGCTTCGTAGTTTAGTTTTGCGCCATTTACAGTATACTCCATTTGCTAACATGTAATTTAATTCACTTCCAGCAGATTCAAGAATTATTTTTGGCGGATTTTCAAGGCAGGTGCTAAGGCTGTTTCAATTTCAAGCAACGACAATTATTTTCGATTATCCTCGCCCATTACCATGCTTAGATAACTTTGATATCGGCTTAAGGCAATGTTGCCGGATTTAACGGCATCGAGTACTGCACATTTGGGTTCATTCAAGTGTATACAACGCGACTGAAATTTGCATCCAAGACGAATGTCGCGCATCTCGGGAAAATAATCTGAAATTTCCTGCTGATTCATATCAACCAGACCCCACTCTTTTACACCGGGTGTATCAATCACAAATGTAGTTTCATCCAGCTGAAACATTTCAGCAAAGGTCGTTGTATGAGTTCCCTTGTCAGAAAACCCGGAAATATCGCCGACAGATTGATTAATTAAGGGTGATATCTTGTTTAACAATGTCGACTTGCCAACACCCGAATGTCCGGCAATCAGTGTGGTTTTATTTTGAAGTATATCACGGATGATACGTTGATCGTCGTCCAGGGCTGAAGTTGTGAAGCAGGTTACGCCAAAACCAGAGTACAAACTTGTAAGGGTTTCAAGGGACTGCAGACCTTCATCATCCAACAGATCTTTTTTATTAAAAACAACAATTTGAGGAATACGAAACGCCTCTGCACTTACCAAAAATCGATCGATAAATCCCATAGAGGTACGAGGCGAAGAGAGCGTTACAACCAGTAAAGCCTGATCAATATTTGCTGCCAGCACATGAGAGTGTCCTGTTTTTTTTACGGACTGCCGAAGGACGTGATTCGTACGTGGAAGAATTTCCAGAATAGATCCGATAGCATGTTCCAGTTCAATCGAAACGCGATCGCCCACAGCTACAGGGTTGGTCTCCTTAATACCATCAAGACGAATTTTACCCCGTACGCGACAGTTGTGTTTTTTTCCGTCTTCGGTCAATACATCATAGAAAGACCCGGTAGAGCGCATGACGATACCTGTTATCACTTCAGCAAGGGTCTGCAATAGTTCATAATTTTTTCAGTAGCACCGAGATTTTCCTTTACATAGGATTTGGTGACTTCGCATGCAAGAAGGAAATTTTCCGGAATGTTCAACATCTCATACTTCAATTTAAGATTGTTGTAGTCACTTACCTCGAACGCTCCTCCTCTATTGATCAGATCTGTTGCTTCCTGAAATTTTTGATAATTTTTATTTCCAAAAAAAACAGGTATACCATAACATGCTGCCTCCAGTATATTGTGAAGTCCTTTGCCAAAGGCACCGCCGACAAAGGCAAATTCCCCATAGCGATAAAGTCGCGACAGCGTTCCGATATTATCTACTATCAATACCTGATAATCATCCAACACTTTATCACCCGCCTGCGAAAACCGGATCACCGGTACATGAAGCGCTTCCTCAATATCAACCAGGAACTTTTCAGAAATTTCATGCGGCGCAATGATAAACTTCATCTTGTTTTCATTGATAAAAGGTGCAAGTACTTCGAAATCCTCCGGCCAGCAGCTTCCTACGACGAAGGCTTTTTGATTCCCTTTAAAATTACCAGCTACTGGTATTGCCTCACCTTGTTGCACGATTTGATAGACCCTGTCGAATCGGGTATCACCTGCTTGGGCACTCTGGTTGATCCCAATAGACCGAAGCAACTGTAGTGACGAATTGTTTTGAACAAAAAAATAAGAGAATTTTTTCAGGATGTTTCGGTAAAGTCCACCATATGGTTTAAAGAACGGCTGGTTTTTTCGGAAGATAGAAGAAATCGAAATTATGGGAATACTCTGGTTGTTAAGTATTGTGGAATAGTGCAACCAAAACTCATACTTCACAAAAATAGCAAGTGAGGGTTTTGCCAAAGCAACAAATTTGTTGGCGTTAGATGCGGTATCCCAGGGCAGGTAGCACACCAGATGGGCCTTGTCATAATTTTTCCGAACCTCGTACCCGGATGGCGAAAAGAATGTCAACAAAACCTTGATGTCAGGAAACTCATTTTTTAAAGATTCAATGAGCGGTCGACCCTGTTCAAACTCACCTAGAGATGCGCAGTGTACCCATACAACTTTACCGCTGTTGTTTTGAAAAGCAGCCTGAAGCTTTTCAAAAACATCTTTCCTTCCAAGTGAGAAAGCACTTGCTTTGGGATGAAACCATGCCGCTATTTTATAAATCGCGCGAAGAATCAAAAGCACTGAATTGTAAAGAATAGTCATTCGGCTGCAAAAATACAAAGCTTATGGCACTCTGGTGATTTATTATTACAGACGCTGTTCGGATGGGTAAAATCTTTATTTTTGGATGTTCAAATATCCATTTATGAAATCTTCGTACGAATTGGTCTGTAGATTGTTCAGGAAAATCCTGTTCATAAATCTGATATGCATACCCTTTATTACCCATGCGCAAGACGGAAACGACCTGGTAAATTTCCTTTCTGCCGGTCCGGATGATGCTTCAAAACTGATGAATGCATATCTGAACCCGATGATTGAAGGTGTTTCTTATGGATTTAACGGCGGCTGGTATACCACGGCCAAGGCCCACAAAACACTTGGATTTGATCTTGGCGTTACGCTGAATGCAGTATTTGTTCCCTCTTCAAAAAACTATTTTGATCCTGATGCGCTTGATCTGCAAGTTGTAACGGATTTTATTTCCTCTGCGCCAAATGGCCTGGCTCCGACCATTATGGGCCCCGAAGACGAGACAGAGTATTCCGTTGGAAACGTAGGGTTTCCTGGTCCAAGAGGCCTGGACTTTAAAGAAAACCTGAAAGTAAGCGGCGTACTGGCACCTACCGCACAGGTTGGCATTGGAATTTATAAAAATACTGATCTTAAAGTCAGATGGATGCCTGAAGTAAGCTCCGGATCTTCTAAAGTCAAATTGATCGGTTTCGGCGTGATGCATGACATCAAACAACATATTCCGGGAATAAAAATTCTTCCGTTCGATCTTTCAGTGCTTGTCGCGTTTACAAACATAAAAGGTGAGACTGGCCTTGAAGGAACTTTCAATAAACCTTCCAATGACGGCCGGCCACAACAGATAGATTATGATATGGATGCCTGGTTGTTTGAAGCCCTCATATCCAAAAAGCTGGCGATTTTTACGTTCTATGGCGGCATAGGTTACAATACTATCAAGACTACGTCTGATGTAACAGGAACGTATGTGATTCCTGAACTCCAGCAGTCATTTACCGATCCGGTATCCCTAAGTTTTAAAAATAACAGCATGCGGGTGAATGCTGGGATGCGCCTTAACTTTGGTCCGATCTATCTGAGCGGTGAGTACATCTTACAAGAATACAGTACCGTAAGCGTTGGACTTGGTGCAACAGTACGGTAGTTGAAAAAGAAGGCAAGACAAAACAATGATAGCCGATAAAAGGAAAGTCTGCCAATAGAAGGGGCTGTTCTATTCCCCTTTATACAAGGCCTTTCGTTTTTCAATGAAGGCCTGCATTCCTTCCTTCTGATCTTTTGTAGCGAAGGTGAGGTAAAAGTTTTTACGTTCGAATTGCAACCCTTCATCAAGGTGTGCTTCAAAAGATCTGTTAACAGCTTCCTTCGCTAACTGCACGGCTATTGGTGCCATCTGTGCAATTTCTTTTGCCAATGCAACGGCTTCCTGAAGGTACATTTCTACCGGAACAACTTTATTTACAAGTCCGCGGGAAAGCGCTTCCTCGGCGGAAAAAAATTTACCGGTCAGGATTAGCTCCATAGCCTTCGCTTTACCGAGCACATGTGTGAGGCGTTGCGTTCCACCAGCACCGGGCATTGTACCAATTTTAATTTCCGGCTGTCCGAACTTGGCTGTTTCTGAAGCGATGATCATATCACACGTCATTGCGAATTCGCATCCTCCACCTAAAGCAAATCCCGACACAGCTGCGATGATAGGTTTCTTCGTTTTCCTAATCTGATCCCAGGTACTGAACTGATCGATCATCAGCATCTCAACGGCTGACTTATCCGCCATTTGTTTGATGTCAGCTCCCGCGGCAAAAGCCTCATCGTTTCCAGTTATAATGATGACACGCACGGTATCATCCTTATCGAGAAGCTTCAATGCGTCGCGTACCTCCTCCATCAACTGGCGGTTGAGGGCATTGAGTTCTTTCGGGCGATTGAACTGAATGAGTGCAATGAAGGGAAAGTATTGTGCGGTAACCGTAATAAATTCCATAGCCGTTTCCTTTTACAACAAATCTAAAAGAATCCGGATAAAGCACTCGATTGAAAAGAAGGTAAAAAGAGAAAAGCCCCCTCCTGAGCAAAGAGGTAGGCTTTTCAAATCAAAAGGCAGTACTTTAAAAAAGTATTGCTAACGCTCATAAATATGAAATGAAGCTGTTTTGTAACCTTATCAGGACTTATTTTTGCGGCTGGGCAGGGTGCAGATTTCTGTGAAGAACCGCTAAGAATCAATAATTCCGTGAATTATTGGATAGAAATGCATCCATCCCACCAAACCTTGATAATCAACCTGGTCATACGTATGTCCATTAAATCATTTATAAGAGATGAAACCGATAAAAATACTTTTCGTATGCCTGGGCAATATCTGCCGGTCGCCGCTGGCAGAAGCCGTTTTCCGCGATAAAGTGGCGCGGCGGAAACTTGATAGCCATTTCGAAATTGATTCATGTGGTACATCAAACTACCATATTGGAGATATACCCGACCCCAGGACAATTGCCATGGCCAAAAAGCACGGTGTAGAAATCAACCATATTGTCAGACAGTTCACCGCCGAAGATCTGAAAGAGTTTGACTTTATTTTTGCAATGGATCGCAGTAACCATCAAAATATAATGCGTTTATCCGACAATGAAATGCATGGACAGAAAGTGTTTTTGATGCGCGAATTTGATTCAACTGGAAAAGGGAAAGAAGTACCTGATCCGTACTATGGAGATGAACGCAACTTTCAGGAAGTATATGATATTCTGGACAGGTCAACAGAAAATTTCCTAACACATATTGAAGAAACTGTTCTTAAGGAAAAGTAAACTCAGCGTTAATGTTATGAAAGAATACACTTGCCTTGAGGAACTCTAGTTTGCTGCGGCCTGCCGGATAAGGCTTCCGATCTTTTCTGATAGTGGAAGTTTACCTACTTCATCAATTGCTTTGGAAGACATTTTTTTCATTGTCTTGCGCAGTATGTCCACAACTTTTTCATCATCATGGCGGGAGGCAAATTCCTCCAGATAGTACTCTACGAAAACCAGGCAAATGATATCTTCCAAAAGTTGCGTATCGGGATTTCGGTTGAGGTCTTTTTTTAAAAGCAAAAACCTCACTTTTTCAATTATCTCCGGCTGATATTTACAGCCCTCCAGAATCTGTGCAGCGATTTCAGCATGATGCGATTTCAGTGTATTTCTCCATTGCAGATAGCCCTTTCGATCCATGGGGTATTCATCGCGCGGAATTTCCCAGCGGCCAATGTGTTGACAACGAGCAGCGAGTTGCAAGTATTCACCCGATCCAGGAGCAAACTTTTCCAGCCTTTCACTCATCCGTAAGGCGTATAAGAGCTCCTTCGGAAAGGTCTTTCCCTGGTAGTCTTCATGATTCGGGTCTTTTGCATTATAGGCATCGAATTCATTGAGCGCTTGAACGAATTGGTCAGATACTGGCATGAGCAGGGAGTTATACGAAAAGACTTCCGGATTCAAATTATGAAAAATTCCGGATTCACCGACTCCCATCCTGCATTCACCTACCAGCGGCCTTGATCAGCCTTTTAGTTGTGGCCGTGCAGTATATTCCTTCCGTTATTTGAATCATAATACAAACAATTATGGAAACACAAGACAATAAAAACACAACTTCTACACCAGAAAAAATGGGGCAAGGTTTCAATAATAACTCAGGCAGTGGGCGTGCCATTGGGGGTATCATTATTATTATCATTGGCTCTCTGCTCCTTGCGAAGCAGGCAGGTGCAGAATTTCCACACTGGTTTTTTTCCTGGAAAACTTTGGTGATCGCAATAGGAATCTTTGTAGGCGCAAAATCCAATTTCCGTGAGTGGGGCTGGTTGATCCCGGTGACCATCGGTGTGGTGTTTCTCCTTGAGGATTTTGTACCCGATTTACATATCAGGCATTTCGTGTGGCCGATCGTCCTTATCTGTATTGGCTTAGCGATGATTTTAAGATCCCGTGGAAAAAGCATGGGAGGGCTCTTTAAAACACACGGGAGAAACGCAATGCAGACCAACGATTCAACCGACGGTGTTTTTGAATCCGTAACCATTTTTGGTGAAAACAAGAAACAGATCCTTTCAAAAGATTTCAAGGGCGGTGAAAACGTATGTGTCTTTGGTGGTGCGGAAATAAACCTGACCCAGGCTGATATTAATGGAACCGCCTACCTTGAACTTGTCCAAGTCTTTGGTGGCACAAAACTTATTGTGCCTTCGCATTGGAAAGTTGAGACAAAAGAGATGGTGTCCGTTTTTGGAGGTCTTAACGACAAGCGGCAGTTCCACAATTCAGTGACAGACGAATCAAAGGTGCTGGTATTGACAGGAGTAAGCATTTTTGGTGGCATCGATATCAAAAGTTTCTGATCTATGTATCCCCTTTTATTCATCCTACAAGCCTTGCTTATGAACTGGTACATCACAAAAATCGTCTTCAACATCTCTTCCGAAGGAAGCGCGAGTCAAAGCAAGACTCAATTTGACGAACAGCTTCGATTGATTACAGCGGAGAGTAAAGAGGAAGCATTTCTGAAAGCCCGTACAATAGGACTATATGAAGAAGATGCTTTTTATAACGACAAGATGAAAAAAGTGAAATGGGAATTTGTTAATGTTTCTGAAGTGCTTCCCATAAAAAAGATTGAAGACGGAATGGAAGTGTATTCACACATTCATGAAATTGAAGAAGCGAGATCATATATTAACTTTGTCCACCAAAAAGCGGTTGACATCCGCCGGAATGCTTATCCTGTACTCTGACCTTATTAACATCGCTGACCTTGAGCTTTCTGAAAATATCTACCCGAAAAATAATCGTTGCCTATTTAACGTGGTGGCTACTCCTTTTACTGGTAGAAACCTATGCCATTGCAACCACTTTCAACTTTACATGGATAATTGCCCTGGCAGATGCTGTAAATATGAATTTGCTTATCGCCACGGCCGGATATATTACATTCACAACGTTGCGGTACTATCAGCCCAATCCAAAAAATGCAATATACCTGGTCGTCTGGAGTATAGCGCTTTCAGGAATTTGTACGGTAGCCCACAATTATTTGATGACGTGGAATTTGTTTCCAGAAGAACATCAATATCACGACTATCTGATGGCATCTCAAATAATTCGGGGATTACTAATCTGGTTTATGATCACCTTGATCGGAGTAGTAAGCTGGATCTGGTTTTACCTGCAGGATCAGCGCGCTGGAGAAAAGCGTGAAGAAGATACAACAAAGCTCGCGCGCGAGGCTGAATTAGCATCGCTACGGCAGCAACTGCAGCCACATTTTTTATTTAACAGCCTTAACTCCATCAGTGCACTTGCCGGATCAAAACCTGAAGAAGCACGTAAGATGATCCAGCAACTTTCTGATTTTCTCAGGGGGACTATTAAAAAAGACGATCAGCAGTTGGTGAGTTTGAATGATGAACTTAAACACCTTCAGCTATATCTTGAAATTGAAAAGGTACGGTTTGGTCATCGGCTCAGGACAGAAATTCAACAAGATGAAGCAACGCAGACCCTGGTGCTTCCTTCACTTCTTTTACAGCCACTGGTAGAGAACGCCATTAAGTTTGGTTTATACGATACCATTGGAGAAATCACCATCAGAATAAAAACAACCCTGCAAGACAGTCAACTTGCAATACAAATAGAAAATCCTTTTGATCCTCAAACTTCAAAGCCAAAACAGGGGACAGGATTTGGATTAAATTCTGTACAACGGAGATTATATTTGCTCTATGGGCGGAATGACTTATTAAGCATACAAAAATGCGAAGACCAATTTATTACCAAAGTTAAAATTCCACAACCTGCATGATAAAGACTGTACTCATCGATGACGAACCGCTGGCAAGAAGTATTGTAACTGAATACCTGCAATCCTTTCCAGAGATTTCAATTGCACAGGAATGCAATGATGGTTTCGAAGGCGTTAAAGCTATTGCACAGCATAAGCCTGATCTTATTTTCCTTGATATTCAAATGCCGAAGATAAATGGATTTGAAATGCTGGAACTGATAGAAGAACCACCCGCTGTTATCTTCACCACTGCGTTTGATGAATACGCAATAAAAGCTTTCGAGTCGAGAGCAATCGATTATTTGTTAAAACCATTTAGCAAAGAGCGATTTGAAAAAGCAGTTCAGAAATGGCTGACGCAAAGAAGTCAGACCGAAGGAAAAACCAATACCCTCCTTACCGAAGAAGTGAGACAGCCCGAGGAACGAAACCGCATTGTTGTGAAGGAAGGAAGCAACATACGCATTATACCTGTTCACGAAATACAATACATCGAGGCATACGATGACTACGTAAAAATCTTTACCCAAAAGGAGATGTTTTTGAAAAAGAAGACCATGAGCTTTTATGAAAAAAGTCTGGATCAGTCACAGTTTGTGCGGGTACATCGGTCTTACATTATCCATCTCCAACAACTCACAAAAATAGAACCGCTGGAAAAGGAAACTTACCTGGCTTTGTTAAAAAGCGGCGTAAAGGTTCCCTTAAGCAAAAGTGGGTACTCAAAGCTAAAAGGCGTGCTGGGATTGTAACGTGTATTCAGGCAGAATGCTAAAAGCTTGCAGGCCGTAACAAGTTTGCCGTAAGCTCAAAAATATCAGTAAATGCGTTATCGAACTAGCCAGGAACTATAAAGGTATAAGCCACGAAAAAGAAGCGAGTACGCCACTGATGTCGCTATAAGGTCGCTGTAAGGTCCCTATAAGGTCGCTAAAAGGTCGCTGCAGGTAAGAAAATTAAAGCTGATTTTATATCTTTAGACCATTGGTAAAAGATACCATTTGACCGTTGTGAATTAACTTTTTAACCGTTATGGCCAAAATAAACTCACTATTCAATTTTTCCGGAACTTTCCGGGGTGCTACTCAGGTAAGAAGCAGTACCTATGGAGATCACGTCCGGGCTGCAAGAGGAACTCATAAGCCTATTATTCTGAATGATGCTTTTGTAAGTTCCGGAAAGGATCTGATAAAAGCCAACCGCTATGCAAAAATTATTAAAGATGCAGTGGAGCCTTACCGCACCGGCTTTCGTGACGGAAAATTGTGGGGGAGACTTGTTTCGCATTTCAAACAGCAGATAAAAGAAGGCAGGGAAATTGACTTTCGAAGACTCGAAGACTTTGAGCTATTCAAGGCGCATCCGCTTGACCGTATTGTAAATCTGAGATGTGAATCAGCGTACAACGACTCTTCCAGGAGCCTGACACTCCAAACCGACATCACTCCTTACTTTGATGGACTCAAAAATATCAACGGTTATCAATTTACTATGGTCAGCATTTTTATAGATAAAAGTCAGTTGTTTGCACAAACGATGGTCGCAGATTCTTCCATGGAAGCATTATCGGCATTTCACAAAACGATCATATTACAAGTCCCTGAAGAATTCACTACCGTGCTTATATGCATAAAGTGTGAAGGTTGCAGAGATCGTGAATTGTCTTCACCCTTCAGGACAAAAGGTATGCGTATTGTGAAAGTGATAAATATTCCGGCGTCGGCATGATTTGCTGAGACCCGACATATTCAATGAATTTTATCATTCAATCTTTAATGAATCTACAGGATTTTTCCGTGTTGCCCGGAATGTTTGAGATCCTATGGTAAGTAATCCCAGGGTAAATAGGATTGCACACCCCGTTAACATAATACCTGGGCCAAATTCCACACGGTTAGGAAATGTCTGCAGCCAGAGGTTGTTTAAGAAATAAGTCAGCGGTGCGGAGACCAGTACAGCGATTAGCAACAGCGTCAGAAAACCTCGTGAGAGGAGTAGTACAATACTAGAATCTGCGGCACCAAGCACTTTTCTGATACCCACTTCTTTCGTTCGTCTTTCGGTTGTATACATTGCCATTCCCAATAATCCGAGGCAGGCGATGATGATGGCAAGGAATCCAATAAACCCGATGATGGAAACAAGGTCACCCATCCACTGATTTACTTTGACTAACTGATCATCAAAAAACTGATATTTAAAAGAGTGTACAGGATCAACAGCTTTCCATTTTTGTTCAAGACCGGCCAGTGTACTTTTAAGGTCATCGGAAGCAACGCGCACATTGAGGTAGTTAAACTGTTCCGGCTGATTTCGGAAGAGTAACGGTCCGATTTGATCCTCCATCACAGGAGTCTGAAACCTGAAATCTTTTATCACGCCAATTACTACCATTGGTTCACTATAAGCACTGACATCAAGAATTTGTCCGACTGCTTCAGATGCTGACGAGAATCCTAGTCTCTTTGATGCCGTCTCATTTACAAGGATAAAGCGATCACCGTTTTCATATGCCTGAAGATTCTTTCCTGCTACAATCGTAAGTTCAAGATTTTCAATAAAATTCTCATCCACGCGCAGATGTTCGAATGATGTATAATCATTCTCACTTCCGGATTTCCGTACACCCGTGCCGTTCGTCATCGCTGTGGCGGGAATAAATTCGCAGGCTGATATAGAAGCCACTCCCGGCATGCTGCCTAGTTCATTTGAGAGTACTGTGACATTATTTCCCTGTAAAGGTATGTTGACGATGTTGTGCGAGTTAAACCCGTATTGAAATTCAAGAAAATGGCGGAATTGTTTTGCGATCAGTAAAGATGTAACAATAAAAAAAAGAGAAATCACAAGTTGTGATACGGTCAACAACTTCCGTATGCTGAGTTTGCCGCGCCTCTCGGTACCGAGATTTTTCAGTGCGGCAACGGGTGAATACTTTGACAGGTGAAAGGCAGGAAAGATTCCGGCGATGAGTCCGATGAGTAATGCAAAAGCCAGAAACATCAGATAAATAAAACCGTGGCCCTGCAGATCAAAATTCAAATATTGGTTCACCCAGAGTTTCATAAAAGCAGGCTTAAGCAAAATAAGTAAAACGCCAGCCATGAGTAGTGCCAGAAAGGCGTTGATAACTGACTCACTCAGAAACTGAACCATCAGATTTGTCCTTTTTGCACCACTCACCTTTCTTACTCCAATTTCTTTTGATCGGGTAATCGCTCGTGCAACGGATAGGTTAGTGTAATTCAAACAAGCTGAGATCATAATCGCCAGGGCGAGAAATCCAAGGAAATAATACGCTTCTACCGGCAACTGAAAGCTCGAAGGATTACCCACAAAAATACCTGGGGTAATATCATTCAGGTTCTGCGGAATAAGACGCAGTCCTTTAAGATGTTCCACATTTGCATAGTTGCGGGCAACTACATCCTTTAACGAAGCGTTTAAATCCTCCTGGGTTTTACCGGGCATGAGGATTACATAGGTATAGCCAAAAGAGTAGCGCTCCCAATTATCAGAGAAGTCGGGTACTTTTCCTTCTTTGTGCAAGGCTGGAAGTGAAGCGGCTGAAAGCAACACATCAAATTTGAGGTGAGATTTGAATTTTTTCGTATCTAAGACACCGCTGATGACAAACCCTCCCCAGTCGACTGGAGTTGAGTTTATTTCGCTGCCAAAATCTATTCTATTGAGTTTTAGTCCGCGATCGGAGAACTCAATCCTTTTACCGACCGGATCTTCGCCCTGAAACAAAACTGAGGCAACTTCGCTACTAATAACCATCGCGTTGGGAGTGTTTAGCGCGCGACTAACGTCTCCGTTTTCTAAATCAAAGCTGAACACGCGGAAGAATGACGAGTCTGCAAAATAGCCTCTTAGTTCAACCGATCTCTGACCGTAGACAGCATCACCGCCCACACCGGGTAAAAGGTGAGTAGCTGCCTCGGCGACGGTGTAATCTGTTACCATTGTGCGCGCCAGCGGGACAGGGCTGGATGCATTGGGACTTGCAGATTTTCGTATTTTGGAAAGAACGCGAAATGTTCTGTCTTTATTTTTGTGAAACTGATCGTAGCTATTCTGATCATTGAGCATCAGCATGATGAGCATGCAAACCGACATCGCCAGTGCAAGCCCAAAGATGTTGATAAAAGAGAAGGCTTTATACTTGAGGATATTCCTCCATCCTGTTTTAAAATAGGTCTCAAACATACCAAAGTGGATTAAGGTTAATAGTGCTGAATTTTTAAAAGCAAAGGGGCGCATGTAGTGGAGTACCTGATACCAATAATTTACGCTTGCTCTGAAGTGAGATTTTCTTGCACAAGTGACATAGAATTTTTCTTCAAGGTCACCTTGCACTTCTTCTGCAAGATCATCCTTCAAAAAAAACAGAATGAGGTGTTTAGCGAATCGAGGCGGAACAGCTTTATGTTTTTTCAATTGACTTTACATTAGTTATTACTTGTGCAGCATACTATTCGAAGCTTAGCTTCCCCGTTGCAAAATCCGGATACTGATTCCAAAGAGAAATTTTAAAGTCACGTGCAGCGGCAAGCGTTTTTCTGCCGTACGCAGTAATGGTGTAAATACGCTTCCTCCTTCCACCTCTTTCAGCAGTAGATGCACCCATTTCGGATTTCAAGAAACCTTTTTCTTCTAACCGGGTGAGCGTTGAATGCACCGCGCCGATGGATACATTGCGCGAAGTTTGAGACTCAAACTCTTCTGCCAATTTGAATGCGTAAGCCTCTTTGCCCAGAATTCCTGCCAGGAGCAGGATTACCTCTTCGAATTCCCCTAAACGTGTTTCGATCATTATGTTACTAGATTGTAGAACTAATATACGGTGAACGACCCCTATTTGTTCTACAATTTAGTATAAAACAAGAATAAATTGAAAAATGATATAAAAGCTACTCTCTGCTGAACAGATGTTTTAATGTTTTAGCGTAGCACCATGCGATTTACCAGATCGGAGCGAGTTTACAGCCGACATCACCGTAATGCAGACTAACCAAAACTGTATGGACTAATAATGTACAACGCTACATTCTGGATTGCTCTTTTTAAACTTCGCGACGGCCTTTCCGGAAACCCGCGTATTGTAGCACTTCAGTGTTTTGAGCGATAATCCTTTCACTGGATCGATCTTCTTCACACGTGTATTGGAACAATCAAGTGACTGAAGTGACTCCAGGTATTCTAAGGCGCTTAAACTACTGATCTGTGTACCTGCACAATTTAAGGTTTTAAGATTCCGTGAATTTTGTAATGGTTTTAATTCCTCTACCGGCGTATTCGACACATCAAGATTCTCCAGTGATGTTAAAAAACTCAGCGGGGTGAGGTCACGCACCGGACTGTTTGTGGCGCGCAGGGTCATCAACGATTGAACATCTGCTAGCGGTGAAATATCTGTAATAGCGGTGCCAGAAAAATCCAACTCTTTTAATCTGACGAATACATTTAATACTGACAAATCATTTACAGGAACATCTTTAAAGTGCAGTTCTTCAAGTTGGATAAGCCGGTGAAGGTCTTCTTTTCTGGAGTTCGGACGAATTGGAATTTGTGTTTGAAAAACTTCTTTCCATCCATCCGGTAATTCATTCCACCATTGCTCAAGTGCCCATGTTCTATACACTACCAAACATTCCGGGCGCTTTACTAAAAACTCCTGAACAAGTTTATTGTCAATAGCCGTTTCGTCTGCATACAATGTCTGCATTCCGGTGATGCCAGAAAGGGGATCAAGGTTCAATATGTCGGTGTTGTTTGCGTTGAGAACTTTTAAGTTTGAAAACTGACTCAGCAGCGCTATATCGCCAACCCGGGTATAACCAATATCGAGATTTCTAATTTCGCGATGTTCTTTGAGTGGCGACAAGTCTGTAATTGAAGTCTTGTTTGCTACGATTGTCTTCAGTCGTTGCAATTTCATTAGGGGAACAATATCTCTTATGTCGATATTGCCTGCGAAATTTATTGAATCAAGATTGGTAACCTTTGCAAGATCTTCTTTAGTGGGATCGAGTTCAATTTTTGCTGCATTGCTAAGGATACCCTTCCATGCGGTAGGGAGTGTTTCCCACCATCCCTTCAGATCTTCGGAATCATATATTACCAATACCTGTGGATTGGAAGCCATAAAGGCATCAGCAAGGGTTTTCTTGATCGGTGTGTTATCACAATAAATTTTTTCAAGCGATTTTAATTCCTGTAGCGGTCGCAGATTTGAAATCGCGGTATGATTCACATAAAGTACTTCAAGCTTCTCCAGGTTTCTCAGGATGCTGACATCCGTGATGCTGGTATAATCGAGGTTAAGCGTTGTAAGGTTCTTTAACCCTCCTAGCGGGCTCAGATTGCCGACGCCTGTTTCCGATACATTGAGAAAGATCAAACTTGACAGCGTTTCGATCGGAGTGATGTCGATAATCTTGGTGGCTTCCAGATTCAAATGCTTCAGCGCAGTAAGGTTACTGAGTGGAGCAAAATTAATTGCATTTGTAGACGCCAGTTCAAAGTGTTCCAGGTTAACCATTTTTTCCAGAACAGAAAGATCGCTGACACTTGTATTATTAACTTTGAGCCGAACCAGTTTATCGCAATATTTTAATGGTAAGATGTCGGTAACTTTCGTGTTTGAGAGATCCAGTTCAATTAGCTCAGTAAGATTTCGAAGAGGGCTGATGTCTGTTATCGCTGTACCAGAAAGATCCAGGATCTGGAGGTCCGCCAATTGTGTAAGGGGCTCGATGTTCTGGAGATATTTATTCTCACTAAGGTCGAGCGTAGAAATTGATGTGATGTTCTTGATGTCAGACAACGTGACGCTATCGGTAACAATATTAAGCTTGCGTTTAAAAACGGACTGCCATTCGAACGACAATTCTTTCCACCAGAGATTCAGTGCTACACGTTCATTAAACTCTTTTGTATAAATACTTACGATTTTGAGATCCTGATCTTTCGGATCGTAGTTGATTTCAATAAACCTTGGAATGGTGTTATTGACTGCAATACCCTCCGAATTGACACCTTTCATATTCCTTATCAGGGATACTTTATAAAAGAGCTTGTCGTTTGCATTTACTTTCGACTGAATATCCTTGATTGTAAACTCGAACTTAACGTCATTGAAAAAGAAGTCAACGTCTTTCAGATAAGCCTGTACATCCTTGTTGGTGATTACATTTCGCTTTTCAACCAGATCATCTTCAACCTGAACTTTTCCATTTCTGAATATCTTCGTGTAGCTCTCCGTAATCAGTACATCCTTATCGCGGGCAGAAGTAGTTCCATCGCCTAATGTATTCAGCACATATTCGAGAAAGGCGACCATATCTCTCACCTTTTGCTCATTTTGTTTGGCATCGGGTTTAGCCTGCCCTTTGGGTTGCTGGGCAAAGGTTCCTGTAGCGGAGATGAACCAGACAATAACTGCAAACAGTTTACTTGCCTTCATAATAGAGATATTTCCGAAGAATATTTTTTTCAGCTTCATTGTTTAGCTTAACAAGATTTGATATCAGCCAGCCGGTGTTATAACCAGGTCTGTTAAATTCCGAAAGTTCAAAATACCACCCATCAATCTGAAAAAAATGAAATTTCAATTGTTCTACTGTTTTGAATTTCAAGTTACCTTTTTTCATCTCATAGAGAAAAACAGAAAGATGATCCGGAACAAAACGTTTTGAACTAAACTGACTTATACTATCCTTATTATTAAAGGCTTTTCTAAGATTCATAAAGTCAAGTTCGTGACTCATCGGGTGAAGGAATTTACCAACCTTCGTAGTATCCCTTTTATAATAAGGATCCAGCATTTGAGCATGTACCTTATTTATTACCCATTTAGTTCCAAGATGGTCTTTTTCGAGCTCCATAAATAAAGTGACCGGCTCGGTTTTATTGTTCATCGTAAACGTAGTCTGCACCTCCGAAAACCAGCTCCCTCCATGAAAGTTGAGAACCGCTGGCTGTGCTTTCTCCAGAACATCTTTAACGAATTGCGTTTTCAGTTCGGGGCTTATGCCGCGATTGCTTGCATCAAACAGGATTCCGATATATTTCCTGCGAAGTTTCTCGTTTCTATACTGTTTGTCCTTTGGATAATAGCGTTCACCTTTCTCATCCTCCTCACCGTTGAAGCGTCTGAAAAACTGATTAAGCTGTTTTGTTTCGGCATAGAGTTTACTTTCGTCGTCCTTGTCCAGCAGCTGCGCCTGAAGACTGCTGCTAATGAAAAGGAAAATTACGAATACGAATCCACTGATATACCTCATGCACTTGTTTCGCTCACCCTGATATCACCCAGCATCACATCCCAGAACTCCACGGTTCTTCCCTGTATCTGCGTCTTTTTTCTTTCGACGTAGATCGTGATATCTTTTTTGGTAGTATCCTTATACTTCATACCGTCGTCCGAAACACCTTCGAACTTCTGGTAGATTGTCACTACACCAACATACCGGCCATCGGGTTGTCTTTCGAGATCACTGATATAATGAATGTCATACCATGATATGGTAACGCGATCATAATTCAGCGCCATCAAACGCTCAAAATATTTCCGTACTTTATAATAGGTAATTTCTTTACGGTTGAGTGAGGAGACACCCATTTCACTATCTGGTGCAAACAATTCTTCTGCTCTGTCCATTACCCGGGTTGCTTCTGAGAAAGGAGTTTTTTTACTTCCGATGATAGCAATATATTTACTTAAGTCTCTTACTTTTTCAAGAGCCAATGAATCGATTGCTTGTTTTCGCTGGGGGCTGATATCTGCAGTTTGCGAGAACGCACTGCCGGTGATACACAAGCTGAAAAGTATTCCGAATAAAACTTTATAGGTACGCATCTTAGTAAGGTTTTAACTTTTAAAATTATTTCACTTTTGTTAACTCAACTTCTGTGATTTTTCCCGCGCTATCAAATTGCAGGTTGCCAATTTTATCAGCTTGTTTTTTCTGATCTTTCAAATAGTTGAGATAATCTTTGATGTTTGTTGGGCGGTCGTAGTCTTTTTGGCCTGCGGATTCACTGATTACAATAAGGACAGGGGTGTCTGCGGTTGCAAAGAGTGCAAGTGCTTCATTTATACTGCTATTCGCGGCGGAGACTGAACCGGCGTTGCTGATGGCAGAAAAATATTGCTGCAACCTGTTGTAGGGCTCGCGTGTTTTCGCTTCTGCGTCTCTTTTGGCTTGTTCTTCCGCTTCTCTCCTTCGTCGTTCTACTTCCTCCTGCTGTTTTCTCAGTGCTGCTTCCTGTTCTAATTTGGCTCTGTCAGCGGCTGACGTATCCGTCACCTCCATTGCCTTCTTTTTACTTTTACAACCAGAACCAACAGCCAGGAAAACAACAACTGTTGCCAATAAGATAAGTTTCGGGGAAGTTTTAATGAATTGCATATTTCGTATCATTTAGTTGTTTTGGTTCACTGGAACTGATTTAATTAATATCGTACCAAGCTGGTAATACAGCCTAACGAAAGAAAACGCTTTGTTATTATTGAGCATCTTACCCAGTTAGTGGAGAAAATTCTACAATGTTTTTAACATCTGCAACTACTTTTCTTTTGGACGATCTTTATTCGGTTGACAAGCCCTTCACCGAAGAGAGTCGGTTTATAGAGTCTAGCCCAGTCTACTTATCCAGACTTCACACCACGGAACAATAATCTGTCCAGTTTACCATATTCGCACCGAGATTGTAGGATGAGAGATACAAATAATGGCAAATCGTAAACGGGCTAAACAAGAAAAAGCACGACGAGCCGTGTTATCAGAAAATCATTCACCGCGGTTGGCTTACAGCCATAGTTTTTTGCAGGCTATTTCTGGCCCATAGTGTAGCCGTTATAGTCAGCACTGCACCCAGCAGCATGGGTGCTCCCGGCAAATAAATTGGAGCATTGCTGTCGGTGAAATACGCAAAAGTATTCGTCATCAACGGAGGACCAACAATTGAAGTGACGCTCATCAGACTTGTCAGCGCACCCTGAAGCTCTCCTTGTTCATTGGCAGGAACCTGTGTCGAGATTATTCCTTGTAATGCCGGGCCTGCAACACCTCCAAGACAATAGACAACAGTAAAGGCAAACATCATCCAGCCCTGGGTAGCCAGTGCAAAGAGTACAAAGCCCAATGCGTTAAATGCCAACCCCACATATACACTTCTTTCTTTCCCAAGCTTGGGAATAATAATCCGGATTAAACCTCCTTGAACAATTGCGAATACTAATCCCACCACTGCCAAAGAGATGCCTACCATTTTGGGCGTCCACTTAAATTTTTCCATGGTGTAGTATACCCAATTGCTTTGCACCGCGTGGGCGGATATGTAAACCATCACAAGAGAAGCAACTAACCCCAGTATTACCGGATACCGTTTCAAATTCAACAGTGAGTTAATCGCGTTTGCTCTGGACCATTCAAATTTCCGTCTGTTCTCTGGTTTTAATGATTCGGGAAGAATAAAGAATCCATATATACAGTTCAGGAATGAAAGCCCTGCTGAAACGATAAAGGGTACGCGGGAGCCATACGATTCAAGAAATCCTCCGAGCATTGGTCCGATGATAAAACCTAAACCGAAAGCCGCACCGATGATTCCAAAATTCTGTGCCCGTGTTTCCGGGGTGCTAACGTCGGCAATATAGGCAGAGGCTGTAGTGAAGCTTGCTCCCATAATACCCGCGATGATCCTGCCGAGGAATAGCCAGGCAAGTGTGGGCGCCAATGCCAGAAAGACATAGTCTACCCCGAACCCGAAAAGCGATGCAAGTAAAACAGGTCTGCGTCCATATCGGTCACTGAGCCCGCCCAGGATAGGGGCACAAATAAATTGCATGAATGCATACGCAAAAAGCATCCAGCCACCGTAAATGGAAGCCTCACTTAGGGTTCCCCCAGTTAGTTCCTGTATTAAATTTGGCAGAACCGGAATGATAATTCCCAACCCCGTTACATCAATAAGCAATGTTATAAAGATGAAAACGAGTGCCGGGTTCTTTTGAGACATGGAAAAAATTTGTTCAAATTAAATGCATTTTCCTGAACGCACTCAACTTTGGCTACAACAATTCACAAATAATTAATGCGCTTGTAAAACAGATGCAAGGCAATTGAAATTTTTATCAAAAAATTATGCTAAACATCCACCGGGATACTTTCATTAGTATGAAGTTCGTATACTTGACGATTCATTGAGATACCACAATGGCCCTCATATTTCCGCAATTTAACTATTCCGGCTTGATCTAATAAACCGATGAAATTTACACCAGGATCATTGCACCTTCCCACTAAAGTCTGATTACTTTCGGAATACTATCAATGACCATCAAGACTCATATCCGAGAAAATTTTCACCTGGCCTACCCGGTAATGCTAAGCAACCTGGGCCATGTAATGATGAGTGTATCAGACAATATCATGGTGGGACAGGTAAGTGCAACGTCGCTTGCTGCTGCCGGCCTTGCTACCGTCGCCTTTAATGTGTTGATGCTGTTCGGAATCGGGGTGTCATATGCGATTACACCACTCGTTGCTGCGGCAGATGGTGAACGTAACAACCAGGCTATTATCGAAACCGTGCGGCATGGATTTATCATCAACCTTGTCAATGGCGTTTTGCTCGCTGTAGTTGTTTATTTCGGTAAAAATTTACTCTATCATATCGATCAACCGGAAGAAGTCGTTACACTTTCTATACCCTACCTCAGTATTATCACCTTTTCTCTTATTCCCTTATTGATATTTCAGACTTTCAAACAGTTTGCTGAGGGATTATCGAATACCCGCCTGGCGATGATCATTATTTTCGTAAGTAATTTTGTGAATATCGGCCTTAATTATGTTTTGATTTATGGTCATGTGGGGTTCCCTGCGATGGGCCTTAACGGTGCCGGCTGGGCAACGTTGTCTTCGAGAATTTTTATGGCACTGATATTCGGATTCTATATTTATCATTCAGCGGCATTCAAAAAATTCAGGGCAAGTTTCTCGATTGGACATTACTCCAGGAAATTATTTAACAAGATGTTACATCTGGGGATCCCGAGTGGTGCGCAGTTTATTTTTGAAGTTGCAGCGTTTGATTTTTCACTCGTTATGATGGGATGGCTTGGTGCTACTACACAAGCTGCACATCAGATTGCCATTAACCTGGCTACCATTAGTTATATGACTACAGCAGGTCTGGCAGCAGCTGCAACCATCCGTGTTAGTTACTTTTTAGGAAAGAGAGATTTTAAAAATCTACGACTTGCCTCCTATACACTAATTATTATGGCGCTTGTTTTTATGACAGCTTGTGCGATGGCCTTTGTAGTCGGGAGACATTGGTTACCAACTTTATATGTAAATAATACTGAGGTAATTCAGCTGGCTACTTCATTGCTTATTATAGCCGGTTTGTTCCAGTTATCGGACGGGACGCAGGTGGTATGTATTGCGGCACTGCGCGGGTTGCAGGATGTAAAAATACCATCCCTATTAATTTTTGTATCGTACTGGATCATTGCACTACCACTCGGATACTGGCTGGGATTCAGGATGGGTTATGGTGCTCAAGGTGTATGGCTTGGGTTGCTTATCGGACTTACGCTGACTGCGATTGCCATGTTTATGCGTTTCAGGATGCTAGTGAATCGATTGACATCCACATATCAATCATCTTCAAAAGGCGATTAACGGAAGAACTTCGCGTTTGTAATTAACCATTCGTTTTGAATTACTGTTTATTGTTGCATCGTTCCTATCGGGACCATTGGGAATAAAGTCAGGTAATGGTGAAGCGCCGAGCTCGACCAACTATATCAGCGGCTGCTTGTTTCTGGCGTTGGAAAAGGGATACCCGTAAGTTGCCTATAGAGCGTTGTGCGGAATTGCACACATAGATCTCGGGGATAAAGGGTGGATAAAGGGTTTGTCTTTTCTTTTTATTGATAGGTAACATCATTGATGTCAAATCGGCCACTGGTAACTACAACGGTATCCTGACAATCGGCACTTGTTTCAACAAACTCAAACGTCCCCGCGACAATCCTGTGCTCAGGATTTGCAATATTTAACTTTAATAATTTTATACTTCCGCTAACTATCGATCGATATCTGCAAGAGGCCGTACTATTATACTTTATATAGTTTACAGAAAATTTATGTTGAGCTAAGTCATAGGATTTTCCAACCTCCAAAGTCGGATTACCAAAAAAATATATGACTAAAGTACGTCCAGCTGTAGAGTTACTGGCGTAGATAAACAGGCCAAGTGTATCGGGAAAATTCTCCAGTTCCGCAAAAACTCCAGTGCCATATCCGAGGGGAGCATCGGGTAAAAATAACTCTCCATTAACCAGACACCCAAATGTACCCCTACCCTCTGTCGTAATCGGTGGTAAATCAGGCTTAACGTCGGATCTGAGAAAGTCGCACGTACTAAAGAGTCCAAAAGTTCCAATTGCAAAAATATTAAGCAGACGTTTCATCTTAAAGGGATCAGTTTCGATCAGGTTGCGGTAGAGCCGTGTGTTTAAGATCTGTCAATTTATTGAATCATGGAAGCTAACAAACCTCGCACGATTTCTTGGTTCCGATCTCGAGATTTTTCCTATCTTTTCGAAAAAGCAGAAACATGCCTGAACCCGCTAAGCCTGTACACGCGTCGCAAACGACAATAACAGAATTAATGATTCCCTCTTATGCCAACTTTGGCGGAAAGATACACGGAGGGATCCTTCTTTCCCTCATGGATAAGGTAGCCTATGCCTGCTCCAGTAAACATGCCGGAGCGTATTGTGTTACGGTATCGGTGGATAGTGTTGAATTTCTTAAACCAGTTGAAGTTGGCGAACTGGTTTCATTGCACGCATCCATCAATTACGTAGGCAGATCGTCAATGATTGTTGGTATTCGCGTTGAAGCCCAACAGGTAAAAAGCGGCACTATCCGGCATACGAACTCATGCTACTTTACGATGGTGGCCAAAGGTGACGATGACAAACCTGCATTGGTTCCAAAACTGATTTTAGAAAATACAGAAGATGTTAAACGCTTCATCGAAGCGATGAGAATGCGAGAAATAAAGAATAAGATTAAAGGAGAGATGAATGACGCGAAATCTGCTATTAAAGTGGAGCGCGCTGCTGAGTACTTGAAGGATGAACGCTGTATCCTTTCTGTAATTCTTTAATACAAATCAAAAATTCATATTCTTATGAAATACTTTCTGAGTCTGGCTTGCATTTTAATCCTGACATTTACTTTTGGTCAGACGCCTGCCATTCTATCTCAACGCGATCAGGCAAGGGTCATTGATGAAATACTGGATGACCGTCTTAGAAATATTCTGCCTGTTTTAATGCGAAGAGAAGGGTTTGATATGTGGGTTGTTATTTCGAGAGAGTACAACGAAGACCCTATCATCAGAACACTTTTACCCGCAACCTGGATGGCAGCAAGGCGAACGACAATGCTAGTAATGTTTGATCAGGGACCAGAGAAGGGAGTTGAATATCTGGCCGTGGCACGTTATGATGTCGGTAAAGTTTTTAAACGTGCGTGGGATCCGGAGCATCAGCCTGATCAGTGGGCGCAGTTGGGAAAGCTTATCCAGGAAAGAAATCCCAAGCGCATTGGTATCAATAAAGCACCTCACTACGGCCATGCTGATGGACTAACAGCAAACGACTACGAGCATTTGTTGAAATCATTAGATACCAAGATGCATGCCCGTATAGTTTCTGCTGAGCGACTGGCAGTGAGCTGGCTTGAAACCCGAAGTGAAAAAGAAATGGTTCTCTATCCACAAATCTGCCGGATTGCGCATGATATCATTCAGGAAGGTTTTTCAGACCGCGTAATCCAACCCGGAGTAACGACAACCGAAGATGTAGTTTGGTGGTACCGCGAACAGGTAAAAGAACTCAAACTCGACACATGGTTTCACACTTCTGTTTCCATACAAAGAAATGAATCAGATGTAATCTTTACCAAGAGACCGCAGCCGGTGGTCATCATGCCTGGTGATTTATTACACGTCGACTTTGGCATTACGTATTTACGTCTGAATACCGACACGCAACAACATGCATATATTCTTAACGCCGGTGAAACCGATGCACCCGACTACCTGAAAAAAGCATTGGCAAAGGGAAACAGGTTACAGGATATTCTTACAACCAACTTTTCCCAGGGGAAAACAGGCAATCAAATCCTGGCGGATTCGAGAAAGCAGGCCATTAGTGAAGGGTTAACACCGTCCATTTATACCCATCCGATAGGATATCATGGGCATGCTGCGGGCACAACGATAGGGCAATGGGATATGCAAAATGGTGTGCCCCACACGGGAGATTACCCCTTGCACTTCAACACGGCTTATTCCATCGAGCTGAATGTAACAACGTCGATACCAGAGTGGAAAAAAGAAATCCAGATCAAACTTGAAGAGGATGGTTTTTTTGATGCGTCAGGGAATTTCAGGTACATCGATGGTAGGCAGACGGAGTTGATTGTTATCCCTAAAGTAAGTAAGATTAATAAGTGAGTTAGCGGCCGGTATGTGTTATGAAGAGGTACATCTACTTTTTAGGTTTAACGCTTAAAACATTTAATTCTTCACAAACAGGAAATCCACCTAGCATCGGCTAAAAATTTTTGTGTGGGAGAGGACGTCGTTGGCCGTTAACAAGAGTATATCGCATTGGCTTTCCTTCGCCTCCCAGGCCGGCTGGGCCTCGCACATGGTTCTCATGCTGAACCCAGCCCGCACGTGCCACTACCAGGCCGAAGACTGGCTTATGCATGAATAACCATGTGCTGGGGGTAGGTGTGGGTGTGTCAAAATACTCAGTACTCAAGACTATATACTCACTACCATCCACGCAGACACTTCATTGGCGCGGAATACAGCTTTGGCTTATTCTCTGCATAATCATCTCCACTACTGCCCAGGCTTTCGGGAAAGATTGGGAGTGATTAGGAAAGATGTGGAATAATCGGGAACGATCGGGACTGATTGGGAAAGTGGTTATCTGCGATGATGCACCTTTCGGACATGGATACTCAACTTAATCACAGTAACGGGGCGGGCAATTGGATTGCCTTCCTGTTTGGTGCCACTTTTAACATGTTGGCAGGAATCGAACAGTCAAACGGTATCAACTATGCAGCTCATGCTATAGTTGGTGGAATCATCTGTCTCTTCTTCAAAATGCTCGGAGATTTTCTGACACCCTCACTCAAGCGACTCGGTCAGAAATTCAGGAGGTGGCTGAATTAAATCCTTTCACGCCGGGGGCTTTGGGTAGTCCCTCTTGCTCAAGGACACTATCCGGCCCCTGCGTGAAAAGTTTCTCTTTACAAATCTGTATTAAAATTTTATTACAATGACACGACAGGATTACATTCTAAAATACAAAAACGTTGTATGCGACGCAGTAAACGGAACAGGCTTGTTTGCATCCGTTATGATGGCTCAGGCTATACTGGAAAGTTCAGATCAATATGGTATACCCGGCAACAGTTCGCTCGCCCGGATGTATAACAACCACTTTGGTATTAAAGCAGATCGACGGTGGACAGGTAAAAAAGTGAACCTGAAAACACGCGAAGTATTTGATGGAAAGGAAGAGTACAGAAAAGAGTATTTCAGGGTATATGACGATCCACAGCAATCTTTTTATGACAGGGTACAATTCCTGCTCAAAAATAAACGGTATGCACTGGCAGGTGTCTTCACTTCCAGAACAGCGGAGGAACAAGCGGACGCCTTACAAAAAGCAGGCTATGCAACCGATCCGCAATACGCAGCGATTCTAAAGAAGCTGATTACCAATCTCAAACTCAGCGGGCTGGATAAAGTTATTCCAGCGGAATAACAACATGCTTTCAGAAATACTCTTTTCTTGAGTTGTAAAAAAGAAAAAAAAGGCCGGGAGTTTTCCGGCCTTCATATCACTTACCAGAAGAAATTCAACATCGACCTAAATCAACGGTATGCGCTATTTCTTTTTATTCTTCTTTGTTGTTCAATCAGGTATGATATGTTTTGGTCAGCAAGGGAGTCCGGTGACATGGACATTCCATGTTGAAGCCGTTTCAAGTAGTCAACTTGATTTCAAAATAAACGCCAGCATAGCCCCAGGGTGGCATTTATATTCACAGTTCCTGAAAGATGGCGGTCCCATTCCTACCCACATCTCCTTTGCCAGCAGTAAGGATTATACACTCGTAGGCAAACCAACAGAGGATGGTGAACCTGTAAAATTCCATGATAAACGTTTTGATATGGATATTGTCTGGTATTCGGCTAGTGCACAATTCCTTCAAAAGATAATGTTACACAGACCCGTTACCACAATTAAAGGCAGGATAGAGTATATGGTATGCAACGACAAATTATGTATTCCTGACCGTTACGAATTTGAGGTCAGTCCTGATCCTGTGAAACCCAGAAAATAACAGCCGGCCGGTAAGCTTTCCATAAGTGTAAGCAAATCTTTCTTCATACTATAGGTTAAAAGGAAGCTTCCGGCCGCGCTGTTTTATAACCCTGAAATTGTTTATGAAAAAAGTAGACAGTCGGAAGCTGCAAAAATTCGAAGGACGAGTTCGCCAGTTGGTAAATGTTCTAAGTGCTTATCGTGAGTTGGTGATTCACAATCGCGTGAATCATTCTTACTACATGCAGAAAGCGGAGGAGTTGAAAATTTTGAAAGAACAGCTGGATGATGCTGAAGAAAGGTTTGCTGCTTTAGAGAACCTGATCTGTAATCACTACATCGAAGCATATGCGAACTGGCGCAGGGATGTTCGATGGTTGAATGATTATTTGCTGAAGCAAAGGTCCGGTTAGTAGTTTGTTTTTAGTTCTTAGTAGTGGCCATTGGGCATTGAGCGTTGAATATTGAGTTTTTAGCATTAATCATTTTGCATTGAGTATCGAGTACACCAACTCAAGTGGTTTTACAATCATGCATTGTTGTTCTGAAAGTCGGGAGCACAAGTAAGCCGCGCTCGGGTCAGCACACAACACTTCCGCCACTGGTTCAAGTGTTGAGCCTGGGGATCGCGGGCCGAGACACTTGGACCTAACATGTATCAAGTCTTCGGACTTGAATTAATTCAAAGGGACGCGCGGAAGTCTGAAGACTTCGTTCATGGTAGGCACAAGTGAGCTACGCACTGGCCCACCCCGCAACACTTGCGCCAGCTCGTGCGCAGCACGGAACGTAGGAAAATGATTCGGCTATTAGCTTAATTTTGCACCATGTTCAATTCCCCTTTTAGCGGGCCAGGGGGTATTGACGTTAGACAAAGACATAATCCCGGTGGCGCGTGTCGTGTTTTGCTGTTCGTTTGCTACCAATATTTCATCCCTACGGGGTTAACTTACAATGTTTTTATTCCACGGCCCTGAAGGGGCTACATACAGAAGCGATGGGTGTAGCCAATTGTTGTTATGCATACTAGTCGCAAAGCCCTGAAGGGGTGGCAAAATTTATTGGTGCATCCACGTATGGAACAATCTCTCACCCTTTCAGGGCTAAGGTCAATCTGATTTCTTATCATCCCGCTTCACGGGATGTTGATTTATGTCACTCCTTCGGAGCTGGTTATTAAATCTTACTTAAAAAAACGCAGACTTAAATCCTTTTAATTTCTTGCGTGCAGACGTAAGGTTGGCTTCGATGGCTTTTGTGGTGAGGTTTAGTTCTTTTGCTATTTCGGCGTAGGTCATCTCCTGGAAATAGCGCATTACTATACATTGTTGTTGCCGTGGGGTAAGTTTGGTCAATATGTGGCGCAGGGTTTCCATCTCCTCTACCGAAATCATTTCAACTTCTTGATTGTAATCAATCGAAGGTTCCTCTACCAATGATTCCTCATTGCGTTTCAGGCTTTCGTTATAATAGGTAATTGATTTCTTCTTAACGAG
This sequence comes from Chryseolinea sp., assembly GCA_041747735.1. Taxonomy (GTDB): domain Bacteria; phylum Bacteroidota; class Bacteroidia; order Cytophagales; family Cyclobacteriaceae; genus Chryseolinea. The sequence goes on from JBGTEP010000108.1 coordinate 43,143, forward strand.
AGCATAGAGGTAGGGTGCGATTAAAACCCCTTCGCTATTGCCCAGGGTTTCACGTTTGCTCCAGATGTACTCAAAGGTTTCCTGGACCACATCTTCTGCATCTGGCAGGTTGCGCGTTCTTTTTTCGGAAAACCGAATCAGGTTTTCTCTATAGGTGTTGAATAATAGCTGGATAGCCCTGTCCGGCCAGGATATCAACAACCTTTTAAATTCTTCGTTTTTTGGAATCTTTGACATTAATAATGCATAACAGTTGTTCAACCCAATCAGCCGTATGGCAGGTTGTGCCCGCATTCACAGGTGGCCCATCCTTGCTCATATTCCGGGTAAAGACAACTTTATTCCGGACTGCGATTATTTTAATGTTTCCAATATAAAAAAATTATGAAGTATTTATTTTGAAAGTTGCTTCAATATCCTACCTGACCAAAAGAGCAAATATTGCTAAATTCAGGAGTTACCATCGCTAATTCGTTTACCAATGGGCGGAGTCTGCACACCGTCAGGGTATCAAATACTCGCTGCTGGAAATCCCCGAATCGCAGCGCGGAGACTTACGACTCGCAATCACATCTAGTGTAGCCGTTACCCAGAATTTGTGGTAAGTACCCGCTTGCCACAGATTTTTGAAATGATGTGGATGTTCTCAAAATGAAAATAAAGTTACACGGCACTATAGGGTTTTTCTAAAAAACGGAGAATGTATTATTAGGAAGAACCGATAGCCAAGCCTTTTTACCCGTTTGTTAGACTTATTCTTTTTAAGGCCTGTTCGTAACCCTCTTCCGGATATGGTCATGGTAACTGAGAACTTATTCCGCGTGCTGCAAGCGATTCATCCTATGTCCGATGATTTCAAAAATGGGCTTGAAAAAGAACTGATCCACCTTACACTTCCGAAAAACAAACCTTTACTGGACATACCACAGATATCAGAATTCATCTATTTCCTGAATAAAGGATTTGCGATATCGTTTTCCTATTATCACCATAGAAAAATAACAGAAGCATTCTGGAAGTCGGGTCAGATTATGCTGTCATTCGAAAGCTTCTTTGATCAGACACCTTCCCGCGAGGTGATTCTGATTGCAGAAGATAGTGAACTTCTTTGCATCAGTTATGCCAGTGTCCAGCGCATGTTTGAGCTATACCCTGAGGCTCAACACGTGTACAGAGGGATCATGAATGAACATTATAAACAAAGCCGCAAACGTGTTATGGATATGCAAAGGCTAAGTGCACTCGAGCGTTTCAAAAATTTGCTGGAAGAATTCCCTGACATTGAACTTATCGTCTCCCAGGATGCCATCGCATCCTACTTGGGAATTGCTGCACAGTCGCTGAGTCGATTGAAGCGACAACAGAGCGGTTCTTAACATTTGTTCAGATGAAGTTTGAACCTTCGTTCATGTGAAGTATGAACAACGGTCAATCAAGTTATCCGAACAACTGACCTAGGTTTACATGGTAATCAAGAAAAGAAAAATGAAGGGCAAGATCACTGTTAAAATTATTTCATACCTGCTTATCGTTCTGTTTGTTTACGCGGGAGTGAGTAAGCTACTGGCAATGGAGAAGTTTATTGTCCAGATCGGGCAGTCACCGATGCTGACAAATTATGCTCTGCTGGTTGCATGGTTTGTTCCCGTTATCGAACTGGTGATCGCAGCGTTGCTGATGTTCGAAAAAACACAACTCACCGGGTTATACTTATCCGCCAGTCTGATGACCATGTTTACTGTGTACATAATCCTTGCATCGCGATTCAGTGATTATGTACCGTGCTCCTGCGGTGGGGTAATCGAAACGCTTACCTGGTCGCAGCACCTGGTTTTTAACTTCTTCTTTCTGGGAGGAGCAATCTTGGGTGTGATGTTGGATCGCAGTACAGAAGAAAATGTAATTCGTCCACAATATGAAACTAAATCGATCAAAGATAATGAACAGTGATGCAACCGCTGATTCAGGTTTTGCTTTCTTCTTGTTGCAAAGGAGTAAGCCAGTGTTCAAATTTTCAACTAAAGTTTTTCAATTGCTTTTTGATTTATAAAAGCAGTAACGAAGATGAAAAAAAAGATGATTTTGCCATTAATGGCAGTAATGTTTGCTTTGGCTGGGGCCTTTGCATCCGCTCCGCTTGCTCAATCAGGATGGTTTAATGATGACGGCGAAGTTGAACAGGGAACAATTACGATACCGGCGAACAAGGTCTGTGAAACAGGTCGAAACATTCAGTGTATGATTGGAGTTCTGCCTGCATACAATACGCAGAGCAACGCGCAAAGCCAGATTCCGTCCGGGCTTCTAAAATACAATAATTAGACTCACTTGAAGGGGGAACTCTGTAGGTTCCCCTTCTTACACACAATATCAATGAAATCACGTCTACTGTACGTCAGTTTAACTACACTATTTTCTATCTTGTTTGTGTTTTCTATATTTTGGTTTTCCTCTTCACGACTATCTATAGAAAACGGATTTAATCGTAGGCTCGCAGCCGTTATGCCCACACTCTTGAAATCCATTCCTCTCAATAGTGACCTTTACTATTTTGCTGGATGGACCGACGGAAAGTGCTACCTCGCAAATCCACATGCTCCTTTAGATTTGTTGGAACTCAAAGATGCTATTCAAACGACTATACACATTAACATATTAAATACTGTAAATATTCAAGTAGGTAAAATTTCTCTTGACTCACCGTCTTTCTTCCTGGCCGACTTAAATGCTTATACCATTTACAAAGGTGACGTGAAAAATTGGAAAATTGATAGAACCCTGGTGAAGCAGAAGTTTTTTTCCGAGTTCTTGCCAATACCTTCATCATCAACAATCCTTCGAACATTGAATGAAGATCGTTCCTTATACATCCTGTCAAAAGAGGGTGCAAACCATGAACGAGTATCAGAGTCATCAGAGTTGATACAGAAGCAGATTGACGGACTGTTTTGCACAGATGGCATGCTTCTATTTGATAAAGTGGACAAACGGATTCTTTACACTTATTATTACCGGAACCAGTTCATTTGCGCTGACACCAGTCTCAACCTGCTGTTCCGGGCCAGAACCATTGACACAACCACAACCGCCAAAATTAGAGTAGCGAAAATTGAATCTATGGGAGTTTCAACGCTGGCTTCTCCGCCAGCGTTGGTAAACCGGGCAACTTTCGCGAACAATGGAATGCTTTTTATAAACTCAAATCTATCCGGCGATAATGAAAACCCAGCGGTATTTCGGTCACATGATGCTATTGACATTTATGATTCGTGGACCGGTCAGTATCAATACAGTTTCTATATTCCAAGACAACAAAACAAACGACTCCGCGCCTTTGCCATACATTCAGAGAAATTGTATGTTCTCAGGGGTATGTGGCTTGAGATATACAACCATAACCTGAATTAATTATTTGTCGGTTCACTATCCCTGATCACAACCACTTTCATAGGTTTAAAATTTTTTGTCAACTCAAGCCCTAAACTTTTTAAGAATAATTGCATCTCAGCAAAAGTTTTGGACCTATCGAAAGTAAATTCAACCAACTCCGTAATTCCCGTTTTATCAATGAAAGCAGTTTGTTCGTCAATTGGAAGTTTTCCGTAATCCAGGGTACCGTATCCGTAAGTGGAGGCCAGCAGACGAATCAAATGCCTGATCTCAGCATTTTGAAACACAAAAGGATTTTCCTCAGATATAACCCTGATCTTTTGCATTTGGTCTTTTGATTTTAGCTTTGACAACGCATATTCTTTATCAGGAGCGGAAAGTTTCCAGTAGGGCATCGATCTGGTTTCCACCGTTACAGCATATCCAAAGTAATTCTGCAGGTCGTTTCTAAAAACCGATTGCAGGTACTTTGCTGAGCCTGTTCCCCCGGGAACTTTTAGACTATAACAGTAACGATTACGGGTATTGTTCCAGTTAAATTCAAACGGTCTTCGGTCCTCTACTTCTAAAATTGGTTCGTGCCAATAATGTCCATACGACTTTCTTCGAAACGGATTCTTCAACGTGTCAGGATATTCATAGTTGTAGTTGGGAAAAGCAACCACATTGGAAAGTGTGTCGGAATATGCGAGGTAATACAACTGACCGATAGATGCTCCGATAATCTCCAGCTTATCTTCGTACTTGTCAAAAACGGAGTCTGGCTTTAACCATAAATAGCTTTGTACAGACTCAGGATGATTTGCAAATATCTTCCCGTTATAGCGTGTGAGGATAGAGCGAAATACAAAGTCATCCTCCCTGCCCCCGTTGTTTCCAATTAACAATAGTTGGTTCGGATCATATTTGATCTCTTCCTGCTTATCTACCAGACCTGGCTGCTCGTTGTCCAACGTTCCATTCTCCTGCCCGCTAATTATCTTTTCAACAATCATCCCGGCAGAAGCGGTACTACCCCCTATCCAACGTATCACTCCTTCTCTATCGATCACAAAAAAGTGAGGCACACCATTTAAGCTCGCCGCATTCAGCCATTGGTTATCCAGATCGCCCTGTGGATTGTCAACAGCAACGGTGTATCTGATCTGGTTTTGTTTTTTCTTTACATAGTTCTCAACCCGAGTAACATAAGCCGGTGATTTTGTCGATAGGGGTTCTGTATTCATCTCCTTAACAAATACGCTGATTACAGTAACATCGGAGCCATATCTTTCCTGAAGAGCTGAGAGTTCAGGTATTGCCGCTGCGCAGGGAGAACACCAGGTAGCTCCGAATTCCACCAGATATATTTTCCCATTCTCCCAGCTTTTGACCGGCTTACCTTTGATCCATTTCAATGGATTCAAAAGAGGTGCCTTATCCCCCACCTTTAATGTTGATTGCCCTTGAGTGAATGATGCGGAAAGAATGAACAACGATATAATTAAAATAGGTATAATTCTCATAAAAAAGGCTAAAGGGTTACCATTTCGCTTTTAAACAGGCGAATAAAGAATTCATTTTGCAAAGAAATTAAAACTTAGTACCCCAAGTTCTGTGATAGATTGGGGTTTAGTAATCGTTCCGATTGTGGAATTGGAAAAAGTTGATCGGTACTCTCCCAATTCGGTTTGACCGCAGACATCACTTCATCTACGCGGCCTGTTCTTTTTAAATCCAGCCACCGATGTCCGGCTTCTCCACACAGTTCAATGCGCCTCTCGTGTTCAATGGCATTGAGTAGTGTGACTTTGTCCGTTGCTGTGGTATTGGGAAGTCCCGCACGGTTGCGTATTACGTTGACGTCTGCCTGCGAGCCTTCAATATCATTGAGGTGCGCCCTTGCTTCCGCTCTTATCAGGTATTGTTCTGCCAGACGCAGAACCATACCGTATTCTGTAACCACTGTATTAACTCTGACCTTATACTTATGAATATACGACCAGCTCCCGGTAGCGTTTGTGAATGTACCCGTCCAAAGGCTTTTACGTTGATCATCTTCCTCAAAAGCAGCAATCAGCTCCGGCGTCATAGATACTCTTCTTGAAAAGGTATTTGGAGCGTTGTTCAAAACAAACAGTGAACCCTGACCTGCATTCAGTCCGGGAACAACAGGCTGCAACTGCCATATAGCCTCATTACTGTTTTTCAGGAATACATCATTCAGATCGGCCTCCAGCAGGTAGGTTGGGTTGCTGATTACTTCAGAAGCCATCGCTTCAGCTTTTTCCCAATCGTTCAGATATAGATAAACTCTTGCTAACAATGCCGTGGCTGCCCATTTGTTAGGTTGTATCCGCTCACCATTTGAAAATGAGTAGTCGTCTGCCAATAGTGCCCGCGCATCCAGGATATCTGATTCAATGCTTAACATAACATCGTTAAAAGGTATTCTTTCGGCTATTGACGTCACGTTATAATCTATCGACGTCAAAAAAGGGACATCTCCAAACAATGTAGCTAAGTAGAAGTGACAGAAAGCACGAATAAATTTTGCTTCACCTTCGGCCTGTCTTTCTCCGCTATCTGTCATTCCTTCCGAATTCTGAAGCCCCTCCAAAATACCATTGGCATTGTTGATAAACTTATACGGCTCTCGCCAAAAATAATGAATCAACTCAGCGTTAGTTGGGTTAATTGAATTCTGATAAAATTGTTGGGTATTAATACTTGAGGCGTAGGAGATCAATTCATCGGACGCAGTTCCAGTATACTCTTCCAAACCGGCTCTGACAAAATTCGGGCTGGCCATCATTAAACTATAAATGCCCCGAACAGCCGACATCGCCGAAGCATCGCTGTTAAACACCGTTGCCGTTACAATTTCTGTTCGCGGTGTATCAACTTCTATAAACTCATCGCAGGAAATTGTCATAGTGGAAGCAAAGGCCGTAGCCAGGTAAATCGTTATGGAAAATCTATTTAATGTTTTCATTATACATGCGTTTAGAGTGAGATATGAACCCCGGCTGTAATCATTCGCAACGGAGGAAGTGCTAAGGAAAACTGCGTCTCGGGGTCAAGACCTTTGTACCTGGTGAAGGTTAACAGGTTTTGTCCCTGAATAAAAAATCTGCTTTCTGCCATTTTGATTTTCTGCGTCCATTTAGCCGGTAAGGTCCACGACAGCGACACGTTTTTTAAACGTATAAATGAAGCGTCGGTAATTAGATTGTCTGACTCAATACTGCGATAGTAGGCTGTAGTGACTTCACCTGTTGGGTCTACTGCTGAAAACCGTTGGATGTCTGAAACCGTATTCGGTTCTGTCCATCTGTCCATGACCAGGGAAGGTTGATTTGATGGAAGGCCGGGCGTGATAAATGATTGAGCGTAACTGTATCCTGTCTGTTTTACGAACTGGAAAAAGAAGTCCAGGTGAAAACCGCCGTATGCAATACTATTTCCAACCCCTCCATAAAAGGTTTGTGATACTTCTTTTAAACCTGTTAAGTCAAACGGACTGGAAATGATCCCATCTTCATTGCGATCTACCACCGTATAAAGTCCTGTTTCGGGATCAACGCCATTGAATTGAAGTGCCTTGTATACATTAACTGACCTGCCCAGATCATAGCGGTTGATGTAAGCTGGAAAATTTTCCAGGTCGGGAAATTCAATAAGTCTATTCGTCGGTATTGTAGCATTTGCTGTGGTTGTCCACTGAAACTTCTGTGTTTTTACATTGGTGGTTGCTACCTGAATCTCCCACCCTTTATTCTCCACAGTGGCGGGTAAATTAAACTGGACGCTGGAATTACCCGTCATTACCGGTAGTGGTAAACCTACAAGTTGATTGGACGATCGATTGAGATAGAATGAACCGGAGAATGTAATCAGGTCCTGCCAAAAGCCTGTTTCCAGTGCGACTTCAAATTTCCGGTTGGTCTCCCAGGAATAGTTTGGATTAGACAGTCTGGTTATCGCAAGCCCGTTGGAACCGGCATAGGGAAATTGTGTCGCCGAATAGGTTTCCAAATATTGATAATCACCAATGGCATCGCTTCCCGTTGTTCCATAGCTGGACCGTAGTTTACCAAAACTCAAAAATGGAACATAATTTCTGAAAAAAGATTCGTTGGAAAATATCCATGCAGCGCCAACAGCGCCAAAGTTGGCAAACCTGTTACCCGGCCCAAAACGACTTGAACCATCACGCCGACCTGTTAAGTTAATGATGTATTTTTCTTTCCAATTATAGTTGATCCGTGCGAAGGCTGCACTATAACGATATTGTGAATGAATGTTTTCACTTACCTGGATCGCGGTGGCAGCAGCGATGTTTTCCAGGAAGGCATCGTTGGTATAACCCGAGGCCTCCAGCGCATTTCCGGTCTGAACGGATTCTTGAAAAGTTGAACCAATCAATGCAGACAAATGGCCTTCACCCAATTTGCGCGTGTAGTCAGCTTGTGGTTCTATGATCCATGTCTTTATGTCGCTTTTGCCAAAGCTTGATGATCCGGTTTTTCCTTCCAGATCCTGCGGGTTATGGTAACTAAGCGGACTGATTCTGACTTCATTAACATCCATACTGGTATACCCCAGGTTGGTCTTGATGTTAAGCCCTTCAAGAATTTCATAGCTCAATACCGAATTAGCGATCAGGTTATTAATGTTGCCGGTATATTTATTTTCGAGTGCCGCAATAGGATTTAGCCATGTTCCGTCTTCCCAGTTTAGACTTCCATCGTCTGTGTATAACGCAGGCGCATTCGGTGCAAGGATCATAGCCTGCCCAGTAAAGTCTATTGACGGTAAGTTGCTGATACTGGAAGAGTAGTTTACAGAAGTCTCGATCTTCAATCTCATATCTTCCGATTGATGGGTTATCGCGAGTTTGCCGGAAGCCCGCTGAAAGGAATTGCTTCGCGGGAAAACAGTCGTCTCACGGTAATACGCACCGCCCAATCGAAATTGTGTTCTTGCACTTCCACCAGCAAGCGACACCTGGGCATTTGTAACACCGGCATTTCCTCCAATCAGTTCCTTTTGCCAATTCGTCTGTCTTGTGGTGTCCCAAACAAGCAAATCCGGAGCACGTTGAATCGTAGGTTCTACACCATCATTTTGATACGCTTCTTTTCGCATCGTGAGATACTGGCTGGTGTTGAGTAAGTCCACAAAGTTGGAGACCTGACCAATACCTTGAGAAACATCAAGATCTACCCTTACCTTTCCAGCCTTCGCCCTCTTGGTGGTAATAAGCACAACGCCATTGGCACCTCGTGATCCGTAAATTGCTGTTGCATCCGCATCCTTTAATACTTCAATGCTTTCTATATCATTGGGATTGATGGTGCTTAAAGGGTTTCCTCCTGAAAGAGTGCTCCCACTGATAGAAGGTGAGGTTAGTGAAGTTGACGTAAACGGCACACCGTCGATGAGGTATAGCGGCAAGTTTCCATTTGCCGATCCATCTGACCCGGTACGTAAGCTATTCTGGCCTCTGATCTGAATCTTGAATCCGCCTCCAGGCATACCAGTATTTTGTTGAATGTAAACACCAGCCATTCTACCCTGCATAGCTTGTAGGGGATTGTTGACATTCTGCTGCTGTATTTCGTTTGCGGTGATCCGGCTTACATTTCCAGTTTGTTCTTTTTGTTTTACCTCCCAGTAACCGACATTCACTACTACTTCATTCAGGCTTTGAATATCTTCCTCAAGAGCGATATCGATCCGTGTTTGATTATTTACAACTACTTCAACAGAGGTGAATCCAATGAATGAAAAAACAAGAATATCTTTCTCCTCCGCATTGATGCTATATTCTCCATTTGCATCGGTTGTGGTTCCAATGCTTGTCCCTTTTACAACCACATTCACACCCGCCATCAGTAGCTTTGTCTTCGCATCGATAACGGTACCCGTCACAGCCATGAAGCTGGACTTACGAACCGGTTTTGTTTCACTGACCTTTGATCGGCTTGCCTCCGGAACAGGCTCTTTCGCTTTGCGTTTGAGTGTAACGGTTGAATCCTTTTCGAATACACTCAGGTGTATGTCGCGTGGCGTAAATAACTCTTCCAGTATTGTCCTTACCGGCTTATCGGCAGCATCTATCGATATGATCTCTTTCATATCAACATGTTCACGGCTATAAAAGAACTTGATACCCGCCTCCTGCCCTATTGCTTTCAGAGCATCTTCCAGTGTAACCTCGCTCAGACTGATTGTAATTTTCTGATCGAGTATCTGCGCATGGTTGGTGTGCGCAACAGCCATACAGCAAAAGCAAATGGCCAGCATTCCTTGTAATACACAACGTCTCATAATTTTCCAATATATAGTTTTACATGTAAAGCATTTTTCCATAGATTTAAATGTTTTGTTTTTGATCCAGTCGAAAAAAGACAAAGCACCTTTACGTCCACCCTATGTACAGGCTGGAAATTAATGCAAAGGGGAATAGACAGGAGTGCTCCCACACTCCTGTTTTTGCGTACACTTAGGTAGTATTGGCTATGGCAAATAGCAGGTAGAAATTCATATCGGTTTGTTTAGGTTAGGTTCAGTTCAACTTACTCACATCCGTTGCCGGAAAGCGTCACAACGCCTTTGTTTACTTCATAATCCACATCAATTATTCCGGCAAGCATCTGCAACGTCCCGGTCAGGGAATTATCGGAAAAGTCAGCCGAGATATGGCATTTGTATACCTGCTTGTTCCTTACATCTATGCGTACATTAAACTTCTTTTCAATCCGTTCGATAACACGATCCATTGTCACATCATTGAATGCCATGTTGTATTCAGTGTCGTGGATAATTTCGTTTACTTCAAGATCGGTCATTGCCGCGCGTTCAACAGTACCCAGCGTTGTATAGGCAACACTTTGATTCGGCATCACCGTAATTCCTGTTTGGTCACTCGGTGAAGAAAGATTTACTTTTCCGGTCAACACTTTAAGCTCTACTGTTTCCTTATTCGTCTTCAGATTGAAACTGGTGCCCAATACTTTTACAACTATATCTCCACACGAAATCACAAAAGGACGATCAGGATCTTTTGCTACTTCAAAAAGAGCTTCTCCTTCAAGTGACGCTTCGCGCGCGCGTTTATCCATATTTTCAAAATAGCTCAGTTTACTTCCAGGTTGCAGCCATACTATAGTTTCGTCATCAAGAATATGTTTCTCGACCGCTGCACCAGCGATGATTTCGGTTAGTGGTTCTTTTCCTGAAGTAACCTGCCAGATGGTGTAAGATGCAGCGAGCAACAACACAATCATGGCAGCGACCTTAAACCAGGGTTGAGTGAACAAACTTTTCCTGGGTATTGAGTCCCGCCCGAATGACTCAGGCTGAAATGATATGACTTCTTCCACCCCTTCAATTATGCTTGTGATCTTATTAAAGAGTCTGTCTTCATCCCGCTTGGTTAAAGTCAGTTGTGCCTTATACTTTGTTTTAACGACATCAAGCCAGGCTTCTAATTTAATTTTTTCCTTTTCGTTGAGCTGGCCTTTTACGTATCGCTCGATGAGGTTATCAAAATTTGTCTTTTCCATAGTGTAGCTGCGAGAGTACTAATTTAAAAAATCATACGACCAGTTTTGGTATAGGTGAGGTTGATTAACAAAAACCCCCGGTGGAAAGGTGAAAAAAAATCACGAAAACGTATTCGAAAGGATTAGAGCCGACAACAAACGATTATAAATGGGCAATTTAAAATTAGTTGTTAATTGCTTACCTGAGATATGGGCAGTTTGTAAGGGCTTGATTTTCGAAGACAGTGTGGTCGCATTTCGCGCCATGCAGGTGACAGCTTCAATTCGATTTCTAGTTGGCGTTTTCTTTGTGGCAATTTTCCCCCAACTAAAGTTGGGGGTTATGTAATGGCTCAAGGCTTAATACTGATGTAGGAAAATAGTTATAACACCTATTGTTACACTCATGCGTGCATTGCTTAAAGAGAATTACCCGATTAATGAACATTGAACATCAATTAGCTTACGGAAGTCCTATGACATAAAAATAGCAAGGAAAAATGAAGCCAATTTGATTTTGGATTTATCGGCTGTAGCATAGGTGCTTCTGAAGTGAGCAGTAAACATCACTACATAGTTCTCGACGGTCTTTTTGGTGACGTTCATCCGCTGAGCAATATCAGCGTTAGAGAGATTTTCATGTAAACGGAGACGTATAGCTACACCACACCTTTCAGGGAGTGACGATAAACTTTTTTCAATCATCGCCTGGATTACAGCCGGTGTATCAAAAGACTCATCGTCAATAGTATCATACATCTGTTCGAAAATAACATAGTGTTCGGCATACCGCTTGCGTACCTTCTGCTTTTGGAAATATTTGACAATCATGTATTTCACCATACTAAAAAGATAAACGCGCAGTGAATCGATCTTTAAATGCTGGTGACGGCTCCAGAGAGACAAAAAAACCTCCTGCACGATCTCCTCACACTCTTCCTGTACAGCAATATTCCGGCGTGCATATTCCAGTAAATCATGCACATACTTCCGGTAAATCACTTCAAAAGCATTTCTGTCACTCTGCGTGAGTGCAGTAACAAGTTCAGTATCGGTATAGTCGATTAGTGATTTCAATTCTAATCAGGATTGGTGTTGTAAATTCTTCTGATGGAATACCAGAAGCGAATTTAGTAAATCAATATCAATTGTATATACTTCTATATACATGAATTTTCGGGATATGCCTGAGATTGCAGTCAGGCATGAAACTCAAGCATAAAAAACGCCTTAAGAAATTCAGAGAAAAACTGACTCAGTTGAGGGAAGAGAGAGGTTTGAGCCAACGCGAATTATCCCTGCGATGTGATATTGACCATACCAAAATAAGTCTTCTTGAAAAGAACCCCGATAAAAATTTAAATCTCACCAGCCTGTTCGAACTCGCCAAAGGCCTTGGCGTCCACCCCAAAGAATTGATTGATTATGACTTTGATTTTTTGAATGAGGAGAAGTGATGTGAGTGTGTGATCCCGGTACGAAGGACTAGAATACGACCAACATTAATTTTTATCTAGAGACAAATCAACCTCCCGTGCGGCGGATGTTCTCCCACATCAGATCTCTGCACACTGTTATCATGCATAAAACCCCCTGACCCCCTGAAAGGGGAATTAAACATTGTGCAAAATTTAGGCTCATCTAACCCGAATGATTTCCATACATTCTGCGCCAAGCTGATTTTTACACCACGCACAATCATTCCGCCGGCGCGTGGAATATGTAGGTATGAGTCATATCCGAAAACCCCCTGGCCCCCTGAAAGGGGAATTAAACATTCCATAATTGTGGAGTTTTTTTTTAACTACTCACCTTGTACATCAATTCCAGAACATCTCAATTGTTATATAAAAGATAATTACCAAGTGCATTCAAGTCCCATTAAGGGGATTTAGGGGTCTTTGATGCAGGATGCTATCGGTTACCAGTTGTGATATTTTGTACATATGGGTTGGAAGATTCGATGCGTATAGTGTGAGCGTTAACAGCTGCCAATAAGCTCCAAAATTTTTAACATAGGACCACGCCCATACCAATCCACAGCACATTGTTGCATGGCACAAATCACATGCGCCCCTAGCCTACTAAAAGGGAAATTAAACATTCCATGATTTTGGATTTTTTTATTCAAGTCTACTCACCCTGTGCATCAATTCCAGAACATCTTAATTTTTATACAACAGATAGTTACCAAGTGCATTCAAGTCCCCTTAAGGGGATTTAGGGGTCTTTGATGCAGG
>JBGTEP010000109.1:0-4868 GCA_041747735.1 Chryseolinea sp.
ATGACACCAGTTGGATTTCCCTTCCTTTAACGATTGAAAATAATCACCTTACGTCAATCCTAAAAGCCAGTGAGCGAAAGGATATTGATTCGGTTGAATATAGATTACACGCAACCTTTTTCACTGACATTGTTTTTAAAAGGAAATTTGACGTGGATATCAAGCGACTTCTTCCGCTGATTTATATCCCGGAACTTATCTCGAAACATATTCAGGTTGATTCCCTTAATTTTTCGAGAGCCGCTATCCTGCTTAATGTTGTTGTAAAAAACCAAAACGTTTTTCCAATCCAAGCAAAAAACATTGCTTATAAGTTTGCCATAGAAGATCATGAATGGATAGAGGGAATAATACCGGGTGTTACCGATATTAAAGAGCAAAGCGTTACTGAGCTTCAAATCCCCATAAGAGTTTCGTTTAAAGAGGTAAGTAAAACACTGTTTGAGTTGCTAAAGAAAGGCAAGAATGTAAAATATAAACTTGATCTCACGTTTAGGATTGATTCTGAAAGCCATTCAGTGATGAATAGCAAAGTGATTCTTAAAAGCTCGGGCTCGGTGAAATCATTAATGAAAACAGTGAAGGAGTAGCTAAACAATTGTGAGAAAATTCAAAAAAACATTTACATAAAATTAAATGAATTGCAAAGAATGAGTTGTGGCGGTTGCGTCAACAGTGTGCAGAAGGTATTGTTACAAAACCCCGATGTTACGCAGGCTGATGTCCAATTGCGTCCGCCTGGTGCAGTGCTTACGATGAGTAAGGATGTTGATGTTGATGAATTACAGGCCCAGCTTAACAACGTGGGAAATTATATTATTAAGGAGGTAAATGGAGAATAGTCTTTGATTGGTTGATTATTGTCTTCTGAAGGCAATACGTTTAGGACAATTAGCTTAGGGGCAAGTATAGAGCATGTAAGTGTGTACTTTGCTACACGTTATCGGCATATACTACTCAACCTCATCGCATTTCATTATTCTTTAAGGCCGATTGCTATTCACAGTTATAACGCCTGATCATCTCATAACGAAGTATGTCATCCATTTATGAAAATGAACTTGAACGATTCTGTCACTCTACAGAATAGAGAATTCGGGGCATGAAAATGGTGCAAACAAATAAATCTGATTGAAGATATAGCCCAATTATGCTCTCTTGATAACACACGCTTTGCAGCAGACATCAAGCGTCAGAGTGAACTCAAGTGAATGATTTTCTGAGAACACACCATTTTCTTGCGTATGAGACGTTTCGAAAAATGTGATATAAATCAGTTTTTCAAATAAGGAATATCAGTCAATCAATTTCATCATTTATTCAAATTTGAATTATAAATTTTAAACAATTAAGCCGTTGCCTTTTATTAACTAAAACACACAAACTACGAGAAACAAATCACTTATAATGATCATGCTGATGCTGTTCGCATTTTCATTCGTAAATGCGCAAGATGTGCAGAAAAGAGAAATGCCACCCAAGCATAGAGGCATGCACCCACGTCTTCAGGCTGACGGTACAGTCGTTGATGATGCAGGTAAAGCCCTTGGATCCATCAAGAATGGTAAAGTATGCGATGTATCCGGAGAGGTTATTGGTGTCATTTCCGCTGATGGAGATGTAGCAACGGCTAGCGGTAAAAAAGTCGGCCAAATTCAGAAAGACGGAAGCATGAAGTCTATGAAGGGCCATGTCGTAACGACTGATCCTGATGGCATGGTAAAGGTAGCTGGAAAGGAAGTGGCCAAAGTTGAGGCTGGATACAAAGATAAGGGACATGGATGTGCTCTTCATTGCTTCTTCAGTTCAGAGAATGAGGAAGCAAATGAAATTGATAAACACATTCATTAACAGTATGCCTCTCTTTCAACCAGACGCCTTTTTTCCTAAAGTTTTTTTAATAAAACGCAGTTCGCAAGTAGAAGAAATGCAGTGCATTAAAAAACAAAGACACAAAAACTACATGACATTTGTATGACTAAAGCCATCATTTGAACTAATCTGTGTCATTGAGTATTTCGGTAAGTGTAGGCCACCTATTTCGGTATTGATCTAGGCCACTATTTCGGTAATGATGTAGGCCACCTGCCTCGCGTTAAGTTTTGATGCTTCAAAGGTATTTAATTTTTAGTTGATTTGGCGTTGTGATTTTCTTGAAGGACCTGTGGTCGTTTTCGCATCGATTCACCTTGTAGTTCGAAGCGGTGCGCGTTAGCGGTTAATCGGTCGAGGATCGCATCAGCCAATGTTGGTTCGGCAATGTACTCATGCCATTTTGCTACGGGTAGTTGAGAAGCAATGATCACCGATTTACGATTGTAACGGTCTTCCAGGATTTGTAATAAAGCGAGGCGCGCGTTCTGCTCCATCGGCGCAAGTCCGAAGTCATCCAGTATAAGAAGTTTTACTCTCTCCAGTTGGTTAAGTAACTTATTGAATGATCCTTCAATTCTGGCAAGCATCATCCTTTCGGTAAAGCGATTAAGATTTAAGTACAGCGTCTTGTACCCCATGGTACAGGCTTGGTGGCCGAAGGCACACGCCAAAAAGCTTTTGCCTGTTCCCGACAATCCAGAGATCAACATGTTTTCAGCTCGATCGATAAAGGTGCAATCCGCAAGTTGAAGAATATGTTCTTTCTTGAGATTGCGCTGCGGGGCAAAGGAGACTTCTTCTAGGCTAGCATTGTAACGCAGCTTACTGAGCTTCAAGAATAGATTAGTCTTGTGCTGAAGTCGATTCTGACGCTCTGCTTCGGTTAGCTGCGCAATGAGCATGTGAGCATCAGGAAGTTGATTGACAGGTAGCTGAAGAATACTTTGATAGCTCCGCATCATTCCCTCGAGTTTGAGGTCTTTAAGTTGTTGTACTGTTGCTGTTGTGTTCATAATATGGATTTGGGATTTGTAAAACATAATTTATTCAAAGGCTTTAGGACCGCGTATTTGATCATGGATTGGGATCGACGTCTGATATGGATCGCTGGTAGGAACTTTATCAAGATTACGCTTGAGGATGTTGTTAATTAATCCAAAGTTCACGACAGGAGCCTGTAATGCGCGCTCACACGCTGCATTCAAGCGCACTGTTCCGTATTGCTTCCCAAGACGAAGGATACCCAGACAACTGTTATAGGTTTGTTCGTAGAAGATCTTTGACTCCAACATCCTTTTGATCACTGCTTGCACATACTGGCCTCTGTAAGAGGCTTCCTTCAAGAAGTATTCATCGTCCCACGCTTGAGATTCTACCACTGCTTTGTGATTCGGTGGACGATGTTCTACCGCTGTGGTATAGCTGTTTTTTTTGAACGACCGTTTATGAACGGCCACACGATCCAGGTGGTCATAAATTTCGACGGTATCGCTAGTGTAAGTAATCTTCAACCGCTTGCCGATCAATCTGTATGGAACGCTATACTGGTGATGATCTTCTCCAACAATTACATGATAGTTACGTTGGACTTTTCCATACGTGACGTGTTTAATATCATAACGCGTAGAAGGAAGTTCTCTCAATTGAGCCCTTTCACCTTCAAACAGTTCTTTCCGTGATCCGGCCTTCTTCTGGAATGGTCGTGCATTGAGCTGCGTCAATTGTATTTTAATAGCGCGGTTCAATTCCTCCAGACTGGTAAACTTTTCCTTCCTTAGCGCAGCGTAAATACGTTTATACGCGATGTCTACTCCTCGCTCAACACTACCTTTGTCTCGAGGTTTTCGAACTCTGGCTGTTACAATTGCCATCTCATAATGCTCAGCCAGGAACTGCATCGCCTCGGTAAAAGTAGGCTCGTATCGGCTTGCCTTCGTCACCGCAGTGCGCATGTTATCCAGCTTCACGCTTTGTGGAACGCCTCCAAAAAATTCGAGAGCATTCGCCAGTCCGTGAATAAAATCTTCTTGCTTTTGTGAACGAAGAGCTTCTGCATACATGTAATGGCTGTAGGGGAATACCGCCAATAATACTTCACACGGGATCCATTCTCCTGTTTGGGTATCTACATATCCGAGTTTATCTCCAGCAAAGTCTACCTGAAGCTGCTCTCCAGGTAGATGATTGAAAATCATCACAGCATCCTTGTGTCGCTCATATCGTTTCAGATGCTCGCAAAACTGTGTATAGCCATATCCGTCTGGATATTCTTTCCGATATTCTTCCCACAGTAGTTGGCGTGTGAGATGACGATTTCGTACTAAATCATGTTGATAATCTGCGATCCGAGATTTTAGAGCCTCATAGCGCTCGTCAACCGATCTTCCACTGGTACTTTTTTCAATAGATTCAGTGTACATGAGCGAAGACAGTGCTTCGGTGTCCAATGAGAGCAATTCGCTTTGGCTCATGGCGCTATCCTTTATCCGCTGTACATAAACACTGATCGTATCTCGCGAGAGCTTCGAGAGTTTGTTCATCTTTCGGATGCTTTTTCCTTGAAAATGCCATTCGATAATACGTTTAATTTGATGCATAGAAAGTGGTTTAGCCATAGCGCTTCGAGTTTGAACTTTAAACTCAAAGCTTACTGCTTTTGCATCAAGACTTAAACGCGCTTGGGGTGACCTAGACTAATTCCAAAACAGTGGCCTAGATCAATTCCGAAATGAACTCCTTTAGAACTCCGAAAAGTGGCCTAGATCAATTCCGAAAAACGGCCTGGATGATTTCCGAAACGGTGGACTAGACTAATTCCGAAATGGGTGGCCTAGACCTTTCCGAGATATACAATATATTTATAGAGTAAAGCTATTTTCGCAAATCCGCATACTACCGGGTGGATTTGCGAAACAACGCATTACTATATTCGACGATACGTACATTACCTGCAACCCAAAAGACCAAACCGCCCGGAAAATTAAAACATGGTT
>JBGTEP010000110.1:0-11012 GCA_041747735.1 Chryseolinea sp.
AACCATGTTTTAATTTTCCGGGCGGTTTGGTCTTTTGGGTTGCAGGTAATGTACGTATCGTCGAATATAGTAATGCGTTGTTTCGCAAATCCACCCGGTAGTATGCGGATTTGCGAAAATAGCTTTACTCTATAAATATATCCAAGATACTGTCGCACTTTCATGTTCCTTGGGATTCAATTCGCTATGCGATTTCGTATTCATGCCTTATTCTATTAACCAGATATTCCATTCGATGATAATACTCATTACCAGTGTTAGCAGCACCACAATTGATACCATCTTGTGTACCCACTCGACTGTGTATTTCTTTATAGCAATTAATGAGATCGTAGCGATGAGCAACAATTGTAAAATCTGATCGGCCATAGCCAGATTAAGTATTAATAAATTATAAAGGATGGAGAATATTGCTGATAAGATGAGCAACAAAGACAGTTTTCGATAGGTCTTAAAATAAAACAGCTTTAAATCAATCACTTTCCCTTTTAGCTTATCGGGGAAAAGCAATCGTGCCATCACGAAGAGGTTAATTGGATAAATCATGATGAAGAGGAAGAATGGAAGCTTCCACGGATGATACCCTTTAAGTTGATACGTTATCCACCATTCCTGAATGTGAAGAAGTAAAACAAATAAGACCCACAAAACGTGAGGCCAGTATAAAACCACCTTATGCGATTTCTTTATCAACCCGGCAATACCAGTAAGAATTTGGGCGATCCCCAAGCTCAATACAATGGAAATTAGAACGGTTATGTATTCGAAAGCACTCATTAGTGTGTAAAATGTATTAAACAACTAAACCATCTTCATCACAGAATTTGCTCGCCATGAAATGCTCCCTGTTGACCAACTCTGTTTTCTGATCATAGCCTGACGTCAAAAAGTACGCCCGTTATCAGATTCTTTTGAGTTGCCATCGATTGACAAACTCTGATGATTTAGCAAGGGAAGGATCAGTCAGTACAATCTGGTATTTCGTTGATTCTTCTAGGATCGTGAACATATTGAAAAAGCAGAATGCTGCCGCAATATCTTTAAAATCACCTTATTAGTTTATTAAAGTCCTATTAGGAACGCTCTAATCTCATTCTTAATAAGGAAGTGTCATCTGCAAGACAAGTTCCAATTTCCAAATACGTTGATTGTGTGGTTAACTTGCCAAGTGTTGAATTCTCTAAGAAAATCAATGGGATTGAATTTACCGTGGAAGGTATTTTTAAAATACTCTTTTTCTGGTGTCGGTAATAGTGCCCATTATATGAAGGTCCGCCAGGCTATGACATCACCAATCCAGAAGGATGATTTATTTGAGATTTCTGGAATTACATTTCAGTAGGAAAAGATAGATTTAAACCAGCATGGAGTACTTCAATTCATTACTTAAAAACTAAAATTTACATGAGTACTAGCTTTACCTTCAATCTGATAAAAGCAGAATTATCTCAATTTTTTCATTCTTGGGAACATTGCGTTGGAAGCGGACATGCAGCACTGGCATTAAGGGCAGACTGGCAGAAACAACTTACCCGGTGCAAAATGGAATTAGGGTTCCGTTATGTGCGTTTTCATGGTATTCTCTCAGACGATATGGGTACGCTGATAAACCAAAATGATGAGCTAATTTTTTCGTTTTTTAACGCGGACCAAATTTGTGACTTTCTACGTTCCATTGATATGCGGCCTTTTGTAGAACTTTCTTTTATGCCCCTCGCTTTGTCGAGTGGAAATGATACGGTATTTAAATACAAGGGTAATATTACGCCCCCCAAAAATTATAATGAATGGGGAGACTTGATTTTTAGATTGGTACAACACTGGGAGGAGAGGTACGGAGCAGGGGAAGTAAAAGAGTGGTTTTTTGAA
Source organism: Chryseolinea sp. (assembly GCA_041747735.1). Classification (GTDB taxonomy): domain Bacteria; phylum Bacteroidota; class Bacteroidia; order Cytophagales; family Cyclobacteriaceae; genus Chryseolinea. Next base: position 1,870 of record JBGTEP010000110.1, read on the forward strand.
ATATGGAATGAACCCAATTTAAAAGCATTTTGGACCGGAAGCCAGGCAGATTATTTTAAACTTTACCAGGTTTCTGCCAAGGCGATAAAAAAAGTACACCCCGATTTAAAAGTTGGCGGTCCTGCCACAGCAAAAAACGAATGGATTACGCCCTTCATAAATTTTTGTAAGAAAAATAAACTGCCACTCGATTTCATTTCAACCCATCATTACCCTACAGATGCTTTTGGTAAGCCGGGCGATAATACATTTGAGCAACTTGCAAAAAGCAAAAGAAGTGTTTTACAGGCAGATGTAAAAAAAACAAAGCAGCAGGCAGGTAAGCTGCCTGTATATTACACAGAATGGAGTACCTCCTCCAATCCTTTTGATGAATTGCACGACCAGGCCTATGCTGCAGCGTACATTACCAAAACCATTATGAAAGCACGTGAGTACGTAGAAGGATACAGCTATTGGACATTTTCAGATGTTTTTGAAGAGAATTATTTTTCATCTATACCATTTCATGGAGGCTTCGGGTTAATGAATATTTATGGTATTCCAAAGCCTGCCTACCGTGCTTACCAGTTGCTGCATAACCTGGGTGACATGATTTTTAAAATAGATGAGCAGCATGAGACAGTAGACTTTTGGATAATTAAAAAGGATACTGCAATACAAATATTATTGATCAATTCCATTTTGCCTAAGCATCCTCAGAAAACAGAATTTATATCCATCGAATTACAAATTGAAGAAAAAGTTATTGCATCCTATGTCGAACGAATTGATGATATCCATGCTAATGCTACAAATGCATGGATTGATATGGGACGTCCTCGTTCACTTTCAGCAGCGCAGGTAATTTCTTTAGAGAAATCATCTTCTTTGGTTAAGGAACCATTTAGTATTAGATCTAAAGGAAAAACGATCACAATTGAGATTGACATTCCACCACAGGGTATTGCTTGCATTACACTTGAAACGAATTAAGTAACAATTATCGATAATTATACACTTGAATGTTATAATAATTTAAACAAATAATAATCATTAAAATAAAATAAATGAAAGAAAGTAATTTCAACAATCTCAAAGCCGTATTCGTAAACTGCACTTTAAAGAAATCTCCACAAACAAGTCACACAGATACTCTTTTCCAAATTTCAAAAGCAATAATGAAAAAAGAAAAAGTAACAGTAGAAGAGATTCGTTTTGTAGATCATGAAGTTGCAACAGGAGTGCAGCCAGATATGAAAGAACATGGTTGGGAAAACGATGAATGGCCGGAACTTTTTAAGAAAATATTTTCGGCAGACATACTAATTGTGGGCACCCCAATCTGGCTGGGTCAAAAATCTTCAATTGCTCAAAAACTAATTGAACGTTTGTATGCCATGAGTAGCATGACAAATGATAAAGGACAATATCTTTTTTATGGTAAAGTAGGTGGCACAATTATTACAGGTAATGAAGATGGCTTAAAGCATTGTGCTATGGGTATTTTGTATTCGCTGCAACATGTAGGTTACTCTATCCCGCCGCAGGCGGATGCAGGTTGGATCGGCGAAGTAGGCCCCGGCCCGAGTTACGGCGACACTGAATGGAAAGGAAAAAAGATCACTCCTCCCGTAGGCGAAGATTCTGATTTCACAAACAGGAACACCACTTTTATGACCTACAACCTGCTTCATTTAGCTTCTGCACTGAAGGCCCAAGGTGGTTATCCGAATTACGGTAATTCCAGGAAGGAATGGGATAACGGAGAAAGATGGGAATTTGAAAATCCCGAATACAGGTAAGGAAAAAACATTATCGCACCACATGCTACAATTTGATACTGTAGCCAGTATACTATTAATGTAAAAAATAATCGTAAACATTATAAATACGAAAGATGAAACCAAATGATGACAGTGCAAAACTTCCTGTAGAGAACGTCCTTTTAGAATAATAATAGTCGCTGGCTCCGGCCGCCGGCAGTATAAATGTCCCGGGGTAGATGGTAAGGCACGAATGGTCATGATGAAGATGGCAGAAGCATTGCCTGCGGAATGGGAAATTGACTATGAAGACATTAGTAATGCTTATGGGCGTCCGAAAATTTAGAATTGTAAAGCTCGCAAGGTGCTTACATAGAAGGTGGCGGTGTCCTACACCCATTAAAGCAATCTCTGCCATACTCCTGAGCCTGACTGGAAACCTTAACCCAGAATCGTATAAGTCAATCAGCCGTACTGTAAATACAATGGGTAAGTATGTACCTGTTTTTGAGTTGTTGGAACGAAGCTCGCCCATACCTTTTCTAATGATGGGTAGGTATGACGCCGTTGGGCAATTTTATCTTGATGAAAATAATGAAGTAGCGATTAATTTTCCATTTAACGACAATAAGAAATATATAGCTTACCTGAACAAACTAGGTAAACTTTTTGCCCGAGAGGCCGACATATATTATATTCCAAATGGGGCAGCAAGCCATTTAAAAATTGTGGAAGTACCGTACAATATTGGTGGTGCCTCCATGGGCAACGATGCAAGTGATGGCGTAGTGGATACATATGAAAAAGTATTTAACCACGAAAACATGTTTGTCCTCGACGGTTCTATATTACCTGTTTCCCTGGGACCAAATCCTGCAAATACTATCCTGGCCTTGGCAGAAAGAGCGATAGAAAAAATAATTTGGGAAGATAAAAAGTAATCATTTGAATAACTTTCTTTAACGTTTTGTCGCTTTTACCATGATGGGCTCGATGAAGGTTAGAAACTTCGTTTATAAGTTGTTGCCAACTAACCGAAATCATTAATTGTAATTTTCAAAATTATTTCTGTGACGTTTCTCCGAGCCAGCCGCCAGTAAATCCTGCTCTCTGCAAACCCAAAATAATATAGGGGCATTTACGCATCATTTGCCAGAAAGATCCGGTAAGGTGGTTCTCAATCATCAGAACAACAGGTCCCTGGTCTAGTCCGTAATAGCCTTGAGAAATCCAGCCGTTTTTGCCTTGATTGCCACCCTCAAAGGTTGGATTAAAGCTGCATTTGAAACCGTATTTGCTGGTCATATCCGGATAAATTTCGTTGAAGTGCGCGAGCGCAGGCAGAACAATTTCAGGAGTAAATGGTAAGGACGCTACCGCGGCCCAGGGCGCAATTGTCCCGTCGTCGGGACCGTTCGGAATTTGTCGGGCCAAGTAATCAAAAAATTGGCGTTCAATGCCATCAATTATCACGGTCTGATTGCCGGGTCCATCGCTCGCCGTTACGCCCCAGCAGTTGTCGCAGTAGCCTCTAAATTTTTTCGGATTACGAATTGCATATTCACGCTGAGCATATGTCGCACGGCGGGTGTTCTCAAAATAATCAATGCCTTTGCTACGCATATATTCGTCCTGGATACCTCGAAAATCTATCCAACAGTGCGAAAGCTGATGGATAAACAAAGGACCAGCGTAGAGGTGTTCTATGTCATAGAGTTTATTCCATTGGTAAGTTTTCGTCCACTCCATGTAGCTTTTTTTCGGCAAGGGAAACGTTGGCGAAGCCAGAGCCAGCACATAAAGTAGAAGGGCTTCGCTGTAACCTTCCCAGCGGTACGGGAGAAATCCAGTTTCCGGCGTCCAACCCATTGTAACAGTTTTGCCGCCATTCATCGCCCATTGCCAATCTGTGCGGCAGTAAAGTGCTTCGGCGAGTTTGCGTATCTCGTTTTCTTCGGGCGTATCAGCAGTAAAATACTCAGCGGCAGTAAGTGCGCCTGCGAGAAAAAAAGTTGTGTCGATCGTTGAAAGTTCATTGTCTCCAACGCGTTTGCCGGTTTTCATATCAAGAAAATGATAGAAAAAACCATTGTAGCCGGTTGCGCCCGGCTCTTCCCCTTGCGGGCTTTCCCAGAAAAAACGCAGCGTTGTCAATACCCGCCTAACGGCTTCGTCGCGTTTGATAAATTTGTTTTCGACCGCCACCGGGTAGCACGAGAGGGCAAGACCGACCGCGGTAATGGAACACGGTGAATTTTGTTTTGTGCTGTCCGGAACAAGTCCGTTTTCGATGTTGGTTTCCTTTAAAAAATACCTGAATGTATCCTTTTGCAGTTTTTCCAGCTCCGTAATGGATAAGTTTTGTTGACTCATTTTTTCATTATTGTGCTTGTAAAATGCATTGGTTTAAATAGTTCTTTTGATTTATCAAATCAATTCTGTTTCTATTATTACTTCACTTTGCAGTGTTTTATGTACCGGGCATTTTGATGAAATTTCTTTCAATCTTTCTCTTTGTTCGTGATCTAAATACAATCTGGTATTTCCTTGATTCTTCTAGGATCTTGAACATATTGAAAAAGCAGAATGCTGCCGCAATATCTTTAAAATCACCTTATTAGTGTATTAAAGTCCTATTAGGAACGCTCTAATTTCATTTTTAATAAGGAAGTGTCATCTGCAAGACAAGTTACAATTTCCAAATAGGTTGATTGTGTGGTTAACTTGCTAAGAGTTGAATTCTCAAAAAATCAATCAGATGTGAATTTACCTTGGTATACATCTCCAATCCTGAAAAGGATAGTCCTGAAAAATGATTTTCTGGAGATTTCCGGAATTACATTTCCGAAGGAAAAGATAGATTTACCCTAGCATGCAGTGACAACATCAATGTACTAACATTTGGTCTTGGACGCGAATCAAAAAAAATGACTCTTTTGGAATTTAACCATATAGATGGAGGTCGAAAAGTATTAACGGCTGTGAAGTCCAATCAGGTCGTTGATGCTGGAATGGTCGTTGCACATTAATCGAAATCATTTTGAAGCGTCTCGTTTACTTTCTGATATTCATATTGTTGATAACAGTTTTAGCAACAGTTATTCAATTGGTAATCAAACAATGGAATGAGGGCGATTTGTGTCCCTTGATTGTTAACATACCTGCCTGTTACATTATTTTTGCAGGTGTCATTGTTGCCATACTAGTGCATGCAAACATTCTCAAGAAAATTGTTTGGTTTTATGTAGGCGCGGGTATACCCTGGCTAATTGCATTGGCAGCAACATGGTTTCAATTCGCGGGCAGCGTACAATGTCCAAAAACTGAAGGAGGCGTTCCTATGTGTTATCTTTCACTTGTTTTCTTTAGCGTTTTGATCGTATTAAAATATGTCAATCTTAAACAATCCCTTAAACGATGAAAGAATTTGATGCAATAATTATTGGAACTGGACAAGCAGGACCTTCACTAGCCGCCAGGTTTGCTGCTGAAGGCAAGAAGACTGCAATCGTTGAACGAAAATTGTTCGGTGGCACTTGCGTGAATAACGGATGCACACCTACCAAGGCGTTGGTAGCCAGCGCACGAATAGTTCATGTTGCCAGACGTGCTGCCGACTACGGTGTAACTATTGACGGTGACATTACGGTTGACATGAAAGCAGTGAAAGCGCGGAAGGACAAGATTGTGACCCAATCAACTGAGGGTGTTGAAAATTGGTTGAGGAATACAAAGAACCTTACTGTATTTAAAGGCCATGCGCGTTTTGAAAGTGCGAACACCGTACGGGTAGGAGATGAGTTATTAAAAGCTGATAAAATTTTCATCAATGTTGGCGGCAGGGCAGTGGTGCCGGAAGGATTTAGTAATGTGAAGTACATGACCAACAGCACCATCATGGATGTTGATTTTGTACCTGAACATTTAATCATTATTGGTGGGAGCTACATTGGACTTGAATTTGGTCAGATGTATCGGAGATTTGGCAGCAAGGTTACCATTATTGACAGAGGATCCAGGTTGATTCGCCGAGAAGATGAAGATGTGTCTGAAGAAATCAAAAGAATTCTCAGTGATGAAGGAATTACTTTCAGGTTGAAAGCGAATTGCCTTAGTGGTGAGTTGGATGGAGATAAAATCAAAATCAACGTTGATTGCAGCAGTGGTGATAAGCATGTGGTAGGTAGCCACCTGTTGCTGGCCACTGGCAGGCAACCCAACACCGATGATCTTGGTTTGGACAAGGCAGGCGTTCAAATGAATGACAGAGGGTTCATCAAGGTTGATGATCAATTGCGAACCAACGTTGAGGGGATTTGGGCACTCGGAGATTGTAATGGACAAGGGGCGTTTACCCACACATCCTACAACGACTTTGAAATTGTTGCCGCCAATTTGTTTGACAACGACCCGCGCAAAGTGTCGGACAGAATCATGTGTTATGGATTGTACATAGACCCGGCACTCGGTCGAGTGGGGATGACCGAAAATGAAGTGAGAAAGTCTGGTAAGAAAGCTTTGATCGCGACACGTCCCATGAGCCGCATTGCACGTGCCAAAGAAAAAGGAGAGACCGACGGCTTTATGAAAATACTGGTGGATGCGGAGTCAAAAAAAATACTGGGTGCAAGCATCTTGGGGATTGAGGGGGATGAAATCATTCACTCAATTTTAGACATTATGTATGCTGATGCACCCTATACCGTTATTCAACGTGCAGTGCACATTCACCCAACCGTATCCGAATTGATTCCGACAACTTTAGCAGAGTTGAAGCCTTTGGAATGAGTTTAAGGGTATAACACCTTGCACTGGTGACCCGACAAAATAGCGGGGTAATAATACACCTATTTACACACAAGCTGTCAACTGCAAGACATGTCACAATTCCAGTACGTTGAGTATGGCTAACTTGCTAGGAGTTGAGTTTTTTTGAAAGAAAATCAATAAGATGTGAATTGGTGGGGAACTTAAGTTGTTATTAAGAGCTGATGGAGAATACGGCTATCTATTTTAATTCATTGTCTTTCAATAAACCTTTGTTCAAGACATTCATTCTAAGTACTCTTTTCCAGGTGTCATACGGTAATAGTTCCCCATTGTATGAAAGTCCGCCTGGCTATGATTTCTCCGGCCCTGAAAGGATAATCCTGAAGAATGATTTACTTGAGATTTCTGGAATTACATTTCTGAAGGAGAGGGTGGGAAACATTTTGAATTGTTGCTATTCAAATATTCATTTTTATTGACGAGTTAACGTAACCAACATCGTGCATGCAAAACAATGGACTGTTATTTATCCCTGACATAAGCGGGTTTTCATCTTTCATTAACTCAACTGAAATAGAACATAGTCGTCATATAATTTCGGAGTTACTTTCAAAAATTATGGACGCAAACGAACTAGAATTGGTTGTTTCAGAAATCGAGGGAGATGCTGTTTTGTTTTACAAATTTGGCCCCCCTCCGAATTTTGACCAACTAATTACTCAAGTTGAAAAAATGTTTCTCGATTTTCATCGACACATTCTAAATTACGACCAACAACGAGTTTGCAATTGCGGGGCATGCGAAAGCGCTCCTGACCTGACCCTAAAAATTATTACTCACTATGGTGAATTCTCAACCTACAAGGTACAGGAATATGAAAAATTATTTGGGAAATCGGTTATTGTAGCGCATCGTCTCCTGAAAAATGACATTATCGGAAATGAATATTGGCTAATGACAGAATCACTTCATAATCACTTAACCATTGTGGATACAAAGGCCGGGTTAAATTGGGAAAACGGAATGCAACAGTTCGACCAGATTGATGTGTCGTTTTACTATGCAAAGTTAACCGCGTTGAGGGCCAACCTAGATACAGAGCCATCACGGATAGCTTCTTTAGATAAACAACTTAAGGCCGACTTAGTAATATCCAGGATTATTGAGGCAAACATGTATGACTTAGCTCAAGTTGTTACGAATTTACCCTTGCGACCCCAATGGTTAGTAGGGGTTAAGGAAATTAAAGAATCTGATCACAAGATTAACCAAATTGGTAATACACATACCTGTATAGTAGCGAATAGGCGCGACTTTATTACAACGACTAAATTTAAGAGAAATGACTCCATCATTTCTTATGCTGAATTAATTAAAGGCATGGGTGAACTAAACTTTACATTTGAGAAAATTGAAAAAAGTAAAACCTTATTAACCATTAAATTTAATCTCACGATGAATCCTTTGATGAAGATGATGTTCTCTGTGCTGAAAAAAAGAGGTATGAAGCATGACCTGAATGTTTCCATTGACCGACTTAGTCAACTTGTGCAGCCGACGTAACTGCAGATGTTCTTGAAACTTGAGCTAATAATTAAAGAGAAAAATCCTATAGAAAAACGGCAAGACAGACCATGATTTCGCACTTGATTTTGTTAACGAAATTGAGGCAATCCTAATGATAGTTGATACCTATTGAAATATAAATGCGATGAAAACGACCAAATTCAGCTTCCCCAATGGTGATGGAGTTATTCTTTCTGCTCAAATGGAGTGGCCTGCGGACCAGCAACCACACAGCTATGCCATTTTCGCACATTGTTTTACCTGTGGCAAAAATCTGAACACAGTGAGGAACATTTCAAAAATATTGGCCAACCGTGGGGTTGCTGTACTCAGCTTTGATTGGGTCAGAGTGAAGGTGAGTTTGCGGAAAGTAATTTTTCCGGTAATGTTCAGGATATCATCGCTGCATCAAATTTCTTAGCAACTAAATTTACAGCACCTTCTTTATTGATAGGTCATTCGTTGGGTGGGGCAGCGGTTATTCAGGCAGCCATTTCACTCTCTTTAGTTAAAGCGGTGGCTACAATTGGCGCGCCTGCACAGGCATCGCATGTTCAAAATATTTTTCGGGAAAGCCAGTAACCCACCACTCCTGAATGTGGAGAATCAGAACAAAAAGAACCCAAAGAATATGAGGCCAATAGAATTTTACCCGATCACTTTTCTGAAACAAGTCAGCGATTCCAGTTAAAATTTGAGTGATACCCAACCCCAAAATAATCGAGATCAACACGGTAACATATTCGAATGCACTGATCATATATAATTTTAATATGTTGTCAATGGTAACCGAAGCCTATCGACACCACTGACATGATATCACTTGATTCCGGCAAACGCTCTAATTTCTTCAATGGAAATATGGTCGTTTATATTTTTTCCATAATGGGCGGTATGGATATTAAATTGCTCATCGATTAGAAAATCAGCAGGGATCAGGGATTGTGTGGCCACTTTATCTTTTGGAAGGTTAAGAGCGCTTCCTGCTTTCATGTCACTCATGGTACCCTTTGTCAAAAACGTACTCATCATTTTTAACATCGATGCCTCCACCCCATACTT
>JBGTEP010000111.1:0-14909 GCA_041747735.1 Chryseolinea sp.
TAATAAATAAAAATCATCCGCTCTGTCTTAGCCTTGACAAGGCCGGGGTTGATCCATACATTAGCTTAGCGGATGACCAGCACGGCGATCAACTACTTAACTCATTTGAAAATTCTGTGCAGATTTTAGGGGGCTAAGACATTGCTATGTTTCAAGGACAAGGCAGAGAAATTGGTTTTAAATTATTAAGAAGATAAAAATGAAAATAGCATTAGTTACAGGGGCATACAAAGGTCTTGGCTTTGAGTGGTGCAGACAATTAGGCAAACAAGGTTACAAAGTAATTTTGACCGCAAGAGAATTGGAGAAAGCACAAGAAGCTGCAAAACTTTTGAATGACCAAGAATTGGTTATTTATCCGAAAGCACTGGAAGTAACAGACGAAAAACAACTTCAGGAAATTGCTACTTGGGCAATGGAAAATTTTGGTCGAATTGACTTGATTATAAATAACGCAGGAATAAATCCAAAAGACTATTCCGACAAAGCAAGAATGGCAAAAGCATTTTACCTGAACGAACTTGATGCAAAAGAAATGTTAGACGTTTTGCACATTAATTGTATTGCCCCCTTGCTCGTTGTAAAACACTTCCGACAACTACTTAACAAAAGCTACAATCCAATTGCAATCAATATTTCAAGTTGGTTAGGCTCTGTAACCAACTTGACTTTTGGCGGACACTACGGATATGTAGGCAGTAAAAACTTGCTGAATGTTTTAAATAAATCAATGGCAAACGAACTCAAACAAGACAACATTATTTGTGTAAATGTAAATCCTGGTTGGGTGCAAACCGACATGGGCGGACAAAAAGCACAATTCACCACAGAACAAGCGGTAACAAACATCTTGACCAACATCGTTTCAAAGGTTTCTATTGCCGACAGTGGTAAATTCTTAAACTTTGACGGCAGCGAACATCCTTGGTAACCATCAGACAGGTGTAAGCACATCCCGAAAAAATCGGAAAGAGCTTCCACCTTTCCCTGCCAGAAAAATTATTTCTTAAAATTTCCTTCGCTTCTAAAATTTTTAAATCCGGTTACGCACAGCCGATACAAAAGCATTCAGTAGACAGCGAAAACCTTTAGAGACCTGATTTTTAATACACAGACGACAGAACGCCAGCTGGTAACAGCGCAAGGCAAAAAAGAAATTTCACCAATTAACATGAGACGAGAGATAATTGTATCTATTTGTTCACTCTTTATTGCAGTAACTTCACACGGACAAAATGGGAAATTAAACTACATGGACAATCAATCAGACTTAATAGAATTTAGGGTAGCAAGTTTGACTAAGCATAAAAATGGATTTTTTAAAGAACTCTTTAAGAAAAATGACGACTTCCTTCTTGTACTTGAACAACGGGATAATTCGAGTGAAAAGAAAGAAATGATAATTGGGAGAAATGAGGCAGCTGAGTTAGCCTTTGCAATTGAAGAAGAAAAAACAACTCGACCTTTGCCCAGTGAAATTCTTAAAACCGTAATAACTGAGCTGGGATTTAATCTATCCAAAATTGTTATGGACGACCTTATAAAAACAATTTTCTATTCAAAAATGATTTTGGCGAAGGGAATGGAAACAAAAATGATAGACGCTAGACCAGTTGACTCAATTACACAAAGTATAAGATCTAATTGTGGGATATTTATCACTAAAAACGTGATCGCCAAAAAACAAGATTTGACTCAAGCCCAGCGCCCAGGCAGGATGCCAACTCATGCCGAGGTCGGTCATAAGTAAGCAATCTATAAGTAGTGCACTGGAGAAGTTCAAGAGCGTTCACAAATGGCGTAAAATCATTGAAGAATTAGCGAAAGAGCTTAATCCAGATGCCCAAGCCCTGGGCAACAGAGGAAACGCTCCGGCCGTTTTCTACCTGCTTTAAAGCCTCTTGTTTAAATTGAGCATCAACCTTCCGATGACGCTGCCTGGTTTTGTTTTTCTTTTCCATAGGAACACAAATTTAGTTTAGTTTTTTGTCCGGATTTACTAGACCATCTCAGTTAGAGGTTCAGTGTCGTTGACGAAAGAAGAAGAAAGGCGAATAAGTGACATCATAAAAAGCCGTAGAGCAAAACAGAAATTGACACTAAAAAGTCAAAGAAGAGAGGCCTCATCGCTCTTCCGGTGTAAATGATCTTTTTCTTCTTAAGATATTAGGAGTTTAATACAATTTCATCAGCGGAAAAAGTCGTCCTTCCAATTGTCAGTGGATAACGCGTGGCTTTAAATTCGCATGCTGAGAATCCGGATTTTTTTTTATTACCTTCGTGTTTTAAATGGGTATGAAAAGGCCTTCTCCCTCATCTGGAAATTCGGAAACAGATGCTAAGACAGGCAACTCAAAGAATTGGCTTTAAATTAAGAATCCCTTCCGATCCATTCATCAAAAATTGAAAATAACTACTATGATCAACTTACCTTATCGGTAGGGTTGATAGCAACAAAAATTAAAATGAGTAAAAAGAAAAAATCAAGAGAAAAAAAAGGCGGCGATAAAAGAGGAGTGCTACAAAATACAATTCTTGCGTTGTTAGATGACGGAACTGGAAAGGCCTATTCGTTCAAACAAATTGTTAAAAAATTAAGCCTCAAGAAGAAGGACGATGTTAAATATGCAGGACAGATCGTTGATCAACTCCTGGATGAAGAACGAATACAGCAAACTAGCAACGGAAGTTACAAAAGCAACCATGAACAGAAGGAACTGATCGGTATTGTAGATCATGTGAGCTCGCGCTTTGCATACGTAAAGCTGGGAAATGATCAGGCGGATATATTTATAAAAGGTAAAGACCTTGGATCTGCTGTGGATGGTGATACCGTTAACGTCGTTATTTTTTCGACACGGCATGGTGAACATCAGGAAGGGAAAGTAACCGGGATTGTAAAGCGAAACCGAACACGATTTGTCGGCAAGGTCGAGCTTTCGAAAAATTTTGCCTTTGTCGTACCCGACTACCGGAAGATGCATACCGATTTCTTTGTTTACCCGGAAAACATCAATGGTGCCAAAGCTGGCGATAAAGTAATCATTGAGGTTACATCATGGTCCCAGGATGACAAAAAGCCGGAAGCAAAAATTGTGGAGGTGTTGGGTAAAGCCGGTGAAAACGAAGCTGAGATACACTCTATAATGGCCGAGTTCGACCTTCCGTTCCGGTTTCCGGAAAAGGTTTTGGCTGAATCAAAAGGTATTGAGGACAGTATCACAAAAGAGGAAATCAAAAAACGCTGGGACTTCAGGGAAGTTACAACCTTTACGATCGACCCCGAAGATGCAAAAGATTTTGATGATGCAATTTCATTTCGAAAACTGGAAAACGGTAACTACGAAATCGGTGTTCATATCGCCGATGTTACACACTATGTAAAGCCAAATTCAATCCTGGATCAGGAAGCATATGATCGGGCTACCTCCGTGTATCTGGTCGATCGCACGATACCGATGTTACCGGAACGGTTGTCAAACGAGCTATGTTCACTCCGGCCGCATGAAGATAAATTGACGTTTGCTGCTGTTTTTGAGATTGATGATAAAACCAAAATCAAAAAGGAATGGTTTGGTCGGACGATCATACACTCCGATATCCGGTTTAGTTACGAGGAAGCACAAGTAATTCTGGAAAAAGGACAGGGGGAGCTGGCGGATGAACTGCGCATCTTAAACGACATCGCTAAAAAACTTCGAAAGGAACGCTTTAAAAAAGGAGCTGTGAACTTCGAAACCACTGAAGTAAAATTCAAGCTTGATGCAAAGGGTAAACCGCTGGCGGTAATTCCTAAAGTAAGGAAAGATGCCCATAAGCTTATCGAGGAGTTTATGTTGCTGGCAAATAAACAGGTGGCAACCTTTGTTTATAACATCAAAAAAGGAAAAGAGAAGAATACATTTATCTATCGTATTCACGATTATCCGGATCCGGAAAAGGTAAAGAACTTTTCTGTTTTTGCGAAACAGTTTGGTCACAAAATGAATATCGATGAAACCTCCATTTCAGGATCGCTTAATAAGTTAATGAGTGAGATTGAGGGTAAGCCTGAACAAAATATTCTTGAACAGCTGGCGATACGCACGATGGCAAAAGCAAAGTACTCAACCGATGTGAAAGGGCATTTTGGACTTGCATTTGAACACTATTCTCATTTCACATCTCCTATACGCCGGTATCCGGATATGATGGCTCACCGGATGTTGCAGCATTATCTGGATGAAGGAAAGCACTTGATGAAAAATGAATATGAAGAGAAATGCGTGCATTCATCAGAACGGGAGAAGCGGGCAGCAGATGCTGAACGGGCATCCATAAAGTACAAACAAGTTGAGTTCATGGCCTCCGCTGAAAAGAAAGTTTATGAAGGGTTGATTTCCGGCGTTACAGAGTGGGGAATCTATGTTGAAATTATAGAAACGAAGTGTGAAGGTATGGTTCGCCTTGCCGATATGACAGACGATTTTTACGAGTTTGATGAAAAGAATTACCGTATTACCGGGCGCAAGAATCGCAAGGTTTATACATTAGGCGATAAAATTCATGTTCGTGTCAAGAAAACGGACATCGACAAGCGTATGATTGACCTGGTCTTTGCACAACCAAATATTTTACAGGAAGATTAATTTAGGTCGCCCATGATTTCATCACTTTCCCGATATCAGGATTGGATTGAGCAAGAGATAAAGAAACAGAAATATGGTAAAGAACCAGTTTCACTTTATGAGCCTATTCGTTACCTGATGGGTCTAGGCGGTAAGCGTCTACGCCCGATGCTTACAATGCTGTCGTATTCTCTTTTTAAAGATGATGCGAAAAAGATCGTTCAATACGCAGTTGCGGTTGAAGCTTTTCACAACTTCACCCTAATGCACGATGATATTATGGATCAGGCTCCACTCCGAAGGGGTAGCCCTACCGTGCATAAAAAATGGAATGTAAGCACGGCGATACTTTCTGGTGATGTAATGCTTGTCCGTGTTTACGATATGTTGCTTAACATCGAAGCGAACAAGCTGATACGCGTTTTAAAAGCGTTTAACAAATGCGCTGCGGAAGTTTGTGAAGGGCAGCAATGGGATATGGAATTTGAAAAAAGCGAACGCGTAACCGAGTCTCAGTATATTAATATGATTAAACTGAAAACAGCTGTTTTATTGGGATTCAGTCTGGAGCTGGGTGGAATATTAGCAGATGCATCAGACAACAATTGTAAAGCGTTACGTGAATTCGGAACCAACATCGGTATTGGATTTCAGTTGAAGGACGATTTACTGGACGCTTATGCCGATCCGAAAAAGTTTGGTAAGCAAGTAGGTGGTGATATCATCGCTAACAAAAAAACCTTTTTGCTAATCAAAGCCTTAGAGAGCGCGAAGGGCAATCGAAAGAAAGAACTCGAATGCTGGCTGGACGCAAAAAAATTTAAGAAGAATGAGAAGGTTGATGGCGTGAAAGCGGTTTACGATTCGCTGGACATTCCAAAGGTTACCGAAAAGAAGATAAACCAATATTTCAGGAAGGGATTCAATACCCTGCAGACCATAACCTGTTCTGAAGAAAAGACAATCGAACTGAAAAGTTTTACAGAGGCATTAATTGCCCGGCAATCATAACGACGTATTGCTGATCTGTACCAGAGCGAGAGCTGTATCAGGTTTTACAGACTTTAGTGTAGTCCAAATTTGAGTCCCTGCTTCATCGCCTTTTCGTATTTCCTTTGATCAAACCGATACAGAAAAGGAGCTTTATGTGCGCCACCGGATTTCCGTTCCTGCAGCCGTTCCAGGATGTTGAGAGCCAACATTTTCTTTTGAAGATTTCTTCTGTCTAAATTCTTTCCCAGGATTGTTTCATATACTCTTTGCAGTTCGGGCATCGTAAATTTTGGCGGCAATAAATTTTTCCCAACCGGATAATCGTTCAGGTTTAAGCGCAGTGACTGCACGGCTTTTTCAAGGATCAAATTATGGTCAAGCACCAGCGTCGGAACTTTATCAATGTCCCACCAACGACAGCTCTCAGAGAATTCGTCTGGCTCAGGAATTACTTTGGAGAACTCAACGATGGCCCAAAATCCAATCGTCACAAATCGGTCCAGTACCCAACTTGAAGTCTGGGATCTTTTTTTTTGCGTCACCGTATCCATGCCGAGATGACGGACGGGATCACCGAAAGTGTTGAATTGCTTTAGGTAAATGTTATCGAGTCCTGTACGTGATTTTAATACCCTGATGGCAGCATCCTCGATATGTTCATCTCTGTAAATGAATCCACCAGGCAAACACCAGTTGTGATGATCCTTCCATTCAAGCAATAATACTTTTAGTTCATTATCGTGGAATCCAAAAATGACATTGTCGATTGACACATGCGGTAAAAAATATAAGTGCCCTTTTTCAAAAAATTCATTTCCGGCTAAATTCGGGCGCTTTTTTAACATGTCACCAATATAGAGACAAAGTGTTTTCTAAAAAAATATTGATTGTGTACCCCATACACATACGAAAATGTTTATTATTGTATATCATAGTTGAAGCAAACTCTCAACGAGTGTCACTTCAACTCTAGCGCTACGTAATTTCAATAGCCTGTCGGAGCCCGGGTCTATTCTGTGGGTCAAAAGCCCACAGAATTTTTTTTTACAGGGTAACAAAATTCAGATTGCCAAACGAAAATAAAAAGCCCCACCACCATGGCAGGGCTCCTCTCTTTTTAGCAAGCAGAGAGTTTGAAGATTTTGTTTTTAGAATTCTACTTGGGGAGCATTCTCAGCACCTTGGGAGGCTGCAAATCCGCTTCTAACACTGAAGTCTTCTCCTCCACCAAACCAGTTCAATGCCATTTTTTTGAAAAACCCGCGGATGTACGTATTGTATCCTCTGATAGATTCATTGTAACGCTGACGTGCTACATTAATTCTGTTTTCAGTGCCTTCTAACTGAGATTGCAGATCCTGAAAATTTTCCGTGGACCTGATTTGGGGATAGGCTTCGAATGCGAGGTTAATCGCCGTATTAATTTGACGGCCTGCGATCTCAAGGTCTTCAGGTGTTTTTGCATTTACTATCCCAGCTCTGGCCTGTGTAACTTGCACCAAAATATCCTTTTCATTTTCAGCGGCTCCTTTTACAGTGGCCACAAGGTTGGGCACCAGGTCTGCTCTGCGCTGATACGTGGCCTGAACGTCAGCCCACTGCGCATTTACGTCTTCCTGAAGTTTTACCGCATTGTCGTATACTCCGGTACCCCATGAAACGAAACCAATGATGATTACAATAATAATCCCTGCTACAATTAGAACGGTCAATAATCCTTTGCTCATAATATTTTTTTTATAGTAAAACGAATTTAACTAAAATGATTCAATACAGTTGAAATTTTTTTATTAGGCAATCGTATTCACATTATCGCATTCCTTTTTTCAACATAAACAGTTTAAAAAACCAAATTATTGTTCTGCACTTTCCATCATCCTTTCTGCACTATCCGCAATGCGAAGCTGCTCCACAAATTCGTCAAGGTCCCCATTCATTACAGCAGGAAGGTTGTGCTGCGTAAACCCGATTCGATGATCCGTAACCCGGCTCTGAGGATAATTGTAAGTTCTGATTTTTTCAGATCGATCACCTGTTCGTACAATTGACTTTCTGGTGGCCCCAATTTCGGATTGTTGTTTTTCCAGTTCGATTTCGTAAAGCTTTGTTTTTAACATTTGCAATGCCCGTTCCCTGTTAGCATGTTGTGAACGTTCAACCTGGCACGTGATTACGATCCCCGAGGGCTTATGTGTAAGCTGAACTTTTGTTTCTACTTTGTTTACATTCTGGCCTCCGGCTCCACTTGAACGAGCTGTTTGGTATTCAAGGTCTGCCGGATTGATATCTATCGAAACATCTTCTACTTCTGGCATTACTACTACCGATGCGGCGGAAGTATGAACGCGGCCCATCTGCTCTGTTGCCGGAACGCGTTGGACGCGATGAACGCCGGATTCAAATTTCAATAATCCGTACACGGCGTCACCGCTTACGCCACAAATTACTTCTTTATATCCCCCGGCAGTTCCTTCTGTTACATCCAGGACAGTCATTTTTAACCCGCGACGCTCGCAAAAACGTTGATACATCCGCCAAAGGTCTCCGGCAAAAATAGCTGCTTCGTCACCCCCGGTTCCGGCACGAATTTCAAGCATTACGTTCTTGTCGTCATTCGGGTCTTTTGGAATAAGCAGTTCCTTTATTTCGACATCTATTTTCTCAATTTTAGGTTCAAGATCATCGATTTCCATCTTCGCCATTTCGCGAAGTTCTTCATCCTTTTCCTTTTGAAGAACGTCTTTGGCCTGCTGGAGATGGTTGCGGGCATCCATAAATTGCTTGTATTTGGCAACAATCTTCTCGAGGTCCCGATACTCCTTGCTTAGCTGGGAAAACTTTTTCATATCCCTCATGGTCTCCGGTTGTGCCAGGAGCTGCCCCAATTCTTCGAAACGAAGTTTTATCTCTTCTAGTTTTTCAATCATAAATTCCCCAATCGACCGGCAAAGGTAATAAAAAGTGCATCAACAGAATTGTTTTGAAATTGTTGCTTAGCGAAGCTCAAATAATGTTTTGTTCTCGCCTTGGAATTTGGGCTGCGCCGGATGAACTTTGAACCCATGAAGAAATTAATTTTTGCAGTGTTGATAGCGGTGGCTGCGGCTTGCGGGGGAAATCTTTCAGATGAGCAGCGAAGAAAACTTCACGACGGAATGGACGAGCAAAAGATCGTAAAATTGAGTGATTCAGAAATTGTCTCGGCTTCTCTGGATCGGGGAAGACAAATCTTCATAGCTATTGAAAAACTTAAGTTTGATCCGGTACGTGTCGATTCCATAGCTAGTCAATATAAATCGAGGGTTAAGTGGATTGTCCCAGGTTCTTCTGATGCACTTGAAGTCGAAAATCAACTCATAGAAGCCTATGTGATCGGGGCGGAAACCGGATCAATTCAGGATAACATTCAGAAGCTTCGGACTAATCCTCAATCTGAGGATTATGATTCATTATTGTATTCCAGACCGATTGTAACTCCGATGCCAGATGGGGCGGTTAATGTTGAAGGAGTATGGAATATATATTTATCTAAGAAGGACGTCATTTTATCCGCAGGTAAGAAGAAGTAGTTACATAGCGCGGATAAATTTTTATCGTTTGGGCACCTTGTTATATCGCCAGCATTCAGTAAGGTGATCGTTTACTAATCCGCATGCCTGCATATGTGCATATATTACGGTACTCCCCACAAACTTAAAGCCCCGCTTAATCAGGTCTTTGCTTAGCGCATCTGATTCCTTTGTAGTAGCCGGAACTTCCTTGAGCGTTTCCCAGGAATTGACAATCGGTTTCCCTCCTACAAAGCTCCAGATGTAGTGATCAAAGGAGCCGAATTCTTTCTGCACTTCCAGAAATTTCTTTGCATTGCTTACGGTTGAATTTACTTTTAAACGGTTGCGAACAATTCCAGGATCTTGTAAAATTTTTTCAATCTTAGTTTCCGAGAACCTCGATATCTTTTTCGGGTCAAAGTCTGAAAACGCTTTGCGATAGCCTTCTCTTTTTTTCAAAATGGTAGACCAGCTGAGCCCAGCCTGAGCGCCTTCAAGAACTAAGAATTCAAAATGTACGAGGTCATCGTGTACTGGCACACCCCATTCCTTATCATGATACTCTATGTATTCATCAAATTTCAAACACCAGCTACACCTGATTTTTTCTTTCATTTGTTAATTGTTTGTTATTAGTGTTGACTTACGGATATCATTAAAAAACGATTCATCCCGTCATCCATTAAAAGTGTTTATTTTTTAACGAAAAAAATTAATCCCGTATTTGTTTTTCTTTTGGTGAACGCAGTGAACAAAGATTTCATTTGTTGATGTTGCCGCCACCGGGTAAGTTTGGTAATATGTTTGCTGGTCAGAATTTCGGTCCAACACAATCCTTCACTTTAAACCCAAAATAATGAAACTATCTTTTATTGTTCTGTTTCTAATCGTCGTTTGCCCACCGACATTTTCACAACAGGTAGATTTTGACAAAAAATTAAAAGAGTTAAACGTGACTCTGTTCACACCTACGAAACCAATTGCAAATTATGTTAAAGCAGTTCGCGTTGGAAATTTGCTTTTTCTTTCAGGGCACGGACCAACAAAATCGGATGGTTCCGATATCAAAGGAAAGGTAGGAAAAGATCTGACACTGGAGCAGGGTTATGAGGCAGCAAAAGAAGCTGCAATTGGCTTGGTGTCAACGCTCAAAGCAGAGTTGGGCGATTTGAATAAAGTAAAGCGCATTGTAAAAGTAAATGGTTGGGTTAACTGCAATCCTGAATTTCTGGATCACCCTAAAGTTATAAATGGTTGTTCTGATTTTATGGTAGCCTTGTTTGGCGAAAATGGAAAACATGCTCGTGCTGCTATGGGTGCTGTAGCACTACCCAATAACATAGCGGTAGAAATTGAAATGGTGGTGGAGGTAGAATGATGTAGGCGCAAACAAGTGTAGCTAATTTCGGAAGGAAATGGCTCAATTAATGTGTTGACCTCGGCTCGCCAAGGTATGAACGACCGGGCCGGTCCTTAAAAAGGGCTTCGGTAAATAGAATTATCTGATTGCGTAGAGCCTTAAACACATTATATGAAACTATACACCTGCGGGAATTGTAATAACCTGCTTTACTTCGAAAATAACGTTTGTCTGAATTGTGGTTATTCGTTGGGATTTGATTCGGAAAAACTTGACCTCGTTACATTAACGATAGAAGGAAACGGATCCTTTTATTCCGACGTCACACATCACGTATCCAACTACCGCCTCTGTGCAAACGCCGTTTATGGCAGTTGTAACTGGTTGATTCCAGCACACGACCCCTCCGCTTTTTGCGTAGCCTGCCAATTAAACAGGACTATACCAACACTAACGCCCCAGAATCTTGAACGGTGGAAGCGTATTGAAGTCGCAAAACACCGGCTAGTCTATTCGCTCTTGCGCCTAAATCTTCCGATGACCCCAAAACTTTTTCCTGCGGATAACGGTATTGCTTTTGACTTTCTCTCCGATGAAGATCCGGAAAAACGAGTTGTAACTGGGCACTTCAATGGCATAATTACCTTAAATATTGGTGAAGCTGATGAAGCCGAACGCGCGCGCAACAAACTTGATCTTGGGGAAAAATACCGGACACTGTTGGGGCATTTTCGCCATGAAATTGGACATTACTATTGGGACACCCTGATTAAATACAGCAGCCAGATTGAAAATTTCCGCCAACTATTTGGCGATGAAAATCAGGATTACGAGACCGCAATACAGTCGTACTATGCGAATGGTCCTGCTATAAACTGGCCCGATCATTTTATTAGTCCATACGCAACGTCTCATCCATGGGAAGACTGGGCGGAGAGCTGGTCACACTATTTACACATGATGGATACCTTAGAGACCGCGTACTATTTTGGAATAGGAGTTAGACCTAAAACCGGGTTTTCAGACCTCGAAGCTGAAATAAACCAGGATCCTTATACCATGTCGGATTTTAATCAGGTGTTTAAAATGTGGCTGCCCATTACCTTTGCAGTTAATAGCCTGAACCGTAGTATGGGTCATTTAGATTTCTACCCTTTCGTAATTGCGCCGGATGTAGTGAAAAAACTTCAGTTCATCCACGAGCTTTGCCACGGGACTATTCGTTGATACGCGATACTACTTTAGTGCCTGTTTGATATCCGCAATAAGATCCTCCGTTTCCTCGATGCCTACGGAAAAGCGCACAAGGTTGTCGTTCACACCAATCGCTGCTCGCTCCGCAGCACTCATTTTAATGTGAGATGTTCTGGCCGGAGAGGTAACCGTCGATTCGACGCCCCCAAGACTAATCGCTCGCCTGATTAATTTCAGATCGTTCATAAAAACATGAGCATCACCCTTTACTTCAAAAGATAACATTCCACCAAAGCCTCCGGGCATTTGCGCTTTCGCGATGGCATGGTCTGGATGATCAGTCAGACCAGGATAGAAAACCTTACCTATTCGCGAATCTGTTTTCAGATATTCTGCAATAGCCAAAGCATTTAGGTTTTGCTGACGAACTCTTAATACGAGAGTTTTTAAACTTCTTTCAACCAACCAGCACGTATGGGCATCAAGTGATCCGCCAAAATGAATTGCACTCTCCCATATTTTATGAACTAAGGTTTTTGAGGCGATCACTGCGCCACAGCAAATATCACTGTGTCCTCCAATATACTTTGTACCGCTGTGGGTCACAATATCGATTCCTAAGTCAATAGGGTTCTGATTTACTGGCGATGCAAAAGTATTATCAATGACACTGATCAAGCCGTGCTTTTTAGCTACAGAAGCAACCGCTTTGATATCTGTAATTTTCAGGGTAGGATTTGAAGGCGTTTCGATATAAATCAATTTTGTCTCAGGACGTATAGCCTTTTCAAAGTTGGCAGGATCGGAGCCATCAACCATAGTATACTCCATGCCGTACCTTGGCATTTCATTTACCACAGCATGAAAAGTACCTCCATATAGGTCGTTTTGAAATATAGCATGATCACCTTTCTTCAGCATAGCAAAAATGGAGGTAAGGATGGCGGCCATTCCCGAACTGAAGATAATTCCGTCTTCCCCGTTCTCTAATGCCGCTAGTTTTTCGACAACAGCTTTTTGATTGGGCGTATTAAAGTACCTGGGATAAAGCGTCGAGGGGACATCCTCATAATCATAGGCTGAGGAAGGAAAGATTGGGGTTACCGTTCCGTGGTGTAAGATGTCGCCGGCAGAACCGGTGTGTACACTTTGAGTAAGCTTGGAGAGATTGTTATTTTTCATTTTCAGTGATCTTGCCGGCAAAGATAGGGCTAAGACGAGAGCCAAAAATTTTTGAATAGAAATATTGTTTTAATTTCAGGGATGTTTAACCCTTAGACCAAATAGTTATGGCAGATGAATTCAAAGCAAATGTTGGAGGAAGTATTTCCAAAAAAGAAGCAGAGGCATGGATTGAAGCGTATGACCGCAACCACCGAAGTGATAAAAATTCGGATACAAAATCAGTGTTCTATGGTAGAGATGTGTTGCTTGAGATTTTGAGTAAAGATCGCTGCGCCGGTATTAGTTTTTTCTTTGCATCGAAACCAGATGTGGGTACAAAAAAAGAAATTACTCAACTGGTGTTAGTAGGAACCAAAGAAGATGGTTCGCTCATGTGGTCAGAAGATGACGGTGCAAAAGAGCAAGCCGATAGCGCCTACGATAGCGGAACGCCATGCCCGCCCTATTGCCCAAAGTAAAATGGAATGACGCTTGAAGTCTTTTTAATGATTGCAAAGTTCCAAACGGCCTTGTCGATTTTGGTTTTCATTGTGTCTTTATTTTTTTTTAGAAAAAGATCAATTGAATCAAAATTGATGGGGTTGCTCTATCTGTTAGGAGTTATCTCCATGTTACTTTTGGCGGTCATTAATTTAAAAGGAAAGGATGTAAATATCCCCCAGACTGGGTTCCATATTTCTTATTTTTTAGTGCTGAGTTGTGTTTTTTTTAAAGCGTTGCGTGGCAGGTATAAAACCCTGCTTACCAGTGTCGCTTTGTTATTCTTTATTTTCAGTATTGCAAATCTCTTGTTGATCCAAAAGAATGATATCAATACATTCACTATATCGACCAGTGCTTTTCTTCTTATATTATACTGCATCCTATATTATTACAGATTATTAATAGAACTGCCGGCACAACACTTGCACAGGTTGCCCATGTTTTGGTTTAGTACAGCTATTCTTATTTACAATTCCGGAATTCTGTTCCTCACTCTTTTTGCCTCCTACCTCGTTAATGTTTTACACGACGATCTATTGATTTACTGGACTTTTCATAACATATTGAATATCATTCAAACTTTGCTCGTACTGATCGGATTATGGCAGGACCTTCGGAATATCAAGTCGCCCTCATTATAGCCATTGGTACAGTAGCCATGCTGTTGTTGGCGATTGCTATCGTGCTGTTTATGGTATTCTATCAAAAAAGGATGATTCAGGAGCAGCTGAAACGGCAAGTTCTCGAATTGGAATATCAGCAAAAAATGATGGCAGCAGCCCTGGAGTCACAAGAAAATGAAAGAAGGAGGGTTGCAGGTGATCTTCACGACAGTATCGGAGGAATGTTATCAGCCATTCGCGTGGGCATCACCACGATGGCCAAACAAATGGAAGATCCCCACGGTCTTGACCAGTTTAAAGAAATGTTAGACGATACAATAGGTTCCGTGAGGAGGATCAGCCGCGATCTCATGCCGTCGACACTTGAAAAATTCGGATTGGTTCACGCGCTGAAAGAACTCTGCGAACGCTTTCAGGCGACCTCGTATATACCCATAGCATTTCAGGAGCACGGCGAGTTTCAGGGAATGGATCCAAAAAAGGAACTGATCATTTTTCGCGTGGCACAAGAATTAGTAAATAATGCCGTTAAACATTCGCAGGCAAATAGTATTACCGTTAGCATCAGTAGCATAGATCATCTGCAAATAATGGTAGAGGACGATGGTATTGGTTTTGATTTGGAAACGACACGAAATCTTCAGCAGAGTGGAAAAGGTCTCGGATTGTTTAACATTGAGAATCGTATTCGTGTTCTGAATGCCCGGCTGGATTTTGAAAGACCGTTGCAAAAAGGAAGTAAAATTGTCATAACCATTCCCTCATGAAGCCTTCTTACAAAGTTTACATCGCCGATGATCATACCCTGTTTCGCAAAGCGATGGTGAATCTGCTGCAAACGTTTGACAGAGTGTCGGAAGTTAAGGATGCCGAAAACGGAAAAGAATTGTTAACCCTGATGAAATATGAAAAA
>JBGTEP010000112.1:0-16273 GCA_041747735.1 Chryseolinea sp.
AAGTGTACGCCGCCGCCGGCAAGTTTTCTACCAAATGGAAATATTGCTTTTTGCTGTCTTCGATTTTTTTTCGCGATTGTATCTGACTGGTTACATCTACTGCAAAAAAGAAGATTCCGTCAATATTTCCTTCTGGGTTCCTGTAGGGTTTAAACAGGAAATTAAAGTATAATTCAGTGAGGGAGCCATTTCCTTCCCGGTCGATTTTGAGCGACATTTCTTTACCCGATGTGGTCTCGCCGGTTTCGAATACATGGTCCAGTAAGGTAATTAAACCTTGAGAAGCAAGCTCGGGAAATACTCCGGCAACGGTTTTTCCGATGATGCTTTTTCGGCCCGTCAACTCAAGATAAAAAGGGTTGAAAATTTCGTATACATGGGTTGGGCCTTTTGATATTCCGATACATGCCGGAGCTTCAAGAAATAAATCAATGAAACGTTGTTGTTCACTCCTGAAGGCCTGCTCCATTCTTTTCATTTCAGTAGCATCTCGTCCAATGCCATACCGGATGCGATCCTTTGTATCCCATCGTGCTGACCATACCATAGGAACAAGAGTGCCATCCTTTCGGATATACCGATTCTCAAAACTCACTGTATTTTTTCCCAACATTGCTGCATTAGCGGTTGCAATTGTCGGCTCATGATCATCCGGATAAACAAGGTCGAGCATGGGCCTGCCGATCAGTTCTTCGGCCTTATATCCCCATACAGTCTCGCAAGCATCGCTTACGTGAAGAAAGCGTCCGTTTTCATCAACACTGCAGATTACATCGAGAGAGTATGCATTAATATTACGCAGCATTGTCTCCGTGTTTTTGCGTTCACGTTCAAGTTGATATTTTGCTATTGCATTTAGCATAGCACTTGGCAAGCGTTGAAGTCTGTCTTTCAAGACATAGTCGTCGGCTCCTTCTCTCATTGCTTCTACAGCAAATTCCTCTGACACTGTACCGGTAACCAGAATAAACGGAATAGGTATCGCTGCTTTCCGCAGCATGGAAAGTGCATCCATGGAGTTAAATGCCGGAAGGCTGTGATCACTGATGACAATTTCCGGATTGAATGTAAAGAGTGCTTCATGGTATTCTTCCTTTGAATCAACTACCTTAATTTCAGATTCGATTCCGGCATCTCTCAATGTTCTTGAGATAAGCTCGGCATCAGTTTCAAGATCTTCGAGATGAAGTACTTTAATTGGTTTTAGGGCAACTTTCATATTAAAATTTCAATGAGGTGGTTGATTCAAGAGCATCCAATACAAACCGGATGAACCAATAGCATCCATAAAATTTTCAAACTCGACAGGTTTTACAATGTAGCTGTTGGCACCGAGGTCATAGCATCTTTCAACATCGGGATTTTCTTTCGATGAGGTAAGTACTACAACAGGAATACGTTTTGTGTTATCATTAGATTTTATCTTTGCTAATACTTCAGTTCCATCGACTTTTGGCATCTTTAAATCCAACATAATCAGGCGGGGCTTGTTTTCAATATTGCGTCCGGTATAAATACCGGTGCCAAAAAGAAAGTCAAGGGCAAGTGCTCCATCATTGAGGTGTGTAATATTATTGGCAACTCTATGCTTCTTCAGCGCACGAATTGTCATTTCTGCATCTGTCTGACTGTCTTCAATCAATAAGATTTCTACTTGCGTATTTTCCATGGTTTCCGTGATTCAGATACTAAATAAGTCTGGATGTTTTTGTTCCCATCTTTACATTTCAGGAGTGGCTGCCAAACTGAAATAAAATGTTGCTCCCTTACCTGGCGCTCCTTCCGCCCAAATTCTTCCTTTGTGCTTGTGAATGATTCTTTGCGCAATTGCAAGCCCAACGCCGGTACCAATAAACTCGTCATTGGAGTGAAGTCGCTGGAATACTCCAAACAACTTCCCGACATACTGCATATCAAAGCCTGCGCCGTTGTCCTGAACACTATAGATCACCTCGTGTTCATTCCTCAACGAGCTCATCCTGATAGACGGATTTTCAACCTTCGAAGAATATTTTACGGCATTCGACAGAATATTTATTAGTACATGTTTGATGAGCACGGGGTCGGCCATAGCGTCATCTAATTTCTCAATATGCACTTCGGCATTGTGGACCATGCTCTCATTAATTTGATGGTGAATCTCCGTGGCGATTGCTGTCATGTTTACAACAGATTTTCTTACTTCCTTTTTACCAAGTCGCGAAAACGAGAGCAAATCATCAATAAGAATACCCATGTTTTTGGCGTTTTGCTGGATAACACGAAGTAATCGTTTGCCTTCCTGATCAAGTATATTAACATAATCATCTTCAAGCATGCGGGCATAGCCACTGACTGCCCT
This sequence comes from Chryseolinea sp., assembly GCA_041747735.1. Taxonomy (GTDB): domain Bacteria; phylum Bacteroidota; class Bacteroidia; order Cytophagales; family Cyclobacteriaceae; genus Chryseolinea. Next base: position 2,342 of record JBGTEP010000112.1, read on the forward strand.
TAACGGCGCGCGCAAATCATGCGAAACAGAATAGGTAAAAGCATCTAGTTCTTTATTGATTGCTTCTAATTCCATTTTTTTCGCAGTCAGTATTTCTTCGTTTTGCTTACGTGCACTTATATCAACAATAAAGAAGACAACATAATGTACACCTCCGGATTCGTACCTACTTATGCTCGTCTCAACCATGAACGCATCGCCATTCTTTTTTTTCGCCAGGAATTCCAAACCGGGTTGCCCTGAAAACAGATTCGTCGAGGGGTCTGGATTTGAAGAACCTATTTCCGGAATAAGCAAATCAATCTTGCTTCCCGTAAGAGCACCTTTTTCGTATCCAAATATTTTTTCCGTGAAGGGATTTACCAGTACAATTTTTCCGTCTTTTGCATCAGCCAGGATAATCCCTTGCGTTCCAAATGAAAAGATTCCTTCCATCTGCGTCTTGTTATTCTCTGCATCCGTTTCACGTCGGATAACCCGTAGCAGAAAGAACATCATCGTACCAATTCCAAGGAAAGCGTAGGTCCGGTTTAGTAAGGCAATATTTCGTTGTTCAGCATCTGCAATTTGAGAAAATAAGAATATCATGATCATAGCAGTCAGTATTGCCGCGGCAATGATATAGCTCTTCCGGTTTGACATCATCGTAAGAAATATTCCAATGATGTAACCCCACGATAGAAATACTCCAGCAGGACTCAGGGACTCAAGTATTCCTGTTGCCAGAATGAGTATAAATCCCGAAGTGCTTAGGGTTAAAACGATTGAGCGGTTCAGGGTAAGCGTTTCCATAGTTAATGTGACAGTATTAATTTTTCTATTACTTCAGGTATCTTTTCGAAATCGCTCGATTTATCCATGAAATAGTCCGCCCCAAGAGACAAACACGCGTGACGGTATTGAGGTTCTGAAAGATTAGTAAACATTATGATTATCATTCGAGGATACTTACCACGTAGTTCCGCCAATAGATTTATACCTGTAGCATGCGGCAGATCATCCACAAGATGAATATAGAGGATAGTAAAATCTGGCTGATGCTCTTCGGCCCATTCGCGTGCTTGCGAAATTTTGCACGCGTTACCCACGTAGTAAACCTGACTGATTTCGCTGATCATCAATTTAAGACGGGCAGCGATGACCGGAGAATCATCCACAGTAATTACTTTTAATGAGGACGCAAGGATTTCAGGGCTCATACTTCTACTTATAGATACAAAGGAGCGAAAGAATTGAAATCCATTAAATAGGATGAATTGTGAATCATTTGTAGTGGTTTGTACTACAACTGAATTTCGTCTCTTTAGTTGGCGGTTTTCTACTTGTGTTTAAGGCTAGTGCAACGGTTTGTTCCAGGCAAAGTAAATTACTTCATGCTTTTAAGCGTTTTTATGTAGTGTAAACGACCACAAACGTTTCACATTTTTCACTATTTTAATGCAGGTATTCGTTATTGATCTTTGTAAAGTAACAGTTTATTGATGAGCAGCAATTTGTCCATTCCCCTTCAATTGAGGGTCATCACTGTTGATGATTCAGAACTTATTGCAGATAGGTTAAAGTGTATGTTAGAAGAAATTGAGAGCGTTAGCATACTTGGCAACGCAACAAATATTGCGGGTGCTCTCGTATTAATTGGAGAGTCACGGCCCCATGTTATGATCCTGGATATTAACTTAAAAGAAGATGCTCCATTAGGAACTGGAATGAGTCTTATTTCTCCTTTACGGAAGTCGTATCCACACCTCTATATTATTATGCTAACTAATCTTTCGGCAGAATATTATAAGACTAAGTGTATCGAATTGGGCGCCGATTACTTTTTAGATAAAACCCATGACTTTGAAAAGATTCCGTCTATACTTGCTGAAATAGCAGCAACGAAGAAACTGCCAAATATCTCAGGCGGCAGGAGTGACTAAATACCGAGTTTTAAAAGATGTGCAACAAATAAATAATTATGGAAAAGGTTAAAAATATTCTTTTGATTGATGACGATCCGGTGACGAACATGATTAACACTAAATTAATTACAAAAAATTTTGGTTTCAATGTAAATGCTTATACCAATGCTCGCGAAACGCTTAAGCAACTGATTCAGTGGGCCGCCTCAGATTCTAATCACTTTCCTGATGTGATATTTCTGGATATAAACATGCCGGTTATGGACGGCTGGGAGTTTTTGTCAGAGTTTCAAAAACTGCCGGATCTAGTCCTCAATAGATGTCATGTGTTTATGCTGACGTCTTCCATTGATATTGAGGATATTGAAAAATCAAGAAGTTATAAAACGGTAAACGATTTTGTTTCAAAGCCCCTGACTCCCGATAAGTTGAAGATGTTGTTAAATCCGATCGTGAGCCGTAATTAGGAAGTTGGTATTGGAATAAAGCGAAACTGATAAGTGTGTATGTAATGAGGAAATCCATTGCGAACCGAATGAAGAAAGTTGGAAGTAAGCTCTTCTCTTCCCGGAAGGATATGATAATTGAAGATCTGCAGCAGAAACTACACGCTGTACGTCAAAAATTCGATATCCTGGAAAAAGCAACCAATGATGCGATCCGCGATTGGGATTTGCGTTCAAATCAGATGGTATGGAATCATGGATTGAAAACTATCTTCGGTTATAATGAAGATCAATTCAGTCATGGTTATGACGTCTGGGTGGATAATATTCATACTCAGGACAAAGAAGACGTTCTGCAAGCGATAAAAACTGCTCTGGACACTGGAAGTCCAAATTGGAATGCAATTTACAGGTATAAGTGCATCAACGGAAGTTTTAAATACACCTATGATCGCGGATACATCGTTTACGAAAACAAGGTAGCTGTTCGGATGATTGGCTCGATGCAGGATATCGATGAACGAATGAACGCACTAGCCGAAATAGAGAAACTTTCGCTGGTAGCGAGTAACACCGAAAATCTTGTAATCATTACCGATGCCGAGGAAAAAATTGAGTGGGTAAATGATGGCTTTGTGAATAGCACAGGCTATCATCTTCATGAAGTTGTTGGAAAAACACCAAGATTTCTGCAAGGACCCGAAACAGATCGGACTACACTTGATCGGATAAAAATAAAAATTCAAGCCAACGAATCGATTACAGAGGAAGTTCTGAATTATACCAAAGATGGTACAAAAATTTGGTTAAGACTTACCATAAATCCGGTGTTTGATAATGCCAATAACCTGATCCGGATGGTTGCGGTTGAAACTGACATTACACAACAAAAGCAGTACGAGAATAAGATTACAACAATAGCGCGCGAGTTATCCGATTTAATTCAGAATGCCAACGCCGTTATTTTTGGAGTTGATCAGGATGGCTTTGTAAATGAATGGAACAAGCAGGCAATTGTTGCAACCGGATATTCCAAAGCAGAGGCGATTGGTAAACAACTGACTGATTTTGTTACTGGATCGGGTCGACGAGTCATTGTGGAAAGACTGATTAAGTATGTGTTGGATGGCAACCTTCTAAGTCTTCGGGAGTTTCAAATAACGAACCGGGATGGTGGCAATGATATTTTACTGCTGAGTGCGACTCCACGGAGAAATGCCTCCGGTGAGATTATTGGAGTTATTGCCGTGGGTCAAGACATCACAGAACTAACCCAATACAGGCAGTCACTGGAGGAAAAGGTAAAGGAAAGAACGCAGGCATTACAGTTGTCGTTAGAAAAAGAAAAGGAACTGGTGGAGTTAAAAAGTAAATTCATATCGGTTGCCTCGCATGAATTCAGAACACCTTTATCGACCATTTCACTAGTAGGCGGGATATTGAAAAAACATCGCGATAAACTTTCATCGGAGGAGTTCGACGGTAAACTTGAGGCAATTGAAAAACAGGTTCGGCATATGACCTATTTACTGGACGATATCCTAATGATTGGCAAGGGTGATGCCGGTAAAATTCAACTGAACTTTGCGCCACTTTCAATAGTCGAATTCTTTACACATACTGCCGCAGAGGTTGCGGAGGGTTCCGACAGGCAAACTTTTTCAGTGAAATTTAATTGCTCAATAGGGGAAATAAGTACCGATGAAAAACTGTTACGAAGAATTTATACTAACCTTCTTGTCAATGCGCGAAAGTTCTCGACTGATACGGTCGAAGTAAGCGTATCGAACAATTCTGACCATTTGATTTTCAATGTGGTCGATAAAGGCATCGGAATCAATGAAACAGACAAGGAAACAATTTTTACGCCTTTTCATCGCGGTAGTAATGTCGGTGCCATTCAGGGTACCGGGTTAGGGCTGTCCATTGTAAAAAAAGCAGTAGACATGCTAAAAGGTGAAATCGTAGTGCACAGTAAAATCAATGTTGGAACCGTATTTACTGTTTCAATACCGTTGGCAGGTCAGGCGCCGGCATAACTTGGTATGGTTGTATTGGCGGCAACCTCCTTTTATTCGATTCTGTGAGTCCTTTGGAATAGGCTTCTCGGTAGCTCGTACAGAAGCCGCTTCTGGGGTCGATTAATCTCTCGTGCCCCGTGAGCGTTTCATGTCCACAACTCATTTCTTTTTTTCCTTTTAGTGGAAATTTCACTACCTTAAAGAAATGTATTGGGTTAAATCTCATACGCGTTAACATAATTTTAGCATTCATTTTCATAGCTTTTAAAGACGCTCTATGAAGGAATTTCACCCCGTTACTTTTTCCAAAAGGCCAATCTATCTTGGATTGATTAGTTTTTTTCTGCTGCTGTTTTTAACTCAGTTTCTAACCTATCAACGTTACCTGATTGACAAGGATGTAGAGAATGAGGATTTACATCGAGTTCTTATTTCGGTGAAAGATCGACTTCAATCAACGTTGAGCAATAGTCTTTCTTCTACAAGGACATTGGCCTTCATCGTAAAGAAGTATGGTGTGCCGCAAGACTTTGACAGTATTGCAATGGACATTCTTGAATCGAATAATTATATAGATGCATTACAGCTTACCCGCGAAGGTGTAATCACGCATGTCTATCCTATGTCAGGCAACGAGTCGGTTATTGGCTTCGATATTCTGAACGATACTTTAGCAAATAAAGAAGCCTATCGGGCAATAAAAAGGAAGGAGCTTTTTTTTGCAGGCCCTTTGGAGTTGAAACAGGGGGGTACAGCGGTAGTGGGTCGACTACCTATTTTTATCAATGATTCCTTCTGGGGGTTCTCAGCTGTTTTGATCAAGCTTTCAAATTTACTGGCGGCGGCTGGAATTGACACCCTTCAGGATGAGCGATATACCTATCAGCTTTCAAAGCGCAATTTGACGACTGGAAAGGAAGAATTTTTTTTAACATCAAACCATTCATTTGATAAGGGCGAGGTGAGCTCTGTTGTTGTGCCGCATGGAGAGTGGAAGATTTATGTTGCAGTAAAAGACCACCCACTTACTTTTCCCTACCGTTTTGCGATTGTTGGATTATTGCTTTCCATTTTAGGTGGCCTTTTCACCTGGAACCTGGTAAGGCAGCCGGAGAAGTTGAAACAGTTGGTCGAGGAGAAAACTGCGCAGTTATCGGTAAGCAGAAGTAATTATCAGTCAACGCTTGAACGTGTTACGGATGGATTCATTGCCTATGACAGGGATTGGCGTTATACATACATTAACAGGCGGGCCTCCGAGGCACTTGATATCAATGCCGACGAGCTTATTGGCCGGAAAATTTGGGATGAATTTCCGCACCTGGCTCACCAGCCTATTTATGCTGCCCACATAGAAGCAGTAAGTAAACAGCGCTATGTTTTTATTGAATCTTACCTGCCGGAAAAGCAGAAGTGGTTTGAAAATCACCTTTATCCGTCATCCGATGGGTTGTCCGTTTTTTTTCGGGACATAACGGAAAACAAAACTGCCAAAGATACCCTCGAAGCGAGTGAAAGGTATTTTCGTGCATTGATCGAAAAAAGTACCGACGCCGTTGTCTTGCTGGACTTCAATGGGAAACCGATGTATCAAAGTCCGTCAACGGAACGCATAAGCGGATATTCGTTTCCGGAAATACAAGCCCTTAACGGACTCGATCTTATTCATCCCGAGGATCAGGGAGAAGAAGCAGCAATCTTCACACGGTTGGTTCAGTCGCCTGGAATGATTGTGAAACGTTATTTTCGATTTAAGCACAAGCATGGAAGATACATCTGGCTGGAGGGAACATTTACTAATCTGCTGGATGATAAAAACGTGAATGCCATTGTTTTCAACTATCATGATATCACGGAAAGGGTGGAGGCCGAAAAGCTGGCTGCAAAAGCCAGCAGTGTTTATTATGTGATTAGTCGAATTAATAGAATGATCATCCACGTAAAAGATGAAACGACGCTTTTCACGCAAGCTTGCCAGATCGCCATTGATTCCCAGAAATTTAAGATGGCCTGGGTGGGGTTGTTTGATGAGAAGGAAAAAAAGATTATCCCCTTTATTCATGCCGGCGATGGTCCCGGTTACCTTTCTGTGGTTAACAATATCGCAGTAGAAGATGAGCGGAATGCTAGTGATCCCACGTGCCTGGCTTTTCGTCATAACAAGAGTATTGTGTGCAACGATATTCAACATGACATATCGATGAGGCCATGGGTGCGTGAGGCGTTGGTGCTCGGCTATCGTTCATCTATCGCGATTCCCATTGCGAAGATGGGTACAACGGTGGGTGTCTTTACGCTTTATAATTCAACTCCTGATTATTTTGATGCACAGGAAATCGGGTTACTTGAAGAGGTGTCAGGAGATATTTCGTTTACACTGGAAAATATTGAAAAGGAGAAGTTGCGTGCAAAGGCGGAGAAACAAATAATAAAAACGAATCATGAAAAGGAAACAACGTTGAATCGAATTAGTGACAGCGTATTTTCTTTAGATGCAGACTGGCGATACACTTTTCTAAACGAAGCAGCGCTTGCCACTCATCCAATGGGGCGAGAAGCGGTTCTGGGGAAAACCATCTGGGAAGTTCATCCCGATGTGATAGGAACTTTATTTGAAGAGAAGTATCGCGAAGCGAAACGTTTAAACATGGCTACTGAGGTTTCAACGTATTATGCACCGATGGATAAGTGGTTCAATGCAAAAGCATATCCTTCCGATGACGGTTTAACGGTTTATTATCAGGACGTAACCGAAAGAAAAAAAGTCGAGGAGCAAATCGAAGCTGAGAAAATATTCACGGATACGATTTTAGATAGTTTACCCGGAATATTTTATCTGTACAATAAAGATGGGAGGTTTCGACGGTGGAATAAAAATTTTGAGATCATATCGGAGTTTTCCGGAGAGGAGATCATCAATATGCACGCCCTCGATTTCTTTGACGCCGACGATAAACAATTGATGCAGAAAAAAATTGAAACCGTTTTTGCTACAGGTAAAGCAGAAGCAATGGCTCAGTTTTATACTCGCAGTAAGCGAAAAATGCCGTATTACTTTACCGGAAGACGTCTCAATTATAAAGGGTCCCACTATTTGATGGGAATCGGTATAGACATAACGGAACGGATCGAGGCAGAAAAAGCTGAAGCCAAATTACAACAGCGATTTAAAGCAATTTTTGATGCAACGAGTGATGCCATACTATTGGCCGATGATGCGGGTAACTATATTCAGGTAAACCCTGCGGCCGCTAAAATGCTTGGGTATTCAGAAGACGAGTTGTTAACTAAATCTGCGGCTCAAATTGTATCCTCCAATAACACCATTGGGTTGTGGAGCACTTTTTTGGACGATAGAAGACAGGTTGGTACGATAGAATTAATTCGAAAGGATGGAGCAGCGGTAATTTGCGACTACAATGCTGTTTCTGCCATCCTTCCAGGCGTACATCTTTCGGTACTCACTGACATCACCGAAAAAGTGCTTTCGCAGGAACGACTTCGTAAAAGTGAGACACGTTTAAAGGAAGCTCAGGAGATTGCGAAGGTAGGTAACTGGGAAACCGAACTTAGTGATATGTCCGTCATTTGGTCGGATGAAACGTTCCGAATTTTTGAAGTCGATCCGAATAGATTTAAGCCGTCTCATTCCGATTTTCTCGGCTTCGTGCATGCCGAGGATCGTGCCAACGTAGATGCGGTATTTATTGCATCGTTGAGTAAGAAGGCCCTAAGCTCTATTGAGCACCGGATCATTACCGCTACTGGCAAATTGAAATTTATTGAAGAGCGATGGCAGATTTTTTGCGATGAAGCAGGATCACCCCTCAGAGTATCAGGTACCTGTCAGGATATAAGCGAAAGAAAGTTTGTAGAAGAAGAAATCATCCGGACAAAATCCAGACTAGATGCCATTGTGGAGAACACCAGTGATTTGATTTGGTCAATTGATAGTGAGTATCGGTTATTGTTTTGCAACACCCGTTTCAGCGTATTTGTGCAGGCCCTTACCGGAGGACAAATTGATATAGATGATGATGTTCGAAGGTTTATTCCGGATTCTTATGTAACCGATTTGATCTCACTTTGCGATCGAGCTTTAAAAGGTGAACAATTTTCTGCTGAAAGGGTAAGAAATTTTAATGATCGGGACGCAACAATTGAATATTTCTTTAACCCAATCTGGAATGAGCGCAGTGAAGTAATTGGTCTCTCTTGTTTTATGCGCGACATTACTGATCGGAAGCGAGCCGAAAATGCATTGAACGAAAGCCGACGGAAGTATCAGTATTTGTTTCAAAACAATCCTGCGCCCATGTTTATCTGGGAGTTTGCTACTAAGAAAATAATCGATTGTAATGATGAAGTGCTGCAGAAATATGGGTATACAAAAGAAGAATTTTTAGGGTTGACAATCCTTGATATTCGTCCTGAGGAAGATATTCCTAAAATCAAAGAAGCTACAATCACTCCTGAAGTTTATGGAAACGTTCATAAGAAAATATGGAAACATAAAAAGAAGGATGGGGAGTTGATGGACGTCGAAATCAACGGTCACTTAATGGAGTATCAGGGAAAAAAAGTTTCGTTTGTGCAGGTGAATGATATAAGTGAAAAGGTAAAAGCTGAAGCTGAAATCAACTCATATTACCAGAAGCTGCATGAACTTACAGCTCATTTACAGTATATTCGTGAAGACGAACGTACCCGTATTGCTCGCGAGATTCATGATGAATTGGGACAACAGTTGACCGGATTAAAAATGGATGCTTCGTGGATTTACAAAAAGTTTGTTGCTGCTGACAAACCTATACTGGATAAACTGTTAAGTATGATCGCATTGATTGATGATACGGTAAAAACAGTGAGGCGAATTGCGTCGGATCTTAGACCCGGTATACTCGATGATCTTGGATTGATTCCAGCCCTCGAGTGGCAAGCCCAGGAATTTGAAAAACGAACGGGAGTGAAGTCCGATTTTTCTAATTTTGTCGCTGACTTTAATCCGGAAAGAAACCTGGCCATTAATATCTTTCGGATTTACCAGGAAGCGCTTACGAATGTTACCCGTTATGCTCAGGCGACCCTTATAAACACCGTGTTGGAAGAAAATGAGGGTTACTTTATTCTTTTGATGAGCGACAATGGCTGTGGTTTTGACCTGGACGAAGTGAGAAAGAAAAAGTCGTGGGGAATTGTCGGTATGCGAGAGCGAGCGTTGTTATTTAAAGGAGAACTCGTCATTCGCAGTGAAAAGTCCAGGGGGACAACAATAAAACTGAGTATCCCGATGTCCACATAAAACAAAAACCTTAAAATGAAATTCCTGGTCGCAGACGATCACGCTGTAGTACGAAAAGGATTAGTTCAAATTCTTATTGAGGGCTTTCCGTCTGCGGAAGTAGTGGAGGTTTCCAATAGTCAGCAGGTGCTTGAAAAAGTGCGTAGCGGCAAACCTGATGTTTTGTTAATGGACATTTCTATGCCTGGGCGCAATGGACTTGAGACATTGAAGCAACTCCGTACGGAAGGATTTAAGATGCCAGTGTTAATGCTCAGCATGCATCCGGAGGAACAATATGCAGTACGGGTTTTGAAAGCGGGCGCATCGGGGTTTTTAAACAAGGAAACAGCAACGGAGGAACTGCTCGCTGCAGTTCAAAAGGTCTTATCCGGTCGGAAGTATATTTCCGCGGCAGTAGCAGAACAATTGGCCGAACTGTCTGGCACTGGTGACAAACCGGCCCACGAGTTGCTGTCTGACCGCGAGATGCAGGTACTTCAGCATATTGCTTCTGGAAAAACGGTTTCCGAAATCGCTTTAGAGATTTCACTTAGTGTAAACACGATCAGCACCTATCGCACCCGGATTCTGGAAAAGCTAAACCTTAACAATAATGCTGAGGTAACCCGATACGCGTTTGACAACAACCTTGTCTGAATCAATTATTCAGGGGTAGAGCAACTGTAAAAGTTGTTCCGGAACCCAGCCTGCTTCTTACCTTTATTTCACCTTTTAGTAATTCTACAGCTTTTTTAACAATCGACAATCCGAGTCCTGTTCCTTGTATTGTACCCACGTTACCTCCCCGTTGAAAGGCGGTAAATATTGCAGAGAGGTCCTGTTCAGAAATTCCGATCCCCTTATCTTCCACATCAAAATTCAGCATACTGCTAGTGTGCGATACGGTCAGATAAACAGTCTTGCTAAGGCTCGAGAATTTGACTGCATTGGTCAACAGATTGATTAGAATATTTCTAAGGAGTTTCTCATCAACCTTGAAGTCCTTAATGGTGCAGTTTAGCTTTAATCTTATTTTATGCGTGCCTGAGTTTTCTTCAACCTCACGGGCAGTTTGGGTGAAGAACTGGGCTATTGATACTGTGGAGTAAGTTGTTATTATCTTACCAGCATCAGCTTTTCCGATCGTTAATATATCGTCTAATAGATAGGTCATGTGGCGAACTTGCTTTTCGATCGTTTCAAGCTTTGTATTGTATTCATCCCCTGGAATTTTCTCTCTGTGCTTTTGTAGTATGCCGGCAATAAGAGATATAGTTGAAAGTGGTGTTCTAAACTCGTGCGATGCGATAGAAACAAATTTGCTTTTAAGTTCTACCAGCTCTTTTTCTTTTTGAAGTGCTTCATGTAATTCCTTCGTGCGCTCCTCAACTATTTTTTCAAGTCCCTGGCGGTAGTGAAAAAGCTCCGTTATATCCTGACCGACACAAATTGCTCCGTAAATATTGCGATCAACATCCATCCGCGGTGAGATGCTAATTAATAGAATCAATCTGTTTCCATTTTTATTCAGTAAGGGGAGTTCATAGTTGCGTGTAGCTTCACCGGTAAAAACGTTGCCGAAGATAATGTTCATTTTCTCCTGCTCAGCCTGTTCAAGTAGGGTTATTAATTTCTTGTTGAGAATTTCATTTTTGTTGTACCCTGAAAGTTCTGTAGCGATCAGGTTCCATTCAGTGATATATCCAGCTCGGTCAATACCAAAAATCGGAACGTTAGCATTTTCAATCAGATTGCTCAGGTCGCGTGCAATGTTCGTGATTTGATTTTCAAATTCTTTTTGAGCACTGATATCGGTTTGAATGGAGATGTAATGCTTAAGTTCCCCGGTTCGGTCAAACACAGGACTTAAGTCCATTCGTAGCCAATACTTTCGTCCTTTTTTGGAGTAGTTTAAAATTTCTTCAGTAAACGATTCACGGTTTCTTACCTTAACCGCAATTCTTTTCACGGTGACTTTATTTGTTTCAGGGCCCTGTAAAAACTGTCCCGGAGTAAGCCCCTTCACCTCGCTCAACAGATAGCCCGTAAGATTCATAAATCCGTCATTGACCCACTCAATACGTTCTTCAGCATCTGTAATGACTACAGCATTATTGGTCTTACTGGCGACGAGTGAAAGCTTTTCAATTTCGGCTACAAAATCCTTTTGTGCTGTAATATCCTGCATGGCACCAATCATCCGGACCGGCTTGTTTTCATGATAAATAATATAGCCGCGGTCAAGCACGTGTTTAAAAGATCCATCAGCGCAAAGGTACCTGTATTGCGACGTCCAGTTCGTGTCTTTGTTTTTGAATGCTTGCGATATTTCTTCATTCACGCGGGCGTAGTCGTCGGAATGAATCTTTTCCTTCCACCACTTCTTAGTAGAAATTATTTCCCGTTCAGTGTATCCGAATATGGTTTGTATACCATGATTCCATAATTCGAAATCATGTTCAATATCCCAGTCCCAGATAGCATCATTTGTAGCTTTAGAAAGTATTTGATATCGATCATTATATTCTTTCAGAATTTCCTCGAATGTTTTTTGCGATGTAATATCCTGTACAAGTGACATGATGGCGATAACTTCCCCAGACTTATTTTTCATTACGGAGTTAAACCATTCGCACCATATGACGCGGCCATCTTTTGTATAATTTCGATTTTGTGCTTTATTTCGTTCCACAGTACCCTTGAGAAGTTGTTGAATAACTTCGTTTGCCTGCGGCATATCATCTTTATAAATTAGTTTAAATCCGTCCTTTTGAAAGTTTACTAATTCTTCCTCTTTCCAACCAAATATTTGCTCAGCGCGCGTTGACCAGGATGTGATCGTTAATTTATTGTCCCATTCAATGTAGCCTAAGGGTGTATTTTCAAGGTGGAATAATAACCGTTCATGAGCAGCTTGCAGATTTCTTTCAGCCAATTTTTTATCTTCTTTCGACCGCTGCAACGTTTCCAGCGTATTTCGTTTTTCCATCGCTTGTGCTATAGCGGTAGGCAGGCGCTTAAGGTTATTTTTTAAAAGGTAATCATCTGCACCTGCTTTTATGATCGAAGCTGCGAATTCTTCCGATGCTGCACCGGAAACAAGTATGAAAGGAAGTAGTGGAGAGTTTTCCTTGCAAATGCGCAACGCTTCAGTCGATGTGAATTGTGGAAGCTGATGATCACTGATAATTAAATCCGGCGAAAAGGTTTGTAATCCTGCGATGAAATCAGTTTTCGATGACACTACCAAAGCCTCAAACTGAAGATTGGAGCGTTGTAATGTTTTCTGGATATAAACGGCATCATCGGTACTGTCTTCAAGCATGAGTATCCGTAGAGGGATTTCCATATCTAAAATCGATGGCTTAAATGTTTTACGTTGTTTTATTCGGATTTGAATTGAGGACCATCCAATACAATCCGAGTTCGGTTACCGCTTTTGAAAAAGATTCAAAGTCTACCGGTTTCACAATATAGCTGTTCACACCAAGCTGATAACTTCGGATAAGATCTTGCTCTTCTCTTGAAGAGGTAAGGATGATGACAGGAATTGCCTTTGTCCTTTCATCTGATTTAATTCGTTTCAATATCTCCAGACCGTCTACCTTTGGAAGTTTTAAATCGAGTAATACCAGTTTCGGATGGTTTTCAATTTTTCTGGATGAATAGGAATGCTCCGCAAAAATGAAGTTCAGTGCCTCCGCTCCATCATCGATGTGTAAAAGCCTGTTCGCAAGCATGTTTTTCTTTAGGCTCCGGATAACAAGTTGGGCCTCATGTGGGTTGTCTTCGATCAATAAAATTTCTACGTCATTGTCCATAACAAACGGGATTTTAATAACTCGAATAGCAAAGTTTGAAAAGACATGATTTTCACCAAGTCTAAAACGGTCGCCACGGCAGGGGTGAACCCTGAAACTGGCGTTTAAATGGGCTTTAAGCGATCAGTCAGTGGGATGGTGAATATAGATCATTTCTAGGTTTATGTTGCGATTTGTGGGAAGAAAATGTGCCTTAATTTAACAGTTTCTCCTTATAAGTTTGATAAGTGGAAAATACCAAATTTCGACAATTCCAGCTTTTAATGCTTAAAGTCGTCAATAGCAATTTACGTCTTTAGCTTTTTAAGTTGAAGTAGAATGTTGCCCCTTCATCAACCTTAGCGTCCGCCCATACCGTTCCTTCATGGCGGGTTATAATCCTGTGAACGATTGCTAATCCAACCCCGGTGCCCGGAAATTCCTCATGGCGGTGAAGACGTTGAAATACTCCAAATA
>JBGTEP010000113.1:0-142955 GCA_041747735.1 Chryseolinea sp.
TAATAAATAAAAATCATCCGCTCTGTCTTAGCCTTGACAAGGCCGGGGTTGATCCATACATTAGCTTAGCGGATGACCAGCACGGCGATCAACTACTTAACTCATTTGAAAATTCTGTGCAGATTTTAGGGGGCTAAGACAGAAAAACCGTTGCCCACATTTGGATTGGTTGACTATTGCCGTGCAATGTGGCTATTATGACTATCAACATTTGACAAAAGACTATCAGGACTTAACCCTGCAAAAACCCACGGATTTTCATTTACTTGACTTATCATCCCCTGAACGAAAATTTGGAGAAGCGGATACCTATTAAATGTCGCTTTTTTACCACTTCTGAACCTTACTGCATTTTCATCTTTGCATAACAATTAAATGTTAAACTTATGCAAAGAAAAAGCTTCTTATTTAAAGCCTTAGCGGCTATCCCTGCTTTACTTGTTGGGAAAAATGTTCATGCACAAGAGTCAAAAAGACCAAACAAAGGCTTTGTCGTAAAGGCGACAGATAGCAGATTTGGTGAGAAAACCTTGTTGGGTGGAAAAAGCCCAATGACATTAAGGTTTCGGAAAAAGACACAAATGGCGACCTGACAATTTTCGAATTTACGGGTAATGAAAGGGGAGGGCCACCGCTTCACGTTCATGCGAACCAGGACGAGATATTCTTTATCGTTCATGGTGAGTATCTTTTTCAAGTTGGTGAAGATAAATACGATCTCAAAGCTGGCGATACCATTTTTCTGCCAAGAACAGTACCTCACGCTTTTGCCCAATTAACAGAAAGTGGGAAAATGTTTTTTTTGTTTCAACCATCCGGAAAAATGGAAGGTTTTTTTAGGACTTTGGGCGATCTAAAATCTGTTCCAACCCCCGAACAAGGTTCTAAAATATTTGCAGATCATGACATGAAGGTAGTAGGTGCTCCTTTGCAATTTTAAAGATTCAATTTGAATCAGACTACGCAAACCTGTTTCTTCACAACGTCTTGATAAAAACGGTCAGAACAAATGGTTCTGCAATGGTGCGTTGACGTGTAAGCTATAAGGTTTATATTCGTTTAACGTTTATTTTCAGCTCAAGACGAGCCTCCGAAATCGCATACGCGGGCTGAATTGGTAAATATTGGAGTTTGTAAAAGGAAAGAACGAAATCAAATTGGCGAAATTGGTTGTGCCATCACGAGACGGATAAAGCAAGACCAGGAGATTTGGGATATTGGATAGGCTATAAAATCACTAAAGCATACTATAATAGAATGGTAGATAAAGAAAAGGCAGTATTCGACATTTTGAACATCTCTGACTTTAATGAGTTCTTTGAGAAAAGCGGATACAGTGAGGAATAATTTTGGATATTTGAAAGGGCGAAAAGATAACTATGACCAACAGCGTTAGAAATGGAAAATTTGGCAAAAAAAGAATTTAAGAATTCGATGGACATAATAATCTGGACGGTACGTTGGCACAGATAAGTTGGCAACAAGCAAGTCCTGGTGCGTCAGGTGGTCTTTACACTTACCACTATGATGGGAATGGCAATCTCATCAAATCAACTGATAATCCTTTTCAGGAGACGGTATATACCTGGGAAGGAAATAAAATTATCAAATCTGAACGGATCAAGAATGGTGAACTTCAGGAGTATAAACTATACGGGTATGATGACGCCGGGAATGTAGGAGAAATAACTGAATACAATAAACAGGCTAATGGTGATTTTGTGATGTCGTTTATATTTGTCTATCTCTATCATTCGGATGGAAACATTTATAAGCGCCTTGTTTATTATCCTGGAGAGGAAAGCTACATTAATTTCCACTCAGACTTACGGAAATTATCTGGCTACAGAGAACCCAGTACCCATAGTGGAAATTCTGCCGAACATAAAATCACAGGTGACCTTGCCACAGACTTACCGTGTTGAACAAAATGATTCTGATATTACCCTATAATCTTTCTTACGTGTATGATACCCTGGGAAGGCCTACACAACGTACGGCTTCTTCTGGCACAACGTCAGAATAACGAACTATCAATATTTCGATTAGAACAAAGACAGACAGTAAACTGGTTCAAGTGTTCAGGTGTCATGCGAGCTCTTACACTTGGACCTATACGTGCATTAAAATACACACAAGACCAAAATACTCCACGATAGCGTTTATCAGAATTCCACTTTTTCCACCTTATACACTCCCTGAAGTGCGCGTATAATACTGGCACATTTATTATCAAAGAATGATAGATTCTTTTCCGCAAAAGGAAAAGTTAGGAACGATTGGAATTAATTTTTAACTAACTAAAAACACATCATGGAGAACGAAAAATCAATTGATGCATTAAATATGCTCATCGAAATCAATAATGACAGAATTGAAGGTTATGAAACAGCCGCAAAGGAAACTGACGAAGCAGATTTGAAAACTCTTTTTTCTGATCTTATCGCAACCAGTGTGGAATGTAACCGGGAGCTTATTCCTGAGGTTCAAAGATTGGGTGGTACTCCAATTGAGGGAACAAAAACTTCTGGTAAGTTTTTTAGAGCCTGGATGGAAGTTAAAGCTGCACTTACTGGTAAAGACAGGAAGGCAATTCTCAATTCATGTGAATATGGCGAAGATGTAGCGGTTGATACTTATGACAAGGTAATTGAAGATCATCGTGAAGACCTGAGTGCAGAGTTGCGTTCTATGGTAAAAGCGCAGCGCGAGATAATCAAAGCCGATCATGATGAAATCAAGTTATTGCGTGATGCATTGGTAGAAGAGAAAGTAAGATAGTCGTTGGCAATATTCTCAGAACCGGACAATAAGGTGTCCGGTTCTATTTTTTTAATAAGATAGCTCAATTTAAAAAGTGCGAAAAAAGCTTGTTTTGAGCTGTTCCTTCATGGATCCAGGCGCTGCAACCATTTTATGCGTTGCCGCGTCTTAGCTAAGTATGTTTAGCTAAACCCCCAATCCAATGAAATCCCTTCTTTTGATTTTTGTAGTCGCGCTAACAGCGTCGGTTTTCTGTTATGCTCAGGAAAACAAATATTCATTTTCTGAACGTTATCAGCTGGGTTCTTCAGCGAAAGTAAAGTTATCCTGTTCGGACGGAAACATAGATGTCGTTACTTCTGATGGTGGCACGACTGAAGTTTTCTACATCGTAAAGAAAAACAATAAGGTCTTGGATATATCCAGAGTTGAACTCGAAAAGGAACTGACCCTTGAAGTTGTACAAGCAGGCAATAGTCTAAGCATTATGGTAAAACATAAAACCGACTGGTCACTTCTGAGCTGGAAAGATCATATGGAAGTAAGCTTCAGGCTTCAGGTTCCAAAAGAAACTGCGTGTAATCTCCGTACCTCCGATGGCAATATCAACATGAAAGGATTGAGCGGTGATCAAAGCGGGAATACCAGCGATGGGAATATTGCGGTCTCGGATATCAAAGGGTCAGTTTTCGCCTCTACGTCGGATGGAAATATCAATGTAAAAAAAGTAGTGGGCGCTGTGGAGGTGAAAACCAGTGACGGAAACATTGAAATGCAGGAGATCAAAGGAGACACAAAAGCTGGAACAAGCGATGGCAATATTGCTTTGTCGAAAATTTCGGGCAACATATTCGTAAAAACATCTGATGGTGATATTAAATTTACCGACCTCTCAGGTTCTTTTACGGCGTCAACATCCGACGGTAATGTCTCAGGAAGCATATTGAAACTAACACGTGAACTAACGGTTAAAACCAGTGACGGCAATATAATTGTAACCATTCCAGACAACCTCGGACTTGATCTTGATGTCAAGGCCGAATCACTCGACGTGCCGCTTTCCAATTTTTCCGGCCATTCTGATGAAAATACAATCCGGGGAAAATCAAATGGCGGTGGTGTGGCTGTAAACCTGTCTACTTCGGGAATGGTCCGGCTGGTGTACAAGTAGTATATAAATTATTCATTCATAAGTTTTAAAATCATCCGCTCGATTTCGAAGCGGAAATAAAAAGTCTGACTAACTTCATAGTATGAATACAGTCAGACTTTTTTCGCTATTACTTTTGCTCGGATGCTCTTGTTCTTCAAATCGCGAAAGCGATAACGGGATGTATATTGCATTCACCGGAGCCACCATTATCGATGGCAACGGAGGCACACCGATCCAAAACGGTGTACTGCTTTTAAAAGAAGGAAGGGTTCTGGCGCTTGGTACCCGCGAAAAGGTTGAGGTTCCGAAGAATACAATTATCACAGATGTTACGGGTAAAACAATTATGCCGGGTATTATCAATGCCCACGGACATGTTGGTGACGTAAAAGGTATAGAAGGAGGACATTACTCCCGCGAGAATGTTATCGCAAACTTGGCCATCTATGCAAGATACGGTATCACAACCGTTGTAAGCCTCGGTGGTGATAAAGAAGTGGCTGTTTCCCTGCGTGCATCCCTGGATACTGTATCCGCACAAAGATCCCGTCTGTTTATTGCAGGCGAAGTTATTACCGGCAATACACCTGAAGAAGCAATGGCTGTGATCGAAGCGAACCACACTATGGGGGTGGATTTTATGAAAATCAGAGTGGATGACAATTTAGGAAACACATCCAAAATGTCAGAAGAAGTATATCGGGCCGTCATAGACCGGTCGCATCAGCTTGGTTATAAAATCGCAACACACATGTATTATCTTGACGATGCAAGAAAATTGCTGGAGGCTGGAACAGATCTGGTAGCGCACAGTGTACGCGATCTGCCTGTAGATGATGCATTCGTTCAACTCATGAAGGAAAAGAATGTCGGCTACTGTCCAACACTGACGCGTGAGCTCTCCACATTTGTTTATGGTGACACAGCGGAGTTCTTAACGTTACCCTTCTTCACGCAGGAGTACGATGTTGAAACTACCCGACCACTGCTTGATCCTAAGCGTCAGCAGGAGGTTCGGAATAATCGAAGTGCGCAGATTTACAAACAACAACTTCCAGTTGCCCTTCGCAATCTTAAAACACTCAGTGACGAAGGTGTTCCCATTGTCTTTGGTACGGACAGCGGTGTTCCAACACGGTTCATTGGTTATTTCGAACATTTGGAGATGGAGATGATGGCGGATGCTGGTCTATCGTCGATGCAGATTATCGTGTCCGCAACAAAAAACGCTGCAGCGTATATGGCGTTGAAGGATTTGGGAACTTTGTCACCAGGGAATTGGGGTGATTTTTTAGTGTTGGAGGCTAATCCGCTTGACGACATTCGGAATGTAAGGGACATATCCAATGTCTTTATTGGTGGTATCGAAGTAAAGCGTTGATGTTTCTTATACGCATGCACAGTGGCGTCTCGGTAACTAACTAATTTTAGAGACGTTGCAAACATTTACTGTTGCCGTTTGGACATTGAATTCAGAACACTTTTTAACACAGGGTTTGCCAGGTAATTATTGAATGTTTTATTAAACATCAGTTCACCTGTGACGGGTTTTAAAATAGCGTTTATTTCAGTTGACAAATCTTCATGTTCCGCAAAGACCAGTGTGAAACCCCGACCAATATGTTTTGCAAAGTCTGGGTGTTCTATTAGGAAGTAAATGTTCTTGAGAACAGACGTGCGGCTTGCATCTCGTTCGACGCTAAGATGGAAAGCAAATTCGCTAAATGCATCAACGGCAACGAAAACAAACCCTGGTCCCTCCATCGTGGACACTTGAAAATGGAAGAACGCGACATATTCCAATGGTCGTGTAGCTTTTGGGAAATCGTTTTTCATAATGCGAATATAAAACTAGTCTTTCTATCTATAAGTAATGCAGTCTTGCACTTTCTCTACATAAAAGGAGCAAATATTGATCTATAAATATAATAGATCAATATTTAAGAGTCATAAGGTCGTTATTAAACGATTTTTGAAAATGGCTTAAAATGTGTCCATAAATGATTGGATGCGGAAGAAAATACTTTTCAACTAGGACCACATTCACGATAAGATTTAACGATTTAACCATGAAATCATGAAGAACGAAAAATTAAAAAGCTGTATTGATGCCTGCAATGAATGTGCGGCTTCATGTGAACATTGTGCCACTTCATGCTTGAACGAGAAGGATGTACAGATGTATGTCTAAATGTATTGCGCTTGAACGCTATTGTGCAGACATGTGCAGAACGGCTTCAGCATTTATGGCGAGGTCTGATGAAAATACTGGAGCGTTTGTAACCAAGTTTTGTAGCTTATGTTCTGAAATCTGCGATATGTGTGCAGAAGAATGTGAAAAACATTCTCATTCAGACCACTGTAGCAAATGTGCTGAAGCATGTCGCGCTTGTGCAGAAGAATGTAGAAAGATGGAACTTCAACACGCATAACGTATTACGTGGGGCATGATTTACCAGGTATTAAGCCTATCCTACGATTTTAAATCGAAGGATTGGGCTTTCTCAAGAACAATGCTTTCATGTGTAATGGGATGAGCAAAAGCAAGTTTACAAGCGTGCAGCATTATACAATTCTCGACGTATTGGGCAGTGGATCCATAATAAGTGTCCCCGATAATCGGACACCCTACCGATGAAAGTTGTGCACGGATCTGATGAAACTTCCCAGTGTGAAGTTCAATTTCCCAATAAAAAGTGGTTTCCGTATGCGGAAAAACTTTATAGTTTAAAACAGCTTTTTCTGAGAATGGAATTTCTGCACTGTAAAGCAGTGCCTTTTTCTTCTCCTTCCTGTGCCAGTGCTCGAGTTGACCTTCCAAGTTGTCTGGACATTTTTCAGTAAGGGCTTCATAGTATTTTTTCACCTTCCGTTCAGCAAACTGTTCACTAAGATTTTTTAATACAGACTTCCGTTTAGCGAATAATATTATGCCGCTTACCGGGCGGTCAAGGCGGTGGATGTGCTGCGCATAAATTTGATCTCCTTCAGTTGTATTGGATTTTATATATTTCCGTACCTGTTGTAATAAATTCGGATGTCCGTTTCGATCCGGTTCAACCATTAATCCGGCTGGCTTGTTGATCGCAATGATGTAGTCATCTTCAAACAGAATGTAATCTGGGACGTTAAAAATTACGGACATAGAAAGAGAAAGAAGATCCGGTAAATTTATTATAAAAAGTCGGGCTCCGTAGTAAATGTATTGCCGTTATCTGAATTTACGTCGGGTATCTCAATTAAAGTGTTAACTGAATAGGCACGATAAATGCGTCAGGAAAATTATGGATGAATATTCGAGAATATTGGAAGATGATCTTGATCGTTGGAAAAAAAAGATGGGTCGTTCACCTTCATTTGTTAATAAGGTCTCTAAAAACCTTCAGGGACGTATAAATAAAATCATTCCTGAAAAAGTGCATCGGTTTTTCACAGCAGCCATCAAGCAGATGATTCGCGCTGTTTTAACCGGCGCTGCTTTCACGACGTCAAAACCGCTACAGGGTGTGGATTTTCTTACACGAGAAGTTGAGGTAAAACGAAAAATCAAAATTTACCGAAACACCTCCACGGCAGAAGGTGCAATCACCGGGGCCGGTGGAATTTTGTTGGGTCTGGCTGACTTTCCAATCTGGCTCACGCTTAAGATGAAAATGTTGTCAGATATCGCTTCACTTTATGGTTACTCGGTTGATGATTATAAGGAGCGAATATATTTGCTTCACATTTTTCAGCTTACATTTTCCAGCCAGGAGTACCGGCAAAAGATTTTTGCAGCAATGGAAAATTGGGAATCTTATAAAAACGAATTGCCCCCTACCATACACGATTTCGACTGGAGAAGTTTTCAGCTGGAGTACAGGGATTACATTGATCTCGCGAAACTCTTGCAACTGATACCAGGTATTGGTGCCGTTGTCGGTGCTTTTGTAAACAACAAGCTTACGCAGAAGCTCGGCGTAAATGCTATGCAAGCCTACCGGATGCGGGCGTTTCCGGCAGGTTTGAAATTAATTGGCTTGGGTGGCGCACATCACCTGGAACACTTAAGGGCTGATTCTTAATCACCATTCTCAGCGAGCTGGATTTTTATTCCTTACGTTTCGCCAGAATTTTTTGACCTCCCTGATATAGCATAAACGAGTCATACTTGCCCGCATCTGATTTCAGGAACTCAATTTGACCGTCCACCACCTTTAGAAAAAATTTTGTTTCTGATGAAGGGAATATTTCAAATTTACCCTGACCCGTTGCCTGTGACATGAGGTGACTGTCTTCCAATGTAATCGCAATGTTGAAGTTTGGCTGCAGTTCATAAACACCCACATAGTGTTTCAGAACTTCACTACTAACCGAGATAGCATGGTTTTCCGGAATGGGTTTATCCGTCTTGATACCTTTTGAAGCCCTTATCCGATTTTTAAACAGCAACTCTTTTACAACTGTTTTGTCGGTTACAAATTGATAGGTTGTGATACCTTTCTCAAAGACAAAATTGGATTTATCGATCGGATAAATTTTGAGTTTCTCCCCTCCTGAACGTTGACTGTATAACTGATTGTCTTCAAAAGTAATGGTGCGTACCACTCCGTCATCAAATTCATATACACCGGTGAGTGATTTTGTGTAGACATTATCGAGCTTCACCTTTGCAGCAGGTTCCGGGAAAGGTTTTCCAATTACCCGTGCGGCAATAACAGTTGAAACTTCACTGGGGTTATAGCAATCGCAATTATCCAATATAACGACATACACATCTTCTTTGGGAAGGTAGATAGCATTCGTAGTATACCCAAAAATACCCCCCGAGTGCTCAAGTGTAGGGCTTCCGTTGATTTCATCCAAACCCCAGCCATAACCGTAGTAGGTAGGTTTGCCATCGTTGAGTTTATAGTCTGTGAATGCCTTTTGAATAGTTTCTTTTTTCACAAGCTTATTGGATTGTATTGCAAGTTGCCAGGTAAGCAGATCATCTACGGTCGACATAATTGATCCAGCTGCGTATGGTTGCGTCATGCTGAGGTATTCAGCATTTACATAGCCCTCTTTTTTTTGATACCCCTGCGCACGATTTTTTATGATGGCGGACATGCTTCCATAGTATGAATTTTTCATTCCCAGCGGACTAAAAATTCTCTTTTCCAAAAACTCAGGATAAGGCATACCGGACGCCTTTTCAATAATATAGCCCAGCATAAAATAAGCAGAATTGTTATAAGACCATTTCTCTCCCGGGGCAAAATCCATTGGTTCATTTTTAAAAAGATCAATCATTTCCATCGGATTCATGTCTTTTCGCCACAACTTCCTCCATGATTCCAGGCTGGTATAACTTTTAATACCCGATGTGTGTACAAGCAAATGATGAATTGTAATTGTGTGTCCATGCATCGGGTAATTTTCTATGAACTTTGTGATCGGATCTTCCAGGGAAAGTTTTCCTTCTTCCTCCAACATCAAAATTGAAACGGCGGTAAACTGTTTGGTAATAGAGCCGATTTCGAAAACATGATCGGGTGCCATTTTTACATTGTGCTCCAGGTTAGCCATTCCAAATGCCTTTCGGTAAACCGTCTTGCCACTTTTTGCAACGAGAACAACAGCACCAGGTGCATCGGGTTTATACTGCTCATTCAGCAATGCATCGATTTGAGCATTTAAATTTTGCCCCTTAACAAAAGAAAGGGCAGAAAGGGTTGTTAGTACAACAAGGAACAGATATCTTATTTTCATAAACGGGGCTTTTGGTTAATAAATATATTGAAATATAATCTTTGGATCTTATCATCATTTTAAAGTCTTTATCATTCATAAATCCCGAAAGGTTTACCATCGAAGTTTGGCCGCATTCGATTGCAAAAGTCTACAGTGTATGAGTCTCGTGAATACCTGAAATCGGTTAACTGTGATGCAAATTTTAATTTCGTATTCGCGTCGTTTTGTTTTCGTCCAGGCCTTGATATTTTTTCACACAATAGTGTCACTGTCGGGTTACTTTTTCCGTATTCTGCATAAAGGGTGACTTCAAAAGAAGCCGGACCAGCCAGCAATCAAAATTTATTTCTGGTACTAAACGTGTAATAGGATACGAATCAAATGAATAATTGAGATGAAACAGATATTTACCAAATCAAAATTTTATTCAATCGCTATCATTGCTTTGTTAATGGAGACGTCAGGCAACTGTCAGTCTTTGGGTGTTACCAATACCAGTGTTACCAGTGGCTCCCATGGTGGGGAATTAATCCACAACTCCGATAATACCGTGCTGAAAATGATCCACACCGTAAGCTTAAACGGAACACCTGGTAGGGTGATTGGAAAGTATATGGATAAACAGGCGAAAGAATTAAAATCCCAGCTAAAAGATGCCCGTGTCGAAAGAGTAGGGGAATGCATTCTCGTAACGTTTGATGGCAGCAATTTATTTGGACCTGATTCATTTGAACTTGAGCATGGCTGCAAAAGTAATCTGAAATCGATGGCCAGGAGTCTGAAACAGTATAGTGATACAAATACCTGGGTAGCATGTCATACCGACGACACGGCTGAAGATTCCTACAATCTGATTATTTCCGATAAACGTGCACGGGAGGTGGAAACCTTTTTAGTAAAACAGGGAGTAAACAATACCCGCATCAAGTCGAAAGGCTATGGCGAAACCCAGCCATTGGTGCCAAATGATTCGGAGAACGCAAAGAAGATGAATCGCAGAATTGAAATTGTAATTTATGCAAGTGACGAGATGAGGGCCCTTGCGCTACGCGGTGATCTTGGTGACTATCTTGCCTCAAAAAAATAAGTATCATTGCTGTTAGCAAATCGAATGCGATATCAAAGTATTCAGGGTTTCGTTATGTTTTATTCCGAAAACTATCGCACTACCGCACTATTGGTCGATTTAAAAAAGGGAACGGTAGAATACTCACTGTGATTGGTCGACTTGAAGTAATCATCATTAATCCCAACTGTCTTTTTGTTGTCTAAGGACAAATCAAACAAAAAAGAGTTATGAAACAGTATCTTATGATTACAGGGCTGATGGTGATATGCACGATCATCACATTTGCCCAACAAAAGGCCGATCCCAGGGATCGGGCTATCCATCAAGCTGAAAAGATGAAGGTAGCTCTAACGCTATCAGACGCGCAGTACGATGCTATTAAAGCTATCAACGAAACATATACTGCAAAGCAGGCTGAGTTGAGGAAGGATTCAGCAGTATCGAAAGAAGCGAGGTACAGTCGGGCGAAGAGTTTGCACCAGGAACGCGAGGTTGCTATTAGAAAACAGTTGACAGAGGAGCAAAACAAAAAATGGACTGCCCAACGTTCAACGTATGCCCACAAAGCACGTTCAAAACACGGTCAGAGCGATCGCGCAACCCGGATGAAAGAGAATCTTTCGTTGACCGATGAACAGGCGTCGAAGCTAAAGGAAATTAATAAGGAGTTCGCGACTCAGTTCCGAAGTGTTAAAAGCGACAGTACACTGGCGCGCGAAGACTCGAGAAAGCGTATGCATGAACTGCGTGAAGATCACCGGATCCGAACAAAAGCGATTCTGACGGATGAACAGTGTCAGAAATGGGAAGCGCTTAAGGAAGACCGAAAGCGAAGAAAGCTATGAAATAAATAACAGCCTGTATCGCTCTGATATCGGCTGTTATTTTACAAGGCTTTTGTTGTTGGCAAAAGGTATTTGCCTGGAAAAAGTTTATTTTTGCACCCGAATGAATAAAATAGCAGAATACAGAAAGCTTTTAGGTGTTGATAAGACCGTTGAGCTTAAAGAACTAAAGGCCATTTACCGGAATCTTATGAAGGAATGGCATCCTGACAAATTTCAGGATACTCACGAATCCAAGCTTGAAGCAGAAGAAAAAAGTAAGGCATTTATTGAAGCATACCACTTTCTGGTAAGTGTTGCGCCAGAGACCAATGCACAACAAGCGGAACAATACTCGGAAATGATCAAATCCTCCCGGATTATAGACTTTCAATACAAGACTCAGACTCTTCTGGTGAATTTTGCGGATGGCAGCAGCTATGAATATTTTGGCTTACCGAGAAATATTTATCTTAAGTTAGTTAACTCGGACGCGCCAGATCGGTTTGCAAGAAGGCATATTTATCATTCTTTTGTCTATAGGAAGGTAAGTAAGGCTGTAACCGCCTAAACACTGGTTTTTAACATATTCTGGAAGAGAGTTCTTCGAATATGCTTCCTTTCAATGCCTATTCAGGACTGCGAGATTAGGCAACCAATGCTTACATTTAGGAGTAAAACAACCACTATATGAAAACGAATATTTTCGGTTGCTCGGTATTGCTCGCAATACTGATGCTGACCTGTGACACAACTTCTTTCGCACAGCAGTTTAAAGCGTTATTATTTACGAAAACGGATGGATTTCATCATGAATCCATTCATGAGGGAGTCGAGGCTATTCGTCAACTAGCCAGCCGGAACAATTTTACAGTTGATTGGCAAGAGAATGCATCAGTTTTTAATGATAAGGCCCTGGAAACCTACAAAGTGGTTATTTTCCTTAACACAACCGGTAATATTCTGAACGATCAGCAACAGGCAGCATTTGAAAAGTTCATTCGATCCGGAAAAGGATTTGTCGGTGTTCACAGTGCCTCGGATACCGAATACGAATGGCCGTGGTATACAAAACTTGTGGGAATGATGTTTAAAATTCACCCGCAGCAACAAACTGCCTATTTAAAAGTAGAAGACAGTAATTTTCCAGGTATGGAAAGGTTTCCCAAGAAGCTGTTGTGGACGGATGAATGGTATGAATTTGGGGAGCGTAAGACAGAAGGACTGAAATTCCTGGTTTCTGTAGATGAAAAGACGTATGACCCGGCCGTTAAGTGGGGAGAAAGAGAAGGTAAAGGAATGGGAAATTTTCATCCTATTTCGTGGTATCACAATTATGACGGAGGGCGGTCATTCTATACAGCACTAGGACACATTCCCCTGACCTTTTCGGATCAGACTTTCCTTGACCATCTCTACGGCGGTATTTACTGGGCTGCTACAGGCAAAGGCATTGACTAACCACTTGGCATTGTTTAACCACTTTCTCATTTAAGGTAGAATTCTTTTATCAGGAAAAGGCGGTGAATCAAGCCACCGTAGCGTTTCCAGCCAAGCGGTATCAGGAATTTCCTGATTTTTTAAATTCAGTATTCCGCTGATTGTTGGCAGGCCGTTAATAGTGAAATTTGTTTCATAATAAACGCTGCCATTATGATGAACACAAAATATAACTCCTGGGAAAATGAAGAAGAAGCTACTGAAATTGAGTTAACGGGAGTTTCTTCCAGTGCTGCGGTCACGTTGCTTGGGTTATTAATGCTCCTAGCCGCATTTATCTACCTGATCTGGTAATATAAGCTGTCTCAATGGCTTCCGGCACAATATTAAAGACTTTTTCAAAGTTTAAATCGGCAGTCTTGATAATAAGTCGCTAAAGTGAAACGATTAGCCCGTTGATGATGTTTGATAAGTGATTGCTCTAATGCAAACACCTTTATATGAACCTAAGACCTACCGTAATCATTTTAATTATATCTGCATTTTCATTTTTCTCGCTCGAGGTATATAGCCAGGACGCTAGTGAAGCCACTCAAAAAGAACAAGTAAAGGCTCAAAATGACCGGAATGATGCCCGGATGGAAGATGCAAAGAAGGATCGGAAAAACACAAAGGCCGCGGCGAAAGAAGCAAGTCGTGTTGGCCGAG
Organism: Chryseolinea sp.; assembly: GCA_041747735.1. GTDB lineage: Bacteria > Bacteroidota > Bacteroidia > Cytophagales > Cyclobacteriaceae > Chryseolinea. The sequence continues at coordinate 13,673 of JBGTEP010000113.1, forward strand.
AGGCCGATGACGCAGCGAAACAGTCGAAGAATGCGTTAAAATCCGAGCAAAAAGCGCAGAAAGCGCGGAAGGCTGCAAATAAACAATCAAAGAAAGCTGAAGCTGCAAGAGAGAAATCAGATAGGAATTAAGTGTAATAAACTTGTTTGTAGTACCTACTAGATTCCAAACTCGATGTGTTGAGTTTGGTTTTTTTTTATGTCGGGTTCCCCAATGCAGTAAATACCCTAAATTTTTAGGTATTCCCATACCCACTCCATTAACGATCAAAAAAAGTTGTTGGAGACAGGATGAACGATTTTACGAATCAGGATGTCATTGTCAAGGTATATTCGTATTAAGTGAATAACTTAGGTACTCTCTGTTTTATTGCAGAAAGGTATAAATCAACATGTTTTCTAAATTAAAAGAATTGAAAAAAGTCGCGCTTTCCCTCACATTCCTCCTCGCTTTCTTTATGATTTTTGCCGGCATCAATCATTTTTTGAAACCTGAGATGTATTTTCCTTTCATACCAGATTTTCTGTTCCCGAAGATTGTCAATTATCTTGTAGGAATTTTAGAGGTCGGGTTGGGTATTGGGGTGGTCGTTCGGTCAATCCGGCAGAAGGCAACATTAGGGATTTTTTTGTTACTTCTTATGTTCTTGCCAATACACTTGGTAGACGTGTTCAGCGAAGCGCCTATTATTGGAAATGGTAAGCTGGCCCTCCTCAGGCTCGCAGTGCAATTTGTTCTTCTTTTTTGGGCCTGGTTTGTTTACCGCAAGTCAGTAGAGACTAGTGCTTCGTAGTATTTGTATCGGTACAATCCTTTTCAGCTATGCCTCTTTGATTTTTCACATTTTCGTGAGTAACGATTTGTTTACCTAAAGACAGCGATAATCAAGTCCCCGCACCGCTCAACCTTTCCATTAAGTTTTATTCATACAAGGTTATGGCAAAATGCGATAAAGCTTCTGTGCAACCTTGCGGAGGATATCGACGTCTAAGTGTTTAATAATGCAACTATGATTAAAAACTACCTGAAAACCGCATTCCGTATTATGCTTCGGCAGAAAAGCTACTCAGCTATAAATATTATAGGTTTAGGAATGGGGATTGCCGCCAGTCTACTTATTATACTTTACGTAGTCGATGAACTCAGCTATGACAAGTTTCACCACGATGCAAGCCGCATTTACCGAATTAATTTTTCCGGACGTCTTCAGGGGAATGATTTTGATGGAGCAACATCACCCGCACCAGTTGCCCATGCGTTACGCGCTGAGGTACCAGAGGTAGAAGATGCAATACGTTTTGGGCTATGGCGTACTATGCCCATAACATTCGAAGATAAAGCATTTACAGAAAGTCATTTTTTGGTTGCCGATTCTACGTTCTTTCAGTTCTTTTCATTTCCACTGCTTCAGGGTGATCCGGCGACAGCATTAAAAGGAACCAATAAAGTCGTGATCACGGAGAGTGCCGCGAAGCGCTATTTTGGAAATGAAAACCCGATCGGCAAAATTATTTTACGCGGAAGTGAGAAAAAGGCCACGGAGGTGACTGGTGTTGTAGAGGATGCGCCCACCAATTCCCATATTCGATTTGATATGATACTCTCTGGTGAGTCGTGGGAGTATATGAATGACGTACAGTGGACTTCCAATAATCTTTATACATACATCAAGCTCCGACCGAATGCTGATGTAAATAACTTTAAAGCACAAACAGATTCGTTATTTGAAAGAAACGTCAGTGCAGAATTGGAAAAGTTCCTAGGTGTAACCCTGAAAGACTTTGTAGCGCAGGGAAACAGGCTGGGCCTTGTAATACAGCCTATGGAAGATATCCATTTGCAGTCGAACCTTTCAGATGACATTACACCGAGTGGTAACCTGCAATACGTTTACATTTTTATGGCCATCGCTGCTTTTATTGTAACCATTGCCTGTATCAATTTCATGAATCTCGCTACGGCACGATCCGCTAATCGGGCGAAAGAAGTCGGTGTACGAAAAACAATCGGTGCTTTCCGCACAAGACTGATCGGACAGTTTTTGGCAGAATCAATGCTTTATAGTTTTATTTCTATGCTTCTGGCTCTCGTTTTAATGGGCCTCTTGTTGACACCTTTTAATGAGCTTTCAGGGAAATCATTGACATTGGAGTTATTTGGTAAACCCTATTTCATTATAGGTCTTTTTGCATTTGTGTTAATAGTTGGTTTATTGGCAGGAAGCTATCCTGCCTTTTACCTCACGGCCTTTAATCCCTCGGAGGTCTTAAAGGGAAAAATCAGATCAGGTTTCAAAAATTCCATCCTTAGAAATTCGTTGGTGGTTTTTCAATTTGTTATCTCCATTAGCCTCATTCTCGGAAGTATTGTTGTGTATAAGCAGCTCAGGTTTATGCAGGAAAAAAACATGGGTTTTAACAAGGAGAATGTCGTTAACCTGTTGCATACCTGGTCGCTTAAAGAAAATGCAAAACCGTTCAAAAATGAATTGAACTCGCACCCTGAATTTGCTGGTGCAAGTTTTGCCAACACACTACCACCAAACATTGCATGGACAAGCGCTTTTAGAAAGGGAGGATCTGATAAAGACTATCTGCTGTCAGTGTATCAGGTCGATCACGACCACCTTGACGCCATGGGATTTACAATGGTTGAAGGACGGTTTTTCTCCCGTGATTTCGCTTCAGATTCGTTGGCGATTATTCTCAACGAAACTGCCTTCAGACAAATGGAATATGAGCAGATGGAAGGAAATACGGTGTTGTCATATAGCTATGAAACACCTCAGCCGCTGAACATTATAGGTGTGGTAAAGGATTTTAATTATGAATCGTTACGAAATGCAGTACGACCGATGGCTTTAATTTTAGGCCGGGAACCAAATGGTGAAATGGCGATCCGGTTGTCCCAGGGTAATACTCAGCAGAAGTTAAAATTGTTGAACGAAATATGGAAAAAATATTCCAGTAGTCCTTTTGAGTATTCATTCATGGACCAGAATTTCGATGCCTTGTTTCGTGCTGAACAACGTATGAGCTACATTATTCTCGTTTTCACGGTGCTGGCAATTTTTATCGCTTGCCTTGGTCTATTCGGGCTTGCTACCTTTGTCGGCGAACAACGCGCTAAGGAGATCAGTATTCGTAAAGTTATGGGTGCGACTATTTCTCAAATAATGATATTGTTGTTTAAGGATTTCACAATACTGGTAATAATCGCCTTTGTAATCGCGGCGCCACTGGGTTGGTATTTTATAAGTCAATGGTTGGAGGGATTTGCATTTCATGTTGGAATTGAAACGTGGGTGATTCTTGTATCGGGCTTTATCTCCCTGGTAATCGCCGTTGTGACAATTAGTTTTCAATCGATCAGAGCCGCGCGTGAAAATCCAGTGAAGGCACTGAAGATGGAGTAGGGTGAAGAGTACTTGAAGGGAAGGAATGTACTAAAGCTTCCCGCCACAATACTTGCAGCAAATGGCATCGGAGTCGTGCCCCTCTTTAACACAATGCGGACAAACCTGTGTTGTTATTTTTGATGACTGTTTAAGGTGGATCATTTCTGCAGATACAATTCCTGTAGGAACTGCAATAATGCCATATCCCATAATCATAATAATGGATGCTATGGTTTGTCCTAACGTCGTTTGTGGTGCGATATCACCATATCCAACGGTTGTCATCGTAACAATAGCCCAATAGATACTTTTCGGAATATTAGTAAAACCATTAGTCGGTCCCTCAATAAGGTACATCAATGTGCCGGTGATAATAACTGAAGTAACGATGGTGAAGAGGAACACTGTAATTTTATGCCGGCTGGCTTTGAGTGCGAGCATCAGATTTTGTCCTTCACCAACGAACCTTGCCAGTTTTAATATTCTGAAGATGCGCAGCAACCTGATACTTCTGATCACTAAAAGTGATTGTGCTCCCGGAAAAAACAACCCGAGGTAAGTGGGGAGGACTGAAAGTAAATCAATTACCCCAAAAAAGCTCCAGATATACTTTCTGCGATTCAGCACCACAGATACCCGTGCAATATATTCTATTGTAAAAATTACTGTGAAAAACCACTCTGCGCCTGTAAGCCAAGGTCCAATCTGCGCTTTGATAGGCTCGACACTTTCCAACAAAATCACGAATACACTGATAACAATACAGACAAGTAGAAGTATATCGAACACCCTTCCTTGAGGCGTATCGGCCTCAAAGATTATTTCGTACAGCTTTAATCTTTTACCTGAAAGTTCTTTTTTTGATTCCATTCAACCGCGTAACTATCAAAGGTAATATAAAAACGTATGTGATGTGTTAATTTGGCTTTACAGGCTGGTCCATACGTCTGAATATGAATAAACCTATTTTTAGCAAATAGAACTTTTTCTTAAACATAATAATCTCAATGAGGTCAACCAGATGATAGAATGAACATTAGGCAACTCATTTTACTTCCATCTTTTTTCCTCCTGATTACCGCTGCCTTTTCGCAAAGTCAAAGTGATTATACGTTGATTAGAGGTATCGTATATGACATAGAAACCCGAAAACCGGTCCCATATGTCAGCATTTATTTAAGGCAGTCTCAGCAAGGTACAAGTGCAAGTGAGTTTGGAGAGTTCAGCTTTCGCGTCAAACATGAAATCAAGGATACACTGATATTTTCAGCCATTGGTTATAAATCACTAAAGATTGCAAGTTCAAAAGTAGATACACTGTTTCAAACCATTTACCTCAAGGAAAATGCTACTGAACTCAGTACCGCAACTATATCAAGCCAGAAGGCGGTTGATATCATCCGTCAAGCCATGCGAAACAGAGAAAAGACTTATGGGACAGAGCCGCATAAACTTACAGGCATATATAGAATTGCGGACAAGGAGGATGGAGCATATGTTCGCCTTGCTGAGGGGGCGATCGATATTTACGATAATGATTACATGAGGAAAGACAGTCGGATTGTAGATTATCTTGCCGTACGACACAGCCAGGATTTCAGGACCTTTCGCTGGAAAATGGATAAAACTAATTTTCGAACTGTTGAAGAATTGCTAAAGCCAGACCTCATTAAAAGACCGACTCGTGCTACACATCAAAATGGATTTGAAAGGGGCTTTCTTTATACGTTCGAAGGTTATTCAACTTTGGATAATAAAGAGATTTACATCATTTCAGCCAAAAGAAACCCAGCGTACGAGTGGGCCAACTATGATGCTACATTTTTCGTTCGCGCAGAAGATCTGGCGATTGTTAGAATTGACCGTGACTATAGTATTGCCCGACCCAATTGGGCTAAAGAGCATGGATTTAAAACGAAAATTCTAAATGATCAATTACTACTTAAATACAAAGATGTTGATGGGAGTTTGTACCTGGACTATTTTCTCTGGAATCTCAAAGGAGACGTAATTGATGAAAAAACCGGAGTTAAACTGATCAGCTTTGAACGAAGTGAGGAATTAAATATTCACCAAGTGTCTTTTACCACGGCAAAGAAGATACGACCAGCGTGGGATAGGGATTTCTACAAAATGACTGAGCCCTACAACAGTTCGATTTGGGACAATCTTTTGGGTTCCGACACGCAGTTGTTTAAAGATGTTAGTAAAGAGTTGACTGAAAAGAAGAATCTGGATGCGCAATTCCGATCAAGTGCAAATAAAGAGGCACTGTATGAGCTGGATAAAAAATTTAAAGTCAATGAATTAAAAGAAGATTTCCAGTTGTTGGAGAGATGTCTAAGAGAAGGACATCCGGCTCTGTTTCGATACACAGGTAACGAGAGAATCAAGGAGTTGTTTGACAGTATTTATAATTCGATTTCAAGACCGATGACTGAAAAAGAATTTCACAGGTTCACAGCCCGTACCGTTGCAAGTATCCGTTGTGGACATACCCAAACTCGACCATCTTTGGATTACTCAGAATTTGTTAAGTACCGCAAATTCTTTTTGCCGGTACAAACTGTTTTTATGGGTGATCAGTTGGTTGTATTAAATAGTTTACAGGATAGTAGTCTGTTAAGAGGTGCTGAAATTCTTTCTTTCAATGGCAGATCAGTCAGGGAGATAGCCAAAACGTTAATGCCATTAATTGAAGCAGACGGATACATCCAGACTTATAAGAATAAAATCTTCGGGCAGAATTTTTCGGAATTGTATAACACTTATTACGAAAACAGTGACTCTTTCACGCTTACTGTCAAGAACGCCAAGGGTGATGTTGAAGAGAAAATGATACCAGGTACTTCGTTTTCTGAATTCAATCAGCTAAACGTAGTGAAAACACCAAATCAGTTTTCGATTATCAAACCCGGAATTGGCATTTTAAAAGTGGGTTCGTTTATGGATCAACCAGGACTTGATTTTAAAACTTGGATCAGGGACACATTTGCTACAATAGAAAAAGGTAGTGTAGAGAATCTAATAGTTGACCTTCGAGATAACAGGGGAGGAAGAGATGATTATGCAATTTATCTTTATTCGTTCCTTGCCCGGCAGCGTTTTGCCTACCATACCTCGCTGCATGCTTCTACAGATAACTTTTCATTTTTATCACATACGGACCAGGACAGTTCCCTCAATCGAACAATGCAAAAAATTACATCCAGGGATTCATTAGGCAGATTTGTTCTGAGAGATTCTCATCCAACGCTTGGGAAACATGAAACGTCACAGCCATCCTATGGTGGAAAAGTTTATTTTTTAATTAATGGAAACACATTTTCCGCAGCGTCTGATTTTGCTGCCATCTGCCAACAAAATCAGATTGGAACTTTTATTGGTGAAGAAACTGGAGGTGCCGCAATTGGCAATACAAGTAATGGTGATCTTTTGCTAACACTCCCGAATTCCAAAATTCGAATAACGATACCAATTTTTATGATAACGAATGCAGTGTACGGGGCAATACCCGGTCGAGGTGTGCTTCCTGACTATCCCGTTCGGTATACTACTGAGGATGTTGCAGCAATGATTGACAAGGACTTGAACTTTACACTTGACATAATTCGTTAGACCGATAAGCACCAAAAATTAATACCTTCAACAATTACAGCAATGCAGTCGATTTGATACGCGACCAAAACTTTGGCATTCGTCTAGCTAAGGGTTGTAATGTTTCGACATTGGAATATTTCAAGACCCTACACACAAACGATATCCTCCATACCATAAACTTTTTTTACGCTGTTTGTGGTTTGAGAATCTGATTCTATCTTGAATTTCTTTTTTCAAATTTTCAATTATGACTGCGATTAAATCAATCAAGCCATTGGGTTTTCCCTGGCAAACTCAGGATCCATTCCTTTTTTGTGTTCATCATCAGGATTTTTACCCGAAAGGTAATGATGGCATGGGACCTGCTGAGTCGCTTGCCGGTCGAAGTCTGGGCCAGGATTTTGCCCCAAATAAGTCTGGATGGCGTATGTATCATGGCGAGCATGTTCCTGGATTTCCAGCGCATCCTCACCGCGGTTTTGAAACCGTAACCATTGTCACCAATGGATTGGTGGATCACTCAGATTCATTGGGCGCAGCAGGGAGATTTGGATTTGGTGATGTTCAATGGATGACTGCAGGGAAAGGTGTGCAGCATTGTGAAATGTTTCCTCTGTTAAATACAGACAAAGAAAATCCTCTTGAACTTTTTCAGATTTGGTTGAATCTCCCACGTGTTAATAAATTATCACCTCCACACTTCTCCATGCTCTGGGCAGATTCTATTCCGGTTATTACAGTCAGTGATGACGCAGGCTTGAAGACTTCAGTTCGGATCGTTGCAGGAAAAATTGGTGATGTACGCGCTCCTGACCCGGCTCCTCATTCGTGGGCTGCTGATCAGGAACATGAGGTGGCTATCTGGACGATAAAACTTGAAGCTGGTGCCCGATGGACTTTACCTTCGGCGTCAAAGGATGTAAATCGATCATTGTATTTTTATAGCGGTAATTCTATGCAAATAGAAGAAAGGAACTTTACTACCCATCAGGCAATTGAACTCGTTGCAGATCACGAGGTATCGCTAAAAAATGGAAACACCGAAAGTTATCTCCTTATGCTGCAGGGGAAACCCATCATGGAACCCGTTGCGCAGTATGGACCTTTTGTAATGAATACACAATTAGAGATTCAGCAAGCGATGGAAGAGTATCGCAAAACTGAGTTCGGAGGCTGGCCATGGCCATCGGCAGAACATGTTCATGAAAGAAACAGGAGTCGGTTTGCCAGATACCCTGACGGTACCGAGGAAACAAGAAGTTGAGTTTAAACGAGTTTCCTAATCCTCTACAAATTCTTCGAGTTTAGTAATCTCTCCAAACAAGAGGAGGATATCGCCTTGAAGAAGTGTAGTATCAGGTGTCAAAATGCCGACTACTTCTTTTACCTTGTGAATAGTTCCGATGATACTTTTTTCTTCCTTTAAGCGCAAAAGTGTGACAGGCTGAACCGGGTATTTTAAAAAGTCAATTTCTTTAAGTTTACTGTCAACATATCGCGCCGGAACTTCAACTTCAATGAGTTGATACTTTTCAGTGATCTTGAATGAGTCAATTACCCCTTTAAGATCGAGCCTGTAGGCCAACCGTTCGGCAGAATCAGCCTCGGGAAATACAAATTCCTGAATATCCATCGCCTCGAGAACGGTTTGTTGTAACGGTGAAATCACACGACAAATGATTCGGTTTACATTGAGTTGTTTGAGTAATGCTGTTAGCATTATGTTTGCCCCTTCGTTTTCACCGATGGCGTTAATTGCGGCATCGATGTCTCGCAAAGGGAGAGACTTCACAGCTTCAGGTTTAACTGCATCCATGGAAATGGTGTGGGTAAGCTTATTTTTTAATTTTTCTACGAGCTCCATCCGTGCGTCAACACCAATTACTTCATGCCCCAATGAAACAAGCTTGGAAGATAACGAAGCACCATAGTTCCCAAGACCAAATACAATGAATTTCATATCGCTAGAATTTTAATTTGTTGGTGTTGCGGTTATATTATAATAATACATCTTCTGTAGGATAGCGGTAATATTTTTCTTTGTTAGGTGTTACGAAAGCTATAAGCATTGTAAGCGTTCCGACTCTTCCGATTAACATAACAAGTGACAATACAAGTTTACTGAAAGCTGAAAGGTCTGCTGTTATCCCCAACGAAAGTCCTACTGTACTGAAAGCGGAAAAGGATTCAAAAGCGATCTTAAGCAATCCTTTATCACTATCATTGAAAGAGATAAGCAGTACGGTAAGACCAAGAATGAGGAGAGATGAAAGTATTATGGCAAATGCACGGTTGGTTGATTCGTTACTTATTTGTGTCCTGAAAACCTCGGTTCTGCTCTTTCCCAGAATGATTGTTTTCATATTTAAAAATGCGACTGCTGCTACCGTTGTTTTAATTCCACCTCCGGTAGACCCTGGTGAGGCGCCAATATACATCAGCAACAGGTAGACCATTACGGTGGGCAAAGTCAGCAGGGTCAAGTCTACAGTATTAAAACCAGCAGTTCGAGGTGTAACGGCGCCGAAGAAACTGGTCGCGATTTTCCCGATCAAAGTTGGGTGTTGTTGTAGCGATGCGTTGTTTTCCAGAATGGAATACGCTATAAACCCGGAAGTCAGCAAAATCAGACTGGTAGTTAGCGCAAGCCTGGAACTAGTATGAAGAATGTGTGCAACATGTTCTTTCGGAGGGATTTTTAGTAATCGCCTTACAATATTTGTGATGCGGGTTCGAATTAACAGGTAAAGGTTAAAGACGATGGGAAATCCCATGCCACCCAACACGATCAACGCAGCGATTGTCATTTGAAGAGAATAATTGAATCGCACAGGAAATTCATACAGACCATTCGTTAACGTGGAGAAGCCAGCATTACAGAATGCAGAAATGGAATGAAAAACCGAAAATATCAGACGATCACTCTTGCTTGCCAAAAAAGTGTCATCGAGTGTGCTGTAAATAAGGGCGGCGCCTATCGCTTCAAATGTAATGGTTACAATGATGACCCGAGTTACCACACCAATAACATTACCGACACGGTCACTACTTAACATATCTTTTAGAGCAATCTGGTTTGCGAAAGATACAGACCCAACGGAAAGGTAAGCCAGTAGCCCGGCGAAGGTCATGATTCCCAAACCTCCGATCTGGATTAAAATTAAAATGATGAACTTGCCAAAAGTTGTAAATGCTGTAGCGGTATCGACAACAATCAGACCGGTGACGCAAACAGCGCTTGCTGAGGTAAACCATGCGTCGATCGGAGTAATACCTCTCGTTGTTGCATTCGGAAGCATGAGTAGGAATGCACCGGCCATTATTACAAGGAAAAAACTGCCCACAAAAAGCAATGCTGGGTTTATCTTTCTTTGATAGATGCCCTTAAGGACATTAGACCCTTCAACAATAAATAGAAATATGCTTCCCACATAGAGCGTAAGCTTTAGCGAAAAGAAACCATCCGAAAGTTGTAAAATACTTCTGAGGATATATTGCAAGTAGAAAATCAGTAGGATTATGAGTCCGTTGAATACCCTCGCCCGCCAATTTGATAGATCTGAAAATGTGAGAACAAATCTTAATAGAAGTACAATGGCCAGGAAGAAATAGCACCATCCCCAGAAGCTATAAAACCAAACTTTCTGGGTATAAAAATCAGTATAACCAATGTCGTAGATAAGGCAACCAAACGCGATAATGGTAAGGAAGGGTATGGCAATAGCGTAAGTAATACCAGCAACATCCCGAAATGTTTCGACAGCATTTTCGACCTCATGTTTTTTAAAACTATTCAGGTAACTTCGAATATGAGAAAACCTCCGAAGTATTAATCTGCTTATTTTCGTCATCTCCGAGCTATAAGATGGTACGATTTAGCAAAAAATATTTAAAAACCACGTGAGGTACTTTCTTTTAAACTTAGGGAGGAGAATTGGAATAAAGTTACGACGGTAAAGGTATTCCGATCCGTCTCAATAATCAACCATTTGATTTTCCTTCGGCCAGTTCCTTCAGCTTTTTATTCATAGCATCAAAACCCTGTCGCGTATTTACATCGAGCATTTTTTTGAAAAGGGGAACAAGAATTCCGGTAAATCTTTCACGCTGGACAAACGTAGTGCTTCCATCGGTGTTCTCATACAGTTCAAAAATATGTTCGCCATCGAATAATCCAGGTATTATCAGGTTCCCGAGCCAACGAAGTTCATTTTCAGGATTAACTACTAATAGCTTTGGTGTAAAAGTCATTCCGGAACTGCCGGGTGGTTCAATGCGTGCCTTAATTTTTTCTCCTGTCACTAAGTTGCCGGAAATAGATTTAATAAACGGGTTCCAGGTGGGATACTGGTTAAAGTCTGTTAAAATAGCCCATACTTTAGCAGGCGTGGCATGTATTATAATCTCAGTTCTGATTTCTTTTGGTTCTTTGCTCATCATATTTTGGTTCATTTTGATGAATCAAAGGTCTGTAAATTCAGTATGCAGCGGCTTGATAAATATCAAGAATTTATGGAAGTTGCTTTTTTCTCAAACGACTCAGTGTTTCCGGCGTCATGCCCAACATCGACGCAAGATATTGAAGCGGTACAACGTTGAAAAGTTCGGGTTGCGTCTTCATCATATGCTGAAACCTTTCTTCGGTTGACATATGAAGATGATTAAATATCCTGTCTTCCAGGGCAGTAAAACATTTTACAATGAAGAGGCGATCAACATCTTTCCACACCGGAACTTCTCTTCCCAACGCTTCATATTCCTGACGATTGATCTCGAGTAGTGTGCAGTCCGACAACGCTTGCATATTCCACCTCGCTTCTGTTCGGGTAATAAAACTCGATAATTCTGTTATGAAATATCCTGGTGGCGAAATCCATTGCGTTACTTCACGGTCATTGGCTTCAACGAATATCCGGATGAATCCCGTTTGTACAAAACTTAGTTTGTCACAATAACGGCCGGCCCGTATAAAGAAATCTCCTTTTTTTAATTCTACTTTTCTGAAGTATTCCCCAATACGCTTTACTTCTTGAAGAGTAAGCGAAACACTGCCTTTGATGTATTGCTCCAGATCAGTCATCTTAATGAAGGTCTTGCGTAAATGCTCATTTATCCAAAGATAAAAAATTTAGAATCCCCGATGATCTGTTAAAAAAGAACTCACATTTATTATATGCAATTTTTTTTAATAACCTTTCGGAATTGAGCGGCGAGTTTCAATCTTCCAGAATCAGTTCACCAAATGATGAGGGGATATGAAAATCTGGTGTCGGCGAATCAGGAGCTAGCCAACTGATCCATTTCATAGATGCGATATCACCTTTCAATTCCTCGCATTCACCTCTGAATAATCCTGCTTGTATTCTAGTGCCTTGTAAAAGGCCAAGAGAAGTTAACGAATCTTTGCTGAGGGCGATCTCTACTGTATAATCATTTTTCGTTTGATGAGTGTGTACTAATAGTTGCTGTGCAGGCCACGACCATTGGGTATTAAATTTTCGGTGATATTCCGCTTCATAGTCAAACACCCTTCCCATAGCATCTATTTCAAGACAATAATATGGTGCAAGTCTGTCGTCTCTTCTGAAGAACATCTCAACCCTGTCGGAATTAATAACTTCTGTTTTGTTATTATTGCTTACATACGTTTTAACATTATCAACATGCACCTCAAATAGAGCGTAGACCCATTTTTTACTATGCACTGCTTTGAAAGAAACTGATTTAATATCGTTTTTTCCATCCCAGGGATAGCCGAAATCTGAAAGGAGGTCAGCTTTTTTCCATTGCAGATCTTCACCCTTTCCTGTGAGGGTAAGTTCTTCTGAAATAGGTTGTAAGCAATAGGTTTTAAGCACTGTAGGAACTTTTGTTATCGTTTGATTCTCCGTAAAATAGTTGTTTTTTTTCTGGAAAGTTTTGTTGATTGGATTCTTGTGCCCGACTTTATTTGCAGAGACCTGTAAAATTCGTTCCAGTCTCACTAACGGAAAGAGGTGAATCTTTATCTTTACGACTATGGAATATAGACAATTGGGAGAATCGGGACTTCGTGTCCCTGTCTTTAGTTATGGCACCGGCACTTTTGGCGGTGGAAACGAATTTTTTAAAGCCTGGGGTACAACGCAGGTAAAGGAAGCTACGCATCTTGTAAATCTTTGCCTTGACGCTGGGTTGAACTTATTCGATACTGCTAATGTGTATTCATCCGGCATGGCAGAAGAAATTCTTGGTAAAGCGATCACAGGAAAGCGCAGTCAGGTATTAATTTCGACCAAAGCGACTTTTCCGATGAGTGATGATGGAATAGGGGATTATGGTTCATCACGCAGTCACCTTTTAAAATCATGCGAAGATAGTTTGAAGAGAATGTCAATTGATCATATTGACATTTACCATATGCATGGGTTTGACGCTAACACTCCTGTTGAAGAAACCCTGAACACGCTTAGTAATCTCATTCAGAGCGGAAAAGTCAGATACATTGCATGCTCAAATTTTTCCGGTTGGCACTTGATGAAATCGCTTTCTGTTTCCGAACGGCATGGCTGGGCAAAATACGTTGCACATCAGGCATACTATTCTTTAATTAATCGCGACTTTGAATGGGAACTCATGCCCCTGGGAATCGATCAGCATGTGGGAACAATTGTGTGGAGTCCGTTGGCCTCCGGGCTTCTCAGCGGAAAATATCGACGCAACAAGCCCAGGCCTGATGGAAGAGTTTCGCAAGGTGGAAGCCCGGTTCCAGGATCGGTAGTGTCGGATGAGTTGTTGTATAATGTGGTAGATACAATGGACGAAATCGCAGCTGAAACTGGTAAGACCGTTGCCCAGGTTGCACTAAATTGGCTGCTTCAACGCCCGACAATTGATAATATAATAATCGGTGCGCGAAATGAAGAACAGCTTAAACAGAATTTGGGAGCCGTGGGATGGAGTCTTACGACTGAGCAAGTTAAAAAACTGGATGCGGTAAGTGAAGTTCATCCTGCTTATCCCTATTGGCATCAGCGTAAGTTTCCGATGTTGAACGCTGCCCCCATATTGTATTAATCAGGAAAAAGGGAATTGAATGAAAGTTGGTGTATTCACTGGAAACAGTTCGAAGGTTAGTGTGTAATCCGAATTCTTCAGCATCCAAAAGAATCCTTTATATTGAGGCATCAAAAAAAAACTGAGTTGAATATATGAAGATTCTGGTTTGTGAAGACGATATTATTGTACTGAAGGTTATACAAGTAGCACTGGAAAATGAAAAGAAAGAGGCCTTCTGCTTCCAGGATGCAAGAAAGGCAATGATGTATTTAAAGGAAAATGAAGTCGATCTGATCATCACGGATATACACATGCCGTATCACAACGGTGATGAGATCCTGAAGCTCGTTCGGCAGGAGCAGAAAAAGAATACGCCAATAATCATGATATCTTCAGATACTGAAGAGGAAGTTATTGCACTTGCACTGAAGGAAGGTGTTAATGAGTTTATTAAAAAACCCGTTGATGCAATTTCATTGCAGAATAAGCTTAAAAAATTCTTTAACTAGTCTTACGGAATAGTTGGTTTTTGCTTGCATTCAAGCATTGCAAACACTTCAGACGATATTGATTTTCTGTTGATCGGTGTATTAGAGCAGCACTATCCCAGCAGCAAATCTTCCTGCATCGCCTTTTCGGGCAGAGAAAAAATGATCATTGTTTATGATGGTGCAGAGATTGGCTACTTCTATATTGGCAGAAGCAACACCGAATTCAAGCAACTGAAGTTCGTTTGCCTTCCAGAGATCCAGTTTAGCTTTGTTGTTGTTCTGAGGAATCATCAAATTATTATTCAAACCAAAAGAAGAGTTTACCGCTTGAACAACTTCTTCTCCCACCTCATACGAAGCCTGACTAACGGATGGGCCAATCGCCGCCAGCAATTGATCGCCTCTTGTACCGAACCTGGCTTGCATTTCATGAAGTGTTTTTTCTAGTATTCGCGCGACACTACCTCTCCACCCCGAATGAACGGCGCCAATCGCTTTATTCTTTTTATCGTATAAAAGAATGGGGACACAATCAGCTGCCATGACTGCAATACAACGGTTTCTTTCTGCTGAGATCAGTGCGTCGGTTTCCATTAGGTCTTCCTTTTTCGTACGGCGTGTGACCTCTACGATTTTGGTTTTATGGACTTGAGAAGGAAGATAAAGTTCATTTTCACGCACGCCCATTGCCAATGCCAGGAGATTTCGGTTTGCCACGACGGCATCGCGATCAGGAGTGCTTGAATAGCTTAATGTAAACTCCGTCCCTTTGTGAAGTCCGGTTCGGTCGGTGACAAAGTGTTTTATTGAGTCTTCTTTTGCAAGACTTTCAAATTCCCAAAGATTGAGGTCGCCGATCAGGGTTCTATTCATTCAACAAAGAAACATCACAGTGACCTTCTGATACCAAGTTCGAGTCCTCTCAATTCCGCTAGTCCTCGAAGCCGCCCAATTGCCGAATAGCCAGGATATGTAGTTTTCTGCAAATCATCCAGCATCTGATGCCCATGATCAGGTCGCATAGGGATGGATACTTTTCGGCGTTCCATTAACAACACAATCTCTTTCACCACGGAAGGCATATCCGCATCGCCTTCAAGGTGATTAGCTTCGAAGAAGTTTCCATGTTCGTCGCGCTTTGTGCTGCGCAAGTGCAGGAAATGAATGTGGTCCCCCAACCTTTTTACCATTCCACCTAAGTCATTGTCCGGCCGCGCGCCATAAGATCCGGTACAGAAACAGAGTCCATTAGCGGTTGAAGGACAAGCCTGGATTAATTCTTCTGCATCGTGTTCAGTACTAACGATACGGGGAAGCCCCAGGATCGGGTAGGGTGGATCATCGGGATGTATGGCCATTTTAACACCAACCTCTTCGGCTACGGGTACGATTTGTTTTAGAAAATAAAAAAGATTTTGCTTAAGTTTCTTCACGTCAATTCCCTCATATTCTTTCAGTGATGATAAAATCTGCGTGGGTGTGAAAGGTTCGTCACTACCGGGTAATCCCAGTAATGCATTATGAAAAAGTTTTTTTCTTTCTTCTTCCGACATCTTCTCAAACCGTGCTTTTGCAGTTTCAATTTCGACCGCTGTATAATCCTTTTCAGCACCGGGGCGTTTTAGAAGAAACAGATCAAATGCGATAAATGCAGCTCGCTCGAAGTATAATGCCTTGCTGCCGTCCGGCATGTTGTAAGATAAATCTGTACGCATCCAATCCAGTATGGGCATGAAGTTGTATGTAACTACTTTTAATCCGCAGTGCGCAACATTGTGCAGACTTTGTTTATAATGTTCAATAAGCTGAAGAAAATTTCCAGTCTGTTTCTTAATGTCTTCATGTACGGGCAAACTTTCTATGACCGTCCAGGTTAACCCAGCTTCTTCAATAAGTGATTTTCTTTTTTTTATTTCGTCGATAGTCCAGATGTCACCTACCGGGATTTGATGCAACGCCGTAACTACACCCGCACATCCCGCCTGGAGCAGATCAGCGAGACTTACCGGATCGTTTGGTCCATACCAGCGCATCGTTTGTTCCATTCGCATAGATTACTTTTTTTACGGTAAATAAATCATTTCTTGATAAGGGTATGTTTGCCCAACCTTCGTCATATTCTAGTGAAAGTATTCCAGAACGTGCCTGGGTTATTTGAATTCACCGAAAGGTATAACTATCAAACGGTTATACAACCGGTCATAAATAATCGGTTTATTTCCAAAATTTAGTAAGTAACTTCAATTTAACAAGGCAATTTCATGTTAACGAATCAGCAGGCTGATAAAGTCGTTTTATTACAGTTTAAAAATCAATCATCGCCCCATGAATAGTGAAAAAAAATCTCAGATTTCAAGAAGGAAATTCCTGGAATCATCTTCTAAAACTGCCGCAGTCACTTCTCTGGCTTTTGCTTTTCCGACAATTGTTCCATCAAGTGTATTCGGTAAAAATGCTCCCAGCAACAGAATAAACATTGGCGCAATTGGTACCGGGCGTATTTCCCGTGATCATGATATGCCGGGTGTATGGAAGTATGACTATGCACAGGTAATGGCGGTTTGCGATGTTGACAAAAAGAGAGCTGAAGACGCGAGAGTGTTAGTGAATAATTATTATACATCTAAAAAAGCAAAGCGTTTCAAGGGTGTAAAAGTTTACCACGATTATAAAGAATTGTTACAGGATAAAGATATTGATGCCGTGCTGATCAGCACTCCCGATCATTGGCATTCAATTATTGGCATAGATGCCATCAGGGCGAACAAGGATGTTTATATGCAAAAACCTGCTTCTTTAACGATATCCGATGGCAGGGCACTTAGTAACGCAGTGAAAAACAGCAAACAAATTTTTCAGATTGGAAGCCAGCAGCGCTCCTGGGCACAATTCAGATATGCCGCGGAGTTGGTTCGCAATGGGAGAATCGGAGATCTTAAAACTGTTTCTGTCGGATTACCGGGCGATCCTTCGGGACCGGAAGAACCTGAAATGCCCATCCCAAATAATCTGAATTATGACATGTGGCTTGGGCCAACGCCTGACGTATATTACACCGAGAAAAGAGTGCATCCTCAAACCGATTACAGCAGGCCGGGCTGGTTGCGCTGTGAACAATTTGGTGCCGGAATGATTACCGGCTGGGGATCACACCATATCGATTCAGCGCATTGGGGTATGGATACAGAGTTGACTGGTCCGGTTGAAGTTTGGGGATCCGCTGAATTTCCAACCAGCGGGTTATGGGATGTCCATGGAATTTTTAAGACTGAGGCATTGTATGCGAATGGTGTAAAGATGATCGTTAGTAATGAGTTACCCAATGGAATTAAATTTGAAGGTACCAAAGGATGGATATTTGTAACCCGTGGTAATTATCAGGCGACGGCGAGTGATCCGGTTCCCAATTCCTCTGGCGTGAAGCCGTTAGATGCCAGTGATCCTTCAATCATTAAATCCGTAATTGGTCCAAATGAAATTCACCTGGTTGAAAGTAAAGATCACCATGGCAACTGGCTGGAAAGCATTAAATCGAGAAAGGAGCCTATTGCTCCGGTTGAGGTTGCACATCGCTCATGCTCCGCCTGTTTGATTCATCACATTGTTATGAAACTGAACAGGAAAGTATATTGGGATCCTGAAAAAGAGCAATTCAAAAATGATGAAGAAGCAAACAAGATGTTAGCGCGACCGATGCGGTCGCCATACGTCGTAAAGATTTGATTTCAAATTTATCAAAAAGTTAATTAACGATAACTCAAAAGTATAATCTCCCAACTAAATGAAAAAAAGCTTTTTTTTAAAATTTAAAACGCTGCAACCCAATAATTTTCAAACAACAAGATTTCTGAAAACTCGTACTTTCTGGTATTCGGAATTTCGAATTTCATTTTGCTTATTACTCCTTACACTCATTTTTATAACTTCTTGCCAACCTCCAAAAACCTCTGAAGAAATGAGCCGGAAACCTGTTCGTATCCTTACCGTTGATCCGGGTCACTTTCATGCTGCACTTGTACAAAAATCTATGTACGATGATGTTGATTCGGTGGTTAATGTCTACGCCCCGGGTGGAAATGATGTTCAGTTGCACCTTGATAGAATTGCGAACTTCAATAAGCGTTCGGAAGAACCTACTTCCTGGAATGAGGTAGTGTATACAGGTCCCGATTTTTTTGAGAAGATGATTAGCGAAAAGAAAGGCAACGTTGTTGTGCTTGCCGGTAATAACAAAATGAAAACCGAATATATCGCTAAATCGCTTGAAGCTGGCCTCAATGTATTGGCTGACAAACCCATGGTGATTAGTGCGGAAGGATTTGAAAAACTCAAGGGAGCTTTCGAAACGGCAGAAAAGAATGACCTCCTTCTATATGATATCATGACGGAGCGATTTGAGATTACCACAATGTTGCAAAAAGAGTTATCGATGATTCCAGAAGTATTTGGAACGTTGGAAATGGGAACTCCTGAAAATCCAGCGGTAACCAAAGAAAGCGTCCATCACTTCTACAAGTATGTGTCCGGAAATATTCTTACTCGTCCGGCGTGGTTTATGGATGTGACTCAAGCGGGCGAAGGTATTGTTGATGTTACTACTCATCTTGTCGACCTGGTGCAATGGGAATGTTTTCCTGAACAAACACTGGATTATACAAAAGATATCGAGTTGATTACGGCCACCCGGTCAGCCACAGCAATGACGTTGAGTGAATTTACAGCGATCACAAAAGTAGATGCTTTTCCTGATTACCTAAGCAGTTCGATTGTCAACGATAGTATTCTTCAGGTTTATTGCAATGGAGAGATCAACTACAAACTACGGGGTGTCCATGCAAAAGTCTCAGTGATCTGGGCATACAAAGCTCCTGAAGGTGCGGCGGATACGCATTACTCGATCATGAGGGGTACGAAGGCGAACCTCGTAATACGTCAGGGTGCTGATCAGCAATATAAGCCCACGCTTTATATTGAACCTGTCAGTGGTGATCCTGCTTTCGAATCTGTTTTGAATGAGCAAATGAAAAGTGTTCAGGCTAAGTATCCCGGTATTGAGACAAAGAAACTCGACAAGGGTTGGGAAGTTGTCATTCCCGAAGAATATAAGGAAGGTCATGAAGCTCACTTCACAAGGGTTGCCGAAAAATTTCTCGAGTACCTGAAAAATAAAAATATGCCTGCATGGGAAGTTCCCAATATGCTGGCAAAATATCATACCACGACAAAGGCATTGGAAATGGCCATGGAGAAAAAATGAAAATGAAAGAAGGCATCGGTATTGGACACATTTTGTTTTTTGTTATGTTTTTTACTCTGACGGATAACTTTGGTCAGGCGAATGTTATAGTATCAGGAGTTCATAACGGTAAAAGTCCGACAGAAGGGAAAAGAAATGTGCTGAAGGGAGGCACAACTCATTTTGAATCGTTTGCGGTTGATTTGTTGACCCTGAAAGCGGGGGAGAAAAAATCCAGGATGGCTGCACCTAAAGATGCAGAAGAGGTGATCATCGTGAAAGCTGGTAAAGTACAAGTTAGTATAGAGAGTGGAAATATGACCCTTGGTAGCGGCAGCGTTGCATTCATAATTCCGGGCGATCGTTACACTTTTGAAAATCAGGGAACGGAACCCGCAACCTATTATCGCCTGACGTTTAAGTCCAAATCCAGAAGCCAGAAAAATATCATAGAATCGTTTCTGATAGAGGGGAATGACGTACCTATGAAATCAAGTGAACGCGGAGGACGAAGAGATTTTTTTAATAAGTCTACTTTCACCTGCCAGAAATTCGAGATGCATGTCACCACATTAAATAAAGGGCTCGCAAGTCACGCGCCCCACACCCACCCTGAAGAAGAAATTATTCTCATGATAAAGGGTAATGGTACAATGATAATCGGTACGGATGAAGTTGAAGTTCCATCCGAGTCGCTTGTATTTCTTGCATCTGGCGTTTCTCACGGGTTTAAGAATACCGGCCCGGAACAATGTGAATATTTTGCTATTCAATGGAAGTGACGTTGGTTCTGTAGTGTTAATTAATTATCCATCAGGATTACCCCATCTTCCCAGATATTTGTCCATCGGCATTATAAATCCAGTCCTAGATATATGATCGCCGTTCCTGTTAGATTGTCTTGATTTCTATTGGAGAAAACGTGTAATTTGATGTAAGGTGTTCGTGCAGATCTGCAAAATTTATCTTACACTGTCATATTACCAAAGCCTGGAGTTTCCTTTTGCGCCAGGCATTAGGCCCAGGTGGTAGCAAAAATTATTCGAAACGCATCGTCCCAAAATTTTCAAATTCATGAAAACTTTTATGCACCGGCTGCCAGGTCCAGGATGAATATCCTTCGTCATAGTCGATTCGGTATAGATTCACACGCCACTCGGTTCCGGATTTCGGAGGTACATTCCGCAACGGTTTCAATAGGGCATAGGGGATAAAAAATTCAGCTATCCATGCAGAGGGATTTCCTTTTTCGTCTTTAATGATTTTTGTTGCGTGTCGGGTTTTACGTGCACCTGTGTAGTGCCAGGGCCTCCACCCAAAGAAAGCACCTTCAGCATTTGGAACAAGTATGGGAAGTTCATAATTAAGAGGCGATAGTTCATATTCGAAGTAAAGCGGTGTTGATTCATCGGTCCAAAAGAATATTTCTATTACATCTTCTTTATATAAGTCAGCAAAGTCTTCGGTTAGTGTAGCCGTTATTTTTTCGTCCGTGCAGGAAAAGATGCCGTATATTCCAGTATCTGAATATAACAGCTTGGCGGTTGTCTGATAATCAGCAGAACCGTTGTATTTCGTTAACGGGAACCATGCGGTTTTTTGCCAGGCATCGCTGCTACCATCTCCCGTCACTTCAAAATCAGCCGAATGTTTTACAATTAATACAGCATTTTTACCCGCTTTTTCCTGTGCTCTCAAAGCGTTTATGAAAGGAGTTTGAATAAGCAACATACCCATAAGGTATACTGAGAAATAGAAACGATAAGGCTGCTGGTTATTCATAAGCATTGGGATGAAGAATAAAGGTATGAAATATCGAACTGCCGTTTATACCCTTCCTCTTATCCTTCAAATCATAATCTGCACACTTCAGGAAGTTCGCTCTTGACTATAAAAAAAAGGAATTATCTTTCTTGTAGCCGAATATAGTTATTTGAGATTTTAATCTAACACTGAAACTGTACACTCATGAAAAAGTACTATTTCCTCATTTTAATATTGGTAGGATGCTTGTACATAGTCAATGCGCAAGGCAATCCTTTGCGGGTAATTATGATCGGAGCGCACCCGGACGATTGCGATCAAAAAGGAGGAGGCACTGCAATTCTCTTTGCAAAGATGGGATATGCCGTTAAGTTCGTATCGGTAACGAATGGAGATGCCGGGCATCAATCGGAGGGAGGAGGGATGTTGGCGAAGCGACGGATGGCCGAGGCAAAAGAAGCAGGCAAACGTTTTGGTGTTGAGTATGATGTGCTGGATAATCACGATGGTGAGTTACTGCCTTCTCTTGAAGTAAGACTACAGTTGATTCGAAAGATTCGGGAATGGAATGCTGACATTGTGATGGCCCCACGCCCAAATGACTATCATCCGGATCACCGTTACACGGGTATCCTGGTTCAGGATGCAGCGTATATGGTAGCCGTTCCAAATGTAGCGCCGGATACACCCCCGTTAAAAAAGAACCCGGTGTTCCTATATTTTCAGGACTTTTTTCAACGGCCAAATCCTTTTCGCCCAGACGTTGCCATTGATATCAGTAGTGTTTTTGAACAAAAAATCCACGCGCTGGGTGCACACGAATCACAGGTGTACGAATGGCTGCCCTGGATCGGTGGATATCTGGATCAGGTGCCCAAAGATGTTTCCAGGCGCGAGTCCTGGCTTGCTTCTAATCGCAAAGTGAGAATCACACCGGAAGTTCGTAGCACGCTGGAGAAGTGGTATAGCAAGGAATATGCAGCAAAGGTACAGCATGCTGAAGCTTTTGAAATTTGTGAATATGGAAATCAACCTGTTGAAGCCGAGATACGGAGACTTTTTCCAATGCTGAGGTTAAAGGAAAAGTAGTTCGTTTTAAATTACGTGATGCGTGATCTGGGATTACTTAGTAAGTAGCTTCAATTCCGAATACATCTTTGAAATAACTTTCCAGCGAAGTAGCCTTTGTTTTTTCAAAGTTTGATTCTTCAAGCGTTATCCAGTAGAAATCCGCATCTTTGGCTTTTGTAATAATGTAAGTTGTGTTATTGGTATATGCTCTCACACATCGTGCACCTTCAGCAAAATGTGTAATTGTTTCTTCCAAAAGATTGAGCCAGGGTTCCATCATGACAAAGTAAGGCATTACGCGGTATACTTCATTGACGAAATGAAAAAAATTCTCATCATCAAGGTCTTTGCATCAACCATTTTCATTTACAGTGGACTCAAGGGCAAGGTTCCCGGGCCTGGCCAGATGATGTCATCGTTTACCAATGTTTTTTTGAATTTGAAATAGTTGTAGTGACGACGATGTTGTAAAAACATAACATATTTCGTGCTTTTATTAGTCCTGCGGTTTTTATACTTTAGAGCAAGGAGCCCATCCTGCCTCTGAATCAAAAGGCAGGATGGGCTTTCTTGTTGATATTTACGTGGTCCGTTTATCTGAGAAATTATACCTATGAAGCGATTGATCTCGTTCTGCCGAACGTATCCAAAGTTGATTACATGGTCAGTTGCCATTGCTGTGGCTTTAGCGGGGGGTGTATTGGGTTGGACTGGCCAGTGTCTGAATACGGAGCTTACATCAAAAGGTATTGTGTCTCTTGAACTTGCATGGAAGCAGGAGAAAGCCGAACGAATAAGGGCAGAATGGGATACCACACACTGCAAGACCCATGAACTTTCAGTTGAATCCTTTGCCGGGCATGGGAAAACAAAGACCGGAAACTCGCTTCATCAGATAGCGAAACAAAATATTGTATGGGATATTCCCTTTATCGTATTCTATACCTTGTTGTTTGTTATGCTGATCATCCGCAAAGATGAAGGGGAAATGCCGGGAAGCCCGTTAAAGAAAATCACCAAAACTTTTATTGCACTCGCCATTTGTACCGGGGTTCTGGATCTCACGGAAAACTTTTTCATGTGGATTTTTCTTGATGGTGCTGATGTCGTGAGTATTTCATTCGCACTTCCTGCCACACTGAAATTTTTATTCGTATTAACCTTAATTCTCTATATCCTTTTTCAAAACCTGATTGTTCTTTCCGCTTTTGGCAAAAGCTTCATGGTAGTACTTTGGCGCAATCGGGTTTCTGTTATCGGCCTGATTGTTATGTATCTTGCTTTATGGTTTTCGGATCAAGGGCAGGATTTATTGTTAAATCTTAATGCTCACTTCACTGGCCCGTTGTTTTTTTACATCATTCTTTCTGTACTCGCAGTCGTCAATTGGTTTCTGCCCAAGTATTATAGTAATTCATTTATCGGGCAGATACCGGAAGGTACGGGTATTCGTTTCCTTTTAATCAATCCGCACCACCAAATGGAAGGTAATGAAACCAATGTCCCACGTCTGATGGGAAGCCTGACTTTCCTTATTCCTGCCTGTTGCATACTACATGCACTCCAAGCTATGCAAATTCAATACTTCCTGGATTTTATACCTCCTGCACTATTATTAACATGTATCATACTTCTATACATCAGAATAACAGACAAGGATTTAATCCGGGAATATTTTAATATCCTTTTACGTAAGGATCGTGATTGGATAGTCCATCTCACCATATCGATTATGCTTTGCCTGATTATGCTATTTGGATTTCTCAACAAAGGTGCTCCACATCATCTCACGATGCTTAGCATTGGATTATTCTTTATGTCATTAATGTTTTTAATGATCACTTCGCTACGTCGGGTACCTGAGTTCTATCAGCTTACGGCATTCACCAAAGTGCTTGAATGGATGAGAAGCCAATATGCCAATCGATGGGTATTGGGGGTGGCAAGCCTTTCAATTTTGATATTCGTGATTTTTAATTTTATACCCGTCAGGTTGGCTACACTAACACTTTCAAGGTTCGTTACACTTCCGGTTATTTTCACTGGAATTTCATTTTATACGGTATCGTTTTTTATCCTGCTGATTGTGGGAAAATACTCAAAGATAAACTGGGCTGGTTTTCTTATCATTCTTGGAATAGTTACCGCCGTATTTCTTGATAATAAATTTCACGATTTACATCTCGTGGATCGAAACCCAAAATCAGATCTCAAACCTTTAAAGGAGTATATTCATGAATGGATTTTGGCAAGGCAGGATAGTATTCTTAATGACAGCACCAGTCGCTACCCTGTCTTTATTGTCAATGCCTACGGCGGAGGTATACGCGCTGCTTCGTGGACAAGTCTGGTAGTAAGCCATCTCGACAGTGCTACCTCGGGAGGGTTTCAACGTCATGTTCTTGCTTACTCGGGCGCTTCAGGTGGTACGATAGGATCATCCATTATGTGTACGCTCCGAAAGGCTCATGACGGCCGGCCTGTAATGCCACAACAGATCGTGGAGTTTTATAAGAACGATTTCCTTACACCCATTCTCATCGGACTTCTGGGTAGAGATATTTTCTTTTCTATTTCCGGTTGGGATGCCATTGATGATCGTTCGCGCCTGCAGGATAAGACATGGGAAAAACATCTCAGTCCGCTGGACAGTGGTTTATACCAGGAGGAGTTCTCATCGCTGTGGCAGACTAAAGGCCTGTATGATTATGATGTTCCGCTGCTGCTTTCCAATACCTATCATGTTGAAGGAGGGTTAAAAGGAATTATGGCTCCTGTCAAAATTCATAGAGGCCAGTTTCCACAGGCAGTTATCATTGACGACTTACTAAAGGGGAGAAGTCTTTCACTGAGTACAGGTGCTTTTTTGAGTGCAAGATTTCCCTACATCAGCCCTGCGGCACGGCTGGATGCATCGCATCATTTTCTCGATGGTGGACTGAAAGATAACTCGGGTGCTGAGACAGCACTTGAATTGTACAAACTGGTGGAGGCAATCCGTAAGGAGATGGAGGGTAACCCAACGTGGGGAAAGTTCTACAAAAGTATTGATGTCTATTTTTTATCAATCAACAATGCAGGCAATAATGATCCTCCCGCTACCAGGCGTAACCTCGTGGAATTTACTGCGCCCTTTACCGCATTGTATAATAATTGGGTGGGAAACACCTTGAGAGCAGACTCCATGCTACGAAACGAAACCAAACCATTTTATTTTCAATTTCGCCCTCGGAAAGATTGTGTAACACATGAAGGCATTACGTTTCGCCCGGTGCTACCATTGGGCTGGCAGATTTCTGACTTCGCTCTTCAGCGTCTGAAAGAAAGTATTTACTATGGTGATAACCCTGGCAATTTGAAGAAAATTGAAGGTTTGCTTTTGAAGTAACCCGCCTCTTAGTCAAGGTTCATTCCGAGTAACCCATTGTCGGTTAATGCTTTCTTATACTTTGTTTTTAGCTTGTGTTTAACCTTAATCCATCGGATTCTTCTTTTAAAAGAATGATCACAACACAACAAAAAAATGAAAGTGGGTATTCAACAGCATTGCAATCTTTTGGAAGGACAGTTGGTAACTATAACTTTTTCAGAGGAGAATTGAACCTTAAGCGGTTGGTTATAGTGTGTAATTTTTACCTCACCTACGTTTATTTCCGGCAGAAAAAGTAGGTATCATTTATCATATGAGGCAACAAAAGAACATAGAATGCAAAAGAATCATTGATCTATAGTATATTCACAGCCGAAAGCGTCTCTCATAGAGGTACCTTCAATTACTAAACGTAAGTTATTAACTCTTAAATTTTAAAAACGCTATGGCAAAAAAAGCGAAAAAGGCTGCTAAAAAAGCAGCAAAAAAACCGGCTAAAAAGGCCGCCAAAAAAACAGCAAAGAAAGCTGCTAAGAAAGTTGTAAAGAAGGCTGCTAAGAAAACAGTAGCGAAAAAAGCTGTAAAGAAAGCTGCTAAGAAGAAGTCGGCAAGAAAACCTAACGCCGCCTTCATGGCTCCCCTAACGCCGAGTCCTGCATTGGCAGACGTAGTTGGTAGCAAGCCTTTGCCGAGAACAATGGTTATCAAGAAGATCTGGGATTACATTAAGAAAAACGGACTTCAGGACAGCAAGAACCGGAGAATGATTAATGCTGATGAAAAACTCAAAGTAGTCTTTGACGGCAAAACCCAAATCTCCATGTTTGAATTGGCAAAGATTGTGAACAATCACGTGAAGTAGGTTAGAATCTCCAGATCTTAATAAGACTGGATGATTTCCTTTTTGTACGAGTCTTGAGAAAGTAGCTCAAGGCTTGTGCAGAAAGAAAATTACATGTCCCTTACACTTATCCTACGGAACCTGGTCAGCCACTCACGTTTACATTGGTTCAGTCAAAACTTCCCTGGCGACTTCTGAGTTTCATCACTAAATCCTTCAAGGATTATCTTTTTTAGATTATATCTTTTTTGCAACTGCCGAATAAATTAAAATACTATATTTAGAGATGAAGTATACATTCTTTTTTATTCTAGTGGCGTGTTCCGTTCTTCCGTCCCACGCACAGCGGAAGGTAAAAAAACCTGAGATTGGCATAGTTCAGGATTATAAAAATGACAGCCTCCTCTATGCAAGTGGCTATCGCTATCTGGTGGAGTCTGTAGGGAAGTGCTTTTCTCCCAAGAAAGTTTCTGATCAACAATTCAGTGAATTGCTTGAAACGTTTAAGAGCCTGAAAATGAAAATTGAACAGGTTAATATTTTTATTCCAGGCGAATTGAAATTAGTGGGGCCAGATGTAAAAGAAGAAGCAATTCTTTCGTACGCGAAGGTGGTCTTTGAACGTTGCCAGGCTGCGGGAGTTAAAATGGTTGTCTGGGGTAGTGGCGGTGCACGACGATTGCCCGATGGATTTGACCGGAATGAAGCAACTGAACAGTTTATTTATATTGCTAAAAAGGTAGCCTTAATCGCGAGGCAATATAAAATTGACATCGCGCTCGAAAATCTTAATCAAACGGAAACTAACTTTATCACTTCTGTGGATGAGGCTCATGCTATTGCTGTAAAAGTAGATCAACCGAATTTTGGACTATGTGTTGATATTTATCATATGCTTAAAGAGGGTGAGCCCGCTGCTGCGATTGAGAAAACGAAAAAATATCTAATGCATATTGATATTGCTGAAAAGGAAAACCGCGCTCCTCCGGGCGTAGGTGGTGAAGACTTTAGAGTATATTTAAAGATGCTTAAGAAGGTGGGATATTCCGGAAAAATTATACTTGAATGTCGTTTCAATGATCTTGAAGCACAGGCGCTGCCTGCCTTTGTATACCTTCAGAAGCAAATTGATGAGGTGTATGGTATTTAGATGATGTCATCTATAAATGATTGCTTGCATTATTATGAAGGCAGATATACGTAAAATCATGCTGCTTATTATAAGTTACGTCCGATGAAGTGGCTTTGCAGATTATATTTGAGAATAATCGGCTGGAAAATCGGGAGTGTACTTGACCCTTCGATCCGAAAATGTGTTCTGGTTGCTGCTCCCCATACCAGCAACATGGATTATCCAATTTCGTTGGCCACGCTGTATGCCTGTGGTGTTCGTGTTCGCTTCCTTGCAAAGAAAAGTCTCTTTATTTTTCCCTTGGGTATTCTAATGCGAGCAACGGGTGGGATACCTGTTGATCGATCGAAACATAATAATATGGTAGATGCTATGATCAGTATGTTTTCACAAACTGACTCGTTGATTCTCCTAATACCCGCTGAAGGAACACGCAGCTATGTAAAGGAATGGAAGTCCGGATTTTATCATACTGCCCTTGGCGCAAAGGTCCCGATTGTAATGGGATACCTTGACTATGGCAATAAAGTTGCTGGCTTTGGTGATCTTTTTTATCCAACCGGCGACTATCCAAACGATCTGGAGGAGATTAAAAAATTTTATCGAAAGTTTAAAGCGCGTCATCCGGAGAAGTCCAGTCTTAACTAAATCTACCGGGTCAAGCTTTCGCAAAAAGAAAGTTCAAATTAGAAGTTAGTATGTTCGCGCAAGTACAATCCCCTGATACGCTTGAACCTGACGTCCTCGATGGCTATCTGGAAAACGGATGGTTCAGAATGGGGCAGACTATCTTCACTACAAATTTTCTTCATTTTAAAAATCAATTTTATAGTGCCGTATGGCTACGTGTTGCGTTGCGCGAATTCTCAGCTGATGCAACTCAAAAAAAGCTCTTTAAATTAAATGTCCGTTTCAGAAATGAAATCCGCAAAGCATCGATAACTCCTGAGAAGGAAGCATTATATAAGAAATATAAGCAAGGTATTTCGTTTGAAACATCATCGTCGCTGAAGCAGTTACTTTACGGCAAGGTATTTCACAATGTGTACAATTCCTTTGAGGTAGAAATTTTTGATGGTGACCACCTAATTGCTGTAGGAATATTTGATGTTGGGGCAACAGCTGCTGCAGGTATCACGTCTTTTTATGATCCGGATTACAAGAAATATAGTTTAGGTAAATATCTGATATATCTAAAGATTGAATACTGTTTAAAAATTGGTCTGTTATATTTCTACCCCGGCTATTTTGTTCCAGGTTATTCATACTTCGATTACAAGTTAACTATAGGAAGATCGGCACTCCATTATCTGGAGCTTGCCTCATCGACATGGCGTCCCCTCGCGAATTTTCAAATTGAACGTAGTCCTTTAACCGACATGCATGGGAAGCTATCTGCGGTTCGCGATATGTTAATTGCATTCAATATTCAAAGCCGGGTATTCAAATATGAATTTTTCGATGCGAATTTGATACCTGAATTGAAAGGAGCAGAATTGTTCGATTTTCCGTTGTTCTTGTGGTATTCTGGATTAAATCGGGACGAGCCAGGTGAAGTAGTGGTGTATGACGTCCGAAGCAAAAAGTATGTTATATTGAAATGCAGCAGTGTATGGAAGACGAATGTTGAAAGTGTTTTGGATGACATCTATTCGGTTCATGTTTTAAAAGCCGATGAACTGATATTTTCTACAGGAATTCAAGAGGATTTGAAAAGCTTGATTTTCAAACGGGCCAACGAAAATACCAAGACTGGTTCGGGCTGATGTAATTCTTTTCCGGGTAGAATAGAGTAGGAATTATTTTTCACTGCCAGTAGTTACAATCATGGGAAATACGAATTTAATTACGGATCAAAGTTATGGGTAAAGGAATAAGCGCAATCAAGGTCTTAATTGCAGTAAATGTAATCGTTTTTGTTACTCCATTACTACTACCGGAACTGGAGGAGCACATGTTCAGAAACCTGGCGCTCTATTTTGTAAAAAACGAAAATTTCCAGGCTTGGCAGTTTGTCACCAGCATGTTTATGCATAGTGGCTTTGCCCATCTGCTATTCAACATGTACGGACTTTGGGCTTTTGGAACTCCGTTGGAAGAAATGTGGGGTAGTAAGAAATTTCTGTTTTTCTATTTCCTTTCGGGTATTGGTGCAGGTCTTATTTATATGCTGGTGAACTACTTTCAGTTTAATGCCATATACAATGAACTGATCAGCCTTGGAATTTCCGCAAGTGATATTCAAAATATTCTTGAAAGAGGTTCCTACGATACAACACTTTTGTCGTCTATTTCCAAAGAAAGGCTGACCGATTTTTATCACCTCTTTAATATTCCGGCCGTGGGGGCTTCCGGTGCTATCTACGGCGTGTTAGTAGCTTTTGGTATTTCGTTTCCAAACGCAAAACTTGCTTTGATATTCTTACCTGTCCCGATCGCAGCAAAATACTTCATACCGGTTTTGATCGCTATTGATCTGTTCTCTGGTGTCACCGGCTTTTCCATATTTGGCGGAGGTATCGCACATTTCGCGCACGTTGGAGGCGCGGTTATCGGATTCTTGCTTATGTGGTTCTGGCGCAAGCAAGAGCCGGAGCCAAAGTCCTATGAGCAATATTGATAAGATCTGTTGGTCGTTTTGAATGAGACATATGTACGTATAGTATCGAACGTCTCATTGAAAAAAGGAATGGTAGGTTGTTTTTAAAAACTCTGCCGGAATATAAAAGTCCTGCGGTAGTTTATTGCAAACTATTGTCAGTTGCTTCTATGTCCTTTAAAATTTTGTTGACGTTCTCTTCAGTGGTGGTGAGTTTTGTTTTACATATGCGGATTAATACTGAAGCTCGCTTTACCTTTTCTGAAAGGTCATCAACAGAAATTTCCCCGTTTTCAATTTCGGATACAATCATCTGCAATTCTTCAAAGGCTTCTGAATAATTTATAGTATCACTCATGTTGATCTGGAGAATTCGTTGTTTCAATAATATTACTTACAATTTTTCCTTCGGCCAAAACAGTAGTGATAGTATCTCCCGCCTTTAATTCTGAAAAGCTTTTGACTGTTTTGCCTTCATATAGCGTGATCGTAAATCCCCGATTTAAAATATTCTGAGGATCCAACAAGGATACTTGTTTTGAGGAATTATATAGAGAGCGGTTTTGATCTTTAATAAAGGATACTGCATTCTGTTGGAGATTACTGGAAAGTTGACTGATCGTATTAGTATTCTGTTGAATTAACAGTGCCATACTTCTTTGCAGTTCGCTTTTCAAGGTGTGAATTAGGTGAGATTCCTGTCTCACGAAAAACTTAACCTGATGTTTAAGCGTCTGGCCATTTCCCCGAATAGTATTATAATTTTTTAACAATTGGCTGCGTGTTGCGGTTTGGAAAAACTTTACCTCGTTGTGAAGCTTTAGCTTTTCTTCCTTTAACAATCGGGAAGATTTGTCAATAATTGTTTCTTCGGCCTTGCGAACGGGTACTGAAAAATTATGAAACTTCTGTATCAGGAAATCAGCTAGTTCAGTTGGGGTGATAGCATTTTTACTCGAAACCATTTCCGAAACCGTTTCATTGGTTGAATGACCAATGCCTGTAATGACTGGCAATGGAAAGAGTGCAATCTCCCTTGCCAGTTCATAATTGTTAAATGAGGATAACCCCACGTCACCTCCTCCACCCCGTATGATTGCTACAACGTCGAAATGGTGTATTACCTTCCGGATTCGTTTGAGTTGAGAAATAATGGAAATAATGGATTTCTCTCCCTGAAGCAGCGATGGGAAAAGAAAATTGAAAAATTTATATCCCCAGGGATTGTTGTCTATAACCTGAAGGTAGTCTGCGTAGCCTTTACTGGTCTCAACTGAAATTATTGCAATCCGCTGTGGCAGGAGTGGAAGAGTGAGGTTCTTATTGTTGCTAAAGATTCCCTCTTTGTTAAGCTTCATAATTGCCTCTTGTTTCTCCCGCTCAAGTTCTCCCAGGGAAAAGCCCGGATCAATGTCCAAAATCCGGAGACTTAAACCATGTGTTGAATCAAAAGTGATCGTTGCGCACAACAGAATTTTTATCCCGTCTTTTAAAGGTTCTTTCAACATGCTCTTGAAAGTTTCATTTAGCCGGAAATAATCCGACTTCCAAAGAATGGATCTCATCTGAGCTATAACTTTCCCCTCTCTTTTTTCAACCAAATCAGGATAACAATGCCCGGAGTGTGAATAGTGATTTAGCTTATTCATTTCAGCCTTAAGCCAAAAGGAGCTCTTGTAACGGTCCGTAAGTGTTTTCTGGATACTCTCTGTAACCTCTATCAATGAAAAAACTTTTCGATCGCTTATTACCTCCGGCATAAAAATTTAGTCATGTTTTGAGTTGGGAACGTGAGACGATTTGAGAGGCCAGATGTTCTACTCAAGTATGGTCATCTTCTTAACGATAAATGAAACAAGTTTCCTCGTTTTATAATGGCAAATAAATGTAGTGATATCTCTGATTTATCCCTCTAATTTCTGATATCTGAAGAATAGTTTCGATACCGGGATTAACATCAACCCAGAAAAGGCAAAAGCTATAAAAGCGATCCGAAGATTAAATGCATGTGCCAGATACCCAATCAATGGAGGCCCTATCAACATACCTACAATGCTGTACGTGGCAATAATGGATATTGCCATACCCGGTGAGTATTTTTTTGACGATCCGGCTAACAAAAACGTCATGGGGATAATCGATGCCGTTCCAAACCCGACCAAACAAAACCCGATTATCGCCGGCCAAAAGGTAGGCAGTAAAATAGCCAATACAATCCCTGCAAAAATGAAAAGGGCACTCACAACAAAAGTTTTTGCCATTCCAATTACCTCGATCAGGCGATCAGATGCAAACCTGGAAAAAGCCATAAAAATCATGAAGATAAGGTATCCCAAAGTGAAGAGTTCAACCTCAACTACTTCCTGAAAATAAACGCCGCTCCAGTCAAACATTCCTCCTTCACAAATCGCTGCAAAGAAAGCGAGTACGCCAAGGTAGATAATGTATGGATCGGGTTTTCCTAAACTCAAGGTATTACCGCTGGGCGAGCGATCGTTCCTCAACAGAAACTTGTATGAGAAGACAGCAATAATAACAGAGACTCCAGAGACAAGAGCCAGGTGAATACCCATGGATATTCCAAGCGCAACAAACAGGGTAGAAATGCCTACGCCTACAATCCCGCCAGCGCTCCAAAGCCCGTGAAACGACCCGTTAATTTTGCGTTCAAATTGTTTCTGTAGGGCAAGTGCCTGTGTGTTTACGGAAATACTGAAAATCCGCATGCTGAATGCAAAGATGCAAATTGAAGCGACCAGAAAATAAGTGGTTGTTGCAAAACCGATAAGAGAAAGTGACAAAGAAAGCATGATAAAACCAATAACGAGAGGTACACGACTGTCATATCTTGAAACGAGCCATCCGGATATCGGCAGACCAATCAATGAACTGATGGGCATAAAAAGCAGAATTGTGCCAAGCTCCGCTTCGTTATAGTCAAACGTGGTTTTCAGGGTCGGAATGCGGGATGCCCACGTTGAAAAGCAAACACCGGAAAGGAAAAAGAATACACTTAAAAAAAACCTTTTCTTATGCTTTGGCTCCATTCGCTGAAGAATTCGAAGCGAATATCTGTGGTAAAAAAGTAATTATGCTAATCTATTGAAAAATTAGACTGAATTTTTCGCACATAAAACCGGCCCAACCAAACGAAGCATAGAGGATCCGGAAGTTTACATGTTTATCTATTTTCATTACTGGACAAATGTTCCCTTACACCTGCGACTTCAGGCCGTAACGCATTGCATAAATTATTCACGTTGCTATGATATCTGACTTAATTCTTTCCGCATTTTTTCCAATCCTGTTTTAGCAACCAGCAGTGCGTCTTGCGCCCAATACTCTCTGTTGAAGAGTTCAAGGGAAAGAATTTTTTGACCTTTCATGTTTTTGAGATCAGTAAGAATCTGTTTAAGGGGAGCTACTCCATCTCCGGGATAAATCCGGTCTTTATCTTCCATTTTTTCGCGGGCAATTGTACCCGGATAGTCATTCATATGAAAGATTTCGATAAGACTGCCATCAATCATTTTTAATCCTTCAAAACCAGAACCACCTCTGAATAAATGGTATACATCTGCGAGAATGCGTACACCCGGGTCGTTGGCAACTGCTGCCGCCATCAATACCTGCCCGATGTGAAAAAATCTTGATGCACCCCAGAACTCGAGCTGTGGTGTTACACCAGTTTTTCTGCCTAACGTTATTAGCTCGGCGAATCTTTCTCCTACCTTAAACATATCCAGTTGGTCGACCGCTTTAATTCCTGCTGAAGGCGCAGCAATTCTGGGACAGCCCAGTGCGGCCATCATTTCCATTTCCTCCTGCATCTGTTTAAAGCCAGCCTTGCGCTGTTCGTCATCATCTACCATCCAGGGTGAAAAGCCAATAGCGTCTACAACAGGAACCTTACTATCATCCAATAATTTCTTTAGGGCACGAAGTGAACCACCTTTCTCAAGGTACTCTTTTACATCTCTGGTCCACAACTCGATGCAATCATATCCGGCACGGGCTGCAATATCAATATATTTTTCGATACCGAGGTTTTGGCCACTGATGGTGCTTGTATTTAAAGAGAATCGAAATTTATCATCGGTTTTCTTTACTGGCTTGCCAAAAGTGGTCTGACCCAAAAGGCTTAAACCTGCTGTAGCAGACGCGGCTTTAATTGCATTTCTTCTGTTCATAAAACTCAGATTATCTTTTATAAGTACAATGAGGAGGATTAATAGGCTTTGGTTTGGCTAAATCTTAACCACAAATGGTTGATCTAAGATATAAAAAGTTCAGATGTACAGCACCTTGCCGATGTATGAATGGTGATTAGACGTTTTATGATCCGTCAGTTCACCTCATTCTGGACTGAGATCAGGTGGTTCTGGCTATATCTAAAAACCTTGTTTAAGTTCTTAAAAATCTATAATTATGAACGACAGTCTTTAGTCAAGTCACTTTTCGAAAATTGAAAAAGCTGTCCAGAATTAAGCTTAAATTATTCATACTATGTCAGCTCGTAAAGAAAAGATACGCGTCCTTGTAGTGGGATGTGGAAATATGGGATCTTCACATGCAGCGGCTTACCATTCGCTCGATGGTGTAGAAATCTGTGGGCTGGTCTCTTCGGGAAAGAGTAAAGAAGTATTAAACACAAAGTTAGGGGGAGGGTATCCACTATTTGATGATTTTGAAAAGGCATTAAAAGCAACTACTCCGGGTGCAGTTTGTATTTCAACTTATCCCGACACTCATGAACTTTTTGCAATACAGTCCTTCGAACAAGGTTGTCATGTTTTTATAGAAAAGCCTTTGGCAGACTCAGTCGATGGTGCTATTCGTGTCGCCCAAGCCGCTAAAAACGCGAACAAAAAATTAGTTGTCGGCTATATCCTCCGGCATCATCCTTCGTGGGAACGCTTTATCCAAATAGCTCATGAGTTGGGCAAACCATTGGTCATGCGAATGAATTTGAACCAGCAAAGTCATGGGTTTATGTGGACTGTTCACAAAAATCTCATGGCAAGTTTGAGTCCGATAGTAGATTGTGGTGTGCATTATATTGATGTGATGTGTCAGATGACCCGCTCTAAACCCGTTCAGGTAAATGCGATCGGTGCTAGGCTTACCGAGGAAATCCCTGTGGATAATTATAACTATGGACAACTTCAAATTCGGTTTGAAGATGGATCAGTCGGATGGTATGAAGCGGGCTGGGGGCCTATGATTAGCGAAACCGCCTTTTTTGTGAAAGATGTGGTTGGGCCGAAAGGGTCAGTATCAATCGTGGCAAAAGATGCCGGCGGCGGCGGAAAATCAGATTCAGTGGAGGCTCATTCAAAAACCGAATCTCTTCGGTATCATCATGCAGCGTTGGATAAGAACAATCAGTTTGTGAAACAAGACACATGGATTAATTTAAAAGATGAGCCCGATCACCACGAACTTTGCACACGCGAGCAGCAATATTTTTTAAATGCAATACAGGAAGATTTAGATCTGGAGGATCATATCCAGGATGCTATCAATAGTTTAAGAATAGCATTTGCCTGTGACGAGTCGGTCAGAACGGGTAAAACTGTATCATTAATTTAGATCGCTACTTTTCAGCATTGTAGTGCGTAGTAAAAATCATCATTTCGTTTTTTCCGTGGTGCGTGTAAACAAAAAAAGCCTTCGCATATGCAAAGGCTTTTTTTTGTTTTTATTTTGTTAATTAGAATCTGGCAACAGTGGTTTGACCTTTACCATTTGTAACTTCAAATCTGCAAGCGCCCTTAAAATTTTTGATTGCAAAAACTTGAGCAAAGTCATCTGAGATTTGCTTGTTAGAATCATGAACAAGATTGTTGAACTCATCGAAAATTCTGATGGTGATATCTTCATTACCTGCTTTTGCCACTGACAGTAGGAATTTCCCTGATTCACTAAGTTTCGTGACGTGAATGTTATTCAAAGATTTTGCTGGCTGATAGTCTACTGTCTCAGCTTTAGTACCTGATGCATCAGTCAATTCGATTTTATATTTGCCGAACTGAAGCCCCGAGAAATTCAAGGGGAGGATAAAACCCTCTACACTGTTTCTGTTTTCAGTGAAAACCAGTTTAGAAGAGGCGTCGTAGATATTAATCTTTACTTTGCCTGCAGTTTCACCTTTGTAGATAACTCTAACAACATCAGAACCGTTTGCTGAAAGAATAGCCATTCCAAGCGTAGGTTCGTCTTTTCCAATTGCTGTAACGGCAGCAACAATTACTAATAGTGCTGCGAAGTAAATTGATTTTGTTTTCATGCTTTTGTTTTGTATTAATTTATACTGCAAATATACGGCGTGCTAGAGCTGAGGGTTGTAAGTTGTAAGAAAACCGTATTTATATACCGGAATAACGTTTGCGAAAAAAAGAAACGCCAAAATCCAGAAAGCCTCTACTAATTCAATCACATTTAAGGAATTTAACGGAGTAATTTTACTACAACGTTTGCATAACTGTGTCATGGAGTCGTCAGTTGTCCAAAAATGCTACAGTCTTAGTATATAGTGCAATGGGAGATAAATGTCCTTTTTGGGATAATTCTTTAACTCAACATGGGTAACCTATCGTTTCATAGCCAGATAAACAGCTTTAAATGAGCCTTCGAAAGTTTGGTATTATTTTTTCTTTGTGGCTACTAACTGTTGAACTTTGCTATGAAACTTTACTCACTCCATTTGTTAAGAATAGTCGCCTGGAGCTTTTGTTTGGTGTTTCTTGCTGCCTGCAGTAGAAACATTTCTAAAATCTCAAAAACCCCCAATGAAACTGTTGGATCTAATTCTCTTGATTCCGCCGATTTAATGCTCAGTACGAAATGGATCGCAAAAAGCATCTCCATTGACACGGTGAATTTTTCTTTTAACAGTAGGTTTAGCACTTTGTACACCAATGATCCGTATTACAATCAAAAGGTTCAGTGGAAAGTGAGTCAGTTTTATCAGTTGAATGAATTTCAGACTTATTGGTTGCACGACAAAGCACCAGACAGCATGTATTACGCTTTAATTGCTGTACTGAAAAACTCAAAGCAACATGGCTTGCACGCGGACGAATATAATGTAGCAAAGATTGAGGACCGCGTGAGTTCTCTTTACAACGGGCCCGCAGTATCCCCAAGCGAAGTTGTCGATCTTGATATTTACCTGTCCGAAATGTGTTTTTTATTCACCACTCATTTGATGGAGGGGAAAATCAGAAACCTTAAGAATGGGAAGAACGTATGGCGCCGATATACTAAAGAGTATAATGTAAGCGATGTTGAGATTCTCCATGAGATTCTCCATCCTGACCAGTTAGAAGATGCTATTATAAAACTCCAACCTGCTAATGAACAATATGCTCGCTTGCAGAAGGCATTAGATCACTATCGCTTATTGGAAAACTCGCCGTTACTATATTTCCCGAATATTGTATCTGGCGAATCCATTAAACCGAGGGAAAAAAGTATCGCAATTCCCCTGATTCGGAAAAAATTATCCCTTATGGACTTGCATGTATATGCCTTGCCTTTTGATACGATAACGGGTTCAATTGATTCATTATACTACGATGAAACGCTTGTAGAAGGCATAAGATCATTTCAAACTCGTCACGGATTAGAGGCGGATGGAATCATAGGAGATAAGACCTTGCGGTTTTTAAATCAATCGGCCGAGTATAAAGCAGAGATAATTGCATTGAACATGGAACGATTGCGGTGGTCTCCTGATAGCTACGGTGACAACTATGTATTCATCAATGTTCCCGAGTATAAGCTGCGCGTTTTTGAAAGTCAGAAACAGGTAATGGAGATGCGTGTAATAGTTGGGTCAGTTTCTAAACCCACGCCTATTTTTACTGACGTCATAAAAAGTATAGTCTTCAGTCCTACATGGACGGTTCCTGTCAGTATTATTAGAGAGGAAATTATTCCGCGGTTAAAGCAAAATCCGGAATACTATTCAGATAAGAATTATTCATTTTTTAAAAATGAGAGTGAAACCGATCCGCTGCAAGAAGATTGGAACAGTGAGGAAATTAATCCATATCATTTCCGAGTTGTTCAAAACCCCGGTCCTGACAATTCGCTGGGTCTTGTCAAGTTTACAATGTCCAATGACATGAGCGTATACCTGCATGATACTCCCAATCATAGATTATTTTCTAAGGACTACAGAGCATTAAGCCACGGCTGTGTAAGGCTAAATGAGCCAGGGCGATTTGCCGAATACCTAATGCGTGATCACCAAGGTTGGGACGCTATGCGCATTAATAAGAAAATGAATGACGGAACACCCTTAACGATTCGTTTGAAAAAATCCATTCCTGTCCATATTGAATATCGCACAGCCTGGGTTAATGATGATGGACAGATTAATTTCAGGGAGGACATCTATGGGCACGATCGGGTACAACTTATTCAATTCAGACCAGTCAAAAAAACCTCGTCGACATTTTTAGGGATGTGACTTACCTGGTGAGCCTGGCAGTAAGAATGTCTCTTGTGAGAAGTGACTCCAGGTTGAGATACGTGGAAGTACTTAAATACTTTGGATCATTGTAGTAAGCAAATATTGCGGTATTATTTTTAATGTCATCTATTACCTCTCTGGAGATTTCTTTTGGTAGTGCAGGGCATCCCTGACTTCTTCCTAACCGGCCGTACTTTTTAATCCAATATTCACTTACATATTCTGCTTCGTGCATTACAACAGCGCGCTCTCTGATCTTGTCATTATAGCCTTTCTCCATCCCATCCAGTTTTAGGCTATATCCTTTGCTTCCAACATAGGTTTCTGCTGTTACATAAAATCCCATACTACTTTGGTTAGAATGAAGTGTATTGGAGAATGACGTTGCAAGATCTTCACCTGTATTTTTGCCGTGGCTTACAAGAGAATGGTGCTTCACCTTATGTTGATCTAAGTCAATAGTGTAGAATCTTTTCTCGCGACTAGACTTCGTGAAATCAATTATGGTGATTACATTTTTATCGTTGAGTTTTTCCTGCTGTCGAAGTGAATAGTAACCAATCATTCCTAACCTAAACACCTCGTATGATAAATGGTAACTTTCCAATCCTATACTTGTATACAAATGTTGTAATGAATCATCAAATGAAATATGAGATGTTTGCGGATCGTAAAACTGTGCTCCGGATTGTTCCGACTTATTGTCGATGGTGAGTGAGGAAAGCATACTCAGGGCCTGCGACTCATTAGTGTCGGAACCCATGGAAAAATCTGGAGAATACAACAGAAAGAAGAGGTATGCCCAATAGCTCATAGTTAGAGAGTCTTAATTCGATCACGAAGTACCCGATTGATGACGACATAAAGAATGAAGAGAGGTTCGAAATAGTACATCGGACTGTGAATCACAATATTCAAAGGTGAATAAGTGATTTTAGCTTATGAATGGTATCACGACATAATAAAAACGCGCGTCTCGGGGGGTATTTTTGTGCATCTTTGGCCTTAACCCCCCATCGCGAATAAACTTTTGGGACAAGAGGGTAAGTAACGAGATTTAGCGTATCTTACCTTCAATATGGACATACTAAGAAGCTGGAGAGAACAAAAAGTGATGTTGAAACGCCGATTTCCCATACTTTCGGACGAAGACTTTTTGTTTGCAGAGGGAAATAGAGAAAGCATGCTTGAGCGGTTAGAAATTAAGCTCGGCAAGACAAAGAAAGAACTCGAATCAATCTTTGCAGAACTGCAACTTTATTGATCTGATAATCGAAAAGGGCTGTGAATGTGGTTAACGGTAGTGAGTGAATGTTAATGTAACCAGGTAAACGTCTGGTTCGGAATTCTAGATATCAGAATTTCAAAAATCCGTTGATGGTTTCTTAAGGTCTAACTCTTTAATCCAGATATTTCTGTAAAGCACGTCATGGCCCTCCGCTTGCAATTTTAATCCGCCAGCGGTGTCAGTAATTCCTTTTCCGCCATCATTTCCTCCGTCAATACCAGAATTGGGGCCGCCCCATACCTGAGTTATTTGTTGGTTGGTATGCACTTTTTTTCCATTGAAATACAGCGTTACCATAGCCTTCTCAGTACGTTTTCCATCCTTAAATCTGGCAGCGCGAAAAACAATGTCGTAGGCATTCCACTTCCCTAAACCATTGTAAGCATAGTAGGGGGATTCTGTTTCGTTAATGATTGCGCCCAGACCATGTTTGGTGGAATCACCATCCAACACCTGTATCTCGTATCTATTTTGCAAATAAACGCCGCTATTACCACCTTCAGCAACAATGAGAAATTCTACATGGGCACGAAAGTCCCGGAATTCTTTCTTTGTGACAATATCGGCTGTACCATATTTACCACCTGCGGCAGTAGGATCATTAGAGTTTATAACGGTGCCATCATCTACGGGATCCGCGACTACGATCCATTTAAGGGGTAGCGTAGCAGCAAGTCTGGGACCTTTCCAATACGTCCATTTTGCATCAAGCATTTCACGACTTCCATCTAAATACAACGTTGCATCCTTTGGGGGTTTGGAGCCAACACCTACCTGTGCGTACCCTGGGTTGTAACTGAGTGCTATTATAAGGCCGACAAAGGCTTTCGCGATAATTGATACACAGGAATATGTCATAGTAAGTGGCGATTTACAGTTAGAAAAGGGGCTGCCCGATGCACCCTGGAATATAAGACAAATATATCCTTTTATTACAAATGTCGTTCCGCAATGATGTTACCTTCCTCCTTTTTTCTGGCTAACAAAGAACACGGATAGTTATGAAGTCAAAGAAGTGCTAACTTGACACGCAGGATTACTAAAAGAAGGTTATGACTAAGTTCATAGAATTAATAGTCTCAGAAGATTTTGAGACAAAGAGTGAATTGGTAAACATAGCAAACATCGGTCGCATTTACCCTAGTCCGCAAAGCAGCGTAAAAAGCATTGTAGAACTTAACTATCAAAGTGTAAATGACACACCAGTGTACCTGGAAATTGATATGCCCTATGAAACCCTACGGCTAAATTTCTTAGACTAGTTTTCGGCATTCATAATAGGTCCCATCCTTTTCTATACTTCCGGGAAAGCATCGCGTTTGCATCTGTGTCTCCCTTGAATTTTTCTTTCCTGGAATCCCAGTTTAGTTTCCTGCCGAGCCGCCAGGAAATAATCGCGAGGTGCATGGGTAATGTCATGTCGCGAACGTATTCAAGGTTTGATTCTGGTTGAATTCTGGCCTTCACAGCATTTACAAAATTTTGCTGATGACCTGGGGATCGTAAAAGTGTTTGTGGAATTTCAGGTATGTCTGTTACGGTTTCTCCGTTTATCGTTATTGAGCGGGTTCCATAGTCGCAGATGAGCGAACCTTTTTCGCCCTCAAAATATGCTCCAATACCACGCTCAGCTGCCCCGGGAATATCTGGAGGGTTTGTTGTCCAATACACCTTTAAATTTTCAAATTCGAAATCTGCATCAATCCATTTCGGTGCATCCGCTATGCCATCGGTTTTTTCTCCTCGCGCAACGATAGTTTTTAATCCTTTGGGCTGTAGTGCCCACCATACTACATCGGCAATATG
The DNA here is from genome assembly GCA_041747735.1 of Chryseolinea sp. Taxonomy (GTDB): domain Bacteria; phylum Bacteroidota; class Bacteroidia; order Cytophagales; family Cyclobacteriaceae; genus Chryseolinea. The sequence goes on from JBGTEP010000113.1 coordinate 55,788, forward strand.
ACACCAGAAATCTGCGAATACTCCTCCGGAGTAGTCTAAAAAGTAACGATAGTTGAAATGACATCTTTCGACTTGATAGTCGACATATGGCGCAGGACCAAGCCAGAAGTCCCAATTTAAAGTTTTGGGAACAGCCTGACGTGCTGCTGGATTACCCATGCCAGGAGAAAACCCGGTCTTCCATAGCCGCACCGTATGTATTTTCCCAATTGCGCCCGCCTGGATTATTTCGACGACACGATGATAATTATCTCCCGCATGGATCTGTGTTCCCAGTTGAAATATTCTATTGTGTTTTTTTTGAAGCTTTAATAGCATCTGCCCTTCCTTTACATTATAGGAAAGAGGTTTTTCACCATAAACGTCTTTTCCCGATTGAAATGTCAACGCTGCAATTTGCGCATGCCAATGATCTGGAGTGGCAATGGTTACAGCGTCTATATCTTGCCGGTCCAGAATGTGTCTGAAATCTTCATAACCCTTGGCCTGATGGTTGGGCTGTAATCCCTGAAGGGTTTTTAATGCGCCATTTAAGTGGTTTTGGTCTACGTCGCAAAGGGCAACGATCTCAATTTCGGGAAGCGAGGCAAACCATTTTAAATGTTGGTTGCCCATTCCGCCCAAACCGATATGAGCAATTCGTAGCCTGTCACCTGGAGCTGCCTTTGGTTGGAAGGAGGGCAATAGCGTCAAGCCAAGAACACTAAGGCTACTTTTCTTCAAAAATTCTCGTCTGTTAAAACTCATTTCGCACGTTTTTATGGGCTGTGTTTTGTCAAGCTACCAAAATTTTAAATGAAATTCCAGCAGACATTCGTACGAAAAAACAGGTTTATATCTCGATAATTTACTCCGAAGAAGTCACGGTGAAATACTTTATCTGTTTCTACTATGCCGATTATTGGTATCGTGAACATCTCTTTTTAAACTTGTACTAATACGATATATTAAAGGGATGTAGAGCATGGCATGGAATTGAAAAATGGAGGTTATCTATGAAGACGAACATTCTGGCTACATTCAAGATGGGAAAAAATTAGAAATCCGGGGATGGTAAATGCGTGTTTAATCTTGCTTTGGATTCCTATGTAACATAACGACTTTCAAAGACTAAAAATGAATACCCAACGTAGAATAAACGCGAGTTTGCTGGCTAAGGAATTGGTATTCTCCGCATCAAGGAGTGACGGACCCGGTGGTCAAAACGTTAACAAGGTAAATTCGAAAATCACTTTAAAATTTGATGTGAAACTATCCGCCGTCCTGACAGACGAAGAAAAGGAAGTTATCCTGAAAAGGCTTGTATCAAAACTTACAAAGGAAGGTGTGTTGTTAGTTACAACGCAGGAGAGTAGATCACAATTAGAGAACAAGGTGGTTGCCATTTCGAAATTTGAAAAAATGCTTGAAAAAGCCTTTGAAAAAAAGAAGATACGAAAGACCACAAAGCCAACGAAAGGTGCTGTGCAAGACCGGATCAACAAAAAAAAGCTGTTAGGTGAAAAGAAAAAATGGAGGCAGAAACCGGAATAACATCAATTTTCTTCACAGGGTAGATAATTGTGGTTGAACCTTATATGTTCTAATTTGTATTCATCAGGAGTTGAATTTTAGAAACTTGCTACTTTTAAATCCAAATGAACCTATAATGAGATTCGGCTATGTATTTTTTTTATCGTTAATCCTTTACCAATCAGGCGGTGCGCAGGGTGCATTCGACGTTATCCCGCTAGGCGTGAAGGGAGGAAGTGATGAAAGTAATCTTTCTGCCTATGCTGTGGCTGTTAGTGGCACACAACGCTACGTATGCCTCGATGCCGGTACGATACATGCAGGTGCTCAGCGTGCAATAGATTTGGGTTTATGGAAAAATTCGCCGACAGAAGCTATACGAAAAAATATTAAGGGTTACCTGATTTCACATCCTCACCTTGATCATGTTGCTGGTCTTATTTTAAACTCGCCCGATGACACTTCAAAAATTATTTACGGTTTACCTTTCTGCCTGGATGTACTAAAGGAAAAATATTTTACCTGGAAGAATTGGGCAAACTTTACTAACGAGGGCGAGAAACCTTTTCTTAATAAGTATAGATATAACGCCTTACATCCAGGCGTTGAAACCCCGTTAGAACAAACGGCTATGACGGTGAAGGCTTTTTATCTGAGTCACTCAAACCCGGGTAAGAGTACAGCATTTTTGATCGGACATAATGATGCGTATCTGCTATATCTGGGTGATACCGGTGCCGACGAAATCGAAAAGTCTGACTATCTCGATCAGTTGTGGAGGGAGGTTAAACCATTAGTTGTATCAAAAATGTTGAAAGCAATTTTTATTGAAGTTTCATTCCCGAATGAGCAACCGGAGGCATTACTTTTTGGGCACTTAACGCCAACGTTGTTGATGCGTGAGATGCACAAGTTAAACCTTTTGACGAATGAAAAACTGAAGAAGTTTCCCATAGTGATTACACACATGAAGCCATTCGGCGACGCGGAGGAACGGATAAAGCAGCAACTAAAGTTATGTAACGATTTGGATCTCGAACTCATTTTTGCCTCACAGGGAAAGATCCTTCATTTTTGATTAAGCCCTAGCACTTTAGTTCAAGGTGCGTTTCTTACCTGATAAATTTCCTGAAATCTATATTTAATTCCCATTTTGGTATTTCGTTTCAGGGAAAATCGCTATTTTTCGTTCAAATGCAATGATTGTGTGATGGCACACTTTTGTTAGCACGATCAGATATTACATGGAATAATATGAACTTCAAGTCAACTATTGTCAAACTCTACTTTATGTTGGTCAATTCAGACGGCAAGGTAAATCAGGGTGAAATTGCGATGGGAAAGAAAATGATCCAGGCTGAAGGAATTGCAGAGTCGGAATTCAACCGGCAGCTGGAATCTCTCACCGGCAGAGAGGGCACGGCCCTTTATGCGGAATGCCTGACTGATTTGAAGCGCCTTAAAACAGAACAGCAAATCCGGTGTATTGCCTGGTTATGCGTCATGGCAAACGCAGATGGATTTATGGATAGAACAGAATGGCAGTTCATTTATAAGATTTATCACAAAGAACTTCATCTTCCCCTCGATCAGATTATGGAAGTTCAAAAGGAATTAAACCGTTTAACAAGAGATAATATACAGTCAAACCCTGTATTTGTAGTAGCCTCACCTCGTGTTAACAGTTTCAGTGTTTCATAGTATTTCAAGATTGGTTGTTGTGGGATATTTTTCTAACATTTACCATCACAGTTCCATTTGTAATTCCAAAGATTCGTAATTAAGGTTGATCCCATTTGGAATGAACCATCTTACTTTCAGAAGTACCTTGTTTAGGGACGAGCGATCGAGGCTTACCCAAAGGCCCGCCTTTCAGCAAGGCATTTTTATTGTTAGTTCCTCAATGTTTTTAGGGTTTGCTTACGCCTTGCTATGGGATAGTCATGAAACAATCACCCCATTGCTTAATGGTATTGTTATTGGTTTTTTTTGTGGCATTTGTATCGCGTGGTGCGAACTACGTTGGTTTAAGCTGTTGGGCAGGAAATGGGGATTTATTCAGTTGGTTTCAATAAAGGTTACAGCGTATCTATTCATCCTTTCGTTTTGTATTTTTTCTGTAATTCTGGCGTCAAGAAGTATAGAGTGGCTTCTATCCTAATCTTCACCAAAGAGATGAGCCGAAAGATGGGCCAAGGTGTGCTTTTTAACTTCATCACGGGTAAATATTTAAGACCCTTTCGAGAGGAACGAATATTCTTTTTTCTAGATCTGGATTCGTCAAGTTCAGTGGCTGAAAAATTGGGTGACCTCGAATATCACCGTTTCGTAAATGAATTTTATTTTGACATAACAGAGGATATCGTTGATGCTTGGGGCGAAATTTATCAGTATGTTGGTGATGAGGTAGTAGTGACCTGGAAAATGAAGAAGGGACTTCCTAATGGAAATTGTCTGAGGGCCTATTTTGATATCGTTTATAGGATTGATTCATTAAAAGAGAAGTACTTACAACGGTATGGTACTTTTCCAAAGTTTAAAGCAGCGCTTCATTGCGGCGAGGTAATCGCAGCTCAAGTAGGTGATATTAAAACGGAAATTGTTTTTCACGGTGATGTTGTGAACACAACGTCAAGAATTGAAAGGCTTTGTTCAGAACTGGGAGAGCGACTACTAATTTCCAAAGACTTGTATGATAAGCTTCCCGATTTTCATAAATATTTTAGAACAGTTGGCAATATACGGCTCAGGGGAAAGGAGAATTTTGTGGAGTTATTTGGACTTAAAAAACAGCATAGCGAAAGTGAAAAAAGTCTTAACCTGTTAGGTGGGTGATCATCAGGTTTTTTGCTTTTTCTTCTTGGCTGAAGGAAATAAAACATTATTTAAGATCAGTCGATAGCCCGGGGAATGCGGGAATAGATTTAGATCAGTTTGGACTCTTCTTCCTCCTGGTGATCCTTCTGGATCATGTCCGCTATAAAAAGTCCAGTGTCCACGTCCAATTTCACCGTAGATATAGCGGACATTTTTCGCATTGCTGTTTTCGCCCAGCACAAGAGCCTCGGGCCTAACAACGTATTTATTGAATGCTGTGGTTTGACCCGTGAATTCTTTAATAATATTTTCATGATTCTGGGTAAGCATCACGGGAACGATATCCCATTTGGCAGAAAAGTCAAACAGCGTGAAGAAGTCAGTACGTTGCTCAAAAAAATTGGGACGCCCTGTATTAATGTCAGAAAATTTCCGGCTCCCCCCAGGCTCGAGTGTAAAATTTTCAAATGCCAGTGTTTTGCTATAATCCAGTTTCGGACCATCTGGCACTTCTTCATCATATCCGCCCTCACTGATATCGACTCCTTCTGCGGCAAGGGCAATGTCAAATGTTTCGGCGCCCGAACACATTGCAAATAAATATCCACCACCTTCGCAGAATGCTTTGATTGTTTTGGCTACAACAAGTTTCATATCTGAGACCTTCGTATAGCCAAGCCGGGCGGCAGTTGCCTCTTGCATTTTTGATTCTATAATGGCCGACTCCCTCCACCGGAAGCGCCAATGTTGCCCGGTAAAGTCTTCGTGATGTAAATGCAGCCAGTCATATTTTACAAGGGCATCACTAAGAATTTCCTCATCGTATAAAATCGAATATGGAATTTCCGCGTAATCAAGAACGATCATTACGGCGTCAGTTTCGTCGGCAACAAATTCATTCTTGATCGAATAAACGGCAATTCTGGGTGCGGTCTCCAGGCGCACAATGTTCATGTTTATTTCAGGATTTGAAATCTCTATCAGAATCGAATTTGTCTTACTCGAATTCAATAATTCAGCCGTAACTCCTCTTACCAGACATTCATTTTCAACAACACTGGAGTAAGGTATTAAAAAACTTCCGCCACGATAGTTCAACAACCAATCAACATGAATTCCTTTCTGAAGAATAAAATAGGCAACTCCGTACGCCTTCAGATGATTTTTTTGATTTCCATCCATGGGAATCAGGATTGAATTGGCGTTGACTTGTTCACCCAGAAAAATTAAGAGCACAATAGAAAGAATCTTCTGCATGGCTTTTGAATTTCGTTTCTTGCAATTCAATAATTACGTCATTTTTTTCAACTTTTACAATGGCAACATATTCTTACACCGTCAGCAGTTCCTCCACCGGTTTTGAGCCTATATTGTTCACGAATGTTTTTCAATTTTTTGTGGAATTATTAAGTTTATACTAGTGCTTCCTTTTAAAGATATTTCGAGGTTTCTTAAGGAGAATTGTGTTCTGATGAAAGAAGAGGAAGACCTTAGGATTTATACATGTAATTCAAAGAAAGAAAAACTGAAGAATCAACAGTTGAACTTATTTTACGAAATACATCTGCGGCCTGTTTGCTTGTGTTAAGGATATTAACAACTACGAGAACTTGCACAGTGGAAGCAAAAGCGCTCGAAGAAAATAGTAAACCAACTAGTTACCGAACGTAAATACTAGTACCGTGGCCACTATCAAATGAGAGATGTTCACAGAAATAAGTTCTTCACACGATAGTATTAACCATCGACAGACTATTGTTACCCGAAGTATTTTTCTATAACTATCCGCGAGATACCGATCTGATACGGCTACCTTTTTCTGAAGTATATTTATACGCGTGCAATTTGATCCCGGCGGTTCAGTGGCAGCCGGGCTGGTAAATATTGCCATTACTGAGGGTTGATATTATTCATTTGTTAAGCTACCGGAAAAACTCAAGGAGGAAGGGGCGAAAATGTAAGAAAAACCTGATTGGAAATGCCAGACTATAAACCGGGTATCAACAAAGACTATCGTAAGATGAAGACAAAAGAGTGTCCTTCCTGTGCAATGGAGGTGGATGTGAAGAGCAAATCCTGCCCCATTTGTGAATATGAATTTACGTCGAATTCCTGGCGGGTACGATTGGTGTCCTTGCTACTTATCTGCATCCTCATCTTGTATATGATCTTGCGATAGAATATCGGCAATGTGTTGATGTTTTCATTTTGTGCCTTTCATTGATATTTCACCCCGCAAAAGTATATTTACAATCTTAAAAAAATTGAACGCACATTTATGAGGCTTGGTCAATTGGCAAGAAAACTGGCACTACGGCCTTCCGAAATTGTTGAATTCCTTGCAAAGCAGAATATTCAGATAGAAGACGGGTTTAATACACGGCTTGAAGATCACCATACAAACTTGGTCATGCATAATTTTTCCCCCGAAATTGCAGGGTTACAGATTGAGGTACCGATAGTTAAACCTGAGCCATTGCAGGAAATCCCATTGCTGTCAGATTCTTCTCTCCCGCAAATTAATGAACCTATTGTTGCGAGTCTGGAAACGGACGAGGAATTTGCTGGGGATCAAAAGGAGGTAATTAAAGCTCAGAAAGTCTCACTTTCAGGTTTAAAAGTGATTGGGAAAATTGATTTGCCCGAAACTACAAAGAAGGAGGTGCAATCGGATCCCGTTATCGCCTCAGAGAATTCTTCGGAAGGTACGCCTGAACCTGGGAAGCCCGCTCCCGAGGTTAGAAAGCATGAACAAAAGCCCCGAAAGCAGCTTCAAAGGTCGGTAAAAAATCCAATCGCGTTGCAACGTGAAAGGGAAGTTGAGGCTGAAAAGAAGAAAAGGGAGCAGGATGCCGAACGTGAAAAAGAGAGAAGAACCCGAAATTATTACAATAAAGTCAGGCTTTCTCCCCCTACCAAAGCTGTAAAACTAGTGGATGAACCTGTGATGCAAATGTCCGCTGAAGAATTAGAAGAAGCTCCGAAAACATGGTTTGGCAGATTAATAAAATGGCTGACCAAGGCATAACATGCTCCGCCTAACGCTGGCTGTTAAATTTTTTTTTGATTTCTTACTTCAACAATTTATTATAGCGGTTCAGAACTGTTAGTGATGAGGTTTACGTCGATGATTGTCTGAGGATCATTGATATTTTAATAGCAAACCAAACCTTATCAATATGAAAAAACTGCTCAAAATCGTCGGCTTCCTTCTTCTTTTGTTTATTGTCGTAATCGGGGGTGTGCTTATCTACATCAAAACTTCATTACCAAACGTTGGGTTAGCAGAAGATCTCAAAATTGAGACTACTGCAGAACGTGTTGAACGCGGACGCTACCTTGCTCACTCTGTAACGGCATGTATGGATTGTCATTCTACACGCGACTGGTCAAAGTTTTCAGGGCCTTTAGTCGAAGGCACATTAGGAAAAGGGGGAGACCGGTTTGACCATAAAGTGGGATTTCCAGGCGTATTTTATGCGAAGAATATTACCCCGAAAGGAATTCTTCGGTATTCCGATGGCGAGCTGGTACGTGTTATAACGACAGGCGTGAACAAGGAGGGGAAAGCCATCTTCCCGTTAATGCCTTTTTTAAACTACGGCCAAATGGATAAAGAAGATATTTATTCTATTGTTGCCTATCTACGCTCGCTCGATCCTGTTGATAACAATGTCCCCGAATCAGCAGCTGATTTTCCAATGAATTTTATTATGAATACAGTTCCACGAAAGGCAAGTTTTCAGAAAAAGCCTGACTCATCGGATCAATTGGCGTACGGTGCTTATCTGGTGAATGCTGCTGGATGTATGGAATGCCACACACGCGTTGCCAAAGGGCAAATTATTCCTGAACTGGCTCTAAGCGGTGGCCGCGATTTTGCATTTCCCGACGGGGGTGTAGTGTTTTCGTCAAATATTACGTCTGATAAAGAAACCGGAATTGGTAAATGGACAAGCGAACAATTCGTAAGCCGCTTTAAACTTTTTGAAGATTCTACCTATACACTTCCTACGGTGCAGGAAGGTGAGTTTAATACGGTAATGCCATGGACTATGTACGGCACTATGAAGGAAGAAGATCTGACTGCTATTTTCGCATATCTGCAAAGTGTAGAACCAATTGCAAATAAGGTAACGACCTACGCTGCAGCATCGGCTGAATGATTACAAAGCTGTTGCGGGTTTCTTTTTGTTAAAGCAGCGGCTACGTTGACATTGGGCACTTCGTAAAGGATTGGCAATGGCGACGGGCAGATAGAAAGAAAAGGACTTTGAATATCATTAGTTATATTCAAAGTCCTAACTCTTCAGTTTGATACTCTTTCCTGAACCTTATCAATTGTCTTAGCGGCCGTAAACTTCATAACCAGCGGGAGGATGAGTTTAGTAAGCCATCCTGCTTTCGCCAGTTTCTGCCTCACCAGGAGTTCGATTCCTAAGTTTGATCCTATTTTTAATAGAGAGCTTCCCGGATTGTCTTTAACCCCGCCAAAAAATGAAATGATCCTAAGGATCGGATCAAATTTTGCCTTGATTGAATTAAGTTCTGTATTTATGAAAGCTTTTTGTGTGCGCAAGTCACTTTCCAATTTTTTTCGCAGCACAATCAGTTCTTCATAATTGCTAATCTTGCTCATAGATTTTTTTAATTATAAGATTTCTAATATTTGGAAGAAGAAACGAATTGGCTGTCGCCAAAATCAGGAGTAAAACAATAGCATAAAAGCCACCTACTATAAAGAATCCTGCTTTCATATTGTTCATCGTATCTCCAATCCACCAGGCAGCACCCAGCCCTGCGAAAAGCAAAATGAAAATCACTGTACACATTGTAAGAACACCTAGAATACTGATAGATGCTCCCATAGATGCATGCTCCACTACACGCACGGTGATTAGGCTACGATACGTTTCAATAATATCGCCCGCCGCATCGACCAGATTATCTTGAGTCTTGGTATCTTGTTCTTTTGTTTCTTGTTCCATGAGGACTAGTTTTCAAATGATTTTTGCCTTTTAATAGCAGAAGCTTCCAGGCTTCGCGCCCCGGTAGACTTGACTTCTTCTACAAGGTTTTTTCCCATAGTAAGGAGAGATGAAAATTCTGCAAGCCAATCCTTCGCGCCTTCCGCAATTTTCTTTTGCATCTCTTTTCCTTTTTCGGGTGCAAGTAACATCCCTATAGCGGCGCCAGCTGCAGCGGCAACTGTAATGCCTAAAATCACCTTTGTAGTTGTTTTCATAATTTGAAGTTTATATTTTTTACCTTTTTTCTTTACCTCTGACTCTTGAAAGAGCAGACCTCGCGCTCTTCGTTGCTGGTGTATCGCCTGTGGATTCATCTCCTAATAAAACTCCCCATGGATTTAGATCCGGAACTTTATCAAAGATTACTTTTAATACTGCCAGCGTTGGTATAGCAAGAAACATTCCGGGAATGCCACATAGGGCGCCGCCTACGAACACTCCTATGATAGTAACCAAAGCATTAATTCTGACCTTGTTCCCTACAATTAATGGCATGCCGAAATTGTTGTCGATAAATTGCACCACGGCTAATACAACAAATACCCAAATTACCTTCGAACCGTCCTCAGAACTCACCAGCGTGACGAGCATACAAAATACATTTGCAACCAGCATGCCCGCATAGGGAATCAAGTTAAGTAGTGCGGCAAGCAGCCCCAGAAAAATGGCGTATTCTATTCCAATTATCAGAAAACCAATAGTGTTTAACGTAAAAACAATGGTCGTTGCTATCATCAATCCCGTAACATATTGTTGACCAACCGTACTGGATTCTTTAAGGACTTCCCTCACCTGTGTTTCCGATCCATTGGAGAAAACACTGATTAAAAATTTCTTGATTATTTGTCTGTAATAAAGCATCAGAAATGTGTAGATAGGGAGAAGTACAACATAGGTCAGTATCCCGGTTAGAGAACCAAAGGTAAAACCTACCAATTGGGGGCTTTTCTCTTTGATGCCAGCGACTGTATCTTTAATGTATTCATTCTGTTTACGAACAGTAATATTCACATGTTGGTTAATCCACTTCTGAACCGACGCACTGACTTCAGCAAGCCTTTGCTTTAAGGTTTCTGTGTCATTCAAAAAGTTAGCAATCTGCGATGATAGGAAGTAGAGAATTCCGCTAATGACGATTAGGGTTAGCAATACAGGCAGACCAATGGAAAGTACTTTTGGAAATTTTTTCCTGCATAGAAAATTTGTAATTGGCAACAGCAATGTCGCCAACAGCATCGCAAAAAGGAATGGGAGAATGATTTCTCTGCCATATATCAGTGCGGTGCATATAATTCCTATTGAGAGTAGTGTTAAACTTACGCGTTGAATAAATGAAGTTTGGGACCCTGATGCATTCATCGAATGTTTTTAGGGTTAACAAGTTAATTACCATGCCAAGTAAAATTCATTTTTATTGGAATAGGGGTGGCATCATATTGCTATGTTGAGTATTTATTTCTACACAAGAAGGGGCGGATTTCCACATCACACTAAATGATCGGTTGTGTATAAGGCTTATAGCTGGGAACGTTTCTTGTTGACTGGTTGAGATATAAATTTGACCAAACATGAAAAATTTCTTTTTATCCATCTGGAATATTTTAAAAAAAACAGTCACAAACTTTATCGAAGATGATGCGTTAACGTACGCATCATCAATTGCGTTTTATACTATTTTTTCTATGCCGGCGATACTTATTATTGCACTTTCTATAGCGTCTACGCTTTATGAAAAAAACACTGTCCAGGATGAGTTAATCAACCAGGTGTCCAGGTTGGTCGGCGCCCAAAGTGGAAATGAGATTGAAAAGATTTTGTCAAATGCGGCTATCGATGCAACAAGTACTTTTGCAAAGATAGTGGGTGTAGCCACCCTGATTTTTAGTGCTACAACTGTATTTATATCTCTTCAAAACAGTATCAATAAAATGTGGGGAATAAAACCAAAACCAAAGAGGGGAGTAATAAAATTTATAATCAACAGGCTTCTGTCACTGGCAATGGTGGCGAGCATGGGATTTGTGTTGCTGGTATCCTTAGTGATTGACACTGCCTTGGTTATTTTTCAGGGTATGCTTTCGCAGGTTCTGGAGGGCGTCACCCTATATATCGTTAACCTGCTTAACATTATCATTTCTTTAGGCTTTATCACGGTTGTTTTTGGATTAATGTTTAAAGTACTTCCCGATGCGACGCTTAAGTGGAGGGATGTATGGGTAGGCGCCTTAGTGACAACGGGCCTATTTACAATAGGTAAGTTCCTGATCGGATTTTATCTTGGGAACAGTTCGTTCAATTCTGCTTATGGAGCAGCGGGATCATTGGTTATTGTCTTGGTTTGGATCTACTACTCCACGACAATTTTGCTTTTTGGAGCTGAGTTAACATCGGTTTATGTGGAGGAGTCTGGCCGAAAAATAAGACCTTATGATACTGCTGTAAGAGTTCAAATGGTTGAGCTGGAGAAAAATGATAAAGACGAGACTACACAGGTTACAAGTTCACCCCCCAGGCATCCATAAAATAAATGTTTACTGCATGTAAAAGTTTGAGTTTGGCAATCGTAATTTCACTGTGCGGCTATCCGATAAGCTTAATAAATCTTAGCAAGTAAGAGTTGAATCTATCAGGAAATTCCAGATTGCTCAGATGGCCAGCGTTATTAATTTCATACAACAACGAACCTGATATCTTTTCCTGCATTTGAATCGATAGCTTCGGTGGTGTAATTGCATCTTCGCTACCAACTATAATAAATACAGGAACATCTATAAGGTGAAGGCGTGAGCAGGTTTCTTTTCTGTTGGCTAATGCTTTTAATGTGTTGCAAATGGTTTCTTTCGGGGTGTGTAGAATTGTTCGTTCAATGAAAGAAACCATATTTCTTTTGTTTAAAAGAGACCGTGTAGCAAAAAGCTTTTTGATCGAATCGCTTGCATACTTTCGTAGTCCATCCTTTTCAATGCTGGAAATCGTTTGAAATCTTTTTTTCTTCGTTTCTGCATCATCTGCTAAACATTGTGTGTCACATAGTATGAGTCCGCTTAATCGTGTGGGGTGCTGCTCAACGGCGTACAAGGCAATATACCCTCCCATCGATAAGCCACAAAGGGTCGCCTTTTCGATTTGAAGAGAATCCATGAAATGAAACAGGTCATGAGTAAATAGGCTCAACGTATATTCGTCCGCTCCTGCGCTAGTTCCTCCGTGTCCGCGTATATCGTAGGCAATTACGCGTACGTGTTGTCTTAAAATTTCAATTTGACCTGTCCACATAAGTTTATTGAACGGGAAACCGTGAATAAGAATAACAACTGGTTTCCCCACACTTCCTTCGTCGTAATACTTTATGGTAATACCATTAGTACTTATTTCTTTTTCTGTGAGTTCCATTCTTAATACGATAGTAATATGTGGTTCTTCTCGCGACTCCCCTGATTTAAGCAACCTGAAATAATCATTCCATTTCTATTGGACTTAAATCTTTGGGTTTATTTTTTTTGGATATTCTCATTTGTAAAATTTCAATACCTAGGGCGAATGCCATTGAGAAGTAGATGTATCCTTTCGGCACATGAACATGAAGCCCTTCAATGACCAGAACTGTACCAATCATTAATAAAAATGAAACAGCAAGTAATTTTAAAGCAGGATGGTTATTGATGAAATCACTGATACGTTTAGCAAATATGAGCATTACCGCCATGGCGATTACAATTGATATAACAATTATAATAACGTTGTCAACCAGCCCAATCGCAGTTATGATAGAGTCAAGCGAAAAAACGAGATCAAGAATAATAATTTGAATGATTGCTGATCGCAGTGTAAGTGCTTTCGTTTCCTTAACTTTTTTTTCAGTATTTTCTACTTTGGAATGTATTTCAGAGGTACTTTTTGCAATTAAGAATAACCCACCGCCTACTAAAATTAAATCCCTGTAGCTTAGGGCAAAATTCTTTATCTGGAAGAGGGGTTCGTTAAGTCCGATTAACCAGTTGATTGCGAAAAGGAGAAGAACTCTTCCTGCCAGCGCGAGTGAGAGGCCGATTATTCTTACTTTTTTCTGTTGTTCCACCGGGAGCCTTCCACCGATAATCGATATAAAAACAATATTATCGATGCCTAAAATAATTTCTAAAAAGGTTAGTGTCAATAAACTAACAATTGTCTCTGTGGTAAAGAATTCCATTTATGGTATAGCGTTATTGTTCGAGTAGGAGAGGTTACTTCCTTCATACTGGCTACGTGCGCTATCCGAAAATACATGCCAAAGCTAGTGAACTGGTATTTTTAAGGAATGCAAGGATGTACTGTGGAACTTCTTCTACGTTTTTCACAGATTTGAGCAATTCGCATCGTTAGTCTCGTTAGTCACATAACAAGATTTTTTAAATACAGAACGGATGAGCGTCAATTAAGAATAAAATAGGCGGCGTTTAGCATTGTGGCAAAGCTGACCCATAACAAGTAGGGAATATTAAGATAGGCTGCAACAGGTTTTAGTTTGTAAAATTGAGTAATCATATTGACGATTGTTGCCCAAAGTAGCACAATCTCGGCAAGGGCCAAGCCTATAGATTTGAAATAAAAGAACAGGAAGCTCCAGGCGAAATTCAAAATAAGCTGAATGCAAAAAATCGCAATCGCGGTGTTTCTTTCGCGGCTCGAAATCAGCGACCAAACCAAATAGAAAGAAATTCCCATTATAATGTAAAGCGTCGTCCAAACCGGAGCGAACACCCAGTTAGGAGGGGCGAACAACGGTCTGTTAAGGGATCCGTACCATTCCGGAATTGCTGGCGCAGTAAATGCACCTGCTATCGCACCTACGGCCAGTGGAACAGAGACCGAGATGATCAGTTTAATAAATCGGCGAGCTAGCATTTTCGCGTGTTTGGATTTGCTTTGCTAACAACGGGAATAACGGTATGGTTTACTCAGGGTACTTAAGAATCTTTATTTTGTGTTTCCTTCTGAATATCTTCTACCCGCTTAATAAAGCTGGAAATCTTTGCATCAGCATCAACGCCATAAGCATCTATTAGCATACCCTTCTTTCCGTCTGCAGTTTCTATAAGATACAAAATAGCATTATCCTGTGGGTCTGACATTCCTTCGTAGCGATAGAAGTTCGAAATAGTTACGTCATGAGGGGCATAGATTATTTTATCATCCTCTGTGGCAAGCCCTTTACTCACAACTTTAAAATTTTCGGAAAAACCCTTGGCCAAAGCATCGTTTGTCGATTACGACAAAGTTTTCATTTTATCGTCTTCAGATTTCATACGTTCGTCATTATGTTCGTCCCAATGTAAAGTTATCTCAAACAATAGCTCGGAAGCTCACTTTTTTTCGTCATATTTTGCTACTATACTTGCTCGGCCATCTCGGCAGCTAATTGATTAATCTTTTCGGCAATTTCAGTAAGTCTTTCATCTGTCTCAGCTTCTTCGTCTTTGCTTTCCTCCAGGAGTTCTGCACATTGTACTTTACCTAACACTTTCGCCATTGTACGCATCGTGCCGTATGAAGAGATTTCATAGTGCTCGATCTTCTGTACCGCGGCAATCAGCGCGGCATCTCGCGCAAATCCTTCGGCATATTTTCCAATAGTTTCTTCGCCCTCTTTAACAAGACCTTCCATTGCCTCACACTTTTTAGCGGTAGCTTTAACGTCCATAAGGTCAAAGCAATCTTCGATTCTTTGAATTTGAAGCTGCGTTTGTTCGAGATGGGAGTCAAACGCTTCTCTCAATTCTTCATGATGGGATGCCTTTGCCATTTTTGGAAGCGCCTTCAATACATGCTTCTCGGCCCAGTACATATCTTTTAACATGTCTTGAAATATGTTTTCTAACGTGTCTTTAGAAGATTTTAAATTCGAACTAGTCTTCTTCTGTGAAGAAGCTATAGTATCCGCAGCTTTAGTTTTCATAGTTGTTTTGGTTTTAACACATCATTCAACTTCCAAAAATGACACCAGTTCTAGAATCGAAGCCGTGATACGTTAAAGCAGTTATTCAAAAGTATGCTGCGTAAAATAAACTCTCACTATGTAGAATTTATCCAACAACTATCGACCAAATGGTCCGTCTGTTTTGCGCATTGCAGGCATGTTATAAAAGCAAAACGCCATCAATTTTGATGGCGTTTTACAAAATAATAAATTTAGCTTAGAGTGTATCAATTTCTTTCTTGATTTCCTCTTTGGTCTTTCCAAGACGCTTTTGCAGACGACCGTATAATTCATCTTCTTTCCCTTCCGCGTAAGTAAGGTCGTCATCGGTAAGATTCGCATACTTTTGCTTTAGTTTGCCCTTCACCTGGTTCCAGGCACCTTTGATTTGCAGATCACTCATCGTTTTTGTGTTTAAATTAGAATTTGATTTTCAACTACACTTTTATTCTCTCGTTAGCAGTGTTGATCGTTTCCTTAGCCCTTTTTGATGCTTCGTCCGTCCCAGAGTTGAATTTGCTTTTCAATGAGTGAAGCGAGTTATCAACTGTGTCTAACAATTCGTCTTTAAGCTTCATCGAACCATCAGCTATCTTTCTTCTTGTTTCGTCTCCACTTGACGGTGCTAATAATACACCAATTGCAATACCAATAGCTGTTCCGGCCAATAGGCCTCCGATTAATTTTTTTGCATCCATTTTAATCTTGTTTAGTTTAAGTTTCTTCAGTCAATCTCTGTCCTTCTTGGTTTTGATTTCAAAATCACTGGTGCCGACCACCAGTGATTTTGCTTTCTAATGGTTAGATTTATTAAACCTTAGTGATCATGATCCTCTATCATTTCCAAATGACTTTTTAGACCTGGTAAAGTTGCGGAGATAAGATTCTTTAACTCTACGTCTTCAGTTTTGTCTATTCGTGCCTCAAATTTATCGATTGTTTTCTTATGCTTGTCCTCGAGCATATCAAACCACTTTTCATCAAATTCGTCAGCGTCTTTTTCTGCGAGCTTTTCGATATCTTTCGAAGCATCTTCCGATTCTGACATCGGAACTGCTATGCCGTTTTTACCGGCATATGCCTTCATATCATCGAGAATTTTTCGATGGTCAGCCTCAAGCGTAGTTGCCATTTTCTTGACAGCTGGATTTGTAGATTTGTTAAGTGCCAGCTGAGCGAATTTTATTTCCGCATAGTTGGCAGCAACCGTGTTCACCACAAAGTCGGCATCTTTTTCATCATCTCTGTCCTCAAACGATTCATCGTTTATCTCTTTAGCTACCTCAACGCTGTCTTCTTGTTTTTTCGAGGGCTCGCATGCACTAATACATACAATCAAAAACGCTGCAGTGATTGTATTAAATGGGGTTATCAGTTTCATAATTCTTCTAGTTTAAATTTTATTTGATATATAATCGATTACCACTCGACTAAAACCATGCCATTCGGTTGTCAGGTGTTTCGGAATAAAAAAGTGGTTTAAAAGTTCGGAGTCGAATTGTCAGTTATCCTGAACTTTGATCAATTACCGTTAAAAATAGAAATGAGTACCTTTAGGCGAGCTGGCCTGGGACAAAATATGTAAAGTATGTAAAGACAGAATTTGAGGAAAAAATTTCAGGAAGTGTAGAATTTTTTCGCGCTTACGCCCCGTAAGGTTTTTATTTAATAGGAATGCCACCTTAGTATCTTTCGGAAATAGTAAGTCCTTGAGATTGATTCTCCCAAGGACTTATGTTTCCACTTAGCTTTTTTTTCTGTTTACTACGAAAATAAGAATCCCTACTGCTGCCAGAATCCCTCCCGTTACCGGGGACCAATAGATAGGTGTTTTTTCTTCTTTATTAATTTCAAGAGGGCCGATATCAACGACTTTCTCTTTGGTTATCAGATTAAAACCTGTAAATACTGTCATAATCATTCCTATGACAAATAAAACTATTCCGAGTGTTTTCATATGTATATTTGGTTTGGTTATATTGATAAAGGGTTTACAATTAATGGGCCATGCTGATGCATGATTAAAAGTGCAGGTTTTTACGACTTGCAGGTTGTTCTATTTGATCCTAACCAAGTTATTTTGCCAGTTGTGTTTCCTTTTTATTTGACGAGTCCAGAACGCTCGATTTCAAACCAGAAAATAAGGACTTGACCCATACATTAAAGATTGCTTTTTTACGATCTCTCTTATAGTAGATAACCCCGGTCCTTTTATCCTTGTCCAGGCCTTTACCTTTATCTTTTCGGATGAAGGTATTAATAAGAAGACTTTTAAAAGCGTTAGTTTTTGTTTCTTTTTCTTTCGTCAGACTATTAATTTTTAAGTTCTCATAATTTATTAAAATCAAACCGCGAGATTCAATATCATCATAATCAAAATTAAAATCTAATTGATTGAGTGTTCCCGTTTCAATGCTGACAAACGCAAGGTTCTCAAGTATTGGGTTTAGACGAAACAGGGAAAGGTTCCTGATAGACCCTTTCGCATTGTATATCTGAGATTCGTGAAAGGGCAAGGAAAATTCTGCTTTTATTAATCCTCTGCCCATCACTTTCGCAGAGGTACGTAAGGTGGCTTGTTTCAACTGACCGAAGTTATTCCGATTAGTTATGTAATCCAACGTAGCGTTCAGCTTCTCAAACCGAATTTGACCAGTTTGAAATCCGTCCTCTGGGAATTCTTCATACGTTATAGTGGTGTTCGTAAGTTTCACAGAATCGATTGACACTTCAAATGGAAGACTCCTGATCATTGCAATTGGAAGAGGAGTATTCTCTTCTTTTTTAAAAGGAAGCCTTTTGTCCCGGTAAACGTGAAGATTAGTGGAGTTTATTTCAATCTTTGCCACTTTGAAAATGCTATCTTTGACTTGGTCAAATTGTACGCCTGTAAATGATATAGCAGGTATTGAAGCAGAGAATCGATCTACTTGCCGTCCTATCTTTCTTGAAAAACGATATTTGGAATATTTCGGCAGAATCAGTATCGAGTCTACTAGTATTTTTTCCTCATCACTATTTACATAGATCCTGGATATCGTGGTTTTATAAAATCCATCATTCGGATTCATCTGGATATTTGTAACCAAAGCCTCGAATGAATTTAGTTGGTTGCTTGTAAAATTATCCAATGACTGGATATCCGTAATGGCGACTTTGCCGACTGCGATATTAAGGGTACCGGCATACTCTTCTATTGAATCATAAAGGATTTTAGCTTTGATGTTTCTTATCACAATCGAGTCAACAGATATTTCCAGGTCGGTCCCTCCTTTTTCCTTCTTTTCGCCACCGGTAACTTTATTAAGCGTACGGTTAAATTGAAGGTCTCCACCGTTAATAGTAATTTTGTGAATTTGAATTTTTTTTTGTCGCACTAATTGGTAAATGTTGACTCTATCAACATGAATAAGTTTAACAGTAAGATGATGTGGTGGTCTCGAAAGGCTGTCGTCTAAATAGGTCCATTCAAAATCGTGAACTGAAACAGACTGGGTAAAAAGGTTAATTTTAAACGAGGAAATCTTCGCATTTCGCGATTCTAATTCCTGAGAGACCTTTCTTTCAACATACCGCGAAAGAATGATCCACCCGACAACTACAACAATAATAAAGCTGAAAAGAACAATTAAGGTAGTCCGTAAAAGTTTGTAACGACGTTTCATAGAAAGGAGGTTGTAGCGGATTACGAAAAAAGTATTTTTTTATTCGTAACCGCTAACAACCTCTTTGACCAAATTTATATTCGTTCTCCACGAATAAGACGGAAGACTATTGCGATTACCGCAATAACCAGCAGTATATGGATAATAGACCCTACACTGTAAACGAAAAAGCCCAAAGCCCATGCAATTAATAGAATGACAGCGATGGCATAAAGTAAATTACTCATAGTTATAAAGTTTTGATTCTCTCACAGGAGACTACATTTTCGTGCCATACCTAATCATTGAATGAAGTAAGATTAACGGAGATTTTCTAAAAACGGTGTTGGCTTTGCGCCTCAGTGGTGTAGAATAAACGCCACAGTTGAAATGCGATGAAGTTGAGGAACCGTTTAATCTACCGGATGGCATGGTTTTTACCTCCAGATAGCAAATATCGATTTATATGAATGATTTAATGGTAATAGCACTGATGATGCTTGGTACATATTTAGGGAGCGTTGGATTTGCAATAATCCTATTCAAAGTATTCTTTCCCTTAACTACCCAGAAAGAGTTAGAAAGGCTTAAATTGGCGAGAAATAGGGTCACGATATCACCTTTGGGCAACCTTGGGACTGTTTCGGTGGCTATTTCTAGCGTTCAGAGGTAGTAACGAAGCAAAAATGCTGTGATGACTAGAGTTTTAGTGGTTGATGATGAGGTAGAGATTTGTCTTCTTTTGACCCAATATTTAAAAAAATTGGGCCATGAAGCCAGTTTCTCACTGTCTATTACCGAAGCACTAAAAGAAATCTCTAAAGGTTCATATGATCTTCTTTTTGTAGACCTGAATTTAACAGATGGCTCCGGTTATGATCTCATCAACGCAATCCAGAAGAATAAAAGCACGCCGAAGGTAATCGTTATTAGTGCTTATGACAGCGAGCGACAAAAAGCGCTGCAACATGGCGCAAATCTTTTTCTGGCCAAACCTTTTACAAAAAAGGCTATCAATGAATCGCTCCAAAAATTGAATTTCGTATAAACATATACCTCAATACCTATTCCTGATTTTATGTACAAACTATTAATCATAGATGACGATAAAGATATCTGTATCGTCTTATCAAAGTTTCTGGCAAAGAATAATTATACCGTCGATGTTGCTCACCGGGGGGAAGATGGGCTCCAACTTTTAAGGACAACGGAATATACTGTGATATTATGTGATTACAGATTGCCAGATCACACGGGTGTCGAAATGTTGCGTAAGATAAAACTTCTGCAACCTGGGGTTGCGGTAATAATCATCACCGGGTATTCCGATGTGAGAACCGCGGTGGAAACGTTTCGGTACGGGGCAAGTGATTATGTAACAAAGCCGCTGTATCCTGACGAACTTTTGGTTACGATCAAGGAGACTATCCTGAAGGGGCAGAAGAATGTTGTTGTTGATTCATCCGCTGAAGAGAGAGTAAAGGTTAAAAAAAATAGTTCGTCTTCTAATTTCATAATTGGAAAAAGCATCCAATCGCAGACGGTTCAAAAGTATATAGAGTTAATCGCACCCGCTGAGATGTCAGTGATTATTCATGGTGAAACCGGAACGGGTAAAGAATTTGCCGCGCAGTCTATTCACCAGTTAAGTAAGCGGGCGGATCACGCGTTTATCGCCATTGACTGTGGAGCACTTCCCAAAGAGCTTGCAGGAAGCGAACTTTTCGGGCACGTAAAAGGAGCCTTCACTGGTGCAGTAAACGACAAGCCCGGCAGTTTCGAAATTGCGGATGGCGGGACTATATTCCTTGATGAGATTGGGAACCTTTCATATGAAAACCAGGTCAAATTACTTCGGGTTACCCAAGAAAGGAGAATCAAGCGAATAGGAGCAACAAAGGATATTCCTATTAATGTTAGAATTATTGCAGCAACGAACGAAGATCTGGCAAAAGCTGTAAAGGAAGGTAGATTCAGGGAGGATCTGTATCATCGCTTGAATGAATTTAAAATTCAACTTTCACCGCTTCGTGAACGAAAGGATGATATTATCGTATTCGCAACATATTTTCTTGAACGAGCGAATCAATCTCTGCATAAGCACGTAAAGTCCTTTTCCCCAGATGTAGTTGATCAGTTGACGAATTACTTTTGGCATGGAAACCTCCGGGAACTTAATAATGTTGTAAAGCGATCTGTATTGCTTACTACCGGAGAAGTTGTAATGCCAGATAGTCTTCCACAAGAAATAATTCAAGCGAATTCATCCACTTTGCCTGCGGATGCTTTGGTAGAAGATAACGTTGGATTATTAAAAGCTATTGCAGGATCGGCTGAACGACAGGCTATTATTGAAATACTTGAAAAAGTAAATTATAACAAATCAAAAGCTGCTGAGCTTTTAAAGATTGATCGCAAGACCTTATACAACAAATTGAAATTGTATAGTATTAACATGTAAAAAAAGTCACCCCGTTTTAAAGGGTGACTTTAACCAACCTACACCTTACCTTTTTCTTTGTTATTTTATTAAATTTAATGCCAGATAAAGTTGCGCAACTGAATTTCGTGAATCTCCAAGGAATGCTTGCGCCCCTTCACTTTTAGCAATTTTTACTAACCCATAATTGTAACGAGCACCAATTTGCACTTGTCCAAAGTTCAATCCAAAACCACCCGCTAAGCCATAATCGTATGATTTCAATTGATCTTTTTCAATTTTATCATAGCCATTGGCAACATCCCCTGAATAAGAAATTCCGGTACCTAATAAAAGACTGGCATATGCTCCTAAGTGAATTTCTGCAGCATCACCCAGCTTTATTACCGCTAGTACCGGGAGATCGAGGTAATTCAAATTAAATTGAACGGTTTGTTCAACAACTCCTCCATAAAAAGCTTTGGAACCTTTTGTAGAGTATAGTAATTCAGGCTGAATAGCAAATACATCTGACGATAACAGTTGACCGTATATACCAAGATTAAAACCAAACCGAGCATTTTCGTCATTCAAGTTATCAATGTATAGATTGCTTACATTCAATCCTCCTTTTATCCCTGCCCGGGCCTGAGCGTAGGCAGTTTGAGTTGCTGCTGTGAGCAATATTGAAAAGAGGAAAGTAACCGATAATAGTTTAATTTGTTTTGCGTCCATAGTTCAATAATTTGTTCAACAGTACATTAGTAAATACTGAGCCAAAGATTGAAATCGTGAATTTGAGCATTATATCAAGAGAGTTTTTTATTTTAGGCTTTAAGAAAATAGACTTTATTCCACATGTGTAGATAGTAGGCCACAAATGAAGGGTACATATATCAGATTATTATTTCTTGGTATTATTTGCGTGTTGCTAACAATCAGTATACTTACTTATAAAAATCTGAGTAACTATACGAGAGAAGTAAAGTCGATCCGCCATTCAAATAAGGTGGTAGCGACTCTTGAGATTGTTTTGTCTGCACTAAAAGATGCTGAAATTGGACACCGTGGTTATCAACTTACCCATGATAGTACATACCTGGAGCCGTATCATAGTTCTGTAAGTATCCTTCCTAAAGAGTTAAAAATGTTAGACAGTCTAGCGCGTGCAAATCCGCTTCAGTCACGCAATGTCGATTCATTGAAAATACTGACTAATAATCAATTTGTGATTATCAGCAGGATCTTATCGAACGCTCAGCGAAGTTCGCTCTACATGGACCGTTACGAAAGTAATCTATTGAAAGAGAGCCGGCACAATATGGATAGAATAAGGCGGATTGCGAGAGACATTAAGGAAGATGAAGAGCAGTATTTCAAAGATCGGTTAGCAAAGGAAACTGATTTTAGAAATATTGCTCCCATTTCATTGTTATTTTATGGACTCGTTCCCTTGGCGGGCATAATTTTTTTATTCACTCGTTTGCTCAACGGACTTGAGCAAAAGAAAGTAGCTGAAGACAAACTCAAGAAGAACAATCAAGAGTTGAGAAGAGAAGTGGCAGTCCGGGAGTTTACGCAGAAAACATTGCGGAGTGTTTTGGATAATTCTTTAGACGGAATTATGGCTTTCCGGTCGATTCGGAATAAGCATAAGGAAATCGAGGATTTTGAATGGATTCTTGCAAATAAAATAAGCTTAAATAAAACCATGCGTACTGAGAGTGAACGTATTGGTAAACGTCTTCTAGTGGAAATGCCAGGCAATAAAACAGAAGGCCTTTTTGATATTTATAAAGAGGTAGTAGAGTCCGGGAAGCCACAAAAAATTGAAAAGTATTATCAAAGTGAAGGATTGGGAAATTGGTTTAATATTACTGCCGTAAAATTGGAGGACGGATTTGTTGTGACGTTTTCCGATATAACAAGTCAAAAATCGCAGCAGCTTCTTACCGAGGAGCGTGAATTATTACTCAAAGAAGCAGAGCATGTTTCAAATATGGGAAGCTGGAAATGGACTGAAAAGCAAAACGTACTAATCTGGTCGGATGGGCTTTATAAGATTTTAGGTAAAACGATGAATCAAACGCCGCCCACGTGGGACTCTTTTTTAGATAATGTTTACTCGGAGGATTTTCAATTGCTTCAGAAATTCATACTCGGAATAAAGATTAATCGTGCCAATTCGAAGCTGGATTACCGGATAGAGTTAAATGGAAACATTCGATATCTTTCGATTATCGCAAAACCAATCCAACAAGATGACAGCGTTTTTCCGGATATTTTGGGAACGGTGATTGATATCACCGAAAGAATGGTGTACGAAAATCAGCTTAAGCAATTTACCGCCGAGTTACAGCGGTCAAACGAAGACCTGGAACAATTCGCTTACGTGGCGTCTCATGATTTACAAGAGCCTTTGCGGAAAATTCGAGCCTTTGGTGATCTTGCTGTAAAGAACTACAACAAAACTGAGGGGTTAAAGGCCGACTACATCCAACGCATGCAGTCGGCTGCGGCACGAATGCAATTGTTGATTGAAGATCTCCTGACCTTTTCCAGGATATCCAGAAATACAAAAGTTTTTGAATCACTAATGATCAAACCTTTACTCGAAGAAGTGATCGACGATTTACACATTAAGGTCAAAAGTGAAAAGGCCATTGTTGGGGTTGGAGATATTCCCGATTTAAAGGGTGAAAGAACACAGATAAAGAGGCTATTTCAGAACCTGATTAGTAATGCCATTAAATTTCATAAACCTGATCAGCAACCTACTATCAATATTGGCGGAAGGATCTGTAAGAACACTGAGATTTTTGAGGATTTGGGTATCCTGTTGCCTGCACCAGAATACATTCGGATAAGTGTAAAGGATAATGGTATAGGTTTTGATGAAAAGTATGCTGAAAAGATCTTTAATATTTTTCAAAGACTTCATGGTCGTAGTGAATATGAAGGTACAGGAATTGGTCTATCTATCTGCCGTAAAATTGTTAACAATCATCAGGGTTTCATTACTGCGCGCAGTAATGAAAATATTGGCTCTGAATTTATCGTTATATTGCCAGTTCAATAACCGATGTAATGAAAGTGAATTTTGAGCCAATTATCCTGATGGCGGATGACGATGCCGACGACAAGTTAATGATGAAGGAAGCACTCGCGGAGAACAATATCAATCATTCAATATACTTTGTGTCGGATGGTGCTGAGTTGATGGACTATTTGCACGAACGGGGTAAATTCTTATTAGAAAAACTTGCTAAACCAAGTCTTATCATTTTAGATTTAAACATGCCTAAAATAGATGGTCGGGAAGCGCTTGGACTTATAAAATCTGATACCGAGTTGAAGCGAATTCCAATCATTGTTCTGACTACCTCTAAAGCAGAAGACGATATTATGAAGGCCTACGATCTTGGTGTGAATTCATTTATAAGCAAGCCAGTTGGTTTTAGTGACCTTGTAACTTTAACACGTGAAATATGTAATTACTGGTTTGGAACGGTAGCCTTACCAAAACAATAAATGCTGAAGTATGAAAGCACCATTGATAAGAATCTTATTAATTGAAGATGATGAAGACGATGTGTTACTTACCCGTGAATATCTGCAAGAAAGCGAATTATATAAGTACGAAATCGTTTGGGAACCAAATATCATAAAGGCCAGGGAAAAAATAATAAGTGGTCAATATAACGTTTTTCTAATTGATTATCATTTAGGAAGTGACAATGGATTGGAACTCATTAAGTTTGCACAGAAGAGTAAAGTTTATACACCTTGTATCCTTTTAACCGGACAGGGAGATTCAAGAGTGGATTTGGAGGCCAGCCGGTTTGGCGCAGCCGACTACCTTGAAAAATCAGAGCTAAGTGCATCTTTATTGGAAAGGAGTATTCGGTATGCTTTAAGTAAGGCTTCCGTAATCCGAGAGTTAGACGAAAAGGAAAAAAAATATCGCTCGCTTTTTGAAAGATCTATTGATCCAATTTTTCTTGCCAATGAATCGCTAAAGTTGATTGATGTCAATGATGCATTTTTGAAATACTTTGATTACACAGATGAGCAGGCGATGTCAATGACGATTCGTGAAATTTTTGCTCTGGAAGAGGACTATAATTATTGTTACTCAACTTTGAAAGAGGTAGAGCAAATTCGCGACTTTGAAGTAGCGTTGGTTGATAAACATGGTGTCCGGAAAGTCTGTTTGTTAAATTGTGTTTTCATTCCGGATCAGAGTTCAGACTTTTGTTGCTACCAGGGAATTATCCATGATCTTACAATTAGAAAAAAGGCAGAGCGCGATATGATCGTTGCAGAGCGCCTTTCGATGACGGGGAAATTGGCCCGTACAATTGCACATGAGGTAAGGAATCCGCTTACAAATCTCACACTTGCCTTTGAGCAGCTTAAAGATGAAATACCAGAATTCAACAGTGATGTTAAACTCTATTGTGAGATCATCGAACGAAACACTAGCAGAATTGAACAACTAATTGGTGAGATGCTGAATTCATCAAAGCCCAAAGAACTAAACCTTGAATTGATTCACATTTCTGAGTCTGTGGAAGAAACCATTACACTGGCGCTTGACCGAATGAACTTGAATCAAATTGCGCTAAAAAAGTATTTTGAAGGCGACCTTCCCCGGATATTTGCAGATAAGGAAAAAATTAAAATTGCTTTAGTAAACATTATCATTAATGCCATTGAAGCGATGCAACCTGGAAAAGGTATCTTGATCGTGAAAATCAGGCAGTCTGAAGGGTTTGTTATCGTCAGCATAAGTGACAATGGAAGCGGCATTATTCAGGAGGACATCGAGAAGTTATTTGACCCTTTTTATACTAGTAAAAACGAAGGTATGGGCTTGGGACTAACGTCAACTAAAAATATCTTAAATAGCCATAGTGCGACAATTGAAGTCGAAAGCGAATTAAACGTGGGAACCACCTTTTCCATTTACTTTAAGCTCCCGGAATATTAACTGCGTCTAGAAAGGATATCCTATGGCAATATTAAAAACCAGGTTATCCTGCCTCCAGGTTTTGCTTCCGAAATCAATGGAGTCGATTACCCACGGTGACTCCAGGTAAGGTTTGCGAATTGGGAACGCTGTGTCAAGACGTAGTACAAAAAAACTAAAGTCAAGTCTGAGGCCGAAACCAGTTCCTACAGCAAGTTGGTTTAAGAAAGTTTTGGAATTGAATTCGCCTCCAGGTCGGTTTTCGTTGTCCTCTTTTAAAAGCCATATGTTACCGGCATCTACAAAGATGGCTCCTTTGAGTGCCTTTATAATATCGAACCTGTACTCCAGGTTACCTTCTAACTTAATGTCGGCGCGTTGATCAACAAACAATATACTGTCGGCGGGCAGATTTTCCCGAATATTATATGTACCGGGTCCTATCGAGCGGGCAGGAAATGCACGTATACTATTGGAACCCCCAATGGCAAATTGTTTGATATACGGAAGGGTTGTCGAGTTTTTGAAAGCATAACCTGCACCAACGATAATGCGTGAAGCGATTTTATTTCGTTCATCAATTTGCCAGTAGTGGCGGAAGTCAACATCACCTTTTACAAATTGAGAATACGGAGATCCGAAAAGTTGGAATGGCTCTTCACTTGATGAATTAAATGTATTCTGGATAAGATTTAAGAAATTTCCGGCAACATCTACATTCCCGTTGAAATAGAAATTATGAGTTCGGTAATTTAGCTTTTGAAACTTTTGCTGCGGTTGCTCTTTAAGTTGAGTATTTTGTGTGTATGAATAACGTGTTCCGATTATAAACTGGTCTTCAAATGAGTTCAACAGGAGCGGATTGCTATTTACTAATTCATTGAAGGCGTCCGACTTCTTATCGGTTCGAACATAGTTTATATCCGCCGGAAACAGCTCATGTGATTTTTCGGCTGTTTCCCTCCAGTTGTACCCATAAGCTGTATTAAGGGAATTAAGACGATAAAAATTTACCCTGTTCTGAAAATTGAATCCCATTTTCATCACGGTCTTGGGTAGGTATTTCCTGGAGTTGTAGTCGATTCTTATCGGAGAAATAAAACGGGGAATAGTTAAACTGGCTTCCAGACCTGATTCAAAAGAATTTAAGGGCCCTTGATTTTGCCGGTTAATTTGTACCTCATAAGCTGAGGTTACTTTAATCTGAAAGTGTTCTGCACCTCTAAGAAAGTTTCGATTGGTAAACGTGAGCGTGACACCGGGCCCGACAAAATTATTTGATTTTGAAATTGCTTGAATTTCGGCGCGTAGGGATTTTTTTTTAAGTGGCGTTAAGTAAATGTTAGCGTCGAGCAGGGACGAGTCCGTGTGGGTTTGTGAGAATTTTATGTTTACGAATTTGAATACCCCAAGGCCCATTAAATGACTAAGCGTTAATTGTTGCGCTTCCCGGCTATATGTTTCACCTTTTCTCAAGTTGATTATTCGTGTTATAATTTCCGGGCGAAAAAAATTATCACTGTCTATGTAGTTGAAGCCGTCAATGTATGTTGTGTCACTACGGTTTGAGGTGGTGTCAGTAAGTGTATACCCTGGAAAAACATTTACTTGGTTAATAGAAAATATTCTTT
Organism: Chryseolinea sp.; assembly: GCA_041747735.1. Lineage (GTDB taxonomy): Bacteria > Bacteroidota > Bacteroidia > Cytophagales > Cyclobacteriaceae > Chryseolinea. The sequence continues at coordinate 83,772 of JBGTEP010000113.1, forward strand.
TTCCTTTATCGGGGATTCCGGGTTCAAGCTTTAGGTCAAGGTCGACCCTACGGTCGCCAACGGTGCTATCGGCTTGAAAAATCAGATATCGGTCATCGAAATAGTAGAATCCATGATTTTCCAGGTCTTCTTCAATCCTTTCTTGTTCCGCCTGCATAAGTCCAAGGTTATAACGTTGATCAGGTTTCAATAGTGACTGACTTGCTAGTTTCCTGAGTATTGATGCATAAATGCTGTCTTTGGGTTTTGGATATTGAATATTTCGTAAACGGTACGGCTCGGTAAGGTCAACATCATAAAAGATGCGGCTTGTTGTTTTTTTTGTAACTACCGATGAAGTAACGGTAGATTGAAAATAGCCCTCGTTGTACAGGTATCCGCTCATCACGACAGCCGTTCGATTCGGCGACGCATCCTTCAAAAGTACAGGCGGTTGACCAAGCTTTGTCTTAATAAAATTCTTGATACCCTTTTTACCTTTTGGATCTCCGGCAATTGAATAGAACCAAACGCCGGGTCTCATCCCAAGTATTTTCGTATTTGGTTTAATAGCAATAAAAGTAAGCAGTTCTTTTTCAAGGGTTTTTTTTCGGCCTATGCGTTTACCTTTTGTATCAAATCGTATTGATGCACCCGAATAAAAGGTTTCTCCTTCCTTCAAAAATTTTGTTCCGGTACAAGTCGCAAAGAAAATGACGATATTGATCGAAATCAAAAATCTTGTACACGAGGATATAAAGATTTTCCTGGCCAATATTTCAGTTCTCTTTTGCATTGGCCTTGAAAAGTTCTCTTAGGGTGTTATAGTCCTTAATATAAATCAGGCCTGCTCCTGTTTCGATCAGTTCGCCATCAATAATATCGAAGTTACTATTTCGAAAACCTGTAACTCTAAAGCGTCCGTCTTCTGTTAACTTATATTCAAGGGCAAGATCGCCAATATATTCCGTCAGCGAGTTTTGGTTTGATGCGTTTCCTTCTACATCAACATTGCCAGATACCTTTACAATTAATCTGTCATCCAATAAACTTTTTGATACTCCTAATTGTACTTCCGTTTGCCCTTGTGCGCTTCCAGAAGAGTAGTCTTCATAGGATTTAACATCAAAGGTTAATTCAACTCCCTTTATGTTTTCCGACAGGCGATTTAACTGCTCAGTCAGCAGCTTGCTTACACTTCGCCTTGCTGTGCTCGAAACGGTACTACCAGATTGGGTTTCGAAAAGGTTATCGGCGATAAACCGCCGCAAAATGAGTAACGCAAAGACTTGTTTGTTCAAGTCAGATTCCCGTGTGTTGATGTCCTTAAGTTTTGCATATATACTCCCTCCGAAAGCATTTCGCTGATCGACGGGCATATCCAGTTCGAAGCTTATTTCTGGAGTAAGAAGGTTCCCTTTAATTTTAAGATAAACGAGGAACGGTAATCTTTGCCTATAAAGGTTCAGCTCTTGTGCATTATTTGTTGTCAGTTGATTTGAAACCAGTTCCATTGGCGATGTTTCGACTTGAAATGAAGCTTTTATATCCATAGTAGCATTTAGTGGATCACCCGACCAATTGATAGTGCTACCTTTTTCAATTAAAAAATTTCGCTTTACTAACTTATAGAACGTGAGGTCATAGGTTCCTTCAGTAATCTCATATCGTCCCGCCAACTGTATATCTCCCGTTGGATCGATATCCAGCGTCAGCGTTGAATTTCCTTTCACTGAAAGTTTGTCCCCGGTCACGGGATCAATAATAATTGAAAGCATTTCTTTATCACTGAGCTCAATATTGGCTGTCAGATCAAGGCCCCTAAAACTTGATTTCAAGGTGTCAGTTACATCGATAGCAGAAAGGAATGGGTCGTCTTTGGCGCTCTTGTCTATGAAAACAACAACTCCTTTTTGCTCAAGTATACCTTTTTCAGATTGAGGCACAATGTACGTTAATTCACTCTCTTCACTTAAGCTTACTTCCATTGTAATTCTAGGATGCGTTAAATTCCCATTAATCCTTGCATTTGTATTTATTCCGACCTTCCCAAAGAAAAGGTCATTTTCTCCTTCCGTTGTATTTATTAATTGGAAATTCCTGGCAGCCAACGTAAGTGCAAGATCAAAGTCTTGATAAGTCGACGTTTTTATCGAACCTTTGAGGGTTGCCCTGTTATTCTTTTCATCAAGTACATTAAAATCGTTTAGTACAATACCTGCATCCGTAAAAGAAATCGTTTCCTGTCGAAGGAGGAATTTGCTATTTACAAAGGAAGGTACGAATGACACTTCATGGAATGAAAGAGATCCCCTTAAGCTGGGTTGTGCGAAACTGCCAGTTAGTTTTAGTTCACCTCTCACATCCCCTTTCGAATTTTTCAATTGCCCACCAGCAAATGGCTCTAGTATCACGGGGTTTAATTTGGACAAGGTTGCTGTAAAATTAATTTCGGGCGTTGGTGTCTGAGATCCAAGATATCCATCGATTTTTACCCTTGCGTTCTCGCCTTCTAAATTCAAGTCAATTCCTAACGGACCACTCGCATTCTGCTCTACCAGTAGCGACAGGTCTCCCCAGGGCTTTTCAAAAATTTCCAGGTCTTTAATTCCGATATCAGAATTAAAGGCGCCCTTACTGGCAAGATTGAAATTCCCGTTCACTAATCCATCGGCCAGAACAGTACCTTCTATCAGATTTGCTATGTTCTGAAGATTCAAATCTTTAAAAACAATAGAAGTAGTTGAGTCCGAATTCTGTTGCGTTAGAATAGAAATCTTCTCATTGATATTTATAATTGAGAAATTATGAGCGATTATGCTCTCGTTAGTAAATTTCAAATAATTATCAGGAGGAGTTTGCCATGATCCGTAATTGATAACTACCTCGTCAGAGAGCAATTGAAATTGAAACGTATCTTCAAAGCTATAAAAGGCTCCTCCCAAAACGTATTTATTTCTTTTTAAAGAATCCAGGATTATGAATTTCGATCGGATAGAGTCATTCGCTACATTTCCGGTCAACTTAATTGTTTCTATATGAAGTGTGTCAAGTTCAATATTTTTTATAGTCAATCCGTAGTCGAGGGCATTGATGTCAGAGGTTGCGCTGAATTTCAGAGAGTCGATTCCGATGCCGTTATACTTTATCTTGCCAAAATTTACATGCAGATCCAGTTTTTCCTCCTCGCTGTCGTAAGCACCCTCAATTCTACCGGGTACAAACTCTTCAAGTTCCGGCAGAATGATTTCAGTCAACAGGTCTGTGTTTTTCAACAACAGGTTAAATGAAAAATTCTGAGGATCTGCTGCTTTAGCGTACAAGGAGTCTTGTAGCGAGAAATAATTACTAAAATGTCGTTTCAAGGTCTCGGACATGCTGAATAGGTTGATGGTTCCTGCAAAATCGCCGGAAAGAATATCAGATCGTATGGAAATGCTGCTCTCTCCTTTTTGATCAATTGAAATGAAGAGGAGTGAATCGACGGCATACAACGCATCGCCGTTATAGATTGCTACTTTGCGAACATCCACTTTTCCATTAATCGTCCTAAAATCAGAGGTGGCTAAATTCACTTCAATCGTCCCTCGGGCTTTAAGGGGCCGTTCTGAAATATTAAGGGCCTGGAAGTCAGCATTGTTAAGCTGGAAGGTAACTTCATACGCTGGTACTTCACTATTATAGTTCATGTCACCGCTTAAACTGAAATCCAGATTTTGGTCTTCCAGTACCGCCGTGCCCGAAAAAAAATATTGTTCCATTTTACCGTTTAGCGTAAAATCTTTATATGTGTAACCCATGTATTCGAAATCGTAAATGTTCACGTCAATCGTTGTATTTAAATCGTTCATGGTAAGGCCGGCGCCTTTTATTGAAGCATGCATATTCAGTTCGCCCATCGTTTCTTCCTGATTCAAAATTTTCCCCAACTGTATTGAAGTCAGATCAACAAAACCCTCGTATTCATCGCTGGAAGTTATAGGATTTGAATTCAACTCTCCCGCTAGTGCAACAGATCCAAATTCGCTTGAAATAAAGCACTCAATCTGGGGAGAGCTTAGAGTTCCCTTAAACGTGCCAGTCAATGCTATCCATTGTGGAAGTTGAATCGTACCTGGAAGTAATGAGTCCGGTATTAGTATCTTTATATCGGAACTTGTTGTATAAAATGTATCAAGTTGGATATTCATCAGTACATTTTTATCGGTTAATCCTGTAAGACTTCCTGAAGCTTTTAAATTCGTTTCGTTAAGCGCGTTTATGGTTAAATGTTTAATTTTTAAATCTTTCACCAAGCCCTGCATCGATGCATCGATTTTAATACTGGCGTTCTTGGGAACCGTTAGTGGAATACTTTCTAAGATGGCAGGGTTGAAAAATAGAATATCCTTTATTGAAATTACTGAATTGTTGATATCAAGATTTACCCTGGCGTTGGGATACTCATCCCCAAGTGCTGAAATAGAAGGAAATTGAGAGGTAGCATTGAGTGCAATTTGACTTTGTGGCGATTGAAGGAAAAAATCCTTAACCAAAAGGGAACTGTCTGTCAGTGAAAAAGAAGTTTTAAAAGAAGTTATGCCAAAGCCGCTTTTTTCCAGCAACGATAGGCTGTTTACTTTCCCTTCTACAGCATTTCCCTTCAATTTGATATCCTCTGCATCCGCATACACGCGTGTCATCCAAAGGTGATCAAAATCTAATGATCCCTTTTTTAATGGGATATCAAAGTTGTGATACTGTACATTATTATTTGAAAGCGATAGTTTATCCAGCGAGAAGGACCAAGGCTTCGTTTTTTCAACAGGACTGTCATTGGCTCCTGCATTAGAATTATTTCCAGATGTTTCATCTGGAGAGCTTTCTTGATAAGAAATAAAAGTATCCGAAAGTGAAAAGCTTTCGAGCTTTATTACCTGAGATTGTAAATCAATCGAATGAGCACGTAAAATAAACTCTCCGAGATTCAAATGAACAATTTGCCCGGTACCTGAGTGGGAATAATCGGCAACAATGGTATTCAGCGAAACGGTGCTTATATCAAAATCAAAATCAACAGGGGCCGTCTCCGGTGAAGGTTTGATTTCATTTGCTGGGGGTGGTGGTGTCTGGGTAATGTTTGCTGTTAGATCGGCAAGGTTAACTGAATTGACCTTAACTCGGCTTTTCTGCAAATCAAACTCATCAATTCCCACTTCCAATGATCCGAACTGTAACCTTATGTCATCGCCTTGTAAATTGTCTTTATAGGTCACCCGAATTACTGTTAATGCTATTTCTTCAATTGAAAAGGCCCAATCAGATCGGGAGGTGTCGACTTCTGCCACTGCCTCAGTAGCAAAAGCATTAATAATATAGTCGAAGTTGAACGCGCTGTCGCGGGCAGATCTGGAGACATTGGCGCTGAGATTGTCTATTTCAATCTCATCCAAACTTATCTTTTTATTAAACAATCCCCAGAGGTTGGTATTTATCGCTATCCTGCCGGCGTAAAGCAGCGTATCTTTGGATTGATCCTCGAGATATATGCCTTTGAGAACTACTTTTTTAGGGAATGATAAACTGAAGTTTTGAAGGGTTACTGTTGTTCCAACTTTTTCTTCAAGGAAGCTGGTAGCCCTTTGAGTTATTTTATTTTGGACAAAGGGTATTTGAATTGCCAGAGCGAGCAAAATCAATAGCAAGACGATAGAGCCGACTATCCAGCTTACTATTTTTAATGCTTTTATAAGATATTTCTTTGGTGCCCACGTGCGAGACATTCAGATTACAATTAAGCTACAATATACTATTCCAGTCGTCACTTTCGGCACTGGCCCCGACATTATGAATTCGCCTGTTGATACATACCTCGTTGGAAAAATATATCGTATTGAGTCTTCATATGAGTTCCTGTAGGAATCCCTGTAGGTAAAGGAAAAAAATCCCGAAACTATCGCCCGGGATTTTACACTTTTCCATTGTCACTTGAAAATCCGTGATCCAAAAAGGAGCGAAAGAACAAAGAGAATAAGAAAAATAAAGAACAAAACTTTAGCAATGGAAGCAGCTCCTGCTGCAATTCCTCCGAATCCGAAGAGAGCGGCGACTAAAGCAATAACTAAAAAGGTGATTGTCCAGCGTAACATAATTAAGTGGGGTTTAAGTGAGAAAATTTATTTGTTTAAGAAGTCATTTATGCAGCTTCCTCTGTGGCTGCTTGTTTCAATTCTTGTACTAAGGAATATCGTAAGACGTTTAAGCCCATAAATCCAAAGAATTTGTCAAGCTTATGTAAGACCAGTATAACCGTATTCAGGACATCGATTTCCGAGGTGAATAAACTGTTAGGACATCTTTTATCCTCCTGGTAAATATTATCAACTAATTCGTCGAGATGCATAATCGATGTAAGCGTTTCTTCATACTCCCCATTAGAAATGAAAAGAATCTGAATTGGATAGGGTAAACGCTTTGTAACAATTACTGCCTCCTCCGGCGATAAGCTCCTTTTAATCTGGACAAATATGGCACGGGTCAGCTTTGCTATTTTCCAGGTTGACGTAAGGCCCAGACTATTTTTAATTTCGTTGAAGAATTTCAGCGACTTTTCGTCCTGGGGGTAGTAACTCAATGCGACTGTCATCGTGTAGTATAAATTTTAGTTTGACATCACTTACTAGTAAATCTTCGTACCAAATTGAAAATCGTCAGAATTGGTGCAGAAGTTCATTTTTAAAACAACGTATTGTGGAATGTTGTCCACGAGTTGTTGTCGGAATCTCCACACGATGGCGCTAAACAAATAAGACCATTTCAAAAACCTACACCTATTTAAACACCGAACAATCCGATTCGGAAATCGGGAATCGTGGTCTGTTGGTGACTGCCTCGGACAAGCTGGGGATTTTTATTCCCGCCAGAATGTTGCCGATTTGGTTTTGTAGGGTTTATCACTTGCCGGATGAACTGGCATAATGTTTTCTATTGCTGGGCTTGAGAACATGTGATAATCAATAACCCCTACAACAATGGATAACAAAAAAGAATTAATCGGTGGAATGATTGCAGGTGCTGCAATTGGTTTAGCAGTGGGAATTTTATTGGCACCTGAACCTGGCAAGAAGACTAGAAAGCGCATTGCTGATAGTTCAGGCAAAGTGAAAGATGATCTGATGTCATCTGTTAACGAATCTATCGAATTGTTGAAAACGCAATTCAATGCCAAGATTGATCAACTCACGCGAGGAGGCAAAGAAGCGGTAGACTATGCAAACAAAAAGGTAAACAATTAGACTTTAGATATTAACCTAGCCAGGCCGGTTGAAAGTAATACGGTCTTGCTTTGATCATGAGAATAAGACTGACTCATGGCAAATAAGTTGGCTTTTAATCAATCTAGACTGGGCTTACCCCATCAACTTGATGGGGTTGCCTTTATCGATTGACAGGAAAAATTTCGAAGTAGTAAAAACAAGTTAATAATAGTAATATGAAAAAGATAATTGTATCAATAATATTAGTGGCTTCTGCGGTCGCCTTTTATCAATGTAAACCGACCTCGGACAGGAAAGTCGAAGAAGCAAAAGAGGAAATCAAACGCGATATTAGCAGGGAAAAACAAGACATCACAAAAGATCTTCAAACACTTAGAGACGATATCAACGCTCGCCTTGATGAAGTTTCAAAAAAGCTTGAGACAACAAAAGACAAGTCGAAGACTGAACTTGAATCCGTTAAACAAAATTTAATGGATCAAAGAGCAAAAGTGCAAAACGCTTTAGATGAGATTGATCGTTCGTCGGATACGGCATGGGATGAAATTCAGTTACGTGCACGTAACGTTGCGGATGAGGTAAAAGTGGAATTTCAGGTTTTGAAGGAGAAGGTTAAAATTGCTTTGGATAAATAAAAAGTTATATGAAAAATTTAGGGAAGTCTTTACTCTCTGCAGTACTTTTCTTGGCGATTCTCTTCACACATCCTTTGTCAGGTTGTAAGAGTTCAAACACAACTAAGGGTGGTGCCATTGGTGCAGGTGTTGGTGGTGCTATTGGAGGAGTTATTGGTCACAGATCAGATAACACCGTGGTGGGGGCAATTATTGGCGCGGCGGTTGGAGGAACTGCTGGAGCTTTAATTGGCAGGCACATGGACAAACAAGCAGAGGAGTTAAAAAGAGATCTTAAAGGGGCTGAGGTTGAACGAGTAGGTGAAGGTATCATTATTACCTTTGACTCCGGGCTTTTATTCGGACACGATTCGTTCGGACTTCAGGTGGCGACGAAAGATAATCTTACGCAGCTAGCCAAGACGTTGAACAAATATGACGACACAAATATCCTTATCGAGGGACATACTGATAGTAGCGGGGAGGACTCTTATAACCAAACTTTGTCTGAAAAGCGAGCGAGGGAGGTGGAAAACTTTCTAGTGACCCAGGCGGTTAAAAATTCAAGGATCACTACCAAAGGTTATGGAGAAACACAGCCACTTTCGACAAATGATACTGCTGAAGGAAAGCAAGCAAACAGGAGAGTTGAGGTTGCTATTTATGCAAATAATGAAATGAAAAAACTGGCAAAGAAGGGGGAACTTTAATAAACAGCTATTCAATACATTCGAGTAACCCCTGCTCGCAAAGATTGCATTATCTGTTGACCCTTAAGTTGACGACGTTACGTACTATACAAGTTGGCATATGGATAATCACATTGAAAGATTGAAAGGGATGGTAAGCAAATGCCGTGTCGGTATGATGGGAACACACCGAAATGATGGAATGCAATTTACCCCGATGTCACATGTTGACATTGACGATCAGGGAAGTCTTTGGTTCTTCACAAACAACAACTCTGAACGTGCATGCAATATTCAAACAGATCCATCAATACAACTCACCTATGCTCATGAAGCAGACAGCACTTACTTGTGCATTGAAGGGACCGCACAACTGAACTTTGATAAAAGTAAAATGAAGGAGTTATTTAACCCCTATTTGAAAGCTTGGTTTCCAAAGGGCCTGAGTGACCCGACAATATCGTTGCTGGTCGTAAGGCCTATACATGTTGAGTATTGGATAAATGACGAAAACAAAATCCTGAGACATAGCGAAATTCCTTCAACATCCATGTCATGAAATCCGTGATTTGGGTGGTATCCACATTCCAAATAGAACATAACCAGTAGATTTAAAGCATGGAAACGATAGTGACAAAGAAGAAGCGGGGAGGGACTATATCTGAAGGCATGGAGTATGCGATCTCCAGGGGCTATACTGAAAATTACAAGCTATCTGCCATAGGGTTTACCACTGACACAGAGGAAAAATACTACTCACTCAAGGTGGTGAAGATAATGGGTTATTTTCGTTTTTACGAAAATCCTAATGAGACTACAATTCTCTTTCTGATTCAAACTTCCGATGGTAAAAAGGGGACTTTGATTGATGGGATGAAGACTACGTCGCCTCCTGACATTCCAAACTTTTTACTAGAAGTTAGAAATGCTTTTGAAAATATTTGACGTGCCGAAACATCCGTTTGTTCAGCCCTGGTCGTGGTGTAAATGCCCCTAAAAGCCCTCGTGGTAAGAAAATTGTTGTGCAAAAAATTCCACACCCGGTGGCTGTATAATCCACTTTATTAATCCAATGCAGCGTTACGTACGCATTATGTAGTACAATTTCTCTGGCACATTATTTCTAATGCAAATGCATTAGAATCTATAATCCTTTGCGGCGAATGAAATTTAAGAAGTTCCTCATTAGACTCAGTGATATTTACCGGTTCATTTCCAGGTTTTTTAAAGAAGCTTTATTTCCACCTTATGAGATAAAAGAAATATTAAAGCAATGTTTCTCGGTTGGCAATAAGTCATTATTCCTTATTGCCTTCACATCTTTTTTAGCCGGAATAGTGTTTACAAAACAGTCTCGTCCATCCCTTGCTTCCTTTGGGGCGGAGTCGTGGTTGCCTTCTTTAGTAGCACAGGCTGTGGTACGGTCGTTAGGGCCCCTTATCACTGGACTTATCTGTGCAGGAAAACTTGGTTCGAACATCGGAGCAGAATTAGCGAGTATGCAGGTAACCGAGCAGATCGATGCAATGGAAGTTTCGGGAACACGTCCGTTTTCCTATTTGATTGTTACCCGGGTTGTTGCTACCACTTTAATGCTTCCCATTCTTGTTGTATTTGCGGATGTGATGGCGTTGATGGGGTCTTTTTTGATGGTATATAGTATAAATAATACAGGCTTTACTTTATTTCTTAATGAAGTGTCGGCCGTCATTTCATACCTGGATGTTTTTTCATCGCTTATCAAGTCAGCTTTTTTTGGATTTTCGATTGGGATTGTTAGTAGTTATGCAGGATATCATTCCGGCAAAGGTACAACCGGCGTGGGTAGAGCGGCAAATACGGCTGTCGTTGTGTCAATGATTTTCATTTTTGTAGTAGACTTAATTGGTCTGCAGATATTGAATTTATTTAGAAGCTAAAGATGAAATTACAAGAGACACCATATCTGGAAAAGGAAAGTACTCGCTTAGACGAGGTAGTGAAGATCAAGAAGCTGTGCAAAAGTTTCGGTGATCTTACAGTGTTGCAAGATCTCAATCTCGATTTAAAGGAGCGGGAGAACCTTGTGATTCTGGGTAAATCCGGGACGGGAAAATCGGTCTTGATAAAATGTATGGTGGGTTTACTCAAACCTGATTCGGGAAGTATAAATGTATTGGGATATGATGTCCCTTCATTGTCTGTGCATGAACTTAATGAACTCAGACTTCAGGTAGGTTTCTCGTTTCAGGGCAGTGCACTTTATGATTCGATGTCAGTTCGTGAGAATCTTGAATTTCCACTAAAAAGAAATTTTGGAATATTTGACAAGTCAAAGCTGAACGAAATGGTAATGACTGCATTGAAAGATGTCGGCCTTGAATCTGCTGTCGATCAAAGTCCCTCGGAGCTTTCGGGTGGTATGAAAAAAAGAGTGGGTGTTGCCAGGACGCTCATCTTAAACCCTAAAATTATGTTGTATGATGAACCAACGGCAGGGCTGGATCCTGAAACTGCCGCTGAAATTAATGAGTTGATTCTTTCTGTAAGAGATAAATACCATACGTCATCTATTATCATTACGCATGATATTAGCTGTGCCCGCCAGACATCTGACCGTGTTGTAGCATTGTTTGACGGAAGAAATAAATTAGAAGGTACTTTTGAGGAATTAAAAAGTCAGAATAACAAAGAACTACAATCATTTTTTAACTATTAATTAGAAGAATATGGATACGCAGGAATTTAAGCAGAACCTGAAACTTGGTGGTTTTGTATTGACTGGCCTTGTGCTTTTCGCACTAGCCCTTTTTTATATTGGAAAGGAGAATACTGTTTTCAATCGAACTTTTACCGTATCCGCGGTATTCAAAAATATTGAAGGACTTAAAGATGGCGACAAGGTATGGCTTTCGGGAGTGAAAATCGGTACCGTGAAAAACGTTCGGATTATAGCGGAAGGTAAGGTGATAGTAGCATTGTCATTAAAGGATAAACAAAATGAATTTATAAAAAAGAATGCAACGGCTTTCATTGGTTCCGATGGTTTGGTTGGAAATAAAATCGTAGTCATAAGACCGGGTACAGCAAGTGAGATTATACAGGATAGTGATACGATAAATACATTTTCCCCCACTGACACGCAGGAATTAATAAACATTGCGAAGGATGTAGGCGCCAACACCCGCAGTTTAACAGATGATTTGAAATTGATTTCGGCTCGGATTAACAAAGGCGAGGGTATTCTGGGGGAGCTCCTTAGTGATGGTCCGATATCCAATGATTTACGTGAGGCGATTATTGCTTTGCGTTCCGCAGGAGAAAATACAAACCGCGCAACTCAGGATTTGAAAACGATGTTAACGGAAATTAATTCTGGAGATGGACTGGTAACAAAGTTAATACGGGATTCCAGCTATGCGAACACATTTGAAAGGGCACTCAATAATGTAGCCGAAGTGGGCAGGAACTCGAAAGTAATGTCGGAAGATTTAAAAACGGTGATATCGAAATTTAATGATAAGGATAATGCGATTGGAGTATTATTAACTGATACCTCATTTGCCAACAAGCTCAAAAGTACTTTAGTTAATGCTGAATCTGCGTCAGTAAAACTGGATGAGAATATGGACGCTTTGCAGAGTAACTTTCTGCTACGTGGTTACTTTAGAAAACAGAAAAAGGCCGAAGAGAAGAATGAGTAGTTTTGAATAATAACTTGCTTACTCGCCAGGTGAATTGAACCATTATCCTCCTAATACCTTCAGTTCCGTAACCCTGGTTGTGTCGGGTTGATTCGCTTGTTTTATTTTCAGCTTTCTTTTATATAAGATTTCTAAGAAAGTCTCATTAGGGGGAACTGCGGTCGTATCAGCTTCTATGAGTGAATCACGTTTGAAAACCGTGTATTTTATTTGCTCCCAGAGCTCGTCATTCAGTTCATACAAATCACAATCCAGCTGCTGCTGAAGTTCACGAGGCAGAGGTTTAAATTTAGCCTTGGAAATTTCCTCGAAGGTATTGTCCTGATTAACCTGCTTTAAAAAGTATGCAACCATGGGTAATGCAGTACTGGATCCTTGCCCCAATTCGGTGAGTCTGAAACGTATGCGTGGATCATCCGCGCCAACCCATGTCCCGATAACAAGCTTTGGAGTCACAGCCATGAACCAACCGTCAGCATTTGCTTGTGTAGTTCCTGTTTTACCAGCCACATCGTTGTAGATACCATATCGCCAACGGAGCCTTGATGCTGTTCCTTCCTGAACTACAGTCTGCATCATCCGGGTTACGAGTTGTGCCGTTTCGGATGACAATGCCCTTTTTCCTGAAGACTCAGCCTTGAAATCAGAATACACCTTCCCGTTCAGGTCTTGTATCGATTCGATATAGTATGGATAGCTGGCCACTCCGTCATTGGCGATACATGCGTAAGCTCCTGTCATTTCCATAAGCGAGATTGACGAAGCTCCTAATGCGATGGATGGAACATCGGGCATTTCACTTGTGATACCCATTTTTCGGGCAAGTTGGATGGTATTGTCTACGCCAGCTTCCTGAATCAACTTCACTGAAACTGTATTTACTGAGTATGCTAATGCACCTCGCATAGAATATTCGACCTGATAGTCGTTCTGCGAATTTCTCGGCGTCCATTTTACTCCCTCTTTATCAATATAGGTTTGCCTTCCGGCAGGTATCAACTGACAGGGAGGGATACCCTTCTCAATGGCCATAGCGTAAACGATTGGTTTAAAAGTGGAACCTACCTGCCTTTTTGTCGAAGCCTTTACATGGTCGAACTGAAAGAAGTCATGCTCAATGCCACCAACCCACGCCTTTACCTTGCCTGAGCCGGGTTCTGTTGCAAGAAACCCTGCACTCAAATATTGCAGATGATGAGAAATCGAGTCGATCGGGCTTATGGTTTCACTTTGTTCACCCTGCCACGTAAACAACCGCATGGGTATGGGCTTGCTCAATTCTTTCAGTATCTGTTCCTCGGGTAAACCTTCCTGACTAAGCTTGCGGTATCGTGAAGAACGCTTAATAGCATCCTGCAACGTTCCTTCTTTTCCTTTCCACGGCTTTTCATTTCCCCAGTGCTGAAAGAATTGACTTTGTACCTCTGTCATTTGTTGTGTCACCGCCTTTTCTGCATAGGTCTGAAGTTTTGAATCCAATGTTGTATAGATTTTAAGCCCATCGGTATAAAGATTATAGGCTGAGCCATCAGGTTTTTTATTGTTCTTACACCAGGTTAACAACTCTGCTTTCAGGTATTCCCTGAAGTAAGGAGCAAGCCCCTGGTGATGTGAAACCTTGTTGAGCTTGAGTTCAATAGGTTTAACCAGAAGAGAATCTGCCGCCTCTTTGGAAATGAAGTCGTATTTCATCATCTGGCTAATAACCACATTTCGTCTGTAGAAGGCTCTATCGGGATAAACCCGCGGGTTATAGTATGTTGTAGCTTTTAACATACCTATCAGGATAGCGGCTTGATCAATGGTCAAGGAATCGGATGTCGTAGAGAAGAACCGTTGTGATGCGGCTTGAATCCCAAAGGTATTATCTGCGAAGGGGATAGTATTCAGGTATAACGTGATCAGTTCTTTCTTTGAGTAGATATTTTCTAGCCTGCGCGCTGTGATGACTTCGCGCAGTTTGTTGACCAGCATAGAAAGTACCCAATAACTTTTTCGTGGATACAGGTTTTTGGAAAGTTGCTGGGTAATTGTGCTTCCTCCCCCGGAGGATTCATCTTGCTGTAAGATTGACTTCACAAGTACGCGACCCAGGCTTATATAATCTACTCCGTTATGTTGATAGAATCGGATATCCTCCGTTGCAATAAGAGCATCAAATACACCGGGATTGATATACTCGTACTTTACTTCCGTACGATCCTGTGTATAGTATCTGCCGAGCAGAACGCTATCCGCACTGTAAACTTCCGAAGCTACCTGGTTTTGAATATTTCGAAGTTCTTTATTGCTCGGTGTTTCGATCCAAACGACAAGCAAGAAGATGCCAAGTAAAAATGCAGGAGGCGCGAGTACTTTGGTTGTTCTTCTTACCCACGGGTGGTTTTTGAAATACTGCCGTATTGCAGTAACCTTTTTCCCTATCCTGGCGAGGATTGGCTTAGCTTTCCGATATCCCAGAATATAAACATAACGAAGATGTCGCTTTGCGCGATGAATTACACTTTGCATAACCAGTCCAACACTTACCTGGGTTGGAAGATAGTAAGCCTCTGATTAGGGCGCAAGGGAATTTCCGTGCCAGGACGTAATAGGCAGTGCATCAAGCAAATTAAGTCGAAAAATTAAGGGTGGTCGGAGCACCAGTATTTTGAAGAAAACCTGGACAAACCAAAGTGAAAACCAGTATTTTGCGTTCAGGTACTTAACGTTTAAGTAAAATTTGATTAATGATTACTCTCTCAACCGCCAATAGTATTGTTGATTTAGGAAGGATTAAACAGGATAAAGTAAAAAGCTTCGTGACTGATTATGGCCTGGATAAGGAAAACGGGTTCGATACGATGCGCCCGGTTTGTTTTAATCCTTCTGAGAAAGTAACCTACTATGAGCATCACAAAATATTCGTCATCAGGCGAAATATTGAATATGTGTGGAAAGTATACAAAGAGATAAATCCAAAGGAGGCATGGAACGGCGAAATGGTAAGTTTTGGATTACAATACTCCCGAAGCAAAAAAGCTATTAATTATCTCGATGATCCTTATTCGGGTATGGAAAAGGGGCAGATACTAATTCTCAATCTTAATATATTCTGGGGGTCATTAAAAATCGCCGTCGCTCACGAGGTGGCAGAAGTAAATGAAGAACAGAAGTTGATCAAGCTATGCTACATGGAGGGAGGAGCTTCCGAGGGCTCGCAGTGGATTTCGTTGACCGAAACGGAGGATGGATTTACTAAGGTTTCTCACAAGACGCTTTATAAGAGCAAATCGAAATTCAGGGATACTGTGTTGTATCCCGGATTACATACCAAGGCAATAACTGAATTTCACTCTAATGTCAAAAAGAAGGCAGAAAGGGCAAATGGACTATGATCTACGCTAATCTGCTCATTGCTTTTTCCGCTCGCTCGTGTGCAAGTTTCTTTTTATAGTCAAACCACTTTTCGTCAATCAGTTTGCGCATTACATTATCGGTGGTTCGCTGAACGGTTACATTCCAAAGTCCGCCTAGCTTCATCGGCAAGCTGTGCGCGATGGTTCTGACAGAGAGCGCAAAACCACCATCCAGGTATTCAATGTGATGCCAGTAACCGCTTGGCATAAAGAGTGTATCGCCATGTCCCAGCACAGTACTCATTCCTTTTACATATTTTAATCCGGGATATGTATCATAGTCAGGGCTATCCACATCCACAGTCGAATGAACATTAAATGGCAATCTGTATAATAAAGTTGATTGATCAGGCGCAAACAGAACTACCCTTTTTCGCCCATGAAACTGAGTTAAAAAAACGTTGCTCATGTCAATATCCTGATGCATCCGAACGATTGACTTTGGGGGCCCAAAAAACATGAATGGAATCTTGATGTATCCTTTCGCAATGTTCGGATAGCCAAAGTCTTTCAATAACTCAGGTTTATATTTGAACACCGGAAATAAGAATAATCGCAAATCAGTTGGCTCGTGCTCGATTAGATTCAGATAATCATCAAATCGCATTTTTGCATTCGGAACCTGAAGTGTTTTAGAAATGTCTTCTTTTCGGTTTCCAAATAATCCAACCTCGATACTACCCATGGTTTTCTTGAAGAAATCCATTGACCATTTTGTGTAGGCTGGATATTGTTTCCATAATCCCCGCAAAACAACAGGTTTTTGGGGTTTGTAATATTGGGTATAAAACTCTTCTCGCGTGATGGTGGATCCGTCAACAACGGGAACAGGAGTTTGTATATCGATTGCCATATTCAACTGAACTTACAGGACACAAAAGTAGTGGGTTTTTATGAAATATTCCTACCTGCATAAATGTCATTTATGACCGTTTTAAGGTGTTTCACGGATTTTGCTAGGTCTTTTTAAAACCAGCATACGCTTTGCAGTAATTTAAAACGATAGAATAGTCCTTCATCACTTGCATTCCTATAGAGGCATAGTTGTGCCACGGCGAATAAATGATACCCACTGTGATGAATTTAAGTTCAATTTTATTAAGCAGCAGTTTCTCGACGATCGCTTCGGTGCCCTCAATCGTGCCATTCAGTCCTCGGCCAAGAACTCGAGTTTGCGTGCCCGTTGGAAATTTATCCAAATTCGTCGTTTTTAAAAGTAGCCCTAGTGATGACCCTGTGTCAATCATTAGGTCACAAGTTTGACCATCGCTTCCGCGAAAAAAAACTGTCGATTGAATAATGGGACGAGAGTCTTCAATCCGGATGGGTATCTTTTGGTATGAAGGTGAGATTTCAGCTGTATGTGCTGGACGGAAGGTAATGATTCGATGCGTCAGATTCAGTTCTACTTCAAATTTCATAAAGATGTCATAACCGATGATTCCATCGACACTTTGAAATGAGCCGAAAAGATTTTGATCTGGAATAATAACAATGGGTATGTTCTCACCCCGAACAGCGTCGATGGAAACGTTATTATTTAAAGAAAGGCCGCCACTTACTGACTCACCAGAACCCAGGCCGGAGAACTGAACTTTTTGGTCGGGGAGAAGGGCAAAAAGTTTATTAAACTGCTTGCCAAACAAAACAAGGTTGCGGCATCCGGTATCCAGAATTAGGTTTACGTGAACAGAGTCATTAATGGTAACTGGAATTAAGATCAGATCTCGGATCGTTTTATATCGAAAGGTTGCTTCAGTCAAAGAATCGGGCAACGAAAAGCCTGATTTCTTATGCGGCGCTGCCGATGCACTGAAGGCGATCAAAAGCATACAAAGGTTAATGATGAGTTTAATGAGGGTGGTCATGGGGAGGTGCTTTCAGGAAGAAAGCTACCTCACTACGAACTGGGCAAAAACACGTTACTAGGCTGATTTTTGAACTCCAGCAAAATGCCGCTGGCACTTAATTCACTGAAAGGTTTCACCAAAAAGCGGTAGCCGTAGCGGTAATTATTTACAGATTCCTTACCACGATTCGCGTGATATTTGAAAATATTGGAAAAAAAATAGTGCAAGTTTTTCTAATACTTGCACTATCCTGTGTCAGAATCGAACAAATTGTGTTCGTTATTTCCGTACCGGCTGTTTCTTTATTGTTTCCGCGAGTTTTACCGCTTCGTAAGCATTCACTAATCCACCAGTAACACTCAGCTGGCTAAATGGAACACCGTCTGATGAACCTGGTTTAGAGACCTTAAGGCCATCAAATTTCCGTGTGGATTGTTTTAGGATATCCTTTACCTGATCGGCAGTCAAATCCGGAAAGTAAGAAAAAAGTAAAGCAGCAACACCTGCAGTCGCTGGGGATGCCATACTCGTTCCTTGTAAGTCTTCATAACCATCGTTTGGCACGGTAGAGTAAATTTGTACACCAGGGGCAAAAAGGTCTACTGATTTCTTTCCATAATTTGAGAACGACCCCACGAAGTTTTCATCGGCTCCCCAGGAAGAAGCTCCGATTTCCAGCCATGTTTTCACTTCTGTACCATTCTTTAAACTCTTGTTGGGAAAATTCGATTCCTTGTCAAGGTCATCAGCATCGTTTCCGGCCGCATGGATAAGGAGTACCCCTTTCGATTCCGCATATTTCACCGCTTTGTCAACTACCTCTTTCTGTGGTGAAAAGGATTTTCCAAAACTCATGTTTATTACCTGCGCACCGTTGTCTACAGCATATAAGATAGCATTGGCAATGTCCTTATCACGTTCGTCGCCATTCGGTACAGCGCGTATCGACATGATGCGCACATTGTCAGCAATACCTTTTATGCCAATGTCATTCTTGCGGTTGGCGGCAATAATTCCCGCTACATGCGTACCATGTCTTGCATCGGGTCCCTCAACATCATTATTTCCGTAACCTTTTTCGTAATAATCGTTGGGATTGTCGCCGACGACAGATCTTGAATTGAAGTCCAGATTATAACCATACTCTACGGCCGTGGTATAATGGTTAACTCCTTTTTCTAGTTGCTCAAGGTATTCTTTTAACTCGTACAGGAATTCAGACACTACGATGTCGCCATCTACATTTTCCAGAACTTTCAAAAGCGTTTCCTTCGCGAACCTCAACGTATCGTTTTGAGTCTGTAAAGTATCTAAAACCGATTTGGACACTGACTTTCCACCCATACTTTGAGAAAGAATGCTATCGCAAAAATTCAATGTACCATAGGCGCTTGAATATAGTTCATATTGCTGCTTGTATTGGTCATACTGAGCTTTATTAGCCTTAAAATCACGGTCATACTTGGCTTTTACCTGTTTCCACAGAGCATACTCGTCTCTGCTCTTTTTGCCTACTTTCTTCTCGTCTACGTTTTCGTAAATTGGTTTCAGGCGGGCATACTCGCGGGTTACTTCATACGTATCCTCATTTACATTTCCATCTTTCCCGCCGATAAAATTCCACCCGTGTATATCGTCTATATATCCGTTATTGTCATCATCAATTCCGTTTCCGGGAATTTCATCTTCATTTATCCAGATTATATCTTTCAGATCCTCATGTTCGATATCAATACCGGAATCGATGACGGCTACTATTACGGTTTTAGAGGGTCTTCCCTTTAAAAGGGTGGAATAAGCCTTTTCAACACTTATACCTTGAACTTGATCCGCTTCCGGATCTTTCAGGAACCAGTCATTCGGAATGTTAACTGTATCAGGAAAAAGTGAATTATTATGGCTTGCTAGCGATTGAGTAGCCAAAAGGCATAAAAAGAAATAAATGAATAATCTTAACGGCTGCTTTATCATAAATCATTGGTTATCAAAGATAATAGGGCACAATATAGTTCAAGATGCTTCAATTGCCATCATAAAATTATACCAGCGGATCGGTTAAAAATAAACAAAAGACTTGCCGATCTTACTTCTGTGACGCAAAAGACCAGTCTGTCCAGCCGAGGCACCTTAGATCCCTCATCTTTGTACCCACAACCACGAGAGTTATGCTAATAGTTTTTACGACCTTCATTTTATTTTTCGCCTCGCTGATCTGGTACGCCGACCGGTGTAACAAAGCGGAAAACACGGAACGTTTTCATAGTGATGAAAAAACGATCGCCAAGCAATAATATTTTGCCTATTGCTTAGCATCTTTTATTCCCGTATTTGATTCTTATAATCTATTTGCATCCAGTTCTGGCATTTTACGTTTTCGCGATTGGCCAGAATGGCTTTATGCGTGACTTTTTGGCTGATAAATCTAAATGGTACAGAGGTTGATCACTCAGGCGTAGAAGGAGAAATAATTTATGGAAAGAAATCATTATTTGGATTTGCTTGCTTCTGTAGATGTGATGAATACGTTGAACGGGGGAAGAGTTGAGCCCATTGTTCTACTGAGACAACGTAAGAATTTCAGAGAAGTACGCGTCAGAGTACCGGGGATTGATCCCACGGTCATTGAGGTTGAAGTAAATAATAATCAGGTAACGATATATTATGTGTCAACGATTCTGTCGGGAGACAAACTCTTGAAGTTTCCCTTCACGGTTTATAACAGACAACAGCCTTACTACATTGCCCTTGACAAAATCAATGCGGAAATAGAAAATGATGAATTAATCGTTAACCTTCCCTTTAACCCTTTAGCCAACGGGTATCATAAAAAAATCAGGACTCGTAAAGGGTAGGGTTTTAAAATAGCTTATCGAAGAAACGGTTGGGATAGATCAGTCAATGTAAAATGGCTTCAGGGGTCTCAAAAGGGTTTTTACAAATTATAGACCGGAAAACTCTTTTGAGACATCCTATTCCTCTTACACCTTAACATGCCCCCAGTTTTCACCTGTTTTTATCCGGTGTATTTGCATGTCAGAAACCTTGTACTTTTTGGCTAGTGCTTTTAAAGTAGGTTGCTTCTTCGATTTAAAGAGAGCCGTTTTAATCAATTTAACTTTATCGGCTGTAAGTTTTGGTCCCTCCGCCGGGTTCATCCGGATAAGGACATTGGGGTCTTTCAAGGCGTGCTTGATCTGATCATCATGTTTAACCCATTTCAAATTCTTCGCTTTATTGTTTTCTTTTTTATGATCGACATGGATCACGAAATTCTGATTCGCATTTGTTTGCTTGCAGAAGTATTCTGCGACAAGCCGGTGTATGTAGTAATTCTGACGTGTTTCTTCACGACCAATAGTGATACTAGGGTATCCCTGTGTTAACCGTGGTTTAAGAATATAACCTTCGTCAAGTTTTGATTTAAAACTTACAATTCGCCCTTTGTCCGAAACAGCATACCGTTTCGTTGTGGTACCTTTCTTTAATTTCAACTCCTTCCAGGTCTCACCGGCAAGGAATTTTAGTTTGGGTTCTTTAGTTGTTTTTGCCATAGGTTTAGAGTAATAAAGGTTCGGATAATTTTGGTATAAGGGTCCTAAAGTGTTGTTGAATATTCTCTGTAACTTTTTTTTCAGAGCGGTTTATAATCTTTCTGCCATCCATTTCAACTATGGGTGTAAGCTCTCCCATGGTGCCACTGGTAAATACTTCGTCTGCACAATAGAAGTCGGTAAGGGAGAGGTTACGTTCTTCAACAGGGATATTATTTGAACGACAGATTTCCAGCACAAGCCCACGCGTTATACCATGCAGGCATGCATCGGGAAAAGGGGTTAATACTGCTCCATCTTTTACCATGAAAAGATTCGTATCGTTAAGTTCTGAGACAAAGCCCTGGCAATCGAGCATAACGGCAGCATCTACACCCGCTACGTTGGCTTGTATTTTAGCGAGAATATTATTTAACAAGTTATTATGATGAATCTTAGAATCCAAGAATTGTGGATTGTTTCTGCGTTGTGATGAAGTAATAACTCGGATACCGCTGCTGTTTTCATACACTAAAGGCTTCCACTCAGCCAACACGATAAGACATGAGCCTTTTGTATTTAACCGTGGATCCATGCCCGACGTTACCTTCTCTCCCCGCGTTAACGTTAGCCTGATATGGGTTTCATCGGACATACCATTAGCCTCAAGGGTATCACGTATAGCACGCTTGATTTCAACCTTCGAAGGTATGTCTGTAAAGGCTAAAGCATGTGCTGAAGCTTCAAGTCTATCCAGATGACGATCGAGGCAAAAAATTCCTTGCTTATAAACTCGAAGGCCTTCCCATATTGCATCTCCACCTTGAACAACGCTGTCAAATACCGACACCTTAGCCTGGTCACGCGGTAATAATTCACCACCGACATATACCAGAATACCGGCATTTTTTGGATTGAACTTTTGTAACATTTAAGATATACGTTTTAACTCAAAGCCTAGTGTACAATTGCTGACATCATCAGTTTCAATGGTCAACGTGGTACAATATCTTTTGAATACTCATGACATCCTTTTAGGTGGTAATGTGTTTTCCCTAAACTAAAGATAAGATTATTTTTAGCTATTCATCAAGGGCGCAAAGAAAATGAAACGAGTTTATCATAACAGTACTGTGCTTTATGACAGACATCTTCAAGGTGAATTGGTAACGGCCTGTTACTGGTAGGTTGTCTGTCAAAACCAGTTGATTTGTGCACATTAGCATACCAATGTTTTGCCCAAATTCCGTCATAGGGTTTTGGGCCCGGTTCCCATTGAAGCATATCTTTAGTAAAGGTGATGCCTACTCGTTGACATACCTGCCGTAATACCGACTCGGGATTTTCCAGAATATGACCAGAGTCAACTACGGTAGGCTGGTGGCCTTTAGCACGTAAATCATGGAAAAGTTTTAATTGGTATTCAATGCCTATATCGCGGAGGGTAGGCGTTTCTATTACTTGGGCATAACTGGCGAGTATCTGGCGTGGATTTCGAATCAAAAAAATATTTGTAACATCTTCCAGAAAACGTTGGTCTGTCAGTTCAAGATGATGTGCCATATTCTTTATGAATAAAACCGGCCTGGTTTGCTCCTCAAACATTGAGGTGGCTACTGCAATTTCGTCAAGCGGTTGGCTTTTTAGTACGTCTTCACCGCCGGGATGTATAACTCCACTCTTATGCAGGTAAAAAGCGTAGAAAGGTTCGTCAAGAACCGTTGTGTCTATACGCTGAGCAAATGAATACATCAATGCCGTGGATATGTTACGTGGACCGGAGATCAGATTGATTCGAACCATAAAAAAAGATTAGAATTCTTTTTTTACCACCAAAAGAAAATAGTCTTTTTCAATGGGAAGGTAACCGCGATCATAACAAAAATAGTATTGCGAGCCTTCTTTGGTAACGTAGGCGCTGGTGAAATGGGTAAAGTCAAATCCCTTTGAAAGCAGTTTCTCGCGACTGATTTTTACTTTCCCATCCGGATTGAGCTCCATCAATATCCGCCTGTTTTTACGCAAGGCATTATTGGTGTTTCGGATATAGCTTGTAACATCGCTGTTCAGGCGATTGTTAAACGTGTTACGGCACTGGTCGGAGCAGAACTTTTTGTCAATGCGACCGACAATGAGGGTGCCACACTCCTCACATTTTTTTTCCAGAATTGATAACATACAACGATTTATTTGCAAACGACAACAAACGAATATAAGCGAAAGTAAACATTTAATAACCGAATCTCTCATTTTTCTCACACCACATTTGTATCGTCAGTCGTTTAGCGGCGGGAATTCTCAACCTTCCCCTATAAAACTGAAAAAAGTAATGTTAAACTCTAAAAATTTACAGGTATGAACAACTTGAGAAACAGTGTGAAATTGATCGGCCATCTTGGCAAAGATCCTGAAGTGAAATCCTTTGACAGCGGAAAAAAGGTCGCGACCTTCTCTATTGCCACAACGGATTCGTACAAGAATCAAAAGGGTGAAAAGGTTCAGGATACGCAATGGCACAACATCGTGATTTGGGGAAAACTTGCCGACGTCGCAGGCCAATACCTTAAAAAGGGCAGCGAAGTAGCGGTTGAGGGCAAACTTGTGCACCGCGTTTATGAGACCTCAGGCGGAGAGAAACGCTACTCAAGTGAAATAAATGTGAATGAAATGCTGATGCTGAGTGGGAAACAGAAATAAAAGTCTTTAAACATTCTGTTATCACCCGATATATGCCTGGCTTCCCGGAGACCAGGCATTTTTTTGTGGTTATATGATCGGTCTGTCAGAACCCCTGTTTTTTAACTAGTTTTGTTCGCATGACTTTTTTATACCCTACTTTTCTCTGGGCGTTAGCCGTACTCTCTATCCCTGTCATCATACATCTTTTTAATTTCCGGAAGACAACACGCGTTTTTTTTTCCAACACTCGGTTTCTGAAGCAGGTTAAAGAAGCGACTACTGCGAAGCGAAAACTTAAACACTATCTCATACTGGCTTCCAGGCTGCTGTTTCTGCTTTTCCTAGTGATCGCTTTTTGTCAGCCGATAATTCCCGCGCAGGAACAACTGGGTAGCAACCGAAACATTGTTCTGTACCTGGATAACTCCCAGAGTATGTCAGCGCAAATGGATGATAAAGTAAGAGGACTGGATGCGGCAGTAAGTTCAGCGCGGAGTATTGTTGAAGTATTTCCTCCCGATACGCGGTATAAATTGATCACAAATGATTTTTCACCGTTCTCTAACACCTTTAAAACTCAACCTGAGATACTGGATTTACTAACACAAATCCGATTGTCTCCTATCAGCCGAACGTTCGAGGACATTCGTGAACGCATGCAGGCAGAAGGCTCCTTACGAAGTCGTGAGATATTCTGGCTTTCAGATTTACAGAAGTCAACCCTAGGGCAAATAATTCCGGGCGTTGATAGCACGGCAAGGCTACACTTACTTCCCATTCAATATGGTCAGCAATCAAATGTATTTGTCGATTCAGCCTACTTGGAAAATCCATTTTCTACCGGTGGTGGTAAAAATGTTTTACATGTGAAAGTCCGAAACGATGGAAAAAAAGCGGTTGATCAGTTGAATCTAAAACTTACGCTGAACAACATTCAGGCAGCGACTACTGTGGTAAATATTTCACCAGGAGGAACGGCTGAAACATCGTTTGACCTCTCTTCTCAGCTCTCCGGGTTAAATGAAGCAAAAATTACATTCAACGATTATCCGGTAAGTTTCGATAATGAATTCTATCTCGCACTAAATTTTACGAGTAAAATCCGAGTGCTTGAAATAACAAGCACAACAGGGCAAACTGTAGTGGAAAAGGTTTTTGGAAATAAAGAAATATTTGAGTTCAGCACATACACCACAGGTAATTTCAATTACAGCCTTCTTTCCCAAACAGATCTGGTTGTTGTGAATGGTTTAAATGCCCTGGATATTTCTCTCGCCGGTGCTTTACGAAGTTGGATTAGTAACTACGGAACGGTTTTAGTCATCCCCGGCACAAAGCCCGAGCTTGAAAACCTGAAAAGTTTTTTACAACTACCGAAACTAAGCCTCCTGGAAAGCAAAGGTCCATCAGAACTTGGCCGCCCGGATTTCTCAAATCCGTTTTTTGAGAATGTATTTGAAGAGAAATCGATATCACTTGCCATGCCCAAGGCTAGTAAAGTGTTAGATTGGGGTGCGGACCGTGCTGCTATTCTAAAGTTCAGGAATGACCAGCCCTTCTTATCAAAATACAACCAGGTTGGCCAGGTGTACCTCATGAGTTGTGCGCTCGATCCCAGCCAGTCAGATTTTTCTAGTCATGCTTTGTTTGTTCCCGTGATGTATCGAATCGCCGCAAGTGGAAAAAAGGATGATGCTAAATTGTACTACAGACTTCACGAGGCCTTCATAAAATTGCACGTAGATAGCGTTGCAGGGGAGGAGCCCCTCCGTTGGATTGGCTCGGAGGAAGTTATTCCCGCTCAGCGTAAAGTAAATGATGATGTGATTTTCGATATTCCCAAGTTTTCAATGCGTAAGGGGTTTTATAGAGTGGTCATGAGACGTGATACAATCAATCTATTAGCCTTTAATCTGGATAAGGCAGAGTCATTGATGGATCAGTACAAAGCGGAAGAACTGAAGAGAATTCTGGGTGAGGGGGATAATATCACAATTTTTCAGGTTGGATCGGCCGATGCTTTCAGTGGTGAAATAAAGGAGCGATATTTGGGCAAACCATTGTGGAAGTATGCACTCTTGTTAGCCATCCTTTTTCTTTTGGCGGAGATCCTGCTGATACGGTTTCTAAAGTAACCAGCTATTTTCCCGTGTCAGTGAACACATTGTTATGACAATTAAATTTGCTGGAATTGTTTTTCGATGAAAATATGGTGAGCAAAAAAGAAAAAGCTTTAAATGAAAATATTAATTCAAGGTCCTGAAATTATCGATGCAACTTCTTCCTTTCATTTGAAGGAAAAGAATGTACTCATAAATAACGGACGTATCGCAGAAATTGGCGAAAAGAACTATTCAGCAGATAAGGTTATAAAAGCTGAGGGCATGAAGCTTTCTATTGGGTGGTTCGACTTGGGTACTTTTATTGGGGACCCTGGACTCGAGCATAAAGAAGATCTGGAGTCGGTCTATAAAACTGCCGCCGCGGGAGGATTTACCGGAATTGCAGTATTGCCGAATACCGCGCCATGCGTACAAACAAAAAACGAAATCAGCTATCTTACTAAAGGCAATGACACTCAGCTTGTTCAAATACATCCGCTTGCAGCTGTAACGAGGAACAATAAAGGTGAAGAGCTTACGGAGATGATAGACCTCTATGAAGCAGGAGCCGCCGCCTTCACGGATGGTTTAAAACCTATCTGGCATACTGATATACTACTTAAGTCACTCCAATACCTCCAGAAATTTAATGGACTGTTAATCGATCACCCTGAAGACATCTGGCTAAACATGTTCGGCCAAATGCACGAAGGTTTAAACAGTACAGTGTTAGGGCTGAAAGGTATGCCTCGCATCGCTGAGGATATCTCGGTGGGAAGGAATCTTGAATTGCTTTCGTATGCCGGGGGCAGGCTACATTTTGCAAAGGTTTCTTCTGGTAAAGCCATCGACATGATTCGCGCGGCCAAGAAGAAATTTAATGTAACATGCGACATCGCAGCGTATCAACCCCTGCTGGACGACAGTGCCCTTTCCGGATTTGATACGAACTACAAAGTGAACCCACCTTTGCGCGAGAAGCACGACAATGATGCGTTGATCAAAGGGCTGAAGGACGGCACCATTGATGTGATTTGTTCCGCGCATACGCCTCATGAAGAAGAAAGCAAGGAATTGGAGTTTGATTTGGCCGACTTTGGGATGATCAATCTTCAAACATTCGGATCGCAGTTGACAAAGCTTTCTGACCAAGTCGACTGGCATCTGCTGATGGAAAAAATAACCGTTAACCCTCGCAATCTGCTGGGTCTTGAGGTGCCCCAATTAGAAGTTGATGCAAAAGCAAATCTAACACTATTTGATCCTAATAAAACCTGGACGTTTGACGAGAAGTCAAATCTCTCTAAGTCTAAAAATTCTCCCTGGCTCAATAAGGAAATTACCGGAAAGGTAGTAGCTGTTTTTAATAACGGTCGCTCACGAATAGAAGAATAGGAAAGTTTTTTCATGTGAGAAAGCATTTGTTATGATGATAAAAAGACTACTCAAAATTTCTCTACGCTATGCATCGGTGGCAGGGGTTCTAGGCTTTATCTTGCTGGTAGCTATGTATTACATAGGCAGGCATCCGATGGTAGTATCTCCATTCCTCGATTTTAGAATTTTGCTTTTTGGTATTTTTATTTTCTTTACTCTCAAAGAGTTTCGCGACGTTGAGCAACAGGGCGTATTGTATTTTTCGCAGGCGATGATTGGCGGATTTGCAGTCATTCTGATTATGACTACAATAACATCTGTTATGTTGTTAATTTTTGGGACTCTGGAGAGTGATTTTGTAACGGGTTACATTTTACAGGTTACAGACTATGTCAAGTCTTTTTCTAAAGAAGATATAGAGCGAGTTGGGAAAGAAATTTATGAGCGTAATTTACTGACTTTACCGACGACTAACATTTCCGTATTGACAATTACCTATTTTGCTCACGGGCTGCTAATTGGTTTTTTTGTCAATATTATTTTATCAGTAATCTTAAGAAGACAACCTAAAATCTAACACTATGGAAGAAAATCAAGAAAACAGGCCAACAGTAAGAGCTGTTGGTTTAAAGTATGGCGTAATTTCAGCAATTGTATCCATTGTATTTTTTCTTATTCTGGTACTTTCAGGGCAAAATGCCTTCGATAATACCTGGAGTTGGATCGGAATGATATTTTCAATAGCTATTCTTGTACTAGCCCATAAAAACTTCAAAGATGATGGAGATGGTTTTATGTCTTTCGGACAGGGTGTAGGAATAGGATTCTGGATTGCGTTAGTGTCGGTGCTTATCGGCGGACTATTTACCTATGTCTATTCAAACATTATTGACCCAGCCACAATGGATTTGTTTTATGAGAAGCAATACGAACAGATGGCGGAAAAGGGTATGCCCGATGAGCAGATTGAAATGGCAGTGACCTGGACCAAAAAACTCTTCTGGCCGATGTACGGATTTTTCGGTGTATTCTTTGGTGTTATTGTGGCGCTTATTGTTACTATCTTTACGCAAAAGAAGAGCCCAGAACAGACATTCTAGAAAATGATAAATCCGGAAATTTCCGTCATCATTCCGGCAAAAGACGAAGAGGAGTCAATCCCCGAATTATGCCAATGGATTAGCCGTGTGATGCAAACGCACGGCTTTTCCTATGAAATAATATTCATTGATGATGGAAGTGAAGACAGTACCTGGCACCAGATCGCCATGCTGAATGAAACAAATCCTAATGTAAAAGGCATTCGCTTCAACCGGAATTTTGGTAAATCAGCAGCACTTCAAACGGGTTTTCGCGCGGCAGCAGGGAAGGTTGTTATTACGATGGATGCAGACTTACAGGACAGCCCCGATGAAATTCCAGAGCTCTACAGGATGATCGCCGAGGAAGGTTATCACCTCGTCTCCGGATGGAAAAGGAAGCGCCACGACCCAATGTCGAAAACCATCCCATCAAAGTTTTTCAATTACATCACACGCAAACTTTCAGGTATTAAGCTTCACGATTTTAATTGTGGGTTAAAGGCGTACCAGTCGGTTGTTATCAAAAACATTTCTGTTTATGGTGAGATGCACCGCTATATCCCGGTGATTGCAAAGTGGGCCGGCTTTTCAAAGATAACGGAGAAGGTAGTTCAGCATCGCGAGCGTAAATATGGTTATACTAAATTTGGATTAGAACGCTTTATAAACGGTTTTCTGGATCTCCTTTCCGTCACTTTCGTGAGTAGGTTCCGGCAGAAGCCCATGCATTTTTTTGGTACGTGGGGAACGCTTTCCTTTCTTGTCGGATTTGTTTTAACAGTAAAGCTTTTCTGGGATAAGATAGATGGACTGTTTTTCTCCAGGATACCCATTAAAAGAGATATCACCGCGCAACCTATTTTTTTTATTGCTTTGGTAGCAGTTGTCATTGGCGTTCAACTTTTTGTCACAGGTTTTCTCGCTGAAATGTTCGCCATGCAATCATTTTCAAAGCGTAAATATCTTGTGATTGATCGCATTGGTGTAGAGGAAAAAATAACTGCCACAAAAGTTGCTGTTTAATCTTTTCGGCTTTTTTATCGACTTAACCCTAACTTCCATCATGTTATTATACAGGCATGAGTAGTCCCCGGTATTCAGTTGTCGTTCCCGTATTTAATCGCCCACAGGAATTGGAGGAACTACTCTCGAGTCTGCAAAAACAATCCTTTAAGGATTTTGAAGTTATAGTGGTCGAAGACGGATCTACTACATGTTGTGATAAAGTGGTAGATCAATACAGGGATGTATTAACCATTCAATATTTTTATAAGCCTAATTCTGGACCGGGGCCAAGCCGGAATTTTGGTTTCTCTCAGGCAAACGGAAAGTACTTCGTGATTTTTGATTCGGATTGTATAATTCCATCAGATTATTTCAGGGCTGTTGAAGATTCTCTAAAACGCAACCAGTGGGACGCGTGGGGTGGACCTGATAGAGGCCACGAAAATTTTACCGCAGTGCAACGTGCGATGGCGTATACAATGTCGTCTGTTTTTACTACCGGGGGTATTCGTGGAGGTAAGAAACGACTGGGCTGGTTTCAACCTCGGAGTTTTAATATGGGTATTTCGAGAAGTGTATTTGAACAAACGAAAGGTTTCAGATTCGAACGATTTGCTGAAGACATCGAGTTTAGCATCCGAATGAAGAAAACAGGTTTTAACATTGGACTTATTCCTGAGGCTTATGTCTTTCATAAACGCAGAACAAATTTAAAAGCGTTCTATCAACAAGTTTTCAATTTTGGGAGAGGACGAGTTATGGTTGGTCGGGTTTATCCCGATGAAATCAAACTCACCCATTGGTTTCCAGCCGTCTTTTTTGTTTGTAGCTGCTTTCTGCTTTTTCTTCCAATTTTTGATATACCATTATTTAAGATCGGCATTACCTTTTATGGGTTGTACCTGATTACGATCCTTCTTGATTCATTCATCGTAAATAAAAATCTCTTGGTAGCCTTGCTTTCGGTTCCTGCTGCTTTATTGCAGCTATGGGGCTACGGCATGGGTTTTATGAAAGAAAAGTTTAAAAACATACATTGATATTATAAACATAACCCACTGCTGTTCTTGGTTAAACGAAAAAAATAGATATTTTTAACCAATTAAATCACAAAATCCACAGAGTTCTTACATGAATCGGTCTATTAAAATTGCCCTCATCTCTGGATTGATGAGTATCTCTTGTCTCGTATTTTCACAAGATAATCATGAACTGGCACCGGGTTATTATGTAGTTGTAGGGGCTTTCGCTAAATCCCGTCAGGATGCTGCTCAAGATTACGTCGCGACATTAAAAGGCAACGGACATTCCGCATTATACGGCTTTAACTCAAGCCGTAATTTGTATTTTGTTTATCTTAAATACTTTGATAACCTGAGGGAATCTCTTCAGGATATGAATCAGACTCGTAGTGACAGCAACTTTAAAGATGCGTGGGTACGAGTGGTGACAGGGGATATCACCCCAGTCGCATCAAACACTTCGGTTCCAAAATCTGTAAAACCACCCGCGCCTTCTCCAGGTGAGGGCATACCGCTGGACCAACCAATAGCAAATTCCGTTTCTGACAACTCCATGAGACCACCGTCGTCACCCGATAATATTGAAATAATTGAAAATGATGAAATCGTTCAGTATGAAGTTATGACTTTGGGAAATACGGAGGTGTTTCTGAGTTTGTTTAACGCGACGAACAATCGAATCGTTGACGGAAAAGTCGATGTAGTCGATACAGAACGATCCAGACTAATGACCAGCGTGAAGGGTAATGAATATCTAGTGCTGCCAGATCCCAAAAGTAAATCAGGACAACTCACGTTAATATGCGAGTCATTTGGCTATCGTAAAATACAACAAGAACTTAACTATCCCTTGCCGTTAGCGGATACGGTTAAATCTTATATCGACTTGATGGGTACCACGCTTGTCGTCAATTTCGATCTCGTTCGTTATCATAAGGGTGATATTGGAACTTTGTTTAATGTCTATTTTTACAATGATGCTGCACTGATGTTACCTGAATCAAAGTATGAGCTTGCTAGCCTTTTGCAGCTTATGAATGAAAATCCAAACTATAAAATCAAGTTACATGGTCATACCAATGGGAATTACACCGGTAAGATCTTGTCTTTGGGTCCGGAAAAGAATTTCTTCTCACTGGACGGAGCAAAACAAGGAATGGGGTCAGCAAAAGACCTTTCACGCGCCCGTGCCGAAGCGATAAGGGAGTATCTTATCAGCAATAGCGTTGACGCAAGTCGAATGGATATAAAAGCCTGGGGAGGTAAACGTCCGATATTCGACCGGAATAGTGCTAATGCAAAAAAGAATGTTCGTGTAGAAGTTGAGATACTGTCTGAATAAAATATTTTCGATTGGAGCCCCGCTAGAAGCCCTGTGATGGGCTTTTAGCTTTTGCGACAAAAACGTTTTGTATCTCCTTGCTTCGCACAGGCAATCGGCGAATAACATATTTAAATCTTCGAAGCTCAAACCCGAAGAAGACATGAAGCGAAGTAGTAACGACTCTAGATCAGCAACCTATTTTCGCATAGGATTCTTCTTCCTCGTTATGATGGCCTTTTTGTGGTCGGTCGATACTTCCATTGGATATATCCTGCTTGGCGTTGCTAGTTTTTTATTTTTTCTTGGGTTTTATTTGAAGCCGCCGGATACGAAATCAGCTGTTAACAACGAAAAGTCATTTGATCAACAGAACGAGTGGTTTTCATTCAGTAAATTCTTTGAAGGCATTCGAAGTAATGTTCTTCAGTCAGGCAAAACCTATGGAACTTCCGGCAATCGATTTGTTTTGTCAGGTGCTGTTCGTAAAGTCTATACAGGCGTGACAATATTTTTCCTTTTAACGATTATCGCACCTATCGTCATATCGATTTATGGTGAAGAAGGTAGACCCAGTAATGCCGTTGAATATTTCACTACAGCAGGGCAATGGCATCAGTTGCAAGGTTATGATTCTGCTTATGTCTATTACAGAAGAGCGCTGGCCGTGGATCCGGACTATGCAGAGGCACTGGTCGGTTATGGAAACTTATTGATCGATCAAAATAAAAAAGATTCTGCGATGCTGATGTTCGACAATGCGCTGAAGATTGATCCGGCGTATAAAGAAGCTTTGTACAGTAAGGCATTTTTGTTTTACGATCAGGAAAAGTATAGAGATGCCATTAGCCTACTCACGCCGGTCGCCTTTGATAACCCGGAGTACTATGACGCAATGTTGCTGTTGGCGGACAGTTACTATGCCCAGAAAGGTTATAATGAAGCCTTGGTGTGGTATGAACAAGTTTATCAGGAGGGCGGCTATCGCAGTAGTATGTTGTGTCAAATGATAGCCTACATTTATGATCTGAATGAAGAATATGATAAAGCGATAACACTGTACCAGGAAGCTTTAAGTTATGATAGTACGATTGTTGATATTTATCAACGCCTCGGTGAAATAATTCCTGATGATCGTGGAGATTTTTACCGGTCTCAAGCAATACTCAGGAAACAGTAATAAACAACACGTGCAACAAAGTAATTTCCAGTTAGTCCAATACGTCGGCGTAATCCGGTACGCGATTAAAAACAGATTTTGCGAAGGGACACAAAGGAATTATTTTAATTTCGTTTTTTCGTGCAAATTCAACAGCCGCATTCACCAACTGTTTACCCGCTCCCATTCCACGTAATTTATCGGACACTTGAGTATGATCGATTATCATTCTACTGTCGCCAGCTTTACTGAACGTCATTTCAGCGAGACGCTCTCCATTTTCTTCGATGTAAAACGCACCCTTCGAAGCAGTGTTTTCGAGTTTAATCTCCATTATGTGTTGATTTATAGCGTAAACTTAAAACTGTCATTATTATAAAAAGAAAGGTAACGAACACCAAAGCAAATCGCAACGTTTTCCAGTCTGCAATAAACCCGATTACGGGTGGTCCTATGAGGAACCCTGAGTAACCTATGGTCGTCACCATAGCAATTCCCACTCCCGAAGGTAATCCTTTAGTATTCCCTGCAATGCTATAAGCGATGGGTACAATGGAAGAAAGGCCAAGGCCGACTACAAAGAATCCAATAATGGTAATGAATGGTAAGGGTACGAGCAGGGCAAGTGATAACCCGCTTATCGCGATTAACCCACCTGCCACAATCATCTTTTTATCCCCGAGATGCATTCGAACTTTGTCTCCAAAAATTCGACCAAGCGTCATCGCAGTTGCAAACGCCGCCAGTCCGATTGGTGCAAGCGTCTTGCTTGCCTTGGCAATGTTTTCCATATAGTTGACACTCCAGTCCGACATCGCTCCTTCACCGAGCATACAGCAAAATGTAATTATACCAATACCGATAATTGATCTATCAGGGAGTCTGAACAGCGGGCCTTCCGGTTTCAAAGTTGGGTCTGGTTTGTCATGAACGAGATTTTG
This sequence comes from Chryseolinea sp., assembly GCA_041747735.1. Classification (GTDB taxonomy): domain Bacteria; phylum Bacteroidota; class Bacteroidia; order Cytophagales; family Cyclobacteriaceae; genus Chryseolinea. Next base: position 117,459 of record JBGTEP010000113.1, read on the forward strand.
TGTCATCCACGTCACGGCAACAATAGCCAATCCGGCAACGATGGAAAAATGAGGAAAGAGACTAACGCCAAAATCGGTAAACAAGGCTGCTGACCCGCTGCCCACCATCATGCCTATACTGAAGAAAGCATGAAACGAAGTCATGATCGATCGTTTATATTCCTGTTCTACCAATATTGCCTGAGCATTCATTGCGACATCAAGTATGCCGGTTACGATGCCCATCAACAAGTATACTATGATGAGAGAACTGATTCCGGGAACTATTGGAATAAAGGGTACAACAACGCAGTAGAGAATAGAAGAGACTAAGGTTATTTTATGGCTTCCGTTCTTCACGATTATCCAGCCTGCGAAAGGCATCGCAACAACGCCCCCAATAGATAAAGCAAGTAGAACAATACCTATTGTACTATCGTTTGCTCCATAAATTTCCTGTATTCTTGGTAGCCTAGAGACCCAGTTTGCAAAAATAAATCCATTAACGAAAAAGGCTATCTGGACGGCTATGCGGTGTAGTAACACTGGTTTCCTGGCTACAAATTTGAACTAGTTTGCATACGAGACAACCGAAAACTTGCAAGAGCCGCTTCCCGAAACACCTTCGTTGGTTATTCCTTCTACTACAACCTTATACTTTCCGACTACATCAGAAGTGTAGAATTCGAGCAGATATCTTCCGTCCTGATCAGTGGTTATGTCCGGCGCCCAGTACAATAACCTTCGTTGATCGGGCATACGACTCTCTCTGACTTTTTGTGTTTCGTATTTTGGAGAATAAAATTCTCTTCTGAGCTGCAGCCCTTCGTAGTCGAGGACAACGCTTTTGGGATCAAGTGGAAAGCCTTGCAGGTCGCCAGAAAATGTAGTGTAACTCACAATACCAGCAAAAGCTAAAACGCCGAAATAATATCTTCGGGTTATTACTTCAAGTTTCTTCACCTTGAGCGGATCAAACTCCATGATTTTGTTGATATCAAATACCGGAATGCCATCGAGTAGGACCAATGGGTTTTCTCTAAAAAGGCTCTTGTTAACATTGTCAAGTACCATAAAATGAAATCCGTCTCTCCGTTTCCTTACCATTACACTGGGAACGTACTCGCGCATTACTTCTTCCATCACTGTAAACCTGGTGTAGTCGTCCAGAAAGTATGTTGCGTCAGCTTTGCCGTAAAAGGCCGTTGTGTCAATGGCGGTGTTTTTTATTTCCGTATTCTTTTCCCTATAAAAAATGTCTTGCACCTGCATACTAACACTTCGGGAAACAATATCCTTTTCCAAGGAGGGTGACAGCTCAAGGTCACGTAGCGACCGGGTCACGGACTGATTGGAAAAAGGACTTTGGATTTTTATACGGCTTGTACTGTCGTACGTGAGGTCCGTTTGAACGATTATTCTTCGGGGCCCTTTGAAATCTTTCATTTCGTATTTAACAAGACCTTCATCGTTGCTAATGGAGCCGTATACCTGGATATTTTTCCCCGGTGATGAAAGAAAAGTTTTAACCCGGGAAGAAGGGGAGCCTGTTGAGTCCGTAACAATACCTTGAATGATATGCCCCCGATATTCCGGCACAAATGACAAATGAGGTTTCTGATTTGCAAGGATGGCATCCCACGTAAATCTCCGCCAGCCATGGGTAAGCATCAGATTATCGACGGCTTCTGAAACTTCCTTTCCTTTATGATTCATCAAATAATCAGGTGTCTCTATGGTTCCATTCAAATCGGACGAAAGCCACAAATAACTTAGAATGGCACCATATGGCTCGTCCTGTAGCGAATCAGTTTTAACTACCGCAACTGATAATTTCGCTGACACAGGTTCTTGACTTGAGTTTTGAGTTTTTAAATCCAGTACAACTTTTCTTCTTGCTCCAAACTGGTCCTGGTCTGTAGTGGCTTCAACGGATAACTTACTTTTTACAGGTTTGAAAAACAGTCTTTCACACACTGGCTGTAGTTCCTGATCAAAAAGGGTGATATGTGAAATGCCTTCCTGCAGGAAAGCTTTTTGAATAGGTATCGTTGTTGTACCCTGCTGCAAAATATGCATAGACGCTACTGATACCATATTTCGGGCATGAATAAACAAATAAACAGGTATGCTTCCGGATGTGGCTTTAATGTTAATCGTTATTAAACTTTCTGAACTGTCTTTCACTTCCAGTACATAACCTTTTTGAAGAGGATCCGGGATTTTAAATACGCTGCTTTTTCCGTCATATTCTATCAGTGCCGTGTATTCGTCGCTCAGTGCCGGGGTTAATTCAAATTTACCCATTCCAAATGCGCTGGGTTTAAACTTTGTAATAGTATCGTTTTGCTGATTAAGCACCCAGCCATTAAACTGCACGCCCTTGCCTTTGCTATCTATAACTCGAAACGCAACATTGCTCGCTAACCCTGCCACCAGATTTCCTCCCTCGGGAAAAAACTGAGCGTCGGGTTTTAAGACAGGTTTACTTTTCTCAATCTCAAGTTTTCTAAACGCATTTATAATGCTGATCTCTTTGTGAAAGTAGAATTCCGGACTAAAGTTCTTCATCCAGTTTGTATAGCCTCGTAGTGTATAAACTCCTGACGCTAAGGTAGCGGGAAGAAAAATTGATCCATTACCGGAACCATCATCTAAGCCGACTTTTGCCTGAACGACGGCTTGATTGTTCCTATCTAGAATTTCGATGTATGCAACCTTGCTAACGGCAATGGGATGATGTAGCGAACCGTCAACACAATGCGCTTTAAACCAAATTGTTTCCCCGGTAAGGTAAAGCTTTTGATCTATGTGGATAAATAATTTTTCCTGGAGCGAGTTCTCTCTGAATGCATTGAATTTTTTGCGTAAGGTATCCAACTGAGCAGTTTGACCATGTGCACTACTACAGAGGAGCGCGATAACACATGAAAGTGTGAGCCTCGTGAATTGTGAAGAAGATATTTTGTGTTTAATCATTCGTTTTTAAATTCAAGCGTATTTATTCCCAAAAATCAGGCATTGTTAAGGAACCTCCCTGAAAACGACAATCTGCGCAGCTTGGTGGAGCCCTTGTATACCCCACAAGTGAAGGTCCTTCATAAAGTGCTTCGATCAAAAACTCAGTATCTGATAGCCCCATTAGATCTGTAGTGCATGTTTCAGTTCCCCGCGGATCTTTAAAAATACATATTGTATCGACCACACATCCGGAACGCGGCAAAACCCTTAGATTTTCTGGCAAGTCACTGTGAAGTAGATAAACTCTTTTTTCCTGAACAGATCCACCGCCGAAGTATCCAAGTACAGGTATTGCAGGGTTATTTAAATGACGGATATTTCCCGTTACCTGGTAGGGTTGGGGATCAAATAAACCGCCCAGCGATTCAGTTGTCTTTTGAAGTTCCTGCCAAAAATTAAATTCTTCTTTAGAAAGTGCCCGCTGCTTAACCTGGATACTGTACTTGATAGAGATCTTACCCGATCCTCTCGGTAGAAACGACAGCGGATAGCGCTTTATAATATCTTCCGCGAGCCGTTCGGAAGAACCAATACTTATCTTCAGAGAAGGCGTGGTTTGCCAACATTTATTTACCATTTCGGCGGGTTCCAGCAATACAGGTTCATTATTCACGAGTTTAAATGGAGAAGCATATGGAGTCTTATATTCCCAGGTTTCGGAAAAATTCCAATAGTAATATCTTGTCTGCCCGGTACCATCATGAGCATTTACGAATACATTAACACCCTCTTCCTCGTACTCAAAACTTATGCTGTCTATCGGCGGTGATTCGCGTAAATCAATAAAATCTGAAGCGTATTCCTGGCCGTCATTGGTCTGAATTGTCAATCTATACTTTTTATCTTTATTCACATTAATATTTTGAAGGGTGTAAAATCCGGCCGTTTCCTCAAGCAGTGAGTATGAACCAGCACCTTCTTCTTGTACTCTAACCACTGCGTTAGTTTCTGTCAGGACTTCGCCGTCGCTGGAAAGCTTTCGGGTATTTGATAACCTTACCTCGACTGATCCATCAGAACTGTTTATAAAACCATCAACTACCAGAATATCAATTTCATCCTGGACGGAGGGGGGATCGTATGGTTCCAGGCAACTTATTGCAAAAAAAGCCAGCATAACCAGGTGAGCTTTTCCGAAATTATTTTTTAAATACATCATTAACTTTTTATAATCTTCGAATGATAACATTCCAGGCAAAACATATTACCAAAAATCAGGACGTAATGTTATCCCTCCCTGCATCCGACAATCAATGCAACTTGCTGCGGCTGTAGTAAAGGCAACAATGCCAACACCTTGAACATATATAGGATCGATCAGGAGGACAGAACTATGTGCTGTCGGTATCTCTTCTACACTTAAAGCAGACAAATCCATTTCTCCACATCGAACAGGTTCTCTTTCATTTCTGATTTCACGCGGGAGTTCGTTGAAACTTATAAAAAACCTTTTTTGAGTAACCTCACCTCCACTAAAATATCCCAACACAATCTCGTCGTTGTTATTGCTACGAATATTTCCGAGTACCTGGGAAGGTTGCGGGTCGAATAATCCACCTAAACTCTCGGAAGATTTTTGAAGTTGTGTCCAGAATTCATAAGCGTCTTCTGTCAATACACGCTGTTCAACCAGGATACTGTATCGCCGTGAAAGCTTAACCGAGTTGGCGGGGATAAAGGTCAACTCAAAATCTTGAATTACATCATTCGCCAGTCGTACCGACGAACCAATATTGATATTAGTAGAAAGGGAGCTAGACCAGCAAAAGTAGATGCCATCTTCCTGGGGCCTTGGGATAGCCACGGCATTAACAATCTGGTAAGTTGAATAAAAAGAAGATACATACTCCCACGTTTCTACATAGTTCCATTGATAATATTTCGATCGGTTTGTGTCATCGTGAGTGTTTACGGAAAAAGATATTCCATTGCGGCCCATTTTCCAGGTGATGCTGTCAATTTCCGGTGCCTTGTTCAGCGTAATGTAGTTTGATACAAATTCTCTTCCACTATTATTCTGCACCCGCAGCCGATACCTCATTTCAGTGCTGAAGGAAGTGTTGATAAGCACGAAACTTCCCGGATACTCCTGGGTTAGTAAATATGAGTTTCCACCCTCTTCTTCAATACGTACCGTAGCATTGTCGTGAAAAGGATTTGTTTCAGTTGCCGCTAGCGGATTGGCGTAAGATAATTTCACAGAAGCTGATTGCGCCGTGCTGTTAATGAAACCATCAATAACCATAATATTCAGCTCTTCCTTTATTTCCGGTGTTTCGTAAGGTTCAACGCAGCCCATCGCAAAAAGGAGCAGGTAAACTAAAGTGACAACACGGTGCATAGGCCTATTCATCAGAACTTAAAGTTGTAGGTAATCGTCGGAATGGGTTGAGCAAAGATTGACAGCTGATAGCCCTTGATCTGACCCTCTTCAGATCTGAAGAATACTGAATATGCATTTTTTCTACCTGTAAGATTGTATACCGCAAACGTCCAGGAACTATGGGCCAGTTTCTTTATTTTATGATTACCCTCAATGTTAATGGATACATCGGTTCTGAAATAATCCGGAATTCTAAACTGGTTTCTGTCAGAGTAGTAAAGTCGATTACTTCCACCAAGTTCATATTTTGCTAACGGAAGCGTTATTGGTCTTCCCGTGCTGTAAGTCATGTTGAGAGAAAAGTTGAACCGTCTGTTGAATTTGTAATTTCCGATAAAGTTTACAGCATGAGGTTTATCGTAACTACTGGGATAGTATTTCCCCTGATTAATCGTTTCAGAAGAGAACTCGCTCTTTGCCTGTAGTAAGGAACGTGAATAAGTATAGCTGATCCAGCCGTTTACCTTTCCTGCCGATTTCTTGATCATGAATTCTGCGCCGTAGGCTTTCCCGTTGGCATTCACAACATCCGTTTCAATTTGTGGATTCAATAATAGGATTGCACTGTTTTTGAAGTCAACTGAATTTTCCATCGTTTTATAGTATCCTTCTACGGAAACATCAATCGAATTCTTTTTCATCATTTTATAAAATCCGATAGAAATCTGATCGCCAACCTGCGGCCTGATATGAGCATCGCTAAGTTTCCAGATGTCTGTCGGCGTAATAGCAGTTGTGTTTGAAAGCATCTGAATGTACTGCCTCATCCGGTTATAACTTAGTTTTATTGAAGCATTGTTGGATACGCTATACCTGATTGAAAAACGTGGCTCCGCGCCATGATATGAAGCAATTGATTTACCGGATCCATATTGCAATGTATCCTGAATGGTGGAAACGTCTTTCGCCGTACCATTTGCGTAGGTGTAAACATCTTTAGGACCCAGGTATTGATAAAATGAATAACGGATCCCGGCATAAAGCGAAATTTTTGGTGATACTTCAAAATTGTCACCTATATAAATGGCACTTTCTAAACCTTGCTCGTCTGTCATCACATCGGGAATAATCAGAGACTCCGGTCCTAATGGTTGAAAGTTCCCGGGTGATAAATCATACCGAATAGTACTCAGCCCTGCGGTGATGGTATGTTTAGCGTTCATAAAATAATTGAAGTCTGCTTTGGCGTTCAATTGTTGCACAGAGAAATCCATCGTAAAGGCTTCAATCGGGTTAGCCTCACTATCAATAGAGTAGCTGTACCGGCTGAATCCCCCCGTAAGCACGCCGTATAACTTATTGTTAAAGATATGCTTCCATTTAACCGAAGCATTGCGGTCACTATAACTGAACGATGTGTCTGCGTCAAGCTTGAATCTATCCTGGCTCATGTAGCCCGAGAGATATAAATGATTTTTATCGTTGATTTTATGGCTGATGTTTGCGTTCAGATCATAAAATGAGGCTGTACTGTTCTTCAATTGTTCTGAGTTGAGTTGCCTGAGAATCCAGTTTGAATACGTTGAGCGCGCACCAAAAAGGAATGAGGTTCGCTCTTTAATTAACGGTCCTTCCAACGTTAACCTACCGGTAATCGGACTAATGCCACCAGATCCTGAAAACTTTTTTAAATTTCCTTCTCTTGAGCTTACGTCGAGTACGGACGATAAGCGACCGCCATAATCTGCCGAAATACCACTTTTATACAACTCAACATTTTTTAATACATCGGGATTAAACGTTGAAAAGAAACCGAAAAGATGGGACGGGTTATAGACGACTGCATCGTTGAAAAGAATGAGATTCTGATTCGTAGCGCCACCACGAACATTTAGCCCAACGGTTCCTTCTCCTACAGTCTGTACACCTGGTAACGTAAGCACAACTTTCATGATGTCTGTTTCACCCAACGCCAGGGGCATATTTTTCATCGTCTTGATATCGAGCTTTTCCATCCCCATTTGGAGCCCGGTCACCCGTACATCCCTTTCTGATTGAATGACGACTTCTTTAAGCGGTGTGACTTCTTCATCGAGCTCTATCTCAAGTTTGCCGTCGGAATAGAGCATGACTTGCCTTTGGGTGAGCTTCATACCAATGCTTTTGATGATAAGTTCATGGCGGCCTTTCGGGAGATTAATAGAATAATATCCGAATTGATCGGTAGCAACACCAACCATAGGTTTCTCGATAAAAACAGCTGCGCCAATAACGGGCTCACCATTCGCGGCATCGCGGACATGGCCTGCGATCGTTGCATTACCTTGCATGTTGGTGGTCTTAACGCCTATTAAGTAAAGTTTACTTTCGACTAGTTTTTTTTGCTTCTCTCTTTTTTCATAAGCTGAGTAATCAAAGGCAACAGCTTCCTGGTTAGAGGGGGTACCTCCTGTATCAAAGAAATCGATAGGCAAACCGACCATTATGTCCCTTCCTTCAGTAATAAAAATGTTACCCTTGTTATCAATCGAGAAACGCAGTAGTGTACCAAGAAGTAGTTCGTCCAGTATTGTGTTGATGGGTTTTCCCTGTGCTGAAATACTTACCCGGAGGCTATCTGTTGACGCCGGGTCGTAATAGAACCTATAGTTTGTTTTTGATTCAATTTCTGCGACAAACTTCTCAAATGAATCATCTTGAAAATTAATAGAAAGCCTTTCACGGGTCTGAGCAAAGGTTTGAATAGAACATAAAAACATCGTGAAGAAAAGGAATCGGTAGAGTAGAACCATAATCAGTTAGTTAGGGTATCATAAAATTCAGCCAGCCGGGAAATAGCCTTTTCACGATTGTCCTTGTAATGAATGTTGTTCTTGCCTAGAAATGATTTTAATTCAGGCTTCTTGTTATCGAATACCGCTAAAACTGACTTTTTATTTTTTACCGGATAATATTTGCCATCCTTCAAGATATAAACCTTGTTCTTTTCGTCAAATGTGGCGATGATGTCGGTTGATTCAATTCTTTGTTGGAGTATTTTTTCACGACGCACATATACTTTTGTTTTGCCATCGTGTAACATCTCGTAAAATCCGTCGGAAATCACTTTGCCTTCATCTTTTCGGAGCCGTACAAATTTGTGATCTCCAAGTATAAAGGCGGAAATTTTTTCGCTCACCAGTTCAAGCTTTGCACCATTGAGAATATGCTCAGAAATTACTTTGTCACGGCTTAAATCGTAAAACATGGGTACGTCCTCATACCATTCGTCGTCATATCTGATATCACCATATGACCAGTCGTCCACTCCAAAATAAGGATGCTCCTCATTTTTAGAAAGATAGTCGCGATACTCGCTTCCGTTGTATAGCCTGGATTGACCTTGAATGAATTGATGATACAGTACTGTTTGCTTTTTTTCAGCGGATGCTAAAAATGCTGTATCAGGTTTAAGCGATTGTGCTTTGGAATTTGAAACAACAAATCCAAACAACAGTACGAGCAAACGACAATAGATCATTTTATTTTTTTTCGATCGGTAGATGAACATTAAAAATACCGTTTAAATGGATTTATACTACACTGTTGGGCAGAATAAATTACGTGGTAACTTTTCGAATTTGTGACCGAAAATAAAAAAAAGCCCCGTTTTCGCGGGGCCTGAATAAATTTCACTAAGGTGTATAGACTCTTACTTTGCGTAAGCGACACTTCGCATTTCACGAATAACCGTCACTTTTACCTGTCCCGGGTATTGCATATCGCGTTCTATTTTTTGCGAAATGTCGAAGCTCAGCTGCCCAGCGCGCTCGTCGCTGGCTCTTTCGGCATCAACTATTACACGCAACTCCCGGCCTGCCTGAATTGCATAACACTTCTCAACTCCTTCGAAACTCATACCTAGTTGTTCAAGTTCTTTCAATCGCTTGATGTATTGTTCCATCACTTCGCGTCTCGCTCCCGGACGCGCGCCACTGATAGCGTCACAGGATTGAACAATGGGTGATATTATGCTTGTCATTTCAATTTCATCGTGATGGGCACCGATTGCATTACAAATCACAGGGTGCTCTTTATATTTTTGTGCTAACTCCATCCCAACAATAGCGTGCGGCTTCTCAAGTTCTTCGGGCCATACTTTACCAATATCGTGGAGAAGTCCGGCACGTTTAGCTTGTTTTACATTCAAACCGAGTTCAGTGGACATTATCGCGCAAAGATTGGCAACCTCACGTGAGTGTTGGAGGAGATTTTGTCCATAAGACGAGCGAAAGCGCATCCTTCCCACCATTCTTACCAATTCCGGGTGAAGACCATGAATACCCAGATCAATTACAGTTCGTTCACCTGTTTCGATGATCTCATCTTCGATGTTTTTGGTTGTTTTAGCAACGATTTCTTCGATCCGCGCAGGATGAATACGTCCGTCCTGAACCAGTCGGTGTAAGGAAAGCCTGGCGATCTCTCTTCGAACAGGATCAAATCCTGAGATGATTATAGCCTCTGGTGTATCGTCTACAATAATTTCAACTCCTGTAGCAGCTTCAAGTGCACGGATGTTTCGTCCTTCCCGGCCGATAACTTTTCCCTTGATGTCGTCAGATTCTATATTAAAAATGGACACACAATTTTCGATCGCATGCTCAGTGGCTGTACGCTGAATGGTCTCGACGACAATCTTCTTAGCCTCTTTCGTAGCAGATAGTTTGGCCTGCTCCATAATATCTTTGATGTAGCTGGATGCCCGCGTTTGTGCTTCATCCTTTAGCGAAGCAACAAGCTGCTCCCGTGCTTCTTCCGCAGTAAGTTTCGAGATGTTTTCGAGTACCTGAATTTTTTGCTGATTGAACTTATCGAGTTCCTCCTTGCGCTTTTTAGTATGTTCCAGTTGCGCAGCGAGATCCAGTTTGATGTCATCAAGTTCGCCTTCTTTTCGCTTCAGGTTTTCAATTTCTTTGCTTAGCGTTTGCTCGCGCTGTTTTATTTTCTGCTCGTTGGTGATGATGAGGTTTTTCTTTTTGTTGGCTTCCTCTTCGAATTCTGTTTTCATTTTAAGGATTTTTTCCTTTGCTTCCAGAATTCTATCCTTCTTTAGAATTTCGGCTGCAATCTCAGCCTCTTTCAAAATCAGTTTTGCCTTGGCTTCTGCATTCTCATCGTTTTTTTGAAGTTTACGCTTATAGAGAAGAGACCCAATTAGCAAGCTCAGCACAATCGTAGCGATTACGCTGACCACGATAACAATGACGTCCGTTGACATAAAAAAATAGGTTATAAACTAACCCGGGGTTGCCGCCTTGGCTCGAGAAGCAGGTAGGAGTGAAGGCTAGAGAATGGATTGGGAGACCAGGTGGTTTATTTGGCTTATCTTTTCAAACACCGTTTGATCAATAGCCTGATAGGTATCTTCCGCAGTCATCTTATCGATGAGGCAATCGAAGGCTACCATCGCCAGTAGATCTTGTTTATCGTCAATCCCAAATTGCTCCCTGTAAGACTTTATCTTTTCATTTATGAGTTTTCCGGCTATCCTTACCCGCTCCTCGTCCGCAAGTTTAACCTTCATCGGGTACTCGCGGTCTGCTATCTTGATTTTTATAGAGAGGTCCTCCATGAAACGTTCTTACAGGTTGCGTTATCTGCTTAAATGGACGATGCACTTGTCTATCTCACGAATGTAATCGTCCACTTTTTTCTTCAACTCCGAAACACTTCCGTCTTCCGGGTTTAAACTATCCACAATTTTAGTGATTTTCAGTTGATTATGAAAACCCGAGATCTGTTCATCACGAACCTTCACCGCAGCCTTCAAGTCTTGGTTATCTTTTTTCAGGGCTTTCACCTCTTCTTTTAAGTTCTTGTGCTCATTGACAAGCACTAAAATTTTGCGCTCCAACCCGCTAAGGTTGGTTTTTAAGAGTTCCTGATCCATGCGAAAGTTTTTTGCTGTAAGCCGTTAGCCCTAGCCGTTAACATCATTTTATCCTTTTTGGTCCGCCCACTTCAGCACCCCCCCTGCGGCCTGAATTTTTCTTCATATTTATTATCCGAAGGCCACGCACTCATAGAATGCTAAGACTTAAAATTACTTATAGCACTATTTCCTGATCAAAGCTCCGAGTTGTTGTTCAAATGCGACAATCAAGTGCTCCATTGTTTTTTCAATTTCTTCATCCGTGAGCGTCTTATGCTCATTTTGCAAAGTAAAGCCCAGCGCATATGCCTTTTTTCCTGCCGGGATTTTATCACCTTCATATACATCAAAGGCAATAATATTTTTTATTAACTTCTTTTCAGTACTCATCACCAGGTCTCGGATATTTTCAAAGGTTACCTTCTTATCCAATACGAGTGACAAATCTCTTCTTACTTCCGGAAATTTTGCTACTTCCTGAATTACTAACTTAGGGTTTGCTGATTGGAAAAGCAAGGATGTGTGCAGCTCTGCATAAAATAAATCTTGCTTGATGCCAAAATCTTTCAGCAAGGCAGTTTTTACTTTTCCAATTGTTCCGATTTCTTCTTTACCCCGAAGAAAGGTTGCTCCAAACTCAAGCAGGTGGTCTTGCGCAGTCGTTTGTTTCATATCTGATAATCCAGACTTCAGCAAGATATGATGAACATGTTGTACCAGGTCGTAATATGATGTTGCACGAGTCTGATGCTGCCAGTTTTCAGTCTCTACATTACCGGTGATAAAAAGTGACAATCGTTCTTCTTCACTATACTTACCATCGCTTTTGTAGTATATCTTCCCAAATTCGTAAAGCTTAAGATCTTTCTGTCGCCTGTTAATATTATATGCACAAACTTCAAGTCCGGTAAACAAAAGTGTTTGCCGAAGGACACCTTGTTCCTCGCTGAGCTTGTTCAGTATTTCGATAGTATTGCCTTTAAAAGTCAGTTTATGTTTTTCCTGATAAGCCTGATTGGTAAGTGAATTAGTCCATATTTCACTAAATCCGTTGGAGATCAATAGTTCACCAATTGTTCTTTTGTATTTATCAATGTCTTTTACCGGGAATTCAGCCAGGTAATCTGTACGTGCAGTATTTGATAACTCGATGTTATTGAATCCGTAGATACGAAGTATTTCTTCGATAACATCCGCCTCTTGCACAACATCTACACGGTATGGGGGAACTGAAACAATGTAGTGGTCGTCATGCACCTCAGAGATTTCAATATCCAGTCTTTCGAGGATGGCATGCACTTCATTTCGGGGAAGAGCTTTCCCTATAAGTCGGTTGACATTTTTATCTTTTACTACAATACTTTTATTATTTACCTTAGTCGGATAAATGTCGATAATTTCGGATGAAACTTTTCCTCCGGCAATTTCTTTTATCAGCAACGCCGCTCGTTTCAATGCATAGACAGTTAGATTGGGATCTGTCCCCCGTTCAAACCGGAAGGATGCATCCGTTTTTAACTGGTGGTACATCGATGTTTTGCGAATGAAATCAGGAGAGAAGCAGGCACTTTCAAGAAAGATGTTTTTCGTTGCTTCCGTTATTCCGGACTTTGCTCCTCCGAAAACACCAGCAATACACATACCTTCTTGAGTATTACAGATCATGAGGTCATTTGGCTGTAGTGTCCGCTCCTTGTTATCGAGTGTAACAAACTTACTTTGGGCAGGAAGTGTTTTCACCAGAACCTTTTTGCCAACAATTTTATCGGCATCAAAGGCATGAAGTGGTTGCCCAAGTTCATGGCAAACGTAGTTGGTAACATCGACAATGTTGTTCACCGGTGTTAAACCAATTGACATTAGCCGGCCCTTCAACCACGCTGGCGATTCAGTTACACTTACACCGGTAATTGTTACCCCGGAATACCGTGGACATGCTTCAATATTTTCGACCTCCACGGCTATGGAAAGGTCATTGTTTTCAGTCTTGAAGTGCTCAACCACTGGCCACTTAATTTCCCGGCTTTTAGATGCCTTGATGTCGCGGGCGACACCAATGTGAGAGGCAGCATCAGCACGATTTGGTGTTAACCCTATTTCCAGTATATGATCGGATTCTATATTGTAAAATTCTTCAGCCTTTGAACCGTTTGCAGCATCTGTAGAAAGTACAATAATACCGGCATGACTTTCCCCTAGACCAATTTCGTCTTCAGCGCAGATCATCCCTTCAGATTGTTCACCCCGGATCTTGGCAATCTTGATCGTAAATGGTTCACCTTTCGTCGGATAGATCGTTGTGCCAGGAGGCGCTACAATTACTTTTTGTCCTGCTGCAACATTAGGTGCCCCGCAGATAATCGTTAGTGGTTTTTCTTCACCTACGTCAACAGTAGTAATCGAAAGTTTGTCAGCATTCGGATGTCGGGTGCATGTTAATACTTCTCCTATTACGAGTCCCTTTAAACCACCTTTAACTGTTTCATACAATTCAACACTTTCTACTTCAAGGCCGGTTGAAGTAAGTACATTGCCGATCTCTTCGGGAGATTCTGGGATATCAATATATTCCTTCAGCCAGTTATAGGAAATGGTCATAGTTTCGAATAGGAATGCCCCTGATACAGTTACAGGGTTCATCAATTTGTAAAAATAAGGTGTTTGTAACAACTTATCTAAAGGCTACCTGTAAAAACCTGAATTACCAGTTCAAATGGTTAAATAAGAATCTTTATTGGTGATGAAAGAATGCTCCTTTTCAAAACTGGACGAATCATTCAGAATAACTTTTTTCTCCTGCGCGTATCGCAACCTTAAGCAGGTTTTCTAATGGCGGAAACGGGCACGAGTACTTTTCTACATACGCACAGTATGGGTTGTAAGCTTTATTGAAATCCAACGTGATGTTGTTGCTGCCCGGAACCTTTACCACATCCAGATATCTCCCAGCACCATATGTTTCTGAGGCACTGGTTTCATCTCCAAACGCCAGAAAAAGTTTTCCCCGAAAAGGACCCATATCCATTACCTCTAAGATGAGAAGCTTATTGTGATATCCGTCCAGATCGAATTCTGCATACGCGTATTCGATGTACCGCTGTTGTTTTCCATCGTTGGTACCCAATACAACCGGTTTTTTATTTTTAACAGGTATCAAATCAGCGTTGATTTTGTATCGGATATCGGGAGGATAATATTGCAGTCCTTTGAAACTTTCAGGATTATCGACAAAGGGTGACTCGAGCGATGTACGCATAAACCGGTCTTTGTCTTCGCGTTCCTCAAGGATTTCTTTGTGGTAGGCTGTTTGATCCTGACTTCCCATAAAAGAGTAAAAGACGCTGAAGATGACAACAATAATGCTGATCAATAAAAAGATGTTTTTGGGTTTCATTGAAGGATGGTGTTTTCCGGATGCATTTTTTTCTGTCTTGCTTCCCATGCAATAATGCTATCGCGTTTTGCCTCAAATAGACTAAAAAATAATGGTATACCATTGTCAGGTAATTCTCCTGGTGCGTTGGCCAGTATGCAAACAGCAATTTTTTCTTTTGGGTTTACAGCAATTTCACTTCGGTATCCATTAACATAACCACCATGATAAATAAGCGTATCTGCAGGATAGTGAAGCACCCGCCATCCAAGGCCATAATAAGAATTGCTCAAACGGTGTAGCCTTCCATAGTTCCTGTTTTTTGACGGGGCTTTCACATATGGTTTATAGAGTTGATCAAGTGTTTCTTCCGAAATTATATCCTGGCGGTTTCCAAGTAAGGCAACCATCCATTTCGCCATATCAGTGATACTGGCATTCACTCCTCCCGCAGGTGCAACATTGTAATAAGTATCGGTAATAGTTGCAGGTATCCATTTCCGCTTTTTCAGTTTATGAGGTTTTGCGATATTTTTATTTTGCATGATGCTGGCGTAATCTATCGACGCTGTTTTCATGTTCAGTGGATTGAAAACCCTATCCACCATCTGTGCTTCGTACGTTTTGCCGGTTTCAGCTTCTATTACCTTACCTATAATGCTGTAGGCTACATTTTGATAACTGTAGGTCTGACCAACTTCGGATGCGAGATTGATATGCTTAAGCCATGAAAGCATTGAATCTAACGATGATCCTTCTTCAACCATGTTGGTGTATGCATGGTAGGGCAAACCGGTAGTATGGGAAAGCACATGACCTATTGTAAGTTTTCTGGTTTCCGTTTTGGACTTCAATTCAAATTTTGGTAAAAAAGTTATTACTGCATCGTTCCAGGAAATGACAGAGTCTTCTACAAGTATCCCCGTGAGGAATGAAGCGAAGCACTTCGAAAGAGATGCAATCCGGAAAACGGTATGTTCATCAACGGAATCTTGAGCAGCCGTGCTTTTTAGTCCAAATCCTTTCACATAAACGATTGTCGAATCATAAACAACGGCAATGGCTGCTCCTGGTGTCCGAGAGGCGCTGGATAATTTGACGATCTCAGTCTCGTAATCCAATAATAGCTGCTGAAGGTGAGGATTGATTGATTTCTTGATAGTCACTTTCTTGGGGGGTGGTGTCTTGACAGGACGCTCTTCACTCATCACCTGAGCAATCAGGAGCGGAACAGCTACCACCAGCAAAGCAATAAAAAATTGACGTTTTGCCTTCATCGTTTACATTAACGCATGAGCGAACCGGGTATTTTAAATTAACCCTTCGTCTGCAAAGCTAAAATATTTCTCGCCGGCAATAATAAGATGATCCAGAACTTGAATTTCAAGCAGGCGACCACACGCTGCCAGCTTTTTAGTAAGATCAACGTCAGCCTGACTCGCCGCCAGGTTTCCAGAGGGATGGTTGTGGGCCAGTATGATGCCGCTGGCCAGATCTTCTAAGGCAGCTTTAAAAATAATTTTAGGATCTGCCATAGTACCAGTAACACCTCCCTGACTGATTTGATGCTTTTTCAGAACACGGTTGGCGCGGTTGAGCAGGATCACCCAAAATTCTTCATGGGGGATATCAATCAGATCGGACTTAAGAAATTCGTAGGCATCGCCTGATCCCCCAATTTTAGGCTTTTCGACCGGTTCCGTGTCCTTTCGCCTCCTTCCTAATTCCAGTGCAGCAACTATTGTAATGGCTTTCACCTCGCCAATCCCCTTAATTTTTGTGAAATCCTTTGCCGTCATTTTCGCAAGATGATGCAAGCTGTTTCCGGCGCGTTGTAAGATTATTTTACCCAGATCAACGGCACTCAGGGTTTTAGAACCAGAGCCCAGTAAGATTGCCAGCAATTCTGCATCTGAGAGTGCGGATTTTCCTTTCAATAAAAGCTTTTCCCGTGGACGGTCTTCTGCTGCCCAACTTTTGATGTTGAGGTTCTTTTCTTCGGAATTCATGTTGGCTATCGGATAATATACCTGATAAAAATAGGTATAGAGCACGCGTGAAAGAAGTTTTTCGCAGGAATTGTTGCAAAAAAAAGACCCCGAGGAATGGCAGGGTCTGAAATATTATACCGAATGAACGAAATATCTAAGCAAGCTTATTAACAAGCTTCGTCAGTTTTGACTTCTGGTTAGCGGCTTTCTTCCAATGAATAATGTTCTTCTTTGCCAATTTATCAATCATAGACGAAACTTCTTTTAACAACCCTTCAGCTTCAGTTTTAGCTGTCGCAGTTCTTAATTTCTTGATAAATGTACGGGTAGTCTTATGCTGATAACGGTTTCTAACACGTTTTATCTCGTTTGCCCGGATTCTTTTCTCTGCTGACTTATGGTTTGCCATATGTTTTTTCTAAAAATAGGAATGCAAAGGTAAGGGATTTGCTGGAATTGCAAAAGGCTGCATCAATGATTTTCTGTTAAATAAGGGCCAACTGAGCATTTTCTTATTGCCAAATACCCAATTTCGAAGATTTTGACCGTGGGATTGTAAATTTTTTTTTGGCCAATCGTCAATCAAGACCCAAATACGACTCGCACCCGCACGACCTGGGTGTTTTGGACGGTCGCACATCGTTTCGTAAATTCGTTGGTTGTCAGGATTCTAACCTGACCCCGTTGTCTGTAACCAAATTTTTATGAGAGCACCTACTGTTATCCTTTTTTGCATTGGCATTCAGCTACTGTTTTCAAACTGGGGATTTTTCGGTCACCAGCGCATAAATCGTCTTTCTGTATTTATCCTTCCACCAGAGATGATTGGTTTTTATAAGGCGAATATTCAATACATCACCGAAGCGGCAGTCAATCCGGACAAGAGAAGATACGCTTTTGTGGAAGAGGCGCCGCGGCATTATATCGACCTGGATCATTATGGTGACAGTGCGCTTCTTAACATGCCCCGATATTGGGAAGAGGCTGTTGGGAAATATACTGAAGATACGCTGAAGGCTTACGGTATTGTACCCTGGCACATCAACAGAATGTACTATTCCCTTCGGGATGCTTTTATGATTCGAGATCCTGCCCACATATTAAAACTCTCTGCAGAGCTAGGTCACTATATCGCTGATGCGCATGTGCCTTTACATACCACCGAGAATTACAACGGTCAGCTCACTGGCCAGGAAGGGATTCACGGCTTTTGGGAGTCGCGCTTGCCAGAGTTATACTCCGACGATTTTAATTTTTTTGTCGGTAAAGCGGAATACATCTCCAACCCACAACTTGCAGCCTGGAAGGCGGTTGAATCTTCACATCGAGCGGTAGATTCAGTTCTGTCAGAGGAAAAAAAGTTGTCGTTAAGAATGGGCGATAAGAAATACAGCTATGAAACGAAGGGTAGGCAAACTGTAAAAGTTTATTCTCAAACCTTTTCTAAAGCCTACTTTCTTTTGATGCATGGAATGGTGGAACGTCAGATGCGTGCATCTATTAAACTCATTGGTGATTTGTGGTTTAGCGCATGGATTGATGCAGGACAACCGGATTTGAAATCGTTGATTAATTATAAACCCACGGAATCGGAACTAGAGGA
Source organism: Chryseolinea sp. (assembly GCA_041747735.1). GTDB lineage: Bacteria > Bacteroidota > Bacteroidia > Cytophagales > Cyclobacteriaceae > Chryseolinea. Next base: position 135,663 of record JBGTEP010000113.1, read on the forward strand.
AAGAAAAAAGGAACTTCAAACGTGGAAACAACAGCGGATAAAGTCGCGGGATCATGATACAGGTGAAACTGAATAGTATTTTCGAAAAACACGATAATCTTATTGTATCAGCTCCTGCGCTATTTGTTCCCATTCATCTTCCAGACTTTTTCTACAAACGGGCTGATTTGCACGGTGATACCAATAGGTAGCATTTCCCAAATCTCCCTCCTTGCGATGAAGGTAAGCGTGAATCCAGGAGCCGTCTTTCGTATTCACTTCCTGCGCCAGATTGTGCGCGGTTTCCCAATCACCTTTTGCATCATGCCATAAGGCCTGCAAAAGTGTATTGATATCGGGTGGAGGAACAGACTCCTTGATTGATTCTTTGAAATCGGAGAAAGTCATTTTACCTTTTTTGATTACGAAAACTAAGTGTCAAAGATAAAAACCAAAGTTGTAGATAATGAATCAATCGGACAAAGCATCGGTGGCCGGATCGGTGCAAAGGGTATGCAAACTGTTTTGGCTAGTTACTTAGCGGTTTTATCTTCTACTCGCTTTTTTAAGTCTCTTAGACCCTGATCATACTGGCTACTTAACATTGTTCCCATTATTACCCACGCTGCTTTACCCGCAAGTCCTTGGTTTGGTCCATCATAAGTCCAAACGACAGTAGTGCCATTTTCGTTAGGTTCCAGTCTGAATTCGCTGTAGAATTCACCTTCGTAACCGCCAAAAGTCATTCGATTTTTTACCCGCTGATTTTCCTCAATTTCGATAATCCATTGCGAACCTTCGCCTGACTTTTCACCTTCCCAGTTCATCTTCGCACCGACGGTTCCGTCAATACCTTCATATGTATACTCCGCGTCCGGATCCATTTTACTCCAGGGCGACCATTCATTAAAGTTCCTGTAGTTGCTGACTTCAGGAAAGATAACAGAAGTAGGTGCATTAATTGAAATGCTTTTTTCGATGTGCGCATGTGAAGGCTGCAGGGCGATAACAATACCCAGTATAGCGATTATGACTAAAACAACGACACCGATAATTTTGGCGATTTTCATAGGGAACGAGATTAATACGCTCAATTTACAAAATTATAGTACCGAAAACGTTGTAAATGATATGAAAAATGTAAATTCGGATGTACCAAATCTTTTTTACACATGAACCTGTTCAAAGATCCAAACCGCATTCCGGAAAATTATGGCCTGCGTATAGCAGTCGGATTGATTGTCTATTTTCTGCTGATGAAGATGATAGGGCTGAGCCATCATGTTGAGCTTCGTCTGCTGAATCTTGTAATTCTTACCATCGGTATCTATCTGGCGCTTAAAAAATTCAAACAAACGCACACCGATCATTTAAATTATTTCCGTGGACTCATAATGGGCGTCGCCGCAGGGGGAATAGGTTCTTTAATCTTTGGTCTGTTTCTTTTTGTGTACATGCAACTTGACGCAAATATGATGCAGTCGATTATTGATAACGAACCGATGGGTCACTACCTCAATGCTTACATGTCAGCCTTCATTGTTGTGCTGGAGGGTTTTTTTTCTGGCTTACTTGTAACGTTCGTTTTATTGAACTGGGTCACTACCGATGAAGTGAATACACCGATGGACCGGGAGGTTTAGTGCTTGAATGCCTGGTTTTTTTGTAAAACAATTTGTCATTTTATGAAACACTATGAAAGTGTACTTCTTTGCACTGACTTTGTGGTTTAGCAGTTTTACAAGCCATAGTGGAGGAGTCTTAACACATTTGCTATTTCTGATTGCCTACAGTTCCAGCATGCCCTTCCGACAGAGACGGATTGCCAAAAAAACGTAAATTTGGGATATGTACAAAGTCAAGGACTATATTGATATTGACAACCAAATTCTAGGAGGAATTCCAGTTTTCAAAGGGACAAGAGTACCCGTTGAAACGCTATTCCTTCATCTGGAAAAGGGTGTTTCGTTGGACGAATTTTTACAAGATTTTCCTTCCGTGACAGAAGACCAAGCAACTGCAGTCATCGAAATCGCCAGCAAAATTCTGACTTCAAAGAACATCGAAAAAATCTATGAGGCTGCTGCTTGACGAAAATTTACCTAAACGATTAAAACAAGATTTAAGCGAACACGAAATTTACACAGCAAATGAACGAGGGTGGACAGGTGTTTCAAATGGAAAATTGCCTGAACTGTTAATCGAACATGAGTTTTATGCATTATTAACGTTCGACAAGAATTTACAATATCAACAAAACTTTTCGAGATATACAATTGCGGTGATAGTATTAAACGCGACCGACAATCGGTATACAACCTTAAAAGCCTTAGTGCCAAAAATAAAGAATCTGTTACAACGGACATTGAAGCCAGTTACTAATGAAGTGAAGGAGTTAGAGAGCGACGAATAAGACAGGAATATTACTTTAACTCTAGTTCAACTACGGTATCAACTTCATCCATCTTTTCCTTTGGGATTTTTAAAGTTATTCCAAAATCATTCTCCAGGAATTTTACCGATGACTTATCATTAAAAAGTTTAGCGGATTTTATTTTCTTTCCCCAGGAAGGAATAGTAATTGATTCGTCGTACCAATTGAGAATGTGGACATAAACTTTGTTTCCTTTCTGTGTCGTAACTCCCCAGTCCCTTGCCGTCAACGGTCCACCTCGTGTTCCGTAAATGGTTTCACCATAAACTTTCAGCCAATCACCCATTTCCTTTAGTGAAGCGATATGTTCTGGTTGAATCTTACCGTTCGGCATCGGCCCGACATTTAAAAGAAAGTTGGCACCGTATCCTGCAGCTTTCACCAGGTATTGGATCAGAACCTTTTTACTTTTATGACGATCGTCTTTTATGTGAAAACCCCATGAATTGTTAATGGTCTCACAGGTTTCTTTCGGCAGGGATCCGACTACACTTTCCGGAGAGAATCCCGTGGTATTGTGCCCGGGAAGATCTTTTTCAAACATTTGAAAATCTTCACCCTCATAGGGCGCTCTATGATGATTACTTCCCACCAAGGCAGCGGGTTGAAGTTCGTGGATAAGTTTATATGTTTTTTCAAGTCTCCAGTCTGCATCTTTTTTGTCCCACATGCCGTCAAACCAGATGCCCGCGACATCTCCATATTCTGTCAATAGTTCTGTGAGCTGGGCATCCATAAAATCAAGATACTTGTTCATATCTCCTTTTTCCGGTCGACCGGTCCAGCTTCCGCCGGTACTTCCTCTGGGGAAATAATCCGGATGGTGCCAGTCCAGTTGTGAATGATAAAAGAAAAGTTTCATCCCCTCTTTACGGCATTCTTCAGCGAGCATCTTCAATACATCTTTTCCATAGGGTGTTTTTTTAACAATGTTGTAATCAGATACTTTGCTATCCCACATAGCGAAACCATCATGGTGTTTGCTGGTTATCGTAATGTATTTCATTCCTGCAGTCTTCGCCATTTGCACCCATGCCTTTGCGTCGAATTCAGTGGGGTTAAAAAATGATGGAATCTTTTCATAAGCTCTAATGGGAATCTGTTTCTGATTCATAACCCACTCACCGTCACCCAATACACTGTAAACACCCCAGTGAATAAAAAGGCCGAATTTGGCATCCTGGAACCACTCTCTGTTTTTCATATTTTCAGGTGTCGGCTGATACTTCCACTGCGCAAAAGCCAGGTTAGTTGCTGTGACCAAAATCAAAAGGATGTTTGATAAACAAACGATTGGCTTCATAGAGTTTTAAATTAAATTGCGAACACTGAAAATTAGGGATTCAAGATGAGATACAAAAGTATAAACAAGGAACTCTTCATATCAAATCGCAAACGGTTATTGAAAGCATTAAAGTCCAATGCCGTTGTGGTATTAAATGCAAATGACGTAATGCCCACCAATTCTGATGGCACGATGCGCTTCCGCCAGAACAGTGATTTGTTTTATCTCACAGGTGTTGATCAGGAAGAGACCGTGCTTGTACTGTGCCCGGATTTTCCGGATAAGAAATACAAGGAAGTATTGTTTCTGCGTGAGACGAATGAACACATCGCCACATGGGAGGGTCACAAATTAACCAAAGCGGAAGCACGGGAGGCAACGGGTATTGAAACTGTTCTCTGGGTATCTGAGTTTCCCGCACTATTCAAGACCATGATGGTGATGGGTAACGTAGAGCATGTATATCTTAATACGAATGACCATTACCGCGCTGATGTAGGTGTTGAATCACGTGAGATGCGTTTTGTAAAATCGTGTCAACAAAAATTCCCGCTTCATAAATACGAACGTCTCGCGCTGATCATGCATGAGCTTCGCACTGTAAAATCAAAAATTGAATTGGAATTATTACAACGTGCTTGTGATATTACTGAGTCCGCTTTCCGAAGAGTATTGAAGTTTGTGAAGGCAGGGGTATATGAATATGAAATAGAAGCAGAATGGTCGCATGAGTTTTTAAGGAAAGGATCACGGGGATTTGCCTACGAACCGATCATTGCTTCAGGCGCGGATTCATGTGTGCTGCATTACATCGACAATAGTAAAGTGTGTAGTGATGGAGAAATTCTTCTGTTAGATGTCGGCGCTGAATATGCAAACTACAATGCAGATCTCACGCGTACAATTCCAGTCAATGGGCGATATTCCAAAAGGCAAGGGGAGGTTTACAACGCTGTGCTAAACGTTCAACGGGAAGCCATAAAGCTTTTGAGTCCTGGTATAAAATATTTTGAATATCACAAAGAGGTTCAAAAGATTATGGAAAGTGAACTGATTGGCCTGAAGCTGTTTGATAAAAAGGACGTTAAAAATCAAGACAAGGATAAACCGCTTTTTCAAAAATACTTTATGCATGGTACCGGCCATCAATTAGGTCTGGATGTACATGATGTAGGAAACATGTATCACAAAATGCAGGCTGGCCAGGTTTGGACAGTAGAGCCTGGAATTTACATTCGTGAGGAAGGTCTGGGTATCCGTATCGAGAACAATGTGGTCATTCAGAAAAATGGCGTCTATGATCTGATGAAAAATATACCGATCGAGCTTGAAGAGATAGAAGAAATTATGAATTCATAGGCTGAAGTAAAGCTTCATGTAAATAGTTATTATATGTACAAAAAGATTATTTCAACAGTTGTTTTACTTGCCGTGATCACCCTGGTACAGGCGCATGAGTTCTGGCTTCATACCGATAAATTCTTTTTTAACCCGGGTGAGAATATTGTCGTCAGCTTTAAGGTAGGTGAAAACTTTATGGGTGAACCGTGGAATCTGAACGTTCATCGCGTAACGAAACTGGAGCATCATCATGCCAATACCTCAAAAAGTATATTAGAAAGTGTTAACCCGGGCGAAAAAGATAACCTCACCGTTCCCTTACCTGAAGCAGGAACGCATATGCTAGTGATGCAAAGTAATAATGCTTTCATTGAACTGGAAGGCGAAAAATTTAATGCGTATTTGAAAGAAGACGGTCTTGATGAAGTGTATGCACACCGTGAAAAGACCAATGCACTTACTAAACCCGCCAAAGAATTTTATTCAAGGCACACAAAGTTGCTGGTACAGGTAGGTGATAAAAAAGATGATACCTACAAAAAAAACTTAGGGCTGCCGATAGAAATAATTCCTGAAATGAATCCATACACGTTGAAGAAAGGAGATCCGGTGCGTTTCAAAATTTTGTTTGAAGGCAAGCCACTGTTTGGCGCGAGAGTTAAAGTGTGGAACCGGTATGATAACCGGACTACTCTGCAAAATATATACACCGAAAAAAATGGTGTAATGGAAACACGCATAAGCAACAGCGGTCCCTGGATGGTAAGTGTTGTAAATATGGTGCCTTCAAAGGAAGTGGGTGCTGATTGGCAAAGCTATTGGGGAAGTCTGGTATTTGGTGTAGAATGATATGGATAAAATAAATTCTGATAATGCACCGGAACCAGTGGGTCCTTATCCACACGCCAGGAGGGTTGGAAACCTGTTATTTTTATCTGGCGTGGGACCTAGGAAGAAGGGTTCAAAAGAAATTCCAGGCGTAGCGTTGGATCATCAAGGTAATATCCAAAGCTATGAAATTGAAAAACAATGTCATGCTGTTTTTCAGAATGTAAAATATATACTTGAAGCGGCGGGCAGTAGTTGGGAAAATCTTGTGGATGTAACGGTATACCTTACTAATATGAAACAGGACTTCCCGGTCTTTAATAGAATATATGGAGAATACTTCACCAAAAATCAGCCTTGCCGTACAACAGTTGAAGTAAATGCCCTGCCTACGCCAATCGCAATTGAATTGAAATGTATTGCCACGATTTGAGGAATATCTTTCCGTAAAATCGCTATCTTTAATAATATGGATACTTTGGTTTTACGAGATAGCATTACAGGAGGAATGACCGACGAGGAATTCATGACGTTTTGCCTAGAAAATCCAGGACTCCGGATTGAGCGAAAAAGTAACTTTGAAGTTGTTATTATGCCACCCGTTACCACGTTGTCTGCATTTTATAGTGGCGAAGTCTACGGACAGTTACGAGACTGGAATAGAATCCATAAAGGTGGGATTGTATTTGATTCCTCTGCCGGATTTACCTTGCCAGATCGGTCTGTGATTTCTCCCGATGCTTCCTGGATTTCGAAAGAAAGGTGGAATGGAATTTCAGAGGAGGACAAGAATAAGTTTTCACCTATTTGCCCTGACTTTGTTATCGAAGTCAGATCTAAATCAGACAATCTTGACGCCCTAAAAATTAAAATGACGTTGTGGTTAAAGAATCAAGCTAAACTAGCCTGGCTGGTTGATCCTATTGAGGGAGCTACATACATTTTCAAACCAGGCCGTCCCGAAGAACGAATTCAAGGGTTTAACAAAAAAGTGTATGGCGAGATGCCGGTTGAAGGGTTCGAACTGGATCTTACTCAACTAAAAATTTAAACGGCGAAACTTTCACCACACCCACAAGTACGGGTGGCATTTGGATTGATAAATTGAAATCCCTTTCCATTCAATCCGTCTGAAAAATCGAGTGTAGTGCCGAGCAGGTATAATAGACTTTTTTTATCAACCAGAATTTTTATACCCTTGTCTTCGAAAATCTGATCCGCAGGTTTTATCTCATCATCGAAATTAAGATCATACATCAGCCCGGAACATCCGCCACCTTTTACGAGGACACGAACATTATTATAATCTACCTTGCCTTCCTCTTTTCGCAGGGCGATGATTTTCTCTTTTGCTTTATCGGTTACGCTTATCATATTCATAAGAAAAATAGTTGAAGCCGCTCGCGGATTCCTAAGATACTGGATT
>JBGTEP010000114.1:0-5402 GCA_041747735.1 Chryseolinea sp.
ATGGCAGCACGAGCCTTCAAAGAATCTGATCAATCTCCTCTTGCCAATGCCGAAGTAAGAATCATGAGCTTCACCGATTCCGATATTGAACAGGTTGCCAACACAGAAGGTATAACAGAATTTACATTACCCGAAGGCACACCTTATATTATTATTGCCAACAAAGATGGATACACGGGAATGTACTCCGGCATAGCGGAAAAAGGAATGGACAAAAATTCCATTATCCATCCGATACCTACACAAAATGATCCAGATAAGCAAATACCAGTGGTAAGCTTTATTACAGATGGAACCGGAAAACCAATAATCAACGCGCAAGCCATGGTAACGGACAATTCAACTGGAGAAGCCATAGCGTCTAAAATTGAAAGCGGAATTCTTTCTTTCGCCGGGAAAAAGGGAGGAGACTATAAAATAGAAATTTTGGATAACGATCATGAGAAGCAAGAGGAGAATGTTAAGATCGCTCCGTATGCAGCGAAGGTAGAACCTCTTGAAATCTCGTTGACCCGGAAAAAACTTTTAACACTACCGGATTCTTCCAATCTTATTATACTTAATAATGAGACACCTAGATTTTATATAGCCTCTGATAAGATTTATGATGAAATCATTGAGAAAGAGGGCACGCTGTATCTTCAGACCAAAGAAGAAACAAAACCGATTGGTAAAGGCTCATTAAAAGACCTGATGGAAGATCCCTCTAAAATCATTCAAGTGACGGAAGCACAAACCATAACCTTACAAAATATTTATTTTGATTACAACAGTGCCGAATTGGATAAGACAGACAAGCTGGAACTTGATAAAGCTACTGCTGTAATTAATCGCTATCCATTCATTCAATTGTCGGTTAAGGCTCATGCGGATCTTCGCGGTACTAACCAATACAACCTTAGTCTTACCCGAAAACGCGCCCGTTCCATTAAAACCTATTTGGTAAATCATGGTGTCAATTACCGTAACATTAAAACAAGTGCCTTGGGTAAGTCTGCACCTGTGGTAATGTGTGACACGCAAGAATGCACTGAACAGCAACATCAAAAAAACCGAAGAGCAGAATTTGCACTGGCTCCGCGGCAAGGACTTGATGCGGATCCCCTTGCTGTAGTTAAGCCATTGCCCAGTACTATCACATCGAATGCCCATACCCGTGTAAACCCTCGCTATGCTAAAATACTGGCATTCTACGGAGATCAGAAATCGGAACACATCGTGTTCAAGGTGTGTGTGGGAGCGTACAAGCTAAATCCATATCTTACATTTCCTGAATTATCGAATCTTGGTCAGATTGAGAAAAAATCTAAAGACGGAATTCTCTACTACTACCTCAGTGATTTTTCCTCGCTGAACGCTGCAGAGGAAATCCGTCAGCAGGTCATTCAGCGTGGTATCCCCGATGCCTATATTACCATCTTCTATAAGAGTGATAAAATACCGCTCGAAACGTTTACATCAATTTTGAGACGTGGGAAATAAAGATTGATGACCATCGGGTTCCAGACTCTTTACATATTGCAGCTATACCAAAATAGCAGGAGAATAAAGTATCAGTTTCGCTTCGTAGTTGTTTGTGAAATGGCATTTATAATTATCGTTGATCCTTTCGACCTGGATTCAAAAATGAAAGCGAGATGTGCATGGAACCCCCCACTTGGGAAAATGTTTTCACAAGTGGGGGTTGCCGTAACATCAACAAAAATCCTCTGTAACGCCTTGGCTGAGATCTATAACCCTTCTTCTGTGCGTGTCTCTGACCCGTTGAAAAGTTTCGCGCTGTACTCTTTCGCGCTATCTTCAACAGATTGAAGTATTTGTTTAGCCTTGTCGCTGCCGAGTATATTGGCAATGGCAATACCGGCGGCCGCGCCGCCAAATGCTGCAAGCACCGTGCTGTTATTTTGCATGAACGGTTTAACCTGCTTTTTATAAAATGATTTGTTCTTTCCCATAATTATGTTGTTTAAATGTTTCAGAAAATAGAGTGATGGAAATACTATGCCAGAAAAGATACTAAATTCGTAAGGTGGCTAAAATTTCGCCAGACAGACTAACTGGTGATAGTCTTTTCTCAGCAGTGTCTTAAGTGCATGCTTCAACCTGTATGATCTGAGCGATCACGTTCAAAAGGTGTCTGTCAAAAATTTCAATCCTTTGCTTTGTCGCCCCAACGTTAGCTTCGGAAATCAATTCTGTTCGCAATAGGGGGGCTTGGCCGCCGACGCTAGTTTTGCGGTAGTTACTGCTGTACGCGTTTACCTTTATTATTTTCCGTAACGGGTGCGTTTTGAATTGGTGCCGGTGTCAACGTTTAGTTACTCAGTCGTTTTTGGCTCATTACCTTCTCAATCCAATCTGAAGGCTCGTCAACAATAAATTTATGACTGTCGTTATTTTTTAATTCAAGAATCAGTCCATTCTTCAGAAACTTAAGGGTCGTAGTTGCCTGAAGTTTTTCAATCTGTTCAAGGTCAAAGGTGTCTTGATGGTTTTGTATATTGAATTTATGTGACTTAAAAATAAGTCGCTTGTCTGTTAAAACGAGTTTGCCTCCAACGCCTTCCTTTCCCTTGAAGTGATTTGCTCCGCCTTCCTTTATAATACTTTCGTCGTCCGCTGTCTCAACGAGTATTTTATTGAATAGTCTTTTGGCCATGAATTGCATGGTCAAAGCGAAAAGAAGTCCAAAAACAAGCCCTCCAATTGCAGAAGTAACGATTATAATAAGAGTTGGTCCGCCATTAACTATTAAATTATAACCAATCATGGAAATGGACCAAGGGAGACCAAACATCACTGCTGTTATCCAAACCTTTTTTGTCATACAATACTCTTTCGGTGTATTAGTGGTGACGTTTTTATATAAAGCGTATCCAGCTTAAAGCTGTAACCTTCTACTAAGGATTTCCTTTCAAGTTAAAAGAAAATTCTTCATTAGAAATAATGCATTGGGTTAGACAAACATTATAAGCAATTGTACCGGGGATTGTAAAATCTATCTTACTCAGTACGTTAATTTTTTGCTTGAATACTGCCTCGTTTTCAAAATAGTTAACTTCCATCTCGAGATAAGGGTCATACTTTTTGCTTGATTTACCTTCTTCAGTATCTCCTGAAAGTTTATAGGTAGATAAACTATCATAAGCAAATTTCGTTGCAACATACTTATTGGGGATTTGTTGAGAATACAAAATCCATCCGGAATCAAGCTTCGCTGTACTAACAAGTATAGCTTCACCATTAACGCTTTCTTCAACTGTAAATGACCAGTGGCAAGGTTGCAATATCTGATTCTTAGTTTTTGCAGTAATTCCAAAAGGATTGTTTTCTTTATCGTTACCATCAGATTTCTTATTGCTGCAAGAAGAAAACGTGAAGGAACTTAAAAACAATACTGTCAAAAATAATTGGTTTTTAATTTTCATTGTTCTGTATTCTATTTTAAAACCTCATTTTGCACAAGTTGCCGCATTTAATTGAAATCATTTCGCGCGGAAGTTTCCTATCATTGTTTATGGGAAGTGTACCGATTATGGCGCGTACCTACTTCCGCCAATTCACGATCGGTAAGTTTTGAATTGGTTCATAGTGCTTTACATTGTTCGTCACTAAGGTCAACCCATTCTCAATAGAGATTCCTGCTATCAAAAGGTCAGACGTCCCAATTGAAATTCCGCGTTGTCTCAAATCCGCGTAGATGTCGGCGGATATATTAGCTGATGTTTCTGAAATATGGATGATGCTATTATTGGATACAAATTCTTCAAAAACTTGAATCTGTTTTTCGGCACTTTTGAACTTTAGTCCCGCCAAGACTTCAAAGTATGTAACTATTGAGACGTTTATTTGGTCAAACTCCTTCAAGTAGTCTCGGAATCGTTCAACTACCTTTTCGTCTCCTTTAAAATAGAATGATAAATGTCGGTGTCAACAAGAGCTTCTGTCACAGTTGATCAATTTGTCGATCCTTCGATCTATTGTCATGCAGTTCTTCAGTAAGGTTATTGAACACATCTTTGTCCAAGTCTTTCCATGATCCTGCCAGTTTAAGGGTCTTTTCCTTCGATTTAAACTGGTTCTCAATTTTGCTTAATAAATCGCTAATTTCAGTAAGCTTATCCATGGAAAGCCGCTGAATCTTCCTAATTAGATTGTTTCTTAGTTTATTCTTGATGTCCATAAGTTAAAAGTACAAAATTGTTTAGAATTTGCGCATGCTATTTGGGTATGTGTGATAACGTTTTATCTAACTGCAGTGTCTGTACGGGCATTTACTAAAGTTGCTTGCAGCACTTAACGATAATTGAAGCTGCATATGATTTATATTTTTTTATTACGGAGTTTTTAGTCCGTCAATTTATAAGTAATTGGGAGAACAAATCTGGTTTTAACGTTACGTCCTTTATAAACGGCTGGGTTCCAATTTGGAAATGCTTCAAGTTTTTGGACTACTTTAGTTTCAAATCCATAGCCTTCCTTAGTCTTTGGGTTGAAGTCTGTCAGTTTACCATTTTCGTCAACGACAAATTCAACAAATACTCTTCCCTCTTTTCCAACCAATCTTGCAACTACCGGATATTTTAAAACTTTCACTACATTCTGATAGAAAGTTTGAATACCTTCCTTTGGTTCAGCTTGCTTGTCAACTTTACCGTAAATTGTATCTTTCTTCAGTTGTCTGAATGTATAATGAGAAACCATTAATGAGTCAATGTATTCTTCATAATTGTCTTCATTGCGTTCGTTGGATGAAGATTTATTCGTGCCGGTTCCGTTAACGAGTTGCGCTTTTCCATCCTCATTCCATGTTTGACTACAAAGAATCGTATTTCTCTTGAAGACTACTTCACTGCTCGGGTTGCCATTTTCATGATAGAATGTGAACTGTCCGTTCAATTTCTTAAACCTTTCTTTGTATTTACTTGCTTGCCCAAGAGTCCGTATGTATGATAAAAGTTCATCAATCTCGTTAATGTCCAAGGTACCGGTAACTGTACTTGTAAGTTCAAGTTTCCCATTTTTATGGTCCTTAGTGGAAATTTGGCCATCCGCGTTATTATACTGTCTTTGGTATGGTGTTTTCTCCGGAACTTTTTCATGAAAGTACATTGTGAAGTAGTGGATCTCCTGTCCGTAAGAATTAAACGAGATCAATAAGATAGTCAGTAATGTTAAGCTACTTTTATTCATTGCCTTTTATTAAAAATTATGCACAACCTTCGCGTGTGTGACGTTGCTTGTTTTGAAAAACCAGACCTTGTCTTAGCCCCCTAAAATCTGCACAGAATTTTCAAATGAGTTAAGTAGTTGATCGCCGTGCTGGTCATCCGCTAAGCTAATGTATGGATCAACCCCGGCCTTGTCAAGGCTAAGACAGAGCGGATGATTTTTATTTATTA
>JBGTEP010000115.1:0-18962 GCA_041747735.1 Chryseolinea sp.
CGGACTACATACTAAAGAGTTTAAGGTGACAATAGCGGTGGGGATCACCTCTTCCCATTCCGAACAGAGCAGTTAAGCCCACCCGCGCTGATGGTACTAGGGTAGAACCTGGGAGAGTAAGTCGTTGCCTATTTTTTATCAAAGCCCCGAGAGCAATCCCGGGGCTTTTTTTTGCTCCTCCTCTTACCTGTAGCTACCAGCGCTGATACGCCTCCGCGAACGCTCCGGTAATACGCTGTGGTAGCCCTGTTTTTATCTGGGACCTGGAGAGTAGGCCTTTCCTGCCGGCAGGTCGTTGCCTATTTTTATTAAAGGATCCAGGTTTTTTTTATTAATTCTACATGCTCGGTAAAAGCCGATCAAATAGAACGCTGGACAATCGAAATTTACACTCCACGAGAATCATTTTCGATTCTAACCAATTCCAAAAGGTGTAATTATTGCAAGGAATAGCACAAAGGTTGCTGATTGCTTTTCTGACAACTATCTTCAAACTTTAATTCTAAGTTTGCTCGTGAAAAGACTTCCCTTAGTTATTACCCTTGCTTTAATTTTTTTAATAGTTGGCGGATACTTCGTTTACACAAACATCATCAATAAAGCTGCCGTGACTGCCTGGGAGGTTGTTCCCTCTGAAACGATTTTTGTTTATGAAGGAAGCTCATGTGAAAAGTGTCTGGAGCAACTCCAGGCTTCCCCCGTGCTTTCAATTATCAATAAGGCCGTATTCCCGCCTCAACGAGATTCCCTTAAAGGCTTCACTGACCTCATATTGTCCAATTTCAGACAAGGATCACTTATTTCTCTTCACATTACCAAGAAGGACGATTTCGATTTTGTTTTCTATTTGCCCTTTAACCCGCAGCTCGATCAGCAGTTCAATACACTAATAGGTCAGATAAAGCAAAAGGGAGGGAAAGGAATTGTTGTTTCCGATCGTGACTATAATGGCGTTCAGATTTTTGAAATGTCGCTGAAAGGCAAAATTTTCTCATGGATCAGGATTGACAATGTATGGGTGAGTAGTTTTACGCCTGTATTGATCGAAGATGTAGTACGTACACACAAAGGAATTGGTAAAGATTTCAAAGGTGAGTTGGGTGGAGTTTACCGGTTGCCATCAATCAAAAATGATGGAGGGAATATCTACCTGAACTTAAAAAAAGTTGCACAGTGGCTTTCGATATTTTCAGATGACGAACCTGCAGCGTTCATTTATCAATTTGGTCAGTCAGCATTATTGGATGTAAAGGTTAGTGGTAGGAACAACTTTGTGTTAAATGGTTTCTGTCTCGATAGTGCTAGTAATCCGAACTACATTCTTTCATCATTTAGTGGTCAGCAACCTGTACCTTTTACACTAAAGAATTTTGTCTCCAACAGGGCATTGATGTTTTCAAGCTACGGGGTAAGCGATGGAGCCGCTTTTAACCGGGATCTGGAGTTGTTTAATCAAAAACACAAAGTTCAGCGCGATAGTCTCAAAAAAATATCCACTGAACTTCAGGTTGATATTGGAAAACTAACCAGCAGATTGTCGGGTGAATTAGGGGTATGCTGGATGGAATCAAAAGGTCAGACACTGTCGAAAATACTTATTATAAACTCACCTGAAACTACAGCAGAATGGCTGCAGGAATTCGATAAAATGTCTCAAAAGGTAAGTATAGATACTGTTTTTTATGAAAGGTTTTCGGAATATGAGATTCGTGAACTGCCGCTCTATCGGTTTCCGGAGAAAATGCTGTGGCCTCTCGTTTCCGGATTTAATACCAGTTATTATACACGTTTGGGAGATGTAATTCTCATGGGTGAAAATCTGGAAGAGTTGAAAATGTTTATAGAAGATATAGACCGCGAGGAAACATGGGGAAAGTCTGTAGCACAGAATCAATTCCTTGAGTCTACCTTGCTGGAATCAAATGTGAGCCTTTATATCAATACACCAAGAATCTGGAGTGTTTTGGAAAATTCCCTTCAACCGAAATGGAAAAGCTTTGTGCAGGACAATCGATCACTCGTACGATCACTAGGAATGGGTGCTATTCAGTTCAGTCACCTGAATGACAGTTATTATACAAATGTTTCATGGTCGTTTAAGCCGTCGGGTACATCCGGTACACCGAGTAAAACGGAACGCGCTGCCAGCGATAAGATTATAACTAACCTTACAGAGCCGCTCGCAAAACTCTTTGTTGTGAGAAGTCATGTGAGTAAAGGAGATGAAGTGCTTGTCCAGGATTCTTTACACACTTTAAGATTGATTTCAACTGATGGAAAAGTATTATGGAAAGTTCAACTGGATGGCCTTATTGCCGGAGGCGTAGAGCAAGTGGATTATTTCAACAATGGTAAGCTTCAGTATTTTTTTGCAACGCCAGGGGTACTCCATATTATAGACCGTTTAGGAAATTATGTGAGCCCTTTCCCAGTTAAGATTCGCGAACGGGATATTGAATTCGTGAGCATCGTTGATTACGACCACAGTAAAAAATACAGATTTGTGGTTGCGAGTAAAGCAGGCAAGCTGTTTATGTACGACAAGGCCGGGGTAAACCTGGAAGGATGGAAACCAAATGATGTTGGCGAAAGTTTGTTTGCTGCACCACGCCATTACCGTATCCGCGGAAAAGATTATATCATATCAATTCGCGAAGATGGAAATGCATACCTGATGAATCGCCGTGGAGAGATGTTAAAGAATTTTCCACTTAACCTTAACGCAAGGCCTGCGGGCGATTATTATCTGGAACGTGGCAGCAGTTTAGAAGACACGTATTTCGTAGTGATTTCAAGGGATGGGTTCAGGATTAAATTTACAACTGATGGAAAAATTTACAGCAGAGAGACGTTAGTTAAAAATACAGTGGATTCCAGATTCAGCCTTGTAAGTGAAAAAGATTCAAAAGCGTATTTAGTTCTTCGGCAGGAAGCTAAGCAACTGACTTTGTTTGATGATAATCTGAAACAAATTATAGTTAGCGACTTTATTGGTAACAATTCTGTCAGAGTCCAGTATATGGATTTCGGGGCAGGTAAAATATATATTGCAATTACAGATACTACTCAGGATCTGTCTTTTGTATATGATGACCAGGGAAAACTTCTTACAACAATTCCGATAGAGAGCAGTGCAATTTCAGTAAGGCCGTTAGACTTTGATAAAATCAGAATGTTCTCTATCCTCGAAAAAACCCTGTCTATGCAGCCTTTATAATGCGGTTACTTTTAATTATCAACCGTATTAAATCCATATTCAAAAACCGGATCATTTTATGCAAAAGGTAAAGTTATTTTTGTTCACAGCCTTATTTATTACATCGGTTCATGTAAGTTCTGGCCAGGTGCAAGTACACATCGGTGCGACAACAGCCTATAGCGCGACATTTGTGTTGGATGAGGGATTGTCGGAAGACCCTCGTTACAATTCGACGCTTACTTATAACTGGGCACCAGTTGGATTTAATTTCGGCGTTGATTTCAGCCGGACATTTGGGTTGTCGCTTGAATCAATCCTTTCAAGACAAGGACAAATTTATGAAATCATAGATGTTGCAGAAACCGTTGTCGGCGAACGCAGAATTGATTTGAATTACATTCACCTCCCGCTGCTTATGCGTTTTATGAGTGGTGGCAATTCCGGAACCCGTGCCAATTTTAACATTGGACCTCAGTTGTCATTATTGACTGATGCTAAGGAAGTAATTGAATATAGCGCTTCAACACAAACCTTTCCTGCTGGTGTCGAACTCCCGGCCGGTGCAGAGGAAATTGTTCAAAATCCAGATGGAACTGTAACGGCTGAGGTTCCCCCCCAAAGCCCAGAGGAAATATTAAGTAAAAAGACTAATGATTTTAAGAATACAGAATTTCAGATCGCGGCAGCATTTGGACTGGATATTGATTTGTCACGTCATTTGTATTTATCGACGCAGATAAGAGCTAACTACAGCCTTACTGATATGCGCAATGGTGATGTAATAGACAGTATTAAGAGTGGTAACGGTTCGGATATTTTCGGACAACGTGCTAATCTGATTGTCGGTGTTCAACTTGGACTTCATTACATGTTTGGATCAACGCGCTCCTTTAAATACAAGGGAAGTAATTAAGCACTTACTTTAAATCGCCGTCCAATGCATTGAGGAACTCCTCAATGCATGTATAAATTTCCTTTAATTCATTTTCCTGAATGATATAGGGAGGCAGTACGTAAATCGTATTGCCAAGAGGTCTTAAGAGTATATTTCTCTCAATGAAGAATGGATAGATTTTTTTTCTGAGATTGTTTTCGTAGGAACTCGTTGATTCCGTTTTTAACTCAAGCACCAAAATCGTTCCGAGACTTCTTACTTCCTTTAGATGTTTGTTTCCGCCAAGTTTCGTTTTGAATTGCTGATGCTGATTTTCTATGCGTTTTATCTGATCTTTACATTCATTCCTTATGAGTAGTTCAAAGCTTGCATTCGCTGCAGCACAGGCTATAGGGTTGGCCGTATAAGAATGGCCATGAAAAAATGTTTTGTTAAAATCATTCGTCGTAAAGGCTTCGACAATTTTTTTGGAACAACTTGTAACCCCTAACGGCAGAGCACCACCGGTGATTCCCTTTGAAACAGCCATGATATCGGGTTTTTCATTCAGGTATTCAGACGCAAACATTTTTCCGGTTCTCCCAAATCCCGTGAACACCTCATCGGCAATACAAATCACATCATTTTTTTTTGCTTCTGTTAGTAATGAATTCAGCATGGGTACAGAATACATTCTCATTCCGGATGCACCTTGCACAAGTGGCTCAAAGATGAAAGCCCCTACCTCTTTTGTAAGAAGATGCTCCCTAAATTGATTCAGCACGTCCTGTTCTGTTTCTGGTGTTGGGAAATCAATGAATGCAACATCAAAAAGATAATTCGAAAAAGGATCTGAAAAAATTCCTCTGTCCCCTACCGACATTGCGCCAAACGTATCGCCATGATAAGAACCCTTAATCGCAATTATTTTCTTACGCTTGATTCCCTGATTGTGCCAAAATTGAAAGGCCATTTTTAAAGCGACCTCAACAGCAGTACTTCCATTATCGGAATAAAAAACTTTGCACTGATTGTCCGGTAAAATTGATACCAGATTCTGAGCCAGTCGAATGGCCGGTTCATGTGTGAAACCTGCAAAGATTACGTGTTCAAGTTTTTTAGCTTGATCTTCAATAGCTTTTGCTATGTGCGGATGTGCATGTCCATGAAGATTCACCCACCACGACGAGACTGCATCTATTATTTTATGCCCGTCTTTCGTATGCAGGTAAATACCTTCGGCAGATTCTACTATGATAGGATCAGGACTTCCGGTGAGCGGCGTGAAGGGGTGCCAGATTAATTCTTTGTCCAGTTTTTGTAAATTGTTCATATCGAATTACTGGCAAATGTTTCAGCATACGCCTTAACTGTTTCACGATTTAAAAACTCTTCTTTATTGATATGAAGGAGGCATTTCAATTTGGTGTGTTTCAAAATTATGCGTTCACTTTCCGGATTAGACGGACCGTTAAAAATAATACCGTTTAATTTTAAATTTCGATTTTTGAGTTCAGCAACAGTCAATAGTGTGTGGTTGATGCTTCCAAGGTACAAGTCTGCAACCAATATTACTTCAGCATCAAAACGGTCAGCAAGGTCAATAACAAAATCTTTTTCATTTATTGGGACAAGGCAACCACCGGCTCCCTCAATGATGATATCGTTTTCAGTTTCGGGTAGAACAAAATCGTTAAGTCTGATTTTCACTCCATCCAGTTTAGCAGAAGCATGTGGTGAAGCGGGTGTGTTCAAAAAATACCTTTCCTTATGAATCCGCGTCTTCGAATTGGATATAAGGTTTTTTACAGTCTCACTGTCTTTGGGTGACCCGGCCTGAATAGGTTTCCAATAGTCAGCTTTTAAGGCTTCACAAAGTATTGCTGAAGCCAACGTTTTACCGCTGTCGGTATCAATGCCGGTTACGAAGTAGTTCACGGAGCAAGGTAATTCTTATCCTTGAATATTTTTCTTGATATGGTTCTAACTTGTTTTGTCAAATCGATAATCTCAGTGTCAGTGTTAAATGTATGGAGGCAAATCCTGAGTCTTTCGGATCCGGATGGTACGGTAGGCGAGAGGATCGGTCGCACATCAAAACCATTTTTCTGGAGTTCCGATGCTGCATTTTTTACGGATTGATTTCCGCCTGAAAGAAGCACGGTTTGGATAGCGCTCGAGTTGGAGCTACAGTTTGGCAGGTCACCAATACCGTTTTTGTAGACAAGTGTTTTTTGTTCAAGCAGATTTTGAAGATGATTATTCTCGCCGAGAAAGTCAAAGCAACAATCTATTGCCACAATGCTATGGGGCGACATCGCCGTAGTATAAATAAATGGACGAGCAAAGTTTATCAGGTGGTTTTGAAGGACATTTGAACCCGCAACGCATGCACCGTGGATGCCCATAGCCTTACCGAAGGTATAAATTCTTATGCCTATTTTTCTTTCTAACCCTACAGAGACAGCAAGCCCGCTTCCCGCTTCTCCTTTTACTCCCGTGCTGTGGGCTTCGTCCAGGATAATTGTTGCATCGTATTTTTCAGATATGGTAATCAATTCTTTAAGTGGACATTCGTCGCCATCCATCGAATAGATCGATTCAACAGCAATGAAAATATGACCTGTAGATTTTTTAATTTTTGATTCCAGGTCGTTAAGATCATTATGCTTAAAGCTTAGACGTTTAGCGAGACTTAAGCGCGCGCCATCCTTTATACAAGCGTGGGCCAGTTCATCGTAAATGACGGTGTCGTTCCGTTGTGGAAGGGATGACAACACGGCGAGGTTAGCAGTGTATCCTGAGTTAAAAATTAGTGCGGATTCACTATTGAAAATTTTTGCAAGTCTTGCTTCTACCTGTTCTGTATAGGTTGAGTTTCCCGACAACAATCTCGATCCTGTAGCACCATTGTTGGTTAGTTGAAGATGGTCTACCTTATTTAAAATATTCCGGAACAAATTTTTAGACGAAGCGAGCCCCAGATAGTCATTTGAAGTAAAGTCAATCAGACCTTTTTTTATGACAAGTTTCCGAAGCAGGTCGTTTGATTCTCGTTCATATAACTTTTTGGACAGAAGATGATCAAGCGTATTATCTCTCTTCAAATTAGCCATCGTAATCGAACAAGCGTGGTAAATGGATCAGCATAAAGCAAATAAATCTGGTTGAATTAAGTTTTGACAGAGGTATTACAACTTTCTATTTACCTCTCATCTTTTCAATATTATCCCACATTTCATCAGGAATAACTTCCAGGTGACTGAATTCTCCTCCGTTCCGAAGCCACTCGCCACCGTCTATTGTAATAACTTCGCCATTTATGTATCCTGAATAATCAGACATCAAATAGGCCGCAAGATTTGCTAGTTCCTGATGTTCTCCAACACGCTTCAATGGAATTCTAAGTGCCGGGTCAAATTTTTTGACGAGATCTCCTGGAAGTAACCTGCTCCACGCACCTTCCGTTGGGAATGGTCCGGGGGCTATTGCATTGCTTCGAATATTATATTTTGCCCACTCCACAGCCAATGATCTGGTTAATGCAAGCACACCGGCTTTACTACACGCAGAGGGAACAACATAACCTGAACCTGTCCAGGCATAGGTCGTGACGATATTGAGGAATGTACCGGGCTGTTTTTTAGCAATCCAGTTTTTACCTGCCGCAAGGGTTGTATAGTAGGTACCTTTTAACACAATATCAACGATAATATCGAAGGCACGGTGTGAGAGCCGTTCTGTGGGACTTATAAAATTTCCTGCTGCATTATTCAATATGCCATGTACTGGCCCAAATTCCTGTTCGGCAGTTTTAATAACATTCTCTATCTCTTCATACTTCCTGATATCACAGGCGATGGGTAATACCTTTCCCCCCGTTTCAGCACTCATTTCCTGTGCAGTTTTTTGCAACACATCGAGTTTGCGGCTGGTAATAACGAGGTTGGCACCCATCTCCAGGAAATATTTTCCCATGGAACGACCAAGTCCGGTTCCTCCACCGGTAACAATAATAGTTTTATCTTTTAGGCTTCCGGGTTTAAGCATACCTTCCATTTTCATAAATACCTTTAAGTAAGCACTCCATCTAAGATCCTTTCATTAAATATACCTGAATGTTTCAGCAAAAAGAAAGGCTCTACATACGGGCTATCTTACCTTCGTTGAGCAGGTTGATAAGCTGTTTTTATTCAAGTTTGCTTGTTATTTTTGGATCGGGTTGGATTGATTTTGAAAGATGGATGTGAGTGTCCTGAAGATGAGATGGATATTCACCGCACCCAAACTGGATGAAGTATTTAACAATCCGAAGTAAAACTAAACGATATGGCAAGACTTATTTCTCTAATTATCCTCGTCATCGATGTTATCGTTATTTTGGATATCATACGAAGCAATAAAGACCCAGAGAAAAAGGTCTTGTGGATCATAGCAGTAATATTTCTCCCGATTCTGGGCCCGATTTTATATTACTTTATCGGCAAAAAAAGCAGCTGACCAAAACGTGATTTCATTGATATAAAAAAAGCCCCGAAGGGCTTGTAGTTAATTATTGTACTCGCGTCTTGCCTGACTGTCATTTTTGTCTTTGCTTAATTCACGACTAGTCTTGTTTTGCTTGCGATGAAGCCTTGCCCGTTCCTGATTAGTCACTACGCCGTCAGCTTTCACCCTACGCTCAACTCTGCGAATGTTACGTTGATTCTGGCGTGCGTCAGCGGTTTCCTGCCGGGTAAGCTCACCGGAGGCGACTCCCTCCCTAATACGCGCTCTTTGATTTTCCTGCCGTTGGTCGACTACTGGAGTCTGGGCATTTACAGAGAAAACTATACCTGCCGTTAAACAAGTTAAAAGGACAATTATCTTTTTCATATTGCTTATTGATTTAATTGCTCCTTTGACAATAACCCATGATGAAGGTTTAATCCATCGTAAAAAAAATTAATTTCCTTTATTTAGCGGAAGCTTGATAACGAATTCGCTTCCTTTCCCTTGACTGGACAACAGTTCAATACTACCTTTCATGCGGTCAACAAGCGTTTTTACAATGGCAAGCCCCAAACCATTAGAGGTTTCGCCGGCTGTAGGACGGGCGCTGAGTTTCTTGAATTTCTGGAATAATTGAAGCTTGTCTTTTTCCGAAAACCCCTGACCCTCATCTTTTATCGAAATGATCAGATCTCCATTTGATTTGGTGGCTGCAATCTCTACGGTTGAACTCTTGTTCGAGAATTTAATGGCGTTTGTCAGCAGGTTGTCAATAATTCGGCTGATGTAATCCGCATCCAAATACACGAGTTCACTCTCTACCCGGCTAATATGAAGATGAATATTTTTGGCCTCGGCAGCAGGTACAAATGAATTTGTCTTGTTAAGTAGAAATATACTAATGTCGAATGATGTGTAGTTTGGAACAACATTCTCTTCTAACATGTGAACGTCGAGCAAATCTTTGATTAGATCAAGGCCGGCCTGAGTTGAATCTTGGATCAGGTGTGCGTACATCAATTGGCTTTCCGTAAGACCACCTTCCAACTCCATCAGATCGGTAATACCTTTAATCCGGTTCAACGGCGATTTAAGATCGTGCGCAACGATACCCATCAGCGTATCTTTTTCGTGATTGATATCTGAGAGTTGCTGGTTGCGACGTGATAGTTTTTCATTTTGATCAACAATTTCCTGACGCTGATTTTGGATGAATTGGTTTTGCTGAGCCAGTGTTTCATTTATTTCTCTTCTCTTTTTGCTATTCCGCCACTGTACGAAGCCGAGGATACTAACGAAGACAATAATGATAATCAAGATTATGTTCTGAAGCTTTTGTTGCCTGATAATCGCTTCTGTTTTTACCTGGTCAATTTTAAGAAGTTCATTTTCGCGCTCCTTGCGTTCGATTTCAATTTCAAACTGAAGGCGTTCAACCTGACGAGCCAGATCTAAGTCTTTAATGGAGTCTTTTAAGATTAAATACTCATTCAAGTTTTGAAGCTCAGCAGTTTTATTTCTTTCTTTTTCCGATAACTTCCAAAGCATAAAGTGAGCATCCATTTTGGATGTAAGATCTTTGGTTTTCGAGGCGATGGTCAATGCGAGTGTAAAGTATTTCTTGGCATCACTGAGCTCATTGCTGGCAAACTTGATTTCACCCATAACCAGGTACGCCTGGGGTTGCATTCTGATGTTATTCCTTTCCAGGATTGCTTTAAGTCCTTCGCTGCCGATTGCCAACGCTTCGGTTAATTTTCCCTGGTAGAGGTAACCCTTAGCTATGTAAGTTTTGATTTCCGCTAAGTTAATCTGGTCATCAATGGAGCTTGCACTGGAATCTGCAAGATGCAGGTAGTGAAGTGCCTTATCATGGTTATTCGTTTCCTGATAGAATCTTCCCGTTTGGATGAAAGCAGAGGTAATATCTGGTGTTCTGCCCAAAGCAATCCGAATCTTGTTAGCCTTTAGGTAGTTATTTTCCGCTTTCACATCATCCCTTTGTAGCTTATAAAGTCGCGCTAAACTCTGATACGTATACGCTAAACCGGATGGATCATTAATATCTTCAAAAATGGCCTGGGCCTGGATGAAATAGTCATACGCTCTGGAGAGGACGCCTTGTTCGAAAAACAATCGGCCCAAATTATTGTTCGAGTAGGCTTTCTGTAAGGAATCATTCTGGAGATTTGAAAGTTGGAGTGCCTGGTCATAGTACTCATACGATTTGATCCTGTCGCCTTTGTAATTGTAGGCTACACCAATAAAGTTCAATGGCTCTGCCAGTCCTATCGGTATTTTTAGCTCCTGACCCAGAGAATACGCTATTTTAGAATAATAAATAGTGCTATCCGGATAAGCCGACCTGTATTCCCAGGCAAGGTCATTCAGAAGATTGAATTGTGCTATCCCTTTTGTTTTGGAAGAGAGTTGTTCCCGTAAGCTATCGATGAGGTGGATATTTTGAGCATCGGCACAGATCGACCAAAAAAGAAGAAAAACTGGCAGAATTATGTTTTTTTTCGTCACAGGCGAATTTTAGACCGGGAAAGATTGCAATAAAGTTAATCTTTCACAAGGCCTTTTGAAAGTTACTTACGGTTGTGAATCAACTTGCCTAAGCGTGCAATTTTTGTTTCCCGGACGCATCCAGGTTTTGTGTCACGTAATAGGTTCCGACATTTTCCGAAAAAAACTACTCCGGATACGTGCTCAATGATTTGGTCAAGTGATTCAGGATGGAGTATCAATAAAGAATCCACCGAGCAGGTCAGTTAGAAGTTTTTTATTTAATACAGAATTCATCAAAAGAAAACCGGTACGTATTAAACCTTTCCTAAAGCCTGTTCCAGATCTTCCAATAAGTCATCAACATCTTCCACACCAATGCTTAGTCGAATCAACGAGTCGACCAGCCCGCTTTTCAGCCTCTCTTCCTTCGGGATACTGGCATGGGTCATGGAAGCAGGATGATTAATAAGAGACTCAACACCACCCAGTGATTCTGCAAGAGAGAAAAGTTCAACACTCTCCATTAGTGTTGTGGCTTTTGCTAAGCTGTCGTCTTTCAACGTAAAGGATAACATACCCCCAAAATCCTTCATTTGTTTTTTGGCGATAGCATGATTAGGATGATCAGTAAATCCAGGCCAATACACCTTCCCGACCTTCGGATGAGATTTAAGGTATTCAGCAATTTTCTTTCCGTTGAAACAATGACGCTCCATACGAAGATGAAGGGTTTTAATTCCGCGAAGAACAAGGAATGAATCCTGAGGACCTGGAACAGCTCCGCATGAATTCATGATAAATGACAATTCCTGATAAAGTTTTTCGTCATTCATCACAAGTGCACCCATAATAACATCGGAGTGGCCACTTAAATATTTGGTGACGGAATGCATAACAATATCAGCTCCTAAATTAAGAGGGTTTTGGAGGTAAGGGGATGCAAAAGTATTATCAACGGCCACGAGAATATTTTTTTTTCTGGCAATCTCGACATAGGCCTGGATATCTACAATGTTCATCAAAGGATTGGTGGGGGTCTCCAGCCAAAGGAGCTTTGTATTTTCATTGATGAATGCGTCAACGTTGGAGGTGTTGGTAAGATCGATAAAGTGAAATTTGATGCCGAACTTTTCAAATACCCGCTTGAACATCCTGTATGATCCGCCGTACAAATCGTTGCTGGTAATAACTTCATCACCGGGATTTAGCAGCTTTATTACTGCATCAGTAGCTCCCATCCCCGAAGAAAAACAAATTCCATACTTCCCGTTTTCCAAAGCAGAAATACTTTTCTGAAGCGCATTTCGGGTAGGATTGGCTCCCCGTGCATAAGCATAACCTTTGTGTTTTGACGGTGATTCCTGCACATAGGTGGAAGTTTGGTAAATGGGCGTCATGATCGCGCCGGTGGATGGATCAGGCTCTACGCCTGCATGGACTGCTTTCGTTCCGAATTTCATCTTTTGGAGAGTAATGATAAGGCAGCAAATTACAACCTTTCGTGATTGGTTACACGTAATTTCTATGATTGGGTAACGAAGAAGTTAAGAAAGAAATTCGTATTTATTTTTTCCAATATTCACGGATAGCATTTTTCCAGTTGCTACCGCTACTTAAATAGAGGGCTGTATTGATCAGCATTTTGTCTTCTGCGGATGAATTTTTTTGAACTTCCAAACACTTTATGATAAGGTCGTAAAGTTGTTTTCGAAATGCAGGGTCATCTTTCTTTGCCAGTGTTTGAAGGTCACTTAGAATTTTTGACATCGAAATTTCTACATTAGGCTGAACAAGTGTATCGGGTACTTTTTCAACAGAAGATTTTCCAGGGATAGTTTCACCCAATTGGGCAGGAGCAACAAGTAAGGAAGCCTGTTGCTTCAGAAATTCATCTAAATCTTTCAGTGTATTTTTCTTCTTGCTCATGCGAGATTATTCAGAATTGCTTGTGCTATAGGTTGGTACTCTTTTTCAGCTTCCAGCGTACTGAAATTTACGAAAAGATTTTTCTGAGGTACCATGACGGGTAAAATTATAGCATCCAGATTTTTTAGATTCTCACGCACGGTGAAGATATTGGTAGCACTGTGTATCCTATTGGGCAGAATGATTATCCTGAGTTTTGGATTCAGTTCCCGCGCAGGGGCAAGGTCTGCCACGGTTTGATAGGTAACAAGTAAATCGTTCTGTGTAAGGCTTGTTGGCACAATAACAGCATCACTAACCAGGCAAAGTTTCTTTATCCCTTCATCCGTAGTTTTCCCAGCACTGTCAACAATGATGTAGTCAGTTGTTTTGAGACCTTTTATTTTTGTTAGCTCTTCTGCTACCTGGCTGTCTTCAGATCCCAATAGTTCAAATCCTTTTTGTCCTTCTTTGGACTTAAAGATTTCCATTTTGCGGAGTGTACTCAGGGTATAGTTCGTATCGGTTTCTACCAACAAGACACGATTGCCCATAGAGTGAAGCGTTGTTGCCAGATTTATGGCATTGGTAGTTTTGCCCGTTCCGCCTTTGCGGCTGATGAAGGAAATGATGCTGGTCATCCTTAAAAATAGAAAAACCCGGTGCGTTTAAAAACACCAGGTACTAAATAATTGGAAGTCATGTTTAAATTCCTCTGTTCACATCAAATTTCTCCAGATAGTCTGCTACCCTACGCACTACACTACCACCCAGAGCTCCATCAACAACACGGTGGTCATACGAATGGGAAAGGAACATTTTATGACGTATAGCGATAGCATCACCATATGGTGTTTCAACAACAGATGGTTTTTTCTGAATCGCCCCGATGGCAATGATACCCACCTGTGGTTGCATGATGATTGGTGTCCCCATCACATTACCAAACGTGCCTACATTGGAAAGTGTAAATGTACCCCCAGCAAGATCATCGGGTTTGAGTTTGTTGTTGCGTGCACGTTTAACCAAGTCGTTAACAGCTTTAGCAAGACCACTTAAATTCAATTGATCAGCATTTCGAATCACCGGGACAATAAGGTTTCCGCTTGGTAACGCTACCGCTATTCCAATATTGATTTCTTTTTTTCTTATGATCTTATCGCCATCTACCTGAATGTTGATCATCGGATAATCCTTGATGGCCATTGCAACCGCTTCCACAAAAATAGGTGTAAAGGTAAGTGCATCACCCTCGCGCTTCTGGAATTCATTTTTTACTTTGTTTCTCCAGAAAACAATATTCGTTACGTCCGCTTCAACAAAAGACGTTACGTGTGGTGCAATACGTTTAGAATCCACCATGCGTTCTGCAATCATTTTGCGCATGCGATCCATTTCAATGATCTCATCACCACCGTGCATCGAAGGAGCAACAGTTGATACTGAG
Organism: Chryseolinea sp.; assembly: GCA_041747735.1. GTDB lineage: Bacteria > Bacteroidota > Bacteroidia > Cytophagales > Cyclobacteriaceae > Chryseolinea. Next base: position 14,428 of record JBGTEP010000115.1, read on the forward strand.
GGCATCGATACTCCTTTCGAGTGTTGAATTGCCTGAATGGTTGATCCTAATTTTCTATGTTGAACAAAATCAAGAATATCTTTCTTGGTTACGCGACCTTCCGCGCCTGAACCGGGAATGGTCTCTAATTCGGCAACCGAAATGCTTTCTTCTTTCGCGATGTTTTTTACAAGGGGAGAATAGAATTTTGTACTGGCTTTAAAGTCAAGGGTTGTATGCCCGGTTCCGTTTGTATGATTTTCGGAAGCTGGAGTCTTAACGTTTTCAGCAAACGGTATCGAAGGTTCAGTTGGTTCAGGAATAGGAGCATTTGTTTCTTCAACATCAGATTCCAGTATGGCGATAGGTGCTCCCACTTTAACAAGTGCACCATCTTTCGCCAGGATTTCTTTTAATGTACCGGCATGCGTTGAAGGAATTTCAGTATCCACTTTATCTGTAGCCACTTCAAGCAAGGATTCCTCCATTTCAATTCTATCGCCAGGCTTTTTCAGCCAGGTTAAAACTGTAGCTTCTACTATACTTTCGCCCATTTTAGGCATGATGAGTTCTACTAGCGCCATGCGGATATATTTTCGACTTGTAAAGTTAATATTTTTAATGCGTTACACTAACGCCATAAATGTGAGAAAATGAGATTGCAAGGCAGGGCCAGCATTTGAGTGATAAAATGTCATCCGGCAGACTTTCGCCAAAATTTTATTTTGAAATTCAGGACACATCACCATAAGGTTTCAAATCACTGACTGACAATGCCTATTTCATTGCTATTTGCTGAACAAATATTTGAAAACTGTTGTATGGTAATTTGATTAGATATACATTTAAACAAGAAATGATTTCATGTTTGGATTTTACAAGATCATCAACGCTTAGCTTTTAAAGGAAGATATACAATGAAAGGAACTAATCTCGGCGAATTTGAGGAACTCGTGTTACTCACCGTTGGTATTTTAAACGACGAGGCGTACAGCATCGCCATTTCAAATGAGATACGGAAAGTAACAAAACGCAATGTGAGTTTTGCAGTTGTTCATTCCGCGTTGCACAGGCTGGAAGAAAAGGGATATGTCGACTCTAAGATGGGTGGCGCTACAAAAGAAAGAGGCGGAAGAAGCAAGCGGATGTTCAGCATATCAGCCGCAGGAAAAAAAGCACTGATACGTTCTAAAGAACAACGCGATGAACTCTGGAGTATGATTCCAAAAGTAGTTTTCAAAAACATATGATACAGTTAACTCCACCTTCGCCCCCTTCGTGGGCAGATCGTTTTTTGGCGTGGTATTGCGCACCTCATCTGCTGGAAGATCTTCAGGGCGATCTGCACGAATTATTCTATTTACGACTTCAGGAAAAGGGCATCTTCCGCGCAAGGTTATTTTTTATATTGGATGTATTTACCTTTTTCCGGCCACATATTTTTAGAAGGAGAAGTTCAGAAAAAAAGCGTTACCGCCATCCAATCCTTTTTCGACATTATATAAAGACAGCATTCCGGAATGTAAAACGGGACAAACAATATCTGGCTATCAATACTGCCGGACTCGCTCTTGGTATAGCCTGTGCGTTGCTGCTGATTGCTTACATATATAATGAGCTATCATTCGATCGTCATTTTAAGGACTCGGATCGTATCTACAGAATTAGCTGCAGTACGCTCATTGATAATACCTATACCGAATTTGCACCGATACCTCCGGCGATCGGGCTTGCACTGAAAGAAGAGCTACCGGAAATAGAGACCCTTGCTCGCTTTGAATACCTCGGCATTAAGGCCGCGATGAAATATAAAGACAATGTGTTTTTCCAGCCTGGAATGTTCCTTGCGGATTCAACAATTTTTAAGGTGCTGGATTATAAATTCCTGATGGGAGATGAGAGAGCCCTGCAGGGACCAGACAAGATCGTACTCACCCATAGCCTGGCGGAAAAAGTTTTCGGGAAGGAATTCCTTCAACGGAAAGATATTCTTAATGAAGCCATCCAAATTCAGGGTCAGGATTTTTCAGTAACTGGTGTGATCGAAGACGCTGCCAATAGCTCGCACATTCAACCGATAGCATTTATTGGATGGCACGGATACGGTGATGATAATGTCTGGAATGATTCCCATGCATACACCTATATACGTTTACGAAAAGATGCAGATGCTGCAATAGTTCAGGAAAAGCTGAATAAGTTCACAGCAGAAAACGAAAATATCCTAAAAGTTGCGGAAGACTTCGGTGCTAAAGTAGCAGTATTTATTCAGCCACTTACAGAAATTCATCTTCATTCAAAAAAAATGTATGAGCTTAGTGCCATTGGCAATATCAATTACATTTATGCCTTCGCCGTCATAGCACTGTTCTTCCTTCTCTCATCAGGGATCAATTATACCAACCTGGCAATCGCAGCATCGGCACATCGTTACAAAGAAATTGGAGTAAGGAAAGTAATGGGTGCATTCCGCGATCAGATTCGGAAACAGTTTATTACGGAATCAGCGCTGATGACATTCTTTTCAACTCTGCTCGGGCTGACACTTTTCTGTTTACTGATTCCGGAGTTCAATCTGCTTATGGATTATCAGCTTGAACTAAGCCATTTGGCAAAGGCAAAGTTCCCGTTGATCGCCCTTGCGGTCATCGTATTGCTCTCAACACTTTCAGGATTCTATCCTGCTTTCTATTTGTCAATGATCAACCCTGTATTGGTATTTAAGAACAACCTGAACAACGGTGCGCAAAAGATGCGTTTCCGAAAGATATTACTGCTTACACAATTTACCATATCATCCATTATGATCATTGGCGTGCTGTTCGTTTCGCAGCAGATGAATTTTCTACAGAATAAAGAACTTGGATTTAATAAAGAGAATATCTTACTTCTCTCCGTACCGGAAATTCTCAGGAAAGATGTCCATGTTTTAAAAGACGAGTTGCTGAAGCTCACTGGAGTCTCAGGTGTGGCCGCCTGCGATTACACACCCCGTCCCGAAAGTCCGATAGATGAACATCATATAGAACGTGCTAACGGGGAAATGAAGTCTTCTACCATTGCCCGAATTTTCTTTGACCAAGACTATATAGATTTACTAGGGCTCACCATCGTGGATGGCCGTGACTTTGATCCCACCAATGAAGCTGACTATAGCCATTCATTCCTGGTAAACGAAGCAGCCGTAAAGGCTTTTGGCTGGGATAAAACTCCGGAGGGTCCAATTGGCAGAAAGATCGATGGCTTCAACTACGGAAAGAAGGGTACAGTGATCGGCGTAGTGAAAGATGTAAATCTATTTTCGCTTAAGCATAAGATCGAACCCCTCATCATGAATCTCAGCGCCAATGAAGGTCCACTCTATGTAAAGATTGATGGACATAACACGCCCGAAATTATGGCCAGCATAGAAAAGACCTACAAACGCGTAATGCAAAATACCGTTATGGAATATCAGTTCCTCGATGATCGCTTCGATAGAATTTATGATGCCGACATAAAAATGAATGCTGCGCTTACGAGCGGCGCAAAGATACTCATCTTCATCTCCTGTCTTGGTTTGTTCGGACTCTCGGCATTTATGGTTACGAAACGAACCAAAGAGATAGGTGTAAGAAAAGTGCTCGGTGCTTCTATTCAGGAGATCATGTTGCTCTTATCCAAAGACTATATCGGGCTGATTGTGCTTGCGAATGCTTTGGCCATTCCGCTCGGATATTTTTTCGTTAATCAATGGCTTGAAGGGTATGCTTATCGTATTGACATTTCATTGTGGATGCTTTTTGTTCCCGTTGTTACCACAGTTTTATTGGCTCTCTTTTCTATTAGTTTTCAGGTAGTGAAAGCTTCCAGGACTAACCCAGTTAACGTGTTGAAGTATGAATAGCTTTTTACACTACATGCAAACTTGTTAAGATACAAAACGATTACAAATGATGACTGTTACTCAAAACCTTTCATTGTGCCTTTTGGTTAAAAAAAAGACTGTATTCACACAAAAGAGGAGTATTCTAACGATGGCCATAGTTTTCGCACTTGCGACAGCCGTGTTTGCACAAACTAGCAACGAGGACAAAAAGATTGGCAAAGAATTAAACAATGAAATCCACGTAGACAACGCTGTCCTTAATACTTACAAGGGTAAATATGCAATGAGCTCAAAAACATCAAGGATTGCATTGATTAAAGAATTGCAAGGGAGGTTGGTTATTGAAGTTGTGAATGAATGGAAGGCAGAGCTATCAGCATTGACCGAGACAATATTCAATGTCAAAAATGTAAAACCAACCGCGACATTGGAATGTCTTAGCCCCCTAAAATCTGCACAGAATTTTCAAATGAGTTAAGTAGTTGATCGCCGTGCTGGTCATCCGCTAAGCTAATGTATGGATCAGCCCCGGCCTTGTCAAGGCTAATACAGAGCGGATGATTTTTATTTATTATTTCAAAGGCATCATCCGGCCTTGACAAGACCGGTGCCGATCCAGTGCCGCTCTGCTTATCGGAAGACCACCACTGACTTTGTGCCCATTTCTGGTTGGGTGTAATTCTCCCTA
>JBGTEP010000116.1:0-17149 GCA_041747735.1 Chryseolinea sp.
CAACCATACTGTATCTTGGAATGGGATGGCTAGGTGTTTTAGCAGCGAAGCCGTTGTATGTAGCCTTACCGGGATGGGGCTTATTTTGGTTGTTAATGGGGGGTGCAATGTATTCATTGGGAGTTGTTTTCTTTGCAAACGACCACCGTATTCGGTACGGTCATTTTATATGGCATCTTTTTGTGCTGGGCGGAACCGTTTGCCATGTGATTGCCGTTCTGGGCTATGTAATTTGATTTGGAATCAGATTATTTGATTTTTAGATCAATGTATTATTGATTATTGTTCATTTACCTACATGTCGATTACAAACCACTGTTTTTCAATACATATTGATAAATAAATCGTAAATTGCAGCCTCTTTTGAATAAATGGATTTTGAAGTGTATTTGCTTTCACTATTCAAAAGGTCAATAGAATTTTAAACAAAACCACGTAGTAGAAAAAATATGGGAAGACCACAGGAAACCTTTAACAAAAAAGAATTAGAGAAAAAGAGAATCCAGAAGCGAAAAGAAAAACTGCAGCGGATGGAAGACCGGAAAGCAAATGCCCAAAAGGGTGCTTCACTGGAAGATATGATGGCATACGTTGATGAAAACGGAAACATTACTTCTACTCCGCCCGATCCTACCAAAAAGAAAACTATCAAATTAGAAGATGTAGTGTTGGGTTCTCGTAATCTTGAATCAGCAGGTTCTGCATCCGCTGTACGCAGCGGAAGGGTTGCTTTTTTCAATACAACAAAAGGTTTTGGTTTTATCAAAGATACCGACAGTGGTGAGAGCATTTTCGTTCACAGTAATGGTTTGATTGACCCCATTAAAGAAAACGACCCTGTTACTTTTGAAACCGAAAAGGGTTTTAAAGGCCCTAACGCAATAAAAGTTAGGCTTGCTAAATAGACTTTAAAGCTTCCGAAATATGACGTAAAAAAAAACCACCTTTAAAGGTGGTTTTTTTTACTCGTAGTACGGTGCGCAAATTAGTCGATAACTTTTACGTTAACTGCGTTCATGCCTTTTTTTCCGCGCTCAACTTCGTACTCAACTTGATCGTTTTCACGAATCTCGTCAATAAGTCCAGAAGTATGGACGAAGATGTCTTCACTTGAGTCAGACGGCTTAATGAAACCGAAACCTTTGGTTTCATTAAAGAATTTTACTGTTCCTTGCATTGTTATTTTTTATAAATGTTAATAAAAGTGTAATCAGCGATTAGTGCTCCAACAAATGACCAGTAATATTCAATTTTGATTTTATCGCGCAGAAGCGGGAGGATCTGAAAGGAATTATTATTAATTAAAAGGTAGGAACATTAAATTGATTACACCGCAAATGTAAATCTAATAACTTGATAATCCTAATGCTGTCAATTTAGGCCAAAAACGCTATTGAAAGCACTATTCTTCTGGTCCATCAGTTTCAACAGCCTCCTCAAGCCGGCTTACATGGAGTACAAATTGTTTGTCCATCGAAAATTCGTACTTGTCGTTTTCCAAAAGTTCAGAAGCTTTTTTAGAACCATCTAAGACATGCAGCAGGTTTTGCGCTACCATAGAATTTTTGATATTGTTTTGCGCTTTTCCCTGAAATGCTTGCAACGTAAAAGCGTACCCTCCTTTTTCCTTCGGGTTCAACTGCTTAAACTCATGGCTAAAGAACTTATATTCTTGTGGGCCATCATCATTCGCACTAACCATGAGCTGCAATAAAGCTGGTCGATATTTGGTCCAAATGGGAATGTAGGTTTGATTTTCCATAGTTAAAGTGATTTTGGAATTTGTTATTGGTAAAATGACGTCTATCCCAGATATGCCAAAAGCGGTTCTTTAGAAGATCTTCTTAAACGCTGTATAGCTTTTTCTTTTATCTGTCGAACCCGTTCACGGGTTAAGTGAAATTTATCCGCAATTTCTTCTAGCGAGAGTTTGGCCTTTTCATTTAGCCCGTAGTAATCACAAAGCACTTCTGATTCGCGTGCTGTTAATGTGGAAAGTACGCGTGCTATTTCTTTCTTTAACGAACCAACCATCAAACCACTATCAGGTTTTTCTTCACTTTGTGTTTCCAAAACATCCAATAGGTTGTTATCCTCGCCTTGGGCAAAAGGCGCATCTACAGAGATATGCCTACCAGAAACACGCATGGTATTTTCAACTTCCTCTTCGGTGATCTCCATGACTTCGGCCAATTCGCGTGAAGAAGGCTCCCGTTGATTTTGTTGTTCTAGTAATGATGCAGCCCTCGAAATCTGTTTGATCAGTCCAACCCGGTTGAGCGGCAGTCGTACAATTCTACCTTGCTCGGCCAGTGCTTGCAGCATGGATTGGCGAATCCACCAAACGGCATACGAAATAAATTTAAACCCCCTGGTTTCGTCAAACCGTTTTGCTGCTTTGATCAGTCCTACATTTCCTTCGTTGATAAGATCACCTAAAGTCATTCCGTTGTTCTGATATTGTTTTGCCACTGAAACAACAAACCGAAGATTTGCCTTCGTTAATTTTTCCAATGCTTGTTGATCGCCTTCCCGAATCCTGATGGTAAGTTCCACTTCCATTTCGGCTGTGATCAGATCAACTTTTCCAATTTCTTGAAGGTATTTGACAAGCGACTGGCTTTCGCGGTTGGTGATCTGTTTGGTGATTTTTAATTGCCTCATAACACGGATACTCTATTATTATATGTAGAAAACAATTAAAAAAATCAGTTGCCACTGGATGAAGTAGAGATGCCCATGCCTTTTTAAGGATATAGCGAAGATTCAAGGAATTGAGGCTACAAGGTACTTAATTTTAACGAGAAGTGCTTCCCATTTGAAATGCACCCGAAAAGTAGCGGTTGCCAATGGTTCAAGGGTTTGATATCGGTAGCGATGTATGTTAATTATTATGATTAATGGGCGGTGGACCATCCGGCACAATTCCTTTGTAGCTATAATCTCCTTTTCTTTCTTTGAATTCTTTTTTTACAGCGTTGCGTAATGCTTCATTTTCAAAAAGGTCGACCATAGTCATAGCAAGTGATTTTGATGCATACCACATTCCTTTGTGGCCGATGCTCATTCCACCACATGCAACTACTGCCCAAGAATGCCAAGGCGTTCCTTTTGGTCCGGTAGTAGCAGAAAGCCGAATAACAGGAACAACAAAACTCACATCACCTACATCAGTAGAGCCTCCGCCTGCATACGCTGATGTTTCTTCCATCGGGTGGATGGAGGCTTCCATTCCTATTTGTTTTTTACCTGTGGATTCTTGAATTTTTTTTGCGAAATCAGTTTCTTCTGCAGTGTATTGAATGCCACCTAAGTATTCTAAATTATTTTGAAGTGCCGCTGCTCCAGTTCGGTTTACCAACACTTCATGCACGCCCGATACAAGTGAAATTTTATAATCCACATTGGCCAAAATCGCGGCTCCTTCGGCCATTTTTTCAACCTGTTTCCAAACTACTTCCATACCATCTCTTTGCGTATCGCGAACACGCACCCAAATTTTTGAATAGTCTGGTACAACATTTACAACCTGTCCGGCATCTTGAATGTGATAATGAATGCGAACGGATGGTTTTACATGCTCCCGATAATAATTGATACCTGTTGTATAAAGCTCCAATGCATCCGAAGCACTTCGTCCGTTCCATGGGTCGGCACTGGCATGCGAGGCTTGCCCATTAAATTCTACAATAAAATCCACGAGCGCCAAGCCACTTTGTACAGCCACTTTTGTTTCGTCACCTGGATGCCAGTCCATGCAAACATCTACATCATCAAACAATCCTGCACGCACCATCCAAAGTTTACCAAAAAATTTTTCTTCGGCTGGCGTTCCGTAAAAGCGAACCGTGCCTTTCAGTTTTCCGCTGGCGATCAATTCTTTTATGGCGGTGGCGGCACCTAAGGAAGCAACTCCAAATAAATTATGTCCGCATCCATGCCCGGCCGCACCTTCGTGAAGCGGATCTTTGGTCGGAACTGTTTTCTGCGAAAGACCAGGCAAAGCATCGAACTCTCCCAAGATGGCAATTACAGGTTTGCCCGAGCCATATTCTGCTACAAATGCAGTAGGGATTTCGGCTACACCCCGAGTGACTTTAAACCCCTGCGACTCGGCATAATCGGCTAATAATTTTGCTGATTTAGTTTCCTGAAAAGCGATTTCTTCATATCCCCAGATTTTATCGCTCATTTCAGAAAGAGTCGTTTCGTTTTTTTCTACCCATTGAATAGCGGCTTTTTTAGTGGGATTAAGCTTGGCTTTCTTTTGTGCAGTAGTGCCTAAAGAGATAGTGAAAACTAGAATAAGGAGTAATATGGAATACTTCATGTGTGATTGGTTTTCGTATCAAGATAAGACAAATTCAAGAATTCATGTGACTGCTTTTATCGCCATTAATCACCAAGGAAATTCTGAAAGAAAATAACCAGATTTGATTTTAGTTATGGCACTTTCATATTGTTCGGTCAAGGATTGGTCTTTATTTTTTCTAATCATTTGTTCAGCCGTTAAAGGGCATTTGCCCCTTCTTGGGTAGACATTACTAGCGGAATTTCAGTCTCGGTTTTTCTTTGTCCATTCTGTTTTTTTAGGACGGGTCACTATGGTGGCCAACGTCTGTGTATGAAACGTGGCTGGGTTTACGAAGCTGCGTCCTGTCCCACGTGACCAAACGAAATTAAGAAAACCAAACTACAAAGTTGCACTGCGCCCAGCCATGTTTTATACATTTTGTTGCCAGACGTAGGGTCATTCTCCTCACTTCATTCGTAGCCTGCATTCCTGTCACTCGTTAATTTACACCAATCTTTCTTAGTAGAGGTGCGGTGGGGCTTTTTTCATTGACTACTTTCTCCACTTACACTTCGCTGAGCACACTCTTTGGCTGGCTTTGGATGTGGGCTGCAAGAGCGGCCAGACAATGTGTGTGCGATTTAGTTGGGAAATTTTTACTGCTCTTATGTCAATCTCTCTTCTAATGAGTCTTTCCAGATAACAAATCCCTTTCTATCATCTGAATAGTCATGATGCACCCGGCTGAAATTAACTGGGGCATTTTCGAGAAATGATTGTCGTCCTTTATTTCTTATCGTATTCAAATCTTCGTCTATAAATTTTAGCATAGCAGGTAGTTTTCTTTTGTCAGCGTCAAAATACCACATATAGGTTGCTTCTTCGGTATCAAGCGTTTCCAAAATGATATGATAGTTTCTTTTTCCTCTTAGCAGAAACACAAAAGAAAAGGGACTTAATACAAACCTTAATTTTAAAATCGCTTTCTCATGTAGATCTGCCAAATATTGAAGATTCCTTCTATGTCTATAATTTTTATTGTTCAGGATATCACTCAACAGTTCCTCACCTGAGTTGTACAGACTTTCCTTATCCGTCTGCAATTGATTTATATCGATTAACTCCACCTCGTCTTGAGATTTAGGTTTCTCAAGAAAGTGCTTCGTGACAAATCTGAATTTAACCCCCTCAATTATATCTCTTGATATTTTTGAAATATCTGTAGATGTCGCAAGTTGTGAAATAATATTTTTGTTCTCAAATTCGGCATGAATCCGAACCTTGACGTTTTTGGACTTGAGACTTTTAGCAAAGTATGGCTTTAATACTTCAAACTCAGGTCTTATATCAAGGTTCTCAATATCGAAATCAAGGTTAGTCTGTATTTCTTCAATTCTATATTTGAATGTGACACTTCCGTATTGAAATTTCAGTGTTTCAATAGGTATTCTTATCTGCTGATCTATTTTGATTATGTCTGGTGACTTAACCACTTCTTCCTCCACAGGATCATCAAACAAAGTAGGAAGTTGTTCGATCTTTCTGTAATAAGTGTTTCGTTTTAAGAACAATCTGTTCAGGTAATCAATCTTTATGTCTCGGTAGTCATAAATTGTTGGGGCAATTTCAGATCGTTGCACTCGTCCTATATATTGAATCAGTTTTCCTTCGAAAGAGAATGGATACACCAAAAACAGGCAATGGACATCTTGTATGTCTGTTCCTTCTCCAAAAAACTGTCCGGTTGTAATCAATGCCTGATAGTTGCCTTCTTTAATGGTCTTCCATTTCAATTTTCTGTTGCTTTCTGAATCCTCTCCACTTAGCGTAATCGTTTCATAGAATTGCTTCAGATATTGATTGAGTGCATCAATATGTTCCTTCCTTTCTGTTATAATTACTGCCTTATTTCCAGAATCAAGTTCTTTCTTTATATCTTTTAGAACTAATTTGTTCCTGGATGAGTCGTGTGCGAGAATTTTCGACAATGTTTCAAATCTGTCTGTCCTTGAGTTAAAGGGCACAAGAAGTTCGGTGTTTCGAATAATCACTTTGGGATGGTGTGCGTTAGGAATATCAGCAAGCCTAATTTCTGAAATGATTTCGCCCAAGTGTATGAAAATAATTCTACCATCATTATATTTTCTGAATGGTGTCGCTGTTAATCCATACAGGTAGTAAGAGTTAAATTTTGACAAAGTTGCTCGGAATGTTTCAGCGGGAATGTGATGACATTCGTCAAGAATTATGGTCCCAAATGAATTTACAAGTTCCCGGTTTTCAGACTTCTCCAATTCTTTAGTAAGGCTTTGTATAGTTGCAACGGTTATTTGTTCGCCTGACTTATTCTTGCTTTGCCCAATTTTACCGTTTTGATGTTTAGGTATTCCTAAAAATGTCTCAATTCTCTCTAGCCACTGTTCCGCCAATTGTTTGCGGTGGACAATAATCAATGTCGGTTGCTGTCTGTCTGCAATTACTTTAAGTGCAATGACTGTTTTACCTGATCCCGGTGGGGCAACAATAACTCCAATGTCTTTTTTTGATACAGCATTGATTACCGATATCTGATACGGTTTCAATTGGGCGTGAAATGAAAATGCTACCGGACTAACCCTCCTCCGATTATCAGCAAATTCATAATCCAGATTATCCTCTTTACAGTATCGCATTAACTTTCCGATAAATCCCTTAGGAATTATTAATTCGTGTTCTTTCTCTTCGATAAACTTGAAGTATCGTTTGATTCCGTAGGTATTTCTTCCCGACTTCTGCTTAATGAAAAATTCTGCATTTGTAAAGTTCAACTCCTCTTTTAAAAAATTTGTCAACTTCAAAGTCAGACCGTTGCGATTGATATGAATTGAATTCGATAAGTTGATTTGTAGTTTACCAGTAAAAACTTGAACATTTTTTGTTTCAGCTGTTTCATTATATAAATCATCCAATTTCGATTTGGGTACTCGAATGATATTCCTTAATAAATTCCATTGGTCTTGTATAGGCTCTAATGTATTCGGATTGATGAAGCAACTATTACCCTGTTCCCACGATGACTTATGTAATGGTAAGGCTATCAGATTCCCTAGACCTTTTCCTGAATGAAAATCCTGATTAGGGAATAGTCTATCAAATGACCCTTTATCGAATGGTGAGAAGATTTTTATTTCTTCAAGAATAGAGATGAATATTTTTCTGCTACGCAGTGCCGGATAAGGCTGTTCAAAGAATATCCAGACATGTCCACCTTTGCCAGAGCGTGACCGCTCAAGGTAAGCAGTAATTCCTTTTTCTTTGCATGCACTTACGCAAGCCCGACAGTCCTCCTCCCATTTCTCTTCATCAAAATCAGCGGCAATAAACCACGAGGTATTATCTGTGAGTAAAGGATATATGCCAGCGATTTGATCTCCTTTCAGGTGTTTTTCAATTTGATCATCGGTAAGCGTTAAGTAGGTTTTGTCTTTGTAGTTCTGAAATGTTCCGCCTTTTGCTTTATGTGCCCGATAAAAATAGGGATCGAATGAGTGGGCGGGCATGTAGCCGCTTTTATTACCTTTTTCCCACCTGATAGCAAATACATCATCACGGGCTTTAAAAACAGATTTGAATAGCTGAACCAGTTCAGGTAATGAAGGTGAGATCATAGTTGACTTGAGCTGTTTCCATTTCTTTTAGAACCATTGATTCGAGCAATGAGCGGCCTATTCCCGGCCAATTCGGCCAATTAAATTTTCTCGACTTTAAGTTGTGAGCCCATTATGAGCCGATCATGAGCCCATTGAGCCAATTATGAGCCCATTAAAAAGTAAGTAGTTCCTGCTCCAGTAACTCCCCTTTTCTCAAACACTCTAACCTTTTCATCGGATAGTTCACTTAAATCCCGAGTTGCTGTTGGTTTTGAAACTGAAAATAATTCCTGATACTTAGTATTCGTAATATTTCCATTTTCGACTACATACAATACTGCTTTTACCTGCCTTTCATTCAACCCCATTTTCCTTAACTGCTCCTCAGTAAACCGGTCTTTGAAAAGCGTTATCATCACTCCTCCAAATTCTTCCTTCATTTCCGGTTCGGGAAGTTCTGCCTCTCTGCACGCAGTTATGATTTTTAAAGTTCCGCGTCCCCAAGCATCAATGTAACCACCCTTGAAACAGACATCTGCAATAATCGGATTTCTAGGTTTTGAGGGATGATTTCCTCTTAAATCTGCAAAGGTGATTCCCACAGGTAATATACCTTCATTCCAGATGCTCAATTTATTCTCATAGATTCTTATCTGGATCATGGCTCCCATATAATTCCGGTGAACCAAAGCATTCAATAGCATTTCACGCAGAGCTGCTGCTGGATATTCACCTTTTTCGATTCTCAACAATCCTTCAAAGCTTATGTTTTTAATCAGAAACTTATGTGAGAGTTGTTTAGGAACTTCCTGAAGAAGTTGTATCAAATTACCTTCTTCGGTTTCCTGAAATTTCAAATCATCATCAGCCTTGCCAAACCTGCCCATCTTTACTGTAAGGTTCGGATAAAATCTTCCGGGATCTTTGCCAAATAGAATGAGTGCTGCACGTTTTATTTTCGAGCCATCAGCCACTCGTAATTTGTCCAATAATTCTATCAGGCTTAAGCCCTTTACATCAGGCATGCGACCTGACTTTTCCGCAGCTGCCAAAAAAAGATCAACTGACTTTTGATCAATATCCTCAATGCTAGCGCGTGACTCAATAATCTCGTCCCAAGTCTGACCAGACTTTCTTAGGAGAAAATCGGTCAATGCAGTTCCTATCAATTCTGTATTGGTGCTTCCACTGCGTTGGTAATACCGACCTCTTAATGAAACAGCTACGGTGTATGGTGGGGTGATAATTTCAATGAAGTATTTCCCCTCTTCACTATGAAGATTCACTTCAGCAATTATTCCTAAATGGCTTTTGACCTTACTTGGAATATCATCCATCAGCTTTTTATGGTCAGAAACCCCAACTACCTCTCCTTTGTCGTTCTTGCCAATAAAGATTGTTCCTCCAGTGGCACCTGCCTGCCGGTAGGCAGGTTGGCAAAACCGCATACCCATTTTAAATAGTCATCATGCCAGGAGGACTTATATTCTATAGTTTGAGTTTCATTCATTTTCTTGAGGTATTCAGCCCAAAGTTCACCAATCTTCTTTTTAGTTGTGGCGAAAAGATACAAATTTGATAAGAATAGCCTTCCGTAATTTAATAGAATGATATATTCATCAGACCATTTTCAATTAGCAGCTACCGATTTATCCAATCACCTGAGTTGTTCTCATCTCACTCAACTTCAACGTAAAGTTGCTGGTGGTGAAAAAATTTATAAAGGGAGAATTAGAATTAAAAGACGAAAGATGGAATTCTTATTGAAGGATATTTGAATGATGTCAATCCGGAAGTCATAGAAACAGCTTATATTATTTTCTGACTATGAAATACTTGTTTACTAAAAATGATAAAAATGAAATTGTGATAAATCTTGAAAGTGAGGAGGGGTGCGAAGTATTGCTTGAATATTTTCTTGGTGACTACCGATACAAGGGGGATCTTTATAGGGACGTTATTCCAAAGCTCATCGACTTAATCAATGATAATTACAATGCGGAGTTGCCTAATGATTGGGGTTACTTCTGGGGCGTGGTATGTCCACGAAAGTCAAATGTCTGGATTGTTGATAAGGAGGATTGGCCTAAAATTGCTCTTCAGCGCGAATCACAGGAAAGATTCGCTGAAACATGGGAAGGAGTTGTTTTGCTAGATGCTGAATCTATTGAAACAAATTGTCAGATATACCTAAAGATCCCCACTTTACAGTTTCTTGAAATATGTCGAGCCTGGGAGGATGTAAAATGATAGAGATTGGATCATCAACATAAATACTGAATGTATGATAAAGATTTTGCCTGCGGTTGATGTTGTTACTTCTCCTTCTCCTTCTCCTCAGTCTGTTTCCCCACAGAAAAATTTGCCAGTAGAAAAGAGGTGAAAATTTCCTCATGGTCAAATCCAGGGCAAAAATTTTTTCTTAATACACCATAACTCAGCCCATTCTTGCTGAATATGTTTGGGTACCATCCGTTGACTTCCAGAACAAAAACAGACCAGGTAGTTGATCCTTTGAAGCTAGGTTGTATTTAGTTACTTACAAGCAGGTAAATAATTATTTATCAACGGTAACATTTCGTTTGTTTCAATTTAATCTTTATTGATCTACTGCGGTTGTCATCAAAGCAACTACCCTTTTTGTTCAACGTTAATCTGGCTGTCAAGTATATGGATAATAAAGTAGCTAATCCATTTGAGTCGTTAACTGAACAACTGAATAGAGTAGAAACTCTTTTAGTTGAACTTCTGCGAGTGTGCCAAAAAAATTCAGTTGCTCCAATTTCTAGCTACGAGGAGGGTAACGGAGGAATGGTTCTAGCAATGAAAATTACCCAGCTTAAAAAAAGGACGATCTACAACTTAGTAAATAGAAGGATGATACCTCATTCGAAGAAAGGCAAAAGACTTTATTTTGACGGAAAGGAATTGCGCGAATGGATCAAGAGTGGAAAGCGCATAACTGTCGAGGAGGCGGAGCGCCGAATTAATAGTCAATGAGTCTATTCATTGTCAAAATTGCTAAGAACGTTTCCAGTTTTTCGGGTACGACGCTGACTGAGATGACACCTATTCATCCCTCTATGGTTGGCGACTGCTGATCTTGTTCAACCGGGTATAGCAGTAATCAAAAATTTTTTCTAAAAATTTTCAGCGATCTAAAATTGAGTTTGGCGGGGCAATTGAAGAGAAATCAAAAGGCCTCGAAATTTTTCGAGGCCTCTAACCGACTGATTATCAAGTCGTACCTAAGGCCGGAATCGAACCGGCACACCCGAAGGTACACGATTTTGAGTCGTCACGTCCCTTCATCACGCTATTTCATTATGATTCATTTTAGTTCATATCTTACTAATAATCAGCAATTTATAATTAATTTTGTTTGATTTTTTCTGACGTTAGTTGTACCTTTTGCACTGCAAATGTTCTGCAAGTGTTGTCAAACCTGGGCAATGTTCTGCAAAAGTTCTGCAAATTTTTCTAACCTTTTTTCAAAGTATTTAATTGATGAAACCGACCGTTAATGTATTCCTGGACAAGCGCACAACACTTAAATCTGACAAGCATCCATTGAAGCTCAGTGTTACGGCAGACCGTAAAAATCGTTCATGGAGCTTTGGGTTTGCATTCACTATCGACGAATATGAAAAGCTTGTTAAGAACCAGCGAAAAGCGCCGTACAAGGATGTATGGAATGAGATTCAAGCTCATCTAGGCAGAGCTGAAAGAGTTATCAATGAAATGATGCCATTCTTTAATTTCAGCGATTTCAAAAATAGATTCTTTGCTGTAACCAGTACAAAAGTAACGAGCGACCGCGCTTCCCTTATTTACGTACAGGATTTCATTTGCGCGGAGTACATGAGCAAAGAACAATACTCGATGACCGTTAAGATCAAGGATTCGGTTAACTCGCTGTTGAAGTTCTTCAAAAAAGATAACGTACCTATGAGTTCAATTACGCCATCTTTGTGCCGTAGGTACGAGGACTTCATGTTCTCAAAGTCAAAGACCCAGTCCAGGAATGGTGCCGGAATTAATCTCCGCCACATACGAATCTTGTTCAATACGGCAATTGCCAACGAGTTCATTTCAAGAGAAATCTATCCATTTAAGAGAGGGCCAGGGGAGCGGTCAGAGTTTACTGACGCCTATGTAATTCCCTGTCAAAGGAAAGTCAAAAAGTATCTTAATGCAGACCAACTGATTACGCTGTCTGAGAACGATTCATTTAAAACCCAATCACAAGAGAAAGCTCATGCCGCATTTTTGATTTCATATTACTGCAACGGCGCGAATCCAGCTGATTTTCTAAGGTTTAAGTTTAAAGACATTGATGGAGATCATATTACATTTTATCGTCAAAAGATTAAGAATGCGAGTAGAAAAGATATGAAAAATGTGAAGATCTTCATTACACCAGAGCTACGTGGATTGATTGAGAGATACGGTAACCCTCCACTTAAAGAAAACTATATTTTTAATTGCTATGACGATGGAATGTCAGAGGTTGATATGTATCGCGCACGGAAGCAGTTTTGTAGTCGCGCGTCTAACCCACATTGCAGCTTTTTGGTGGTAAACGAGAAATTTCAATTTATTTTCGGTTAAAAATTTATCATTTGTCTGTACCCCCCTACAGGCAAAAATTTTTTATGCTCTCCATTAGGCCTTCGTGGCATTTGTAGTACACAGAGGGTATTGGTTTGTTGAGATTAAGACCAGTATTTTACCGCGTGTATTTTAAGTTCTCATTACGTAAGCATCCGCAAACAGGAAAGCTAAGTGGTTATTACCGTTTAGTGGAAAGTTATCGTAATGCTGATAACAGGGTCTGTCACCTCACCATCTTGAATGTGGGATTTATGGACGATGTTAGGGCTGATCAACTCAATAAAATCCAAAAGCAGCTAACGGAAAGATATGAGCGCAAACAAACGCTCTTTGAGCAAGAACAAGATGATCCTATCGTAAAGCAATATGTTGAAGAACTTTGGCAACGTATTGTCGCATCAAAAAAACTCGACCTTGTATCGGCAGAAAAGCTATCGCGCATGGTACACATGGATACGCTGCAGCATAGCAATGCCCGGGAAGTTGGAGCAGAAAATATAGCGTATCAAACATGGGAGAAATTACAGCTTACTTCCCTGTTACTATCTCATGGATTTACGCAGGAGCAAGCCAGGCTTGCCGCTACACAAGTTGTAAGTCGTGCAGTATGCCCCGCATCCGAATTAAAAACCACGCGATGGATAAAAGAAAACTCAGCGGTATGTGAACTTACCGGATATGACATCAACAAAATAACCAAAGACAAGCTTTATGAAAGCTCATTGCATTTATACCAGGTAAAAGATGCATTGGAAAAGTATTTGTCTAACCGCACCAACGAGTTGTTTGATCTGGCCGATAAAATCATTTTATACGACCTGACCAATACCTATTTTGAGGGAGAAAAACGGAATAGCAACTTAGCAAAATTTGGCAGGAGCAAAGAAAAACGAAGCGATGCAAAGCTGGTCGTGCTGGCCCTTGTGGTGAATATAGAAGGCTTTATAAAGTACTCTTCCATACTAGAAGGAAACATTGCCGACTGCAATACCTTGTCTGCGATGATAGAAAAACTCGCATCTCATACGTGCCCTGGCAAAGCCGTTGTGGTGCTGGATGCAGGCATCGCCACAGAAGAAAATCTAAAACTTATTGAAGGCAAGGGGTACAAATATCTTTGTGTAAGTCGTACTAAATTGAAAGATTACAAATATGTTCCAGACAGGCTTACCACCTTGTTGGATACCAAATCAAACCAAACCATCAGGCTAAGATCTGTTACTACTCCAAAAAATACTGATTACTATTTGGAAGTTAAAAGTCCCTCCAAGGAAAAGAAAGAGGAAGGTATGAAACTTCAATTTGAAAAAAGATTTGAAGATGAGTTACAAAAGATACATACAGCCTTGCATAGAAAAGGAGGTGTAAAAAAATTAGATAAAGTGCATCAACGAATAGGTAGGGCTAAAGAAAAATACCCATCTGTTCAGCACCATTATATCATTGAGGTAAGCTGTGATGCAAAAACAAACCTGGCAACAGAAATTATCTGGAAAAAAGACCAGACTAAACATCAGCAAAAAAATGAAAGCCTCGGCATTTATTTTCTACGCACCAATTTGAATGTACAAGATGAGATTGTTGTTTGGAATATTTATAACACCATCAGGGAAATAGAGAATGCATTTCGCACACTGAAAACTGATTTAGACCTGCGGCCAATCTATCACAAAAATGATGACGCTACTATGGCACACTTGCACTTGGGAATATTGGCTTACTGGTTAGTAAATACAGTAAGGTATCAACTAAAGCATAATGGCATTAATAGCTGCTGGCGCGAAATTGTAAGAATCGGCAATACCCAAAAAGTAATCACCACTTCTGGAACTAACACGTACGATAAAATCATCACCACCCGAAAATGCACACAACCTAACGAGAATCTCAAGCGGATTTACAGTATTCTGAAAACCAAACACCAACCCTTCACCAAACGAAAATCCGTAGTACACAAACCGAAACCAGAAAAAATAGAACCTTCTCAAAATCAGTTACTTCTGAGCGGGTAACTGCAATGTGGGCTAAATCTTTGAAGAACTTGACCAAGCAGCTTGGCCTTCCCTCAATGAAATTAGCGAATGCACGGCACACCTTGGCCAACCAGCTTAAACGGAACAATGTTGACCGCGAAATAGTAAAGGATATGTTTGGACATACTAGTATCCATACTCTTGATAATTACTATGAATCGTTTCATGACGATGAACATCGGAAAATAGCATCGAACTACATTTCTATAGCAAGTATCAAGAGTCAGAGTGAGTCTAAGAAAGCATCCTAATCGGAAGTAGCTAGGCTCGATTCATTTTAACGATTATTCAATTTCAGGAACCCAAGTAGTCTACCAACTATTGTCTGTTACATAACTGCACAGCAATGACCGCTGAATTAATCGATTGACCATTGGTATTGACTGATCTTACCCGATAATAGTATGTGTTATCGCATGATAAACCATTGACTAAAAGACTTGTGCCCTCAACACTGACATTGGCATAGCCTGTAACAAGGGTAGTGAATTTTATATCAGTTGAGACATCCAACCTGTATGATGTAGCTCCACGTACTTGAGTCCAGTTCGCCGTGAAACTGCTGTTGTTTATGTTCGTGGCCGGATAGGCTGTGGGTGGCTGTGGAGGTGCAATGGCGGTAAGTGAAAGGCAACTAAAAAATAGTATAACGAACTTGGTGTTCGTAATCATGAATCTGAGTGATCTGGTCATAGTTGGTTTAATTGAGTTTAACAGTCAATCGTATCGTTACAATGTTACGTATATTGAGTCTAATCTTTTTTTTCATCGGTAACTCAAAGCCAAAACCACCATTAACTACATCTGCATAGGGACTATTACGATGAGGATGAAACAACCTTAACATGACCATTGCTGTTCCCTTGACTTTTTTTGTTATCTCTACTTCTAGTAGTGATCAGTGTTTTCTTCGAGTAACTCTGATCGGGATGAAATTCATTTCGACCTTATTAATGCAAGACCCTCTTTACTATCAATAACTTTAAGAATTCTCTTGAAATTTGTTGATGTAGTGTCACTTTGTCGATGAACTATAATTACAAATCTACCATTTTCACTCGTTTCGCTCTCCTTAACTCTATAAGAAAACGTAAATTGATCAATACTTGGCTCCCTACCACAACTAGTAATATGGTTTCTCCACAGATAAGCCATAAGATAAAAAAACTCATCAATTTCCTTTTCACTGAAGTATACAAAAACCTTATCATTTCTTACTTCCGGGTTATTAATAGCCCCCTTTAATGGTGATATTTTCTCACTGTTTAAATACAAATAACCGCTGTAATCAACGAAATAATTAACAATCCCAGTTTTAGGATCGGAGAATCTATTCATTAAGCTTTCCATTCTTCTTAGCGAATCTGCTACATGCTCAATGTCATCTTCGAACACCAAATGATTGCGTAGTGAATCGATCTCCTGCTTTATAAAAGCAAATACACCACATATTAATAAAGTAACAATAAAAAGTATCGACTTCATTTTTGCCATGGTAATTTCATATCGTAACCCATTTTAATCATTTTTGTATCAGTATACTCATCAAAAAAACCATCAAAATTACCCCACCTAATAGAACCATCACCATCTCCAAATACCTGTTGCATTCCAGCTCCAAATTTTGCCCAGTTTAAACTAATACCAAAAGTCTTAGCTGCAAAACCAAAATTGATATTACCATAATCATCCCAGTCATATTCATCGCCATTAAATTTTGATCTTAAACCTATTTCGCGATGGTGAAATCCGTTTCCTGGCTGCTTAATATCAAACATAGCTCCATGACCTATGGTCTGCGCAAAGAAGTTTAATCGTTCTTCAAATGAAGCATTCTTCTCATCCATCATTTTTTTTGCATTGTAATAAAACACCTGCGTACGAGCTAATTGAGAATAAAACTCTTTAGTAATATCTTTTAAATCATCAGTAGGCTCTCCTTGCAGTGCTCCGAGTTCACCTGTCGATTCGGACGGCGTCGCATCCGCACTGCCGCCCACAGCATCAGAAGTAACTGCAGATTGTTCATTTCCAACTTCCGTCTTTAACTCTGTCAACGGACCATACATTTCGGGTGACCCCTGGAAGTGACTCTTGGACAAATCGTCAATATCTGCATGGGTTGAAGATATTCTCGGAAACATGCCATCCGGATCGATGAAGCGTACCGGGTTGTTGAAGGCATAAGCATACGGGCTCCATCTCCTCATCTGATCGGCCATCGGATCAATGGCTCCCCACCTTCCAATATCGCTCATATACATCCTCGCCCCATAATCAAGCCATCCAAGATCTAACTCGTCTTGTTTCTCCATTCCGTTGTATAAGTAATTATTCGTTGTTGAATTTTCTCTCTGATAGGAGTTAAAAGTCAAACCAAACGGATAATAATCATTCGCCTGCACCACCTTCGATTTTTGATGAGTGATGGTCATATCATCAAAGTAAATTTCCTGTTGCACAGCACCTTCATTGGAGATATAAATATAAACATATCCCGGTTCTTTTATCGTTACACTCCGGCTCAACAGTCCATGCGCACGCTTCACTGGGTCACCTACGTTCTGTACATAAGTACT